>NZ_JAAAFV010000024.1:0-36743 GCF_019352915.1 Pseudomonas sp. Xaverov 259 | reverse complement strand
GCAAGCCTGCTCGCCACACAGGGGGATTGGGTTGCGTCGAATACCTCAAGACGCCAACTCAAAAAACGCCTGAATCAAGCGCAACGAGCGGCGTCGCTCCATGCAGCCGAGCATATGCCGGTTCAACAACCCATCGCCCTGAATCGCCACCGCCTGCACGCGTGGGTCCTGGCTGACTTCCATCGACGACACCACGCCCACGCCCAACTCGGCCGCCACGGCCTCGGTCACCGCCTCGCGGCTGTCCAGTTCCAGCAGCACCTTGGGCTGCACACCCGCAACCGCGCACGCCTCATCGAAGGTCCGCCGCGTGATGGAGCTGGGCTCGCGCAACACCATGATCACTTCGTTGAGCTGTTCCAGCCGAATACCCTTGGGCAGTGCCGCCCACGGGTGGCTGGCCGGGACCAGCGCGCAAATCCGCGACTCATTCAAAGGCTGAAGGTGCAGGCCATTGCGCGGCTCCACCTCCGTCAGCACCGCCACATCCGCATGCTCGGAGAGCAGCGCCGCCAGGGTTTCCTGGGCATTGCCCAGGCGCAGGTTCACGGTGATGCCGGGGTAACGCGCCCGCAGGCTGGCGATCATCGGCATCACCAGGTGCGGGCCGTCGGCAGCCACTTCCAGACGCCCGCTGAGCAACTGCCGATTGGCTTCGAGCAGCGTCTGCGCTTCATCCACCAGTCCGAAAATTGCCCGGGTTATCGCCGCCAGGCGCGTGCCCTCCTCGGTCAATTCCACCCGCCGGGCGGTGCGGCGCAACAGTGCGATCTGGTAGTGCTCTTCCAGGGCCTTGATGTGCCCGGTCACCGCCGGCTGGCTGATGAATAGCCGTGCGGCGGCTCGGGTAAAGCTGCCCTCGCGGGCCACGGCATCGAATGCACGCAGTTGAAACAAATTCATAGCTATCGGCCTCACTGATAGCTCGCATAACAACAAACAATTTGATTGATGACAAGCCAAACTGCAATTTAGGCGCCGTAGCTTCACCCCCCAATGACCTTGCGAGGACTTGAGATGAGCACTGCCGCGCCGATCCTGCTGACCCCTGGCCCCTTGACCACATCGAACCGCACCCGTCAGGCAATGATGGTGGATTGGGGGTCATGGGATGACCGCTTCAACCAACTGACCGCCAGTGTCTGCACCCAGTTGCTGGCCATCCTGCATGGCAGCGATACCCACCACTGCGTGCCCTTGCAAGGCAGCGGCACCTTTGCCGTCGAAGCCGCCATCGGCACCCTGGTGCCGCGCAACGGCAAGGTACTGGTGCTGATCAACGGCGCCTACGGCAAGCGCCTGGCGAAGATCTGCGAAGTGCTCGGCCGCGATTTCAGCACCTTCGAAACCGCTGAAGACGAGCCCACCACCGCCGCCGACGTCGACCGCCTGCTGCACGCCGACCCGGCGATCACTCACGTGGCGCTGATCCACTGCGAAACCAGCACCGGCATTCTCAACCCGCTGCCGGACATCGCGCAGGTGGTTAAACGCCACGATAAACGCCTGATCATCGACGCCATGAGCTCCTTCGGCGCGCTGGCGATCGACGCTCGCGAAGTGCCGTTTGACGCGCTGATCGCCGCCTCGGGCAAATGCCTGGAAGGCGTGCCGGGCATGGGTTTTGTCTTCGCCGACAAACAGGCATTGGCGGGCGCCCAGGGCAACTGCCATTCCCTGGCGATGGACTTGTTCGACCAGCACAGCTACATGGCCAAGACCGGCCAATGGCGCTTCACGCCGCCGACCCACGTGGTCGCCGCGCTGCACGAAGCTTTGCTGCAATACCAGGAAGAAGGCGGCCTGCCCGCGCGTCATCAACGCTACGCCGACAACTGCCAGACGCTGCTCGAGGGCATGGCCGCACTGGGCCTGCGCAGCTTCCTGCCAGCCGCCATCCAGGCGCCGATCATCGTCACCTTCCATGCGCCAAAAGACCCGCGCTACCAGTTCAAGGACTTCTACGAGCGGGTCAAAGCCAAGGGTTTCATTCTCTACCCCGGCAAATTGACCCAGGTAGAAACCTTCCGCGTCGGCTGCATCGGCCACGTTGACGCGCAAGGCATGCAGGCAGCGGTCGAAGCGATCGGCCAGGTGCTGCAAGAAATGGAAGTGCTGGACATCTGATTGCCCCCATTACCCACAGGATTTGAACCATGAACTATCAAAACCCCAACACCCTGCAGGCCGTGATCCTCGACTGGGCCGGCACCGTGGTCGACTTCGGCTCTTTTGCGCCCACGCAGATCTTTGTCGAAGCCTTCGCCGAGTTCGACGTGCAAGTCTCCATCGAAGAAGCCCGTGGCCCGATGGGCATGGGCAAGTGGGACCACATCCGCACCCTCTGCGACCAACCACAGGTGGCCGAACGCTACCGCAAGGCCTTCGGCCGCACGCCGACCGATGACGACGTGACCTCGATCTACCAGCGCTTCATGCCCTTGCAGATCGAAAAGATCGCGGAGCACTCGGCGCTGATCCCTGGTGCCCTGGACACCATTGCGCGCTTGCGTGTGCAAGGCATCAAGATCGGCTCCTGCTCCGGCTACCCCAAGCAGGTGATGGACAAGGTGGTCGCCCTGGCCGCCACCAACGGCTACATCGCCGACCACGTGGTCGCTACCGACGAAGTGCCCAACGGCCGCCCTTGGCCGGCCCAGGCGCTGGCCAACGTGATCGCGCTGGGCATTGACGATGTGGCAGCGTGCGTAAAGGTCGACGACACTGTGCCAGGCATCCTCGAAGGCCGCCGCGCCGGCATGTGGACCGTGGCACTGACCTGCTCCGGCAACGCGCTGGGCCTGACCTATGAACAATTTCGTGACCTGGACGCTGCCGCCCTGGCCAGCGAGCGCAAACGCATCGAAAAGCTGTTCGAAGGCTCGCGCCCGCACTACCTGATCGACACCATCAACGACCTGCCGGCGGTGATCACCGATATCAACCAGCGCCTGGCGCGCGGTGAAATGCCGCAAAGCCACTGATCGAGGTCAAAACAACGGCATTTACGCCAGGCGAACCGCTCAAAACCGGCATACAGTTAAAGCACTCCATCGCGAAAGAATGGAGGTATGCCCTGATGAGTGAGGAACACAGCGATGCCGTGGAAAAACTCCGATACCCGCTACAGCACCATGTCAATTGCACTGCACTGGTTGATGGTGGTGCTGCTGGCGGTGGTTTACGCCTGCATAGAGTTACGCGGCCAGTTCCCTAAAGGCAGTGGTGCGCGCACCTTGATCGTCGAAATGCACTTTATGTTCGGCCTTACCGTGTTTGTGCTGGTGTGGCTGCGCCTGTTTGCGCGCAGCCTGGGGGTTGCGCCGAAGATCGTGCCCACACCGCCGCAATGGCAAACGTTGTTGGCCACACTGATGCACGTTGCGCTGTATGCATTAATGATCGGCATGCCGATTGCGGGTTGGCTGATCGTCAGTGCCGAAGGGCATTCGGTGATGTTTTATGGGATTGAATTGCCGCCGTTGATTGCGGAGAACAAAGCGCTGGCCAAAGAGATTGAGAGTTGGCATGTGCTGTTCGGCAAGGTCGGGTATTGGCTGATTGGGCTGCATGCGTTGGCGGGGATCATTCACCACTACATCCTGCGCGACAATACTGCTTTGCGAATGATGCCAGGTGGGAGCGGGCTTGCTCGCGAAGGCGCTGGGTCAGTTAATACATCAGCTGACTGACACACCGCTTTCGCGAGCAAGCCCGCTCCCACAGGGGGTTACGCTAGGTGGTAAAACCTCGGCGGCCTTGCAGGCCTCCGGTGTGTACGAAGATCAGGCGAGTGCCGGGGGTGAAGCGTCCGGCCTCGATCTGTTGCTTCAACGCCAGGAGTGCCTTGCCGGTATAGAGCGGTTCAAGCGGCAAGCCACAGGCCTGTTCGGTGGTTTGGATAAAGTCGAGCAATACCGGGTCGACCTTGGCAAAACCACCTCGGCTCGCATCCAGCAACGCATAACCGCCTGGCACAATCGCCTGCACATTCTGTGCAACCCCATGATCATCCGGCACGGCCATTGCGCCGTACACCGGATGCGCGCCCGCCTCGGCCAACGCCAACCCGGCCAGTGTGGTGCCCGTCCCTGCCGCCAGCCACCACGCGTGGTAATCATCCCAGCCCAGACGGTTCAATTGCGCCCGCACGTGCTCCACCAACACGCCGCAACCCTCGGCACCCGCCAACCCGCCGCCGCCTTCGGGCACGGGATACAGATGCGGATATTGCTCACGCCACGGCGACCAGAAACCCGCTTCATGCCGTGCGCGATAGCCGCCATAACCCAGCCAATGCAACTGCATGCCAAAGGCTTTGAGGTCAAGCACAGTGGGTGTGTCTTGAGGATGGCCGCGCAACAGGCCGACGGTGGCGAAACCAAAGCGTTTGCCGGCGGCTGCCAGTGCGTGCAGGTGGTTGGAGTGGGCGCCACCGAGGCTGATAACACCACGGGCACCGGCGGCTTGCGCGTGGGCCAGGTGCTCGGTGAGCTTGAACCACTTGTTGCCGCTGATCAGTGGGTCGATACGGTCCAGGCGCAGCACCGCCAGCTCGACGCCGTTCAGCCAGTCGAGCAGCAACGGTTCAAGCGGTGCGTGGGGAAGCCAGTCGAAGGGACCCATCGGGAGCTGTCTGAATGAAAAGGGGCGGTAGTCTAACACCGCCCCTTGGGTGGTTTTACAACTCGGCAGCCAGGCGCGAACCCTGATTGATGGCGCGCTTGGCGTCGAGTTCGGCCGCCACGTCGGCGCCGCCGATCAGGTGTACGTTCTGGCCCGCTGCGACCAGCCCATCCTGCAGTTCGCGCAGTGGGTCTTGCCCAGCGCAGATGACGATATTGTCGACGGCCAGCACCTGCGGCTCGCCCTCGGCGCCGATGCGGATATGCAGGCCTTCGTCATCAATCTTCAGGTACTCGACACTGTTGAGCATCTGCACCTGCTTGTTCTTCAAGCCTGTGCGGTGGATCCAGCCGGTGGTCTTGCCCAGGCCGTCGCCGACCTTGGAAGTCTTGCGTTGCAGCAGGAACACTTCACGCGCCGGTGCATGGGGTTGCGGCTTGATGCCGGCCACGCCGCCACGGGCTTGCAGCTGGGTGTCGATGCCCCACTCTTTCCAGAACGCCTCGCGGTCCAGGCTGGTGGACACGCCCGCGTGTACGAGAAACTCGGAGACGTCGAAACCGATGCCGCCGGCGCCGATCACCGCCACGCGCTTGCCCACTGGCTTGCGCTGCAGAATCACGTCCAGGTAGCTCAACACCTTGGCGTTGTCGACGCCCGGAATCGCCGGGGTGCGCGGCGCAATGCCGGTGGCCAGGATGATCTCGTCGTAACCGCCTGCCGCCAATTGCGCCACATCCACGCGGGTGTTGAGGCACAGCTCAACATGGGTGGTCTGCAATTTGCGCTTGAAGTAACGCAGGGTTTCGAAGAACTCTTCTTTGCCCGGCACGCGCTTGGCGATATTGAACTGGCCGCCGATCTCGCTGGCCGAATCGAACAAGGTCACTTGGTGGCCGCGCTCAGCCGCCACAGTAGCCGCCGCCAGGCCCGCAGGCCCGGCACCGACCACCGCAATTTTCTTGATCTGCTTGACCGGCAGGTAGTTCAGCTCGGTCTCGTAGCAGGCACGCGGGTTGACCAGGCAGGTGGTCAGTTTGCCGCCAAAGGTGTGGTCCAGGCAGGCCTGGTTGCAGCCGATGCAGGTGTTGATTTCATCCGCACGGCCGGCAGCGGCCTTGTTGACGAACTCCGGGTCGGCCAGGAATGGCCGCGCCATCGAAACCATGTCCGCATCGCCTTCGGCCAGGATCTGCTCGGCTATTTCCGGGGTATTGATGCGGTTGGTGGTGATCAATGGAATCTGCACCGCGCCACGCAGCTTGGCGGTGACCTTGCTGAACGCACCACGCGGTACTTTGGTGGCAATGGTCGGAATACGCGCTTCGTGCCAGCCGATACCGGTGTTGATAATGCTTGCACCCGCGCCTTCGATGGCCTTGGCCAACTGCACGATTTCTTCCCAGGTGCTACCACCTTCCACCAGGTCGAGCATCGACAGGCGGAAGATAATGATGAAATTCGGGCCTACCGCTTCGCGCACCCGGCGCACGATATCCACGGCCAGGCGCATGCGGTTTTCGTAGCTGCCACCCCAACGGTCAGTGCGATGGTTGGTGTGGGCGGCGAGGAACTGGTTAATGAAGTAGCCTTCGGAACCCATGATTTCCACGCCGTCGTACTCGGCAACCTGGGCCAGCAGCGAGCAGGTGACAAAATCCTGGATCTGCTTCTCGATGCCCTCCTCGTCCAGCTCTTTGGGCTTGAACGGGTTGATCGGCGCCTGGATCGCGCTCGGTGCCACCTGCTTGGGGCTGTAGGCATAACGCCCGGCGTGAAGGATCTGCATGCAGATCTTGCCGCCGGCTTCGTGTACGGCCTTGGTCACAATCTTGTGCTTTTGCGCTTCTTCGTCGGTGGTCAGCTTGGCTGCACCGGCATACACGCCGCCTTCATCGTTCGGGCCGATGCCTCCGGTGACCATCAGGCCAACGCCGCCACGGGCGCGCTCGGCAAAATAGGCGGCCATGCGTTCGAAACCACCGGGCTTTTCTTCCAGGCCGGTGTGCATCGAACCCATCAGGGTGCGGTTGCGCAAGGTGGTAAAACCCAGGTCCAACGGGGCCAGCAGGTGCGGGTAGGCAGCAGCGGTCATGGTACAGCTCCACAACGGATCATCACGGGACGTGGCAGGCTCGAATGGCACGCCATCGGTTTATGTCCCACAGACTAAGAGGCGATGGACTACCGCTCAATGACCGTAACTGACAAGTTATTGATCCAAATGCACAGTACCCCTTGGCAAGCCGATGCAGGCGCCCTACCCTAGTCGCGAACCCTGCACACGGTCTGTTGTCTGTTGCCCCATGCGTAAACTTCTAGCGTTCACCGTCTCCATGGCCCTGGTTGCCGCCATCGCCGCGTATCTGGTCTGGACCCAGGAGCGCCCTGTGGCGCATTACCTGTCGGACCTGCGTATCACCCTGGCCGTCAACGAAGGCGAGCCCGCCGATCGTGGCAATCTGCTGGGCATCCAACCCGAGCTGTTCCCGGCCGACTACCAGAGCCTGGAACGCCTGCACCTGAAACTTTCGGCCTACCTGCAAAAGGCCCGCGACCAAGGTTTGATAAACGCCAAGACCGTCGTCGTGCTGCCGGAACACATCGGCACCTGGCTGATGCTCAGCGGCGAAAAGAACGAGCTGTACCAGGCCACCCACCTCAAGGATGCGATGAACTGGCTGTTGGCCAGCAACCCGTTGCAGTTTGCCCGCGCCTGGATCAGCGCCAAAGGCGATAACCGCATGGACGACGCCTACCTGCGCATGAAGGCGCCGGCCATGGCCCGCGACTATCAAGTGCTGTTCGGCGGCCTGGCCAAAGAATTCGGCGTGACCCTGGTGGCGGGCTCCATTGCGCTGCCGAACCCCAGTGTCAGCCAGGGCCAACTGCACATCGGCCATGGCGCGCTGTACAACGCCAGCGTGGTGTTTGCGGCGGATGGCCTGCCCATTGGCGACCCACAGCGCCAGCTGTACCCGATTTACGATGAGCGCGGGTTTATCGCGCCGGGCGATGAAAACCAGGTCAGCGTGGTCGACACCCCGGCCGGGCGCCTGGGCGTCCTGATCGGCAGCGACAGCTGGTACCCGGACAACTACCGCAAACTCAATGAGCAAGGCGCGCAACTGGTCGCCGTACCGGCCTTCGTCACCGGCCGCGACACCTGGGACCGCCCATGGCGCGGCTTTAAAAGCGTGTCCACGCCGCCGGAAATCAGCCTCAAGCCCGAAGAACTCAGCGAAGGCGAAGCCTGGCGCCGCCTCACCCTGATCAGCCAACAACCCATCAGCCAGGCCAGCGCCGGCATGAGTGTGTTCCTGCGTGGGCAGTTCTGGGACCTGGGCACCGCCGGGCACAGCTTCCTCAGCAACGATGGGCACGTCACTGCGGGCAACGACGCCCGTGGTGCGCGCCTGCTGAATATCTGGCTGTAACGCCGTGAAGCCGGTGCGCCTTGGGGATTTGTCGGTGGGCTTTGTACAGTCCCTGGCCGACGCCGTCCAAAGCCATGGCCTGGACCCGCAACCGCTGCTGCTGCAATACGGCCTGGACCCGGCGCGCCTTGCCGAAGCCGGGGCGCGGTTGTCGATCCCGCGCTACATGCGCCTGGGCCATGCCGCCATCCAGCTGACCGGCAACCCCGGCCTGGGCCTGCGCATGGGCCAATTGAGCCGCCTAGGCCAGG
The DNA here is from genome assembly GCF_019352915.1 of Pseudomonas sp. Xaverov 259. Taxonomy (NCBI): domain Bacteria; kingdom Pseudomonadati; phylum Pseudomonadota; class Gammaproteobacteria; order Pseudomonadales; family Pseudomonadaceae; genus Pseudomonas; species Pseudomonas sp. Xaverov 259. The sequence goes on along the minus strand of NZ_JAAAFV010000024.1, from coordinate 28,429 downwards.
CGGGATTGGCCGGCGTCACCGCCGCACAGGCGCCCAACGTACGCGAAGCGGCGCGCGCACTGACGCGGTTTGAAGCACTGTACGGCTCCAACTATCGCGGCCAATCGAGCTTTCATGAAGACGCCGACGGCGCTTGGCTGCGCTTCTATTCCATCAGCCCCTACAACGCCTACAATCGCTTTGTGGTGGACTCGATCATCGCCGGCTGGTTGCAGCAATTGTCGAGCCTGGCCCAGCAACCGGTGCAGGCGCAGCGCATCGACATCGAATTTGAAGCCCCTGAGTACAGCGACCAGTACAGCGTGCTGGGTGACAGCCCGGTGCATTTCGGTGCCGAAGCCAATCAACTGCGCCTCAACCAGGCAACCCTGGGCCTGCGTAACCCGCAGCATTGCCCCAGCACCTGGCAGCTGTTGTTGAAGTTATGTGAACACGAGTTGGAGCAGCTCACCCGCACTCGCAGCCTGCGCGAGCGCATTACCCGGTTGCTCGGGCCGATGCTCAATGGCGGCCGGGAACCCGACCTGGAAGAAGTGGCGGCACGCTTGAAGCTGCCAACCTGGACGCTGCGGCGCAAACTGGCCGACGAAGGCACGCAGTTTCGCGCGATTCTTAACGATACCCGCCGCGATTTGGCCATGACCTACATTCGCGACACGGAACTGGCATTCGGCGAGATCGCCTACTTGCTCGGTTTTGCCTCAGCCCAAGCCTTTCAACGGGCCTTCAGGCGGTGGAACAACCAGACCCCAGGGGAATTTCGCCGCAGTCAGCGGCATTCCGCCTGAAGTCGGTGTTACAGCTCGGTGGCGTCATCGGCCGGATCCAGCGGATCCAGTTCAAACGCGTGGTACTCCAGCAGTTCTTCCTGGTATTCGTCCATGGTGGACTCCTTCTTGATTAAAAGCGGTTGCAGATAAATGACCTGCACACCCAGCCTAAAGTGCCGTGATGACGAAAAAATGTCGGCGCCATGACGTTCCTGCACTTCAAGATAAAACGTAGCAGGGTTGGGTCGATTTAGCACTTCGTGTTCGAGGTGCGATTGCAATCATTGCAATTGCAATAACATACCGATTTGCATTAGGGTAAGCGCCTCTGTCGCCAGGAGCCTCGACCCATGCCTGTCTCAACCGCTCAAGCCGCGCAGCGCTGCATCGATGCGCTGGGCACTGCCGCGCCGCCTCCCGGCTCGCCGCTGTACACGGTCATGACCATGGCCAATACCCTGGAATTGAGCCGACAGGCCTGGGTGATTCGTGGCCAGTCACGCAGCCACCGTGCGGGCAATTGGCCCCGCTGGTTTGCGCGTAATACCGGCGAAAAACCCATGCTGTACCTGCACAGCGCGGCGTCGTCGGCGCAGTTATGTGGACTGTCGCAGGCCTCCTTACAGCGCGGCATCCTGTGCAACGACATCGAAAACCAACCCTCTGCCTGGCCGAAAGGCGCGCAACCCTCACTGCCGTTGTGGCTGGCGACGAACCCGTACTGCACGCCGTATGACCCGGCGTCAGGTGCCGAGGCGCGGGCGATTGTGCTGGCGGGTTTGCGCGCGTTGTATGTCGATGGCAAGCCGGGGTTTTATTACCTCGCGCTGCACGATCAAGCGCGCACAGCGATGCTCGAGACGCAGGATCGTGAAGACGTGCTCAAGGGCATGTACCCGCTGCGCCGCAAACATTCTGCGGATGTGCAATTGCTCGGTGCTGGCCGTACGCTTGAGGACGTGACCCAAGCGGCACAACTGCTCGAACAGGATTGGGGCGTGACTGCGCAGGTGTGGAGTTGCCCTAGCTATACGCGGCTGGCCCGTGAGGCAGCGGCCGCAGAGCGCTGGAATCGCCTGCACCCGATGGCCGCCCGGCGAAGTTGCCATTTGCATGAGTGCCTGGCCGGGAGCGCCGCGCCGGTGATTGCCGTGACCGGTTATCCGCAGGTGATTGTCGATCAGTTGGCGGCACATGTGCAGGCGCGGTTTGTCGGGCTGGGTGCGGGGTCGGTGCAGGTGTCTGCGCCCAGTCGGTATTGGATCGTGGTGTGTGCGCTGCGGGCGTTGGCCGATGAAGGCCGCATTGGTGTAGAGCAGGTCGAAGCGGCGATGCGTCGGTATCCACTGTGAGGCATGGGAACACGGTCAAAAATGTGGGAGCGGGCTTGCTCGCGAATGCGGTGGGTCAGCCAGCCTCTATGTGTCTGACAGATCGCATTCGCGAGCAAGCCCGCTCCCACATTGGACCTTCATCGCCTATTAGATCTTGCGTCGACTGCGGGTTTGCACGCCCGCCTCCACCGCCAACCCCGCCGTGCGTTCCAAGGTATCGGCAAACAGCTGGCGTTGTTCAGGCTCGATCTGCGACAGGAACAGTTCATCCACGGTGCTTTCGTAGATGCCCCACATTTTTTTACGCAACACCCGGCCGGCTTCGGTGATCGAGGCAAATGCCGCGCGGCCGTCACCGTCGGAGCGCGAACGCACCACCAGGCCGTCCTTTTCCAGGCGGTCCACCAAGCGTGTGAGGTTGTAGCGCTCGATCGCCAGCACATCGGCCAACTCATGCATGCGCCGTGTGCCATCGGGGCCGCTTTCCAGGCCCCATAACGCGTCATACCAGGCATAGGGCGGCAAGTCTGCCGCCGCCAGGCGGCGTTCGATTTCACGGATGACCGTCCTGTGGGCCCTGACAAAACGGAACCAGACATCAGGCTCTTTCGACGACATGCAACACCATCCGGGGAATTTCAAGAAGGTTGCAATAGTAGCTCATCCCGCGCTAGATTCAGTCATGTAGTTGCAATTGCAATTACATTCGCGCAACTCCCACAAGGAGCCCGCTGCTTGAAATCCGCCTACCCTGGAGCCTCACATGACCCCCAATAACGCAGTAAGACTGGACGACGATCCACAGGAAACCCGCGAGTGGCTGGAGTCCATCGAATCGGTGTTGTCCACCGAAGGCCGCCCGCGTGCGCACTACCTGATTGATCAGTTGCTGGATTTCGACGTTGCGCGCCATGGTGACTTCTACGGGCGGGTGACCACGCCTTACGTCAACACCATCGCGGTCGACCGCCAATTGCCCTACCCCGGCAACCTGGCCATCGAGCGGCGCACCAATGCGTTTATCCGCTGGAATGCCATGGCGATGGTATTGCGCGCAGGTAAACACTCGGGTGTCGGTGGGCATATTGCAACTTACGCGTCAGCCGCCGTGTTGTACGACGTAGGCTTTGACCACTTCTTCCGTGGCCGAACCGATAGCTTCGACGGTGACCTGGTGTACATTCAGGGCCACTCTTCCCCGGGCATTTACGGCCGCGCCTACCTTGAAGGGCGCATCAGCGAAGCGCAGCTGGATAACTTCCGCAGCGAAGCCGGTGGCGAGGGCTTGTCCTCCTACCCGCACCCACGGCTGATGCCGGACTTCTGGCAATTTCCCACGGTGTCCATGGGCCTGGGGCCAATTACCGCCGCCTACCAAGCGCGCTTTATGCGCTACCTGGAGTTCCGTGACCTCAAGCCACACCAAGGCCGCAAGGTGTGGGCATTCCTGGGCGACGGCGAAATGGACCAGCCGGAATCCCTGGCCGCCATCTCCCTGGCCGGCCGCGAGAAACTCGACAACCTGATCTTCGTGGTCAACTGCAACCTGCAACGCCTGGACGGCCCGGTGCGCGGCAATGCCAAGGTGATCCAGGAATTCGAAAGCCTGTACCGCGCCGCCGGCTGGAACGTGATCAAGGTGATCTGGGGTGGCGGCTGGGATGCGCTGCTGGAAAAGGACCAGAGCGGCTTGCTGCGCCAACGCATGATGGAATGCGTGGACGGCGACTACCAGAACTACAAATCCCAAAACGGCGCCTATGTGCGTGAACACTTCTTCGGCAAATACCCGCCATTGCTGGCACTGGTTGCCGACATGTCCGACGACGATATCTGGAAACTCTCACGCGGTGGCCACGACCCCGACAAGGTCTACAACGCCTACGCCGCTGCCGTACGCCATAAGGGCCAACCGACGGTGATCCTGGCCAAGACCGTCAAGGGCTTCGGCATGGGCGAAGCGGGCGAAGGCCAGAACATCAATCACCAGTTGAAGAAGATGGGCGCTGATGCCGTAAAAGCCTTTCGCGACCGCTTCGGCCTGGAAGTGGCCGATGACCAGCTCGACGAAATCCCTTACCTCAAGCCCGCTGCCGACAGCGAAGAAGCCCGCTACTTCGCTGCCCGTCGCCAAGCGCTGGGCGGCTATGTGCCAGCACGACACACTGCGGTCGAAGCCTTGCAGATTCCCGAACTGAGCGCGTTTGCCACCCAACTCAAAGACACCGGCGAGCGCGCCATCTCCACCACCATGGCGTTTGTGCGCATCCTCGGCACTCTGCTCAAAGACCCGCACCTGGGCAAGCTGATCGTACCCATCGTGCCGGACGAGTCGCGCACCTTTGGCATGGAGAGCCTGTTCCGCCAGATCGGCATTCACTCCGCCGTCGGCCAGCTCTACACCCCACAAGACGCCGGGCAACTGAGCTACTACAAAGAGAGCAAAGACGGACAGATCATGCAGGAAGGCCTGAATGAATCCGGGGCCATTTCCTCGTGGATTGCGGCGAGTACGTCCTACAGCAATCACGGCCTGATGACCGTGCCGTTCTACATTTTCTATTCGATGTTCGGTTTCCAGCGCGTCGGCGACCTGGCCTGGGCCGCCGGCGATGCCCGCGCTCGCGGCTTTCTGCTGGGTGCCACGGCTGGCCGCACCACGCTGATGGGCGAAGGCTTGCAGCATGACGACGGCCACAGCCACATCCTCGCGTCGGTGATCCCCTGCTGCATCGCCTATGACCCGACCTTTGCCTACGAGCTGGCGGTAATCATTCGCGAAGGCATGCGGCGCATGTATGTCGAACAGGAGGACATTTACTACTACATCACCCTGCTCAACGAAAACTACCCGCACCCAGCCATGCCCGAAGGCGTGGAGAATGGGATTCTCAAAGGTTTGTATCCATTAAGCACGCACCCGCAGGCGCAGGTGCAATTGATGGGCAGCGGCTCGATCCTGCGCGAAGTGATTGGCGCAGCGCACCTGCTCGACAAGGACTTTGGCCTGGCCAGTAATGTCTGGAGCGCCACCAGCCTGACCGAACTGCGCCGTGACGGGCACGCAGTGGAGCGCTGGAACCTGCTGCATCCACAGGATGAACCGCGCGCGAGCTACGTGGAAACCAGCCTGGCCGGACACAGCGGACCGGTGGTGGTGGCGACGGACTATATGAAGTTGTTCGCCGACCAGATTCGCCCGTTTGTACACGGCCGCCGTTTTGTGGCGCTGGGCACCGATGGCTTTGGGCAATCGGACACCCGCGAAACCCTGCGCGAATTCTTTGAGGTGGACCGCCACTTCATCGTGCTGGCGGCGCTGAAGGCGCTGGCCGATGACGGCGTGATCGGGCGTGACAAGGTGAGCGAGGCCATCAGCCGCTACGGGATCAACGTCGACAAGACGAACCCCGTAGCGGTCTGAGTTACTGGGCTGGCGTTGGCAGCGGTGGAATCGCCTCTGTCGGCGCCGGCAGGTTCGGGTTGGTCGGCGCTGGGGCTGGTTCCGCCGCCGGTGCAGGTGTTGGCGCAGTGCTCGGCGCAGGTTCGGCCTGTGGCGCAATCGGTGCTGCCTCTGGCGGTGGTGCCAGCGGTTCCGACACGGCGGGCGCTACCGGTGTGTCCTTGGGCGGCTCTACCTTATCGGCAGGCGCAGCCGCTTTCGGCTCCGGCACGCCCAACTCAGCCTTGGGCTTCTCTGGAATATGCTCGGCCGCCTTCACTTCCTGGGGCAGGAACACATCCACCAGCGAGAAGTAACGATCGTAAAACTTCGGCGCTGTCACCGTCTCACTCGCCACCTTGACCATCGAGTCATCAGTGGAGCCAATCGGCATCGACACCGAGCCCAATACACCCACGCCGAGGCTGGCGGAGTTGTTGACCTTCTTCAGCGCGTAGCGGTCCTGCAAGGCGTTGGCGAACATGGTCGAGTGCTTGGCGCCTTTGCCATCATCGGCACATACCACGTTGAAGCTGATTTGCAGGTGGGTTTCACCGGTCTGCTGGAAACTCTTGTTACCCACCACCAGCTTGGGGTCGCTGCTGGTGATGATGTAACCCTGGCTCAACAACGCACGTCGCGCCGCCTCACAGGCCGCCACATCGCTGACCGGGTAATCACGGGAGAACGTGCCGGAGTCGTCGAAATTCTCATGTTCATAAATAGCGGTCTTGGGTGACGAGCAGCCCGCAGCGCCCGCCAGCACCAGCGCCAACCCGAGGCTACGCAAGTGAAATGATGTCGACATCGAAAATCCTGAGGAAAACAGTCAGGGCGCTATTGTGCAACAGAACGCAGGGTTGGCGCGCACATTCCTGTCGGTAAAACGTCACAGCGTTATTGCACCGCGTGCGCAGGAAAAAGCCCGGCGCACATATGGTCAATAAACACCCGCAGCTTGGCCGAGGCAAAGCGACTGGAGGGCCACAGCATCCAGAAACTGCCGCGATGCACCAAATGTTCATCCAGCACCCGTTGCAGACGCCCCTGGCACACCGCCTCCTTGACCATGAAGTCCGGCAGGCAGGCGATGCCCAACCCTTCGTGCACCACATAGTTAAGGGATTCGATGGTGGTGCTGACCAGCGGCGCACGCAGCACCGGCTCTGCCACGCCCGGCACCTGGCGCAGTGGCCAGGGCTCCAGCTTGCCGGTGGCGCAGAATTTGTGGCGCAGGCAGGCATGGCTGCTCAAGTCCTGCGGCTGTTGCGGCGTGCCATGCTGGGCCAGGTAACCCGGCGTGGCCACCAGGACCAGTTGGTAATGGCCCAGATGACGCGCCATCAAGCGTGAATCTTCCGGCTTGCCGGTGCGAACTACCGCATCGAAACCTTCCTCGATCACATCCACCATGCGGTCGGAAAAATCCACATCCAGCTCGATGTCCGGGTAGGCGCGCATAAAGTCGCTGAGCACCGGCATCAACAGCCCACGCACCTGCGGCAAGCTGATGCGCAGTGTGCCTCGGGGCGTGGCGCCGGCCTCAGTCAACTCCTGCTCCGCTGCCTCCACCTCGGCCAGAATCCGCCGCGAGCGCTCCAGGAACAGCGCACCTTCGCCGGTCAGGGTGACGCTGCGTGTGCTGCGATGAAACAGCCGCACGCCCAGGCGTTCTTCCATGCGCGCGATGCTTTTGCCCACGGCCGAAGACGACACCCCCAGCACGCGGCCAGCAGCCGTGAAGCTGCGGGTTTCGGCAACCTGCACGAACACCGAAAGGCTACTCAGACTGTCCATCGCCGACCTTCTTTTTGATTGCGGACTTGAATGTCCGATAAGTTCGGAACCTTAGCCTGTTTTTCCGCAACTCACAGCCCCCTACTCTGCCTCCCTGACCTTTTGCATGGAGACGGAACATGGGCGACTGCCCCTCGATTGCCAACCCGGCCATCACGACCGTAAAGGACACACTGCCCCTCGCCGGCTTACTGGCCTTGGCGTGCGCCGGGTTTATCACGATTCTCACCGAGGCAATGCCGGCCGGGCTGCTGCCACAGATGAGCGAGGGGCTGCAGGTTTCGCAGGCATTGGTCGGCCAACTGGTGACCCTTTACGCCCTGGGCTCGTTACTCGCGGCCATTCCCCTGACTTTATTGACCCGAGGCTGGCGGCGGCGCCCCTTGCTGCTGATTGCCATCGGCGGCTTTGCCTTGGTCAACAGCGTGACGGCGCTGTCCACCCATTACGGGCTGACCCTGGTCGCGCGGTTTTTTGCCGGCGTCTTCGCCGGGTTGCTCTGGGCGTTGCTGGCCGGCTATGCCAGCCGAATGGTGGCCCCGCACCTGCAAGGCCGGGCGATCGCTGTCGCCATGCTCGGCGCACCGCTGGCCTTGTCGCTGGGCGTACCCGCCGGTACTTTCCTCGGCACCGTGGTGGGCTGGCGCCTGAGCTTTGCCATCATGACCGGGCTGACGCTGTTGCTGCTGGTGTGGGCACGCTGGCAACTGCCGGACTTCGCCGGGCAAACGGCGCAACAGCGCTTGGGTTTGCGCCAGGTCCTGAGCCTGCCCGGCATTCGCCCGGTGCTGTGGGTGACCCTGACCTACGTGCTGGCACATAACATTCTGTACACCTACATCGCGCCACTGCTGGTGCCTGCCGGGTTAGTCGCCGACATCGACCAGATATTGCTGGTGTTCGGCCTCATGGCCTTGCTGAGCATCTGGCTGACGGGCGTGCTGATTGATCAACACTTGCAGCGCCTGCTGATCATCAGTTGCGCGATGTTCGCGGTATCGGCCCTGGCACTGGGCGTGTGGATGACCTCCACCAGTGCGGTGTATGCCAGCGTGGCGCTGTGGGGCCTGGCCTTTGGTGGCTTGCCGGCGCTGTTGCAAACGGCGCTGGCCAAGTCCGCCGGTGACTCGGCCGATGCCGCGCAATCGATGCTGGTGACGGTGTGGAACCTGGGGATTGCCGGCGGCGGGCTGGCGGGCGGCCTGTTGCTGCAAACATCGGGGGTCGCGTTGTTCCCGTGGGCGGTTGGCGGGTTGATACTGTTGGCAGTGGCCGCGACACGGCGCATCGCGAGGACAAGCGTTGGATATACGGTTAACCTTGAAACACCCTGAAACTTAATCGGAATTCACCTGGGTGATCAAACCGTTCATTTCATTGCGCCGCCGCTTTACCTCACTGCGCTGGCGTACCCGGATCACCCTGTGGGCCGGCGCCACCATCGCCGGGCTGATGGTGGTGATGTTTGCGCGCCTGGCTGACGTGGCGCTCACCCAGTTCGCCGCGCAATCCAGCGCCCATCCGTGGCTGCCCTTCGTCTATACACCGCTGGTGGGCATGCTGGTGGTGTGGCTGACCACGCGCTTTTTTGCCGGTGCCCAGGGCAGTGGCATTCCGCAGGTCATCGCTGCCACTCGCCTGGCCAACAAAGGGCAGGACGTCAGCAAGCTGGTGTCTTTGCGCATAGCCTTCGCCAAGATCGGCCTCGGTACATTGGCGTTGACCGGTGGTTTTTCTGCCGGGCGCGAGGGACCGTCCGTGCAAGTGGCAGCGTCGATCATGCACTTCTGCCATCGTTACCTGCCCAATGCTCGCATCATCCGCAGCGAAGACTTGATCCTGGCGGGCGGCGCCGCCGGAATCGCCGCCGCATTCAATACGCCGCTGGCCGGCATCGCCTTCGCAGTCGAAGAGTTGGGGCGCAAGCTCGAAACCCGCACCAGCGGTGTATTGCTCAGCACGATTATTTTGTCGGGGATGGTGGCCATCGCCCTGCAGGGCAATTATAACTATTTCGGCCACCTGGACGTTGAAGAGATCAAGCTCGACATCATTGTTCCGGTATTGGCGGCCGGCATCGGCTGCGGCCTGCTCGGCGGGCTGTTCAGCCGCATGCTGCTGTGGCCACAGCGCTACCACCGGTTTGTGCTCTGGGAATGGCGGCGAGTCCACCCGGTGTGGTTCGCCGGGGCGTGTGGGCTGGTGGTCGCAGTGTTGGGTTGGCTCAGCGGCGGGATGTCCTTCGGCAGCGGCTACGGGATTACTACGCAGATCATTGCGTCCGATGTCGGCCTGCCATGGCACGCGCCGGTCACGCGTTTTCTGGCCACGGTGGTCACGTATTTTTCCGGGATCCCGGGCGGCATCTTTGCCCCGTCGCTGGCCGTCGGCGCGGCCGTGGGCGCCAACGCGGCCGAGTTTTTCGCGCTGGCAGCGCAACCGATCATTGCGCTGTGCATGGTGGGCTTCCTGGCGGCCGTGACCCAATCGCCGATCACCTCGGCGATCATCGTGATGGAGATGATCGACAGCCACGGGATGGTGATCAGCCTGATGGCGGTGGCGCTGATTGCCAAGGCCGTCAGTTCGCGAATGGGGCCGGAGTTGTACCAGCAATTGGCGCGCGGTTTTCTGCACCCGCCGACAAAAAGCCCATAAGCCTGACAACATTGTTTACAACTTATTCATCAACTTCCTATCATCACCCTGGGTGCGTGACTGCATAGGGCACAGCGCAGGTTAAAGCAAAGCATTGGTCGGGCCGCCAGTGGAGACTTGTCGTGCCCAAAAAACACCCTGCCATCCCGCGTCCCCAGGCATTGACCGAGGGCGCGCTGTCAGCCCTTGAGCGGTTTTCACGCATTGAGGCGGTCAGCGGCATTGTCCTGCTGCTGGCGGCCATTGCTGCGCTGATCTGGGCCAACGGCCCGGCTGCCGAATCCTACGAACACTTCTGGAACACCCCAATTACCCTCGGGCTGGGCGACTTCAGTGTGTCACGCTCACTGCATTTTCTGGTCAACGACGGCCTGATGACCATCTTCTTCCTGGTGGTTGGCGCGGAGATACGCCAGGAAATAAAGGACGGCGCACTCGCCAACCTGAAACTCGCAACCCTGCCGCTGGGCGCTGCGCTGGGTGGCGTATTGATGCCAGCCATCCTTTACACCGCGCTCAATCATGGCACCGCCGCCGCCAGTGGCTGGGCCGTGCCCACCGCCACCGACATTGCCTTTGCCGTCGGCGTGCTGGCGCTGCTGGGCAAATCGATCCCCAGCGGTGTACGCGTACTGCTGTTGGCCCTGGCCATCATCGATGACATCGTGGCGATCCTGATCATTGCCGTGTTCTTCACTGCAAGCCTGGACTACATGGGCCTGGTGGTTGCCGCAGGTGGGTTGGCCTTAGTGCTGGTGTTCCAACGGATGGGCATCAGCAAGGCGGCGATCTATCTGCTGCCAGGCGCGATTGTCTGGTTCGGCCTGCTCAAGACCGGCGTACACCCGACCCTCGCCGGGGTGATCCTGGGCCTGATGACGCCGGTCAGTTCCAAGCCGACCACCGAGCGCCCACTGGACACCATCGGGCGCACCTTCAATGAGCTGATGGATCGTCTCTCGCAACCGGCCGAAGATGCGCACCAGGTCGCCAAGCCGCTCAAGCAACTGCGCGAAGCCCAACGCGAACTGATGCCGCCGGTGCAGCGCGTGCAATCGGCGTTGCACCCGTGGGTCGCCTTCGGCGTGATGCCCCTGTTCGCCCTGGCCAATGCCGGTGTCAGCCTGCAAGGCTTGAACCTTGAGCATCCGCTGCCCCAGGGTGTGTTCATGGGCGTGATCGTCGCCTTGGTGATCGGCAAGCCGTTGGGCGTGATGCTGGCGAGTGTCACGCTGGTCAAACTCAATATCTGCAAGCTGCCCGACGGTGTCACCTGGAGCGGCGTCGGCCTGGTCGGCCTGCTGGCGGGGATTGGTTTTACCATGTCGATCTTTATCTCGTCCCTGGCCTTCTCCGACCCGGAACTCTTGGCAGCGGCCAAACTGAGCGTGCTGACGGCCTCGACCGTGGCGGCGGTGATTGGGTTGAGCTGGGGGAAACTGAAGTTCTAAGCCGATCACATGCGCAAAAAAAAGCCCCCGGTCCTTGCAGACCGGGGGCTTTTTTTCAAACCAACATCAGAACTTCTTGATGTCAGCCTTGGTTTCCAACTGCTTGCGGTAGGCGGCAAAGTCCTGCTGGCCAACACGCGAAGCGAGGAAGCGGCGGTATTGCGCCTTTTCTTCGTCGGTAGGGGCTGCGGCTTCGTTGACGCCATTCAAGCGCACGATCACCAGGCTACCGTCAGCCAGGGTCACGGTGGTGAAGGTCGGCTTGTCCTTGGCCGCAGGCTTGGGCATGCGGAACAGGGCTTGCAGCACGGCCGGTTCGATTGCTTCAGCGTTACGGGTCGCCGCTTCAGTCACCTTCCAGGCCTGGCCGTCGATCGGCTTGTTCAACGGGGTCTTGCCGTCACGCAGGCTGGCGATCAACTCGTCGGCATGGGTTTTGGCAGCCGCGATGGCGCGCTCTTTGGTCATCTGGGCGCGGATCGCAGCCGACACGCTTTCCAGCGGCAGTTGCGCAGGCTTCAGATGCTCTTTGGCACGCAGCACGATGATGGTTTCCGGGTCCAGCTCAATAGCACTGCTGTTGGCACCTTCATCCAGCACTTCCGGGCTGAATGCAGCGGTGACCACGGCACGGTTGGCCGCAACACCTTCGCCACCTTCACGGCCAAACGGCGCGGAAGTGTGTACGGTCAGCTTCATGTCGGACGCCGGCTGAGCCAGGTCGGAGGCTTCGAATGCCGCGTCTTCCAATTGCTTGGTCGCCTCGACATAACGCTGCTCGACCTGCTGGGTCTTGAGCTCACGGGTCAGCTTGTCTTTCAGGCTGGCAAACGATGGCACCTCGGGTGCTTCAACGCCCAACAGCTTGATCAAGTGCCAACCGAAGGTGGTACGCACCGGCGCCGACACCTGGTCCTTGTTCAAGGCATACAGAGCCGTTTCGAAGTCCGGGTCGTAGACGCCAGGGCCGGCAAAGCCGAGGTCGCCGCCATTGTTGGCCGAACCTGGATCCTGGGAGAACTCCTTGGCCAGGGCTTCGAACTTCTCACCCTTGGCCAGGCGTGCCTGGATGTCTTCGATCTTGGCCTTGGCTTGCGCGTCGGTGGTCTTGTCGTTGACTTCAATCAGAATGTGCGCGGCACGACGCTGTTCAGCGAGGTTGGCGGTTTCTTTCTGATAGGCAGCCTGCAGCTCTTCGTCCTTCACGGTGACCTGATCGAAGAAGGACGACTTCTTCAGTTCCAGGTAATCGATGACCACTTGATCCGGGGTCATGAACTCTTTGGCGTGCTGGTCGTAGTAAGCCTTGACCTCGTCGTCGGTGAGCTTCACCGCCGCAGGGTCGGTCTTGATGTTGACGGTGGCAAAATCGCGGGTCTGTTTTTCCAGACGGGCGAAAGCCAGCACCTCGGCGTCGGTGACGAAACCGCTGCCGGCGATGCCTGCGCGAACCTGGCCGATCAGCATTTCCTGGGTCAGCATCTGACGGAATTGCATCCGGGTGTAGCCCAACTGACGGATCACCTGATCAAAGCGTTCGGCACTGAATTTGCCGTCCACCTGGAATTCCGGCGTCTGCAGGATCACCTGGTCCAGCGCAGCTTCAGAGAAGCCGAACTTGGAATCCGCAGCGCCTTGCAGCAATAGCTTGCGATCGATCAGACCTTTCAAAGCCGCTTCGCGCAGCAGTTTTTCGTCCAGCAGCGAAGCATCGAAATCCTTGCCCAGCTGTTGCATCAGCTGGCGACGTTGCATGTCGACGGCCTGGCCCAATTCGGTCTGGGTGATTTCTTCACCGTTGACCTTGGCCACGTCCTGCTTGTTGTTACCCGAAGCCTGGAAAATGGCCTCGATACCGGTGAACGCCATCAATGCGACGATGATCCCGATAATAGTCTTGGCAATCCAGCCTTGTGAATTGTCCCTGATATTTTGCAGCATGCGTCCCCCAGAAACGGTTGATCTTCAAAAATTAGGCAACCGTGGAGCGTGGGTAGAGTCCGGATAGAAGAAAGGCGCATCCGAGGATGCGCCTTCTCGTAACTGGCGGAGCGGACGGGGGTTTGAACCAACACCCCAGGCCTTGGCGACCCGATGGATACGTGGGTCAGCTGCCGCTCCGCTGCCAGGCCAGACCTGCGTCTGACCCGGGTAGGCAAGGCTTGAACGAAGCTTAGTTAACCGCTTCTTTCAGGGCTTTACCGGCTTTGAAACCTGGTTTCTTGGCAGCAGCGATTTGCAGTGCTTTGCCAGTCTGTGGGTTACGGCCAGTGCGAGCTGGGCGGTCAGTCACAGAGAAAGTACCGAAGCCTACCAGTACCACGGAGTCGCCGGCCTTCAGAGCGCCAGTGACGGATTCGATTACTGCGTCCAGCGCACGGCCAGCAGCAGCTTTCGGGATATCAGCGGATGCGGCGATAGCATCAATCAGTTCCGACTTGTTCACTCTAAGTCCCCTTATATATCTATTGAGTATGATTCTAAGTTTTTTGGTGAAAGCAAAAACCAGTGCTGAATGGCCTACAGACACTTAAGAGCCGCTTTATAACAAGGGCTCTAAAAAGCTGTCAAGGAAGCCCCCAGGCTTATTCGCATTAATGCGTGCTAATTCTTTCCTTGGAATCGGACTCGCGTTTTTCATCCTTCGCGACAATCTCCGGAGCCACATCCGGCAAGGGCTCCGGCGCGTATTGCAGCGCAATTTGCAGGACCTCGTCAATCCATTTAACCGGTTTAATCTGAAGATCCTGCTTGATATTGTCAGGAATTTCCTTCAAGTCGCGAACATTCTCTTCCGGAATGATCACGGTCTTGATACCACCTCGGTGCGCAGCGAGCAATTTCTCTTTCAGACCACCGATGGCCAATACCTGACCACGCAGGGTAATTTCCCCGGTCATGGCGACATCGGCACGCACAGGAATGCCAGTCAGAGCCGACACCAGTGCCGTGCACATGCCTACACCGGCGCTAGGGCCGTCTTTGGGCGTCGCCCCTTCCGGCATGTGGATGTGGGTGTCGTGCTTCTCGTGGAAGTCCAGGGGAATCCCCAGGCTCTTGGCGCGGCTGCGCACCACGGTCTGCGCGGCGGTGATCGACTCGACCATCACATCACCCAGCGAACCCGTCTTGATAAGTTGACCTTTGCCCGGGATCACCGCAGCTTCGATGGTCAGCAATTCGCCGCCCACCTGGGTCCACGCCAGGCCAGTCACCTGCCCTACCTGATCCTGCTGCTCAGCCAGGCCGTAACGGAATTTCTTCACGCCCAGGAAGTGCTCCAGGGAGTCGGCATCCACCTTCACCGAGAAGCGTTTTTCCAGCGAGTGCTCCTTGACCGCTTTGCGGCAGATCTTCGCAATCTGACGCTCAAGGCCACGCACACCGGCTTCGCGGGTGTAGTAACGCACGATGTCGCGGATCGCTTCGACGTCAAATTCGATCTCGCCTTTTTTCAGGCCATTGGCCGAAATCTGCTTGGGCGCGAGGTATTTGACGGCGATGTTGATCTTTTCGTCTTCGGTGTAACCCGGCAGACGAATCACCTCCATCCGGTCCAGCAGGGCTGGCGGGATGTTCATGGAGTTGGAGGTGCACAGGAACATTACGTCGGACAAGTCGTAGTCGACTTCCAGGTAATGGTCGTTGAAATTGTGGTTCTGCTCGGGGTCGAGCACTTCGAGCAACGCCGAGGCCGGATCGCCACGCATGTCGCTGCCCATTTTGTCGATTTCATCGAGCAGGAACAGCGGGTTGCGCACACCCACCTTTGTCATTTTTTGAATCAATCTTCCTGGCATCGAACCGATGTAAGTACGGCGATGGCCACGAATTTCCGCTTCATCACGCACACCGCCAAGGGCCATGCGCACAAACTTACGGTTGGTGGCACTGGCAATCGACTCGGCCAGGGAGGTTTTACCCACACCCGGAGGGCCGACCAGGCACAACACCGGGCCACGAATTTTCTTCACGCGCTTTTGCACGGCGAGGTATTCGAGGATACGTTCTTTTACTTCTTCGAGGCCGTAGTGGTCGGCGTCGAGGATTTCTTCGGCACGGGCCAGGTCCAGGCGCACTTTGGTCTGAGCCTTCCACGGCACCTGCACCAGCCAGTCGATGTAGGAACGCACCACGGTCGCTTCAGCTGACATCGGCGACATTTGCTTGAGCTTGTTCAGCTCAGCCGTGGCCTTGGTCAGGGCGTCTTTGGGCAGGCCAGCGGCGTCGATGCGCTTTTTCAGCTCTTCGACTTCGTTATGGCCTTCTTCGCTGTCGCCGAGTTCTTTCTGAATGGCCTTCATCTGCTCATTCAGGTAGTACTCGCGCTGGCTGCGCTCCATTTGCTTTTTCACGCGACCACGGATGCGCTTCTCAACCTGCAGCAGGTCGATTTCGCCATCCAGCAGCGCCAGCACGTGTTCGACACGGGCCGGCAGGTCGATGATTTCAAGGATGTCCTGCTTCTGCTCGATCTTGAGCGCCATGTGCGCGGCCATGGTGTCGACCAGGCGGCTTGGCTCATCGATGCTGTTGAGGGACGACAGCACTTCAGCCGGGACTTTCTTGCCCAACTGCACATACTGCTCGAACTGCGAGAGCAGGCTGCGCACAAACACTTCGGATTCGCGCTCAGGGGCTTCGACTTCGTCGATCAGCGCCACTTCGGCGCGCAGGTGGCCATCCACCTCCATGAAACGCTCGACCGCACCACGCTGCTCGCCTTCGACCAGCACCTTGACGGTGCCATCGGGCAGCTTGAGCAGTTGCAGTACGGTCGCAATGGTGCCGACGCGATACAGGGCATCTTCGCCTGGATCATCATCGGCAGGATTCTTCTGGGCCAACAGCAGGATCTGCTTGTCGCCCGTCATCGCGGCCTCGAGGGCTTCGATAGACTTCTCGCGCCCCACGAACAGCGGGATAACCATGTGCGGATAGACGACGACATCACGCAACGGCAGGAGAGGCAATTCAATGGTTGTCTTCATGATTTCGCCTCTATGACAGTTGAAAAATTAGCTTGAAACCAAGATGGGGGCTGTACGCAAAAAAAACAAGCTCAATGCCAGCAGTTAAACGTATGAATAAACGCGAATTTAACCGCAGCACACAAACCGCCGCGAAAAGCCGCCACATAAAAAGAAAGGGCCTCGAAAGGCCCTTGCTTGTACTGCGACGGCTTGACGCTTACGCGTCAGGTGCAGCCTTGGCAGCCGGCTCACTGTTTTCGTAGATATACAGTGGCTTGGACTTGCCTTCGATAACGCTTTCGTCGATCACCACCTTGCTCACCTCGGACTGCGAGGGGATTTCGTACATGGTGTCGAGCAACACGCCTTCGAGGATCGAACGCAGGCCACGTGCACCGGTCTTGCGCTCCAGTGCCCGCTTGGCCACTGATTTGAGTGCGTCGGTACGGAACTCGAGGTCTACACCTTCCATCTCGAACAGCTTGGCGTATTGCTTGGTCAGGGCGTTTTTCGGCTCGGTGAGGATCTGAATCAGAGCAGCCTCATCCAGCTCGTCCAACGTCGCCAGGACCGGCAGACGGCCAACGAATTCCGGGATCAGACCGAACTTGACCAAATCGTCAGGCTCGACTTCACGCAGGGACTCGCCCACCTTCTTGCCTTCTTCCTTGCTGCGCACTTCTGCACCGAAACCGATACCGCCACGGGTGGAACGCTGCTGAATAACTTTTTCCAGCCCCGAGAACGCACCGCCACAGATGAACAGGATGTTACGCGTATCAACCTGAAGGAATTCCTGCTGCGGGTGCTTGCGGCCGCCTTGTGGCGGTACGGAAGCAACCGTGCCTTCGATCAGTTTCAACAGGGCTTGCTGCACGCCTTCACCGGAAACGTCCCGAGTGATCGACGGGTTGTCGGACTTGCGCGAAATCTTGTCGATTTCGTCGATGTAGACAATACCCATCTGGGCCTTCTCTACGTCGTAGTCGCACTTCTGCAGCAGCTTCTGAATGATGTTCTCGACATCTTCACCCACGTAACCAGCCTCGGTGAGGGTGGTAGCGTCGGCGATGGTGAACGGAACGTTCAGCAGACGAGCGAGGGTTTCTGCAAGCAGGGTTTTACCCGAGCCTGTAGGACCGATCAGCAAGATGTTGCTCTTGCCGAGTTCGACTTCGTCGCCTTTCTTGTCACGCTGGTTCAAGCGCTTGTAGTGGTTGTACACCGCTACCGCCAAAACCTTTTTTGCACGCTCTTGACCAATCACGTACTGATCAAGGATGCCGCTGATTTCTTTAGGCGAAGGCAATTTATGCGCGCTGCTCTCGGCCTGGGCTTCCTGCACCTCCTCGCGGATGATGTCATTGCACAGGTCGACGCACTCGTCGCAGATAAACACCGAGGGGCCGGCAATCAATTTGCGTACTTCATGCTGGCTTTTGCCGCAGAAGGAGCAATAGAGCAGCTTGCCGTTGTCCTCGCCGTTGCGGGTGTCAGTCATTCGTTCGATCCAAATCCGATAGGCTTGCAACACAAGATGAAGGCTTATGCGGGCTTTTTCAAGCCCACCGGTGGTCGGACATGCCGACCTGCCTTATTTTGAGGTGCTTATATTAAGCGGGGCGCTTTTCGATCACTGCGTCGATCAACCCATATTCACGAGCAGCTTCAGCGCTCATGAAATTGTCGCGGTTGGTGTCACGCTCGATTTCTTCCAGGGTGTGCCCGCTGTGCTTGGCCATCAGCGTGTTCAGACGCTCACGAATAAACAGGATTTCCTTGGCGTGGATTTCGATGTCCGACGCCTGGCCCTGGAAACCGCCCAACGGCTGGTGAATCATCACGCGCGAGTTCGGCAGGCAGTAACGCTTGCCCTCGGCACCTGCGGTCAGCAGGAACGCGCCCATGCTGCAGGCCTGGCCGATGCACGTGGTCGACACGTTTGGCTTGATGAACTGCATGGTGTCGTAGATCGACATGCCTGCAGTGACCGAGCCGCCCGGGGAGTTGATGTAAAGATGGATGTCCTTGTCCGGGTTTTCCGCTTCAAGGAACAGCAGTTGCGCGCAGATCAGGTTGGCCATGTAGTCCTCTACCGGGCCGACCAGAAAAATCACTCGTTCCTTGAGCAGGCGCGAGTAGATGTCATAGGCGCGTTCGCCACGAGCAGATTGCTCGACAACCATCGGGACCAAGCCGCCAGCGGCCTGGATATCAGAGTTCTGCTGAATATAGGAATTACGGAACATGCTCTGCAGTTACTCCCAAATAGTCATGTCTTGAAAACGCATAAGCCAGCGCGAGGCTGGCTTATGGTTATATTTCGAACGAGTTGGACAATCAGTCGGCTTGTGCTGCTTCCGCCGGTTTGACTGCTTCTTCGTAAGAGACCGCTTTGTCGGTCACCTTAGCCTTCTGCAGAACAGTATCCACAACTTGCTCTTCCAGCACAACCGAACGTACTTCGTTCAGTTGCTGGTCGTTCTTGTAGTACCAAGCCACGACCTGCTCAGGCTCCTGGTAGGCCGAAGCCATTTCCTGGATCATTTCGCGAACGCGATCTTCGTCAGGCTTGAGGTCGAATTGCTTGACCACTTCAGCCACGACCAGACCCAGTACAACGCGGCGCTTGGCTTGCTCTTCGAACAGTTCGGCCGGCAGTTGGTCAGGCTTGATGTTGCCACCGAACTGCTGAACCGCTTGTACGCGCAGGCGATCGACTTCGTTGGACAGGAGAGCCTTAGGCACTTCGATCGGGTTGGCGGCCAGCAGACCGTCCATAACCTGGTTCTTGACCTTGGACTTGATGGCCTGACGCAGCTCACGCTCCATGTTCTTGCGAACTTCGGTGCGGAAACCGTCGATGCCGGTTTCCTTGATGCCGAACTGGTTGAAGAACTCTTCGTTCAGCTCTGGCAGCTTAGGCTCGGAAACGCTGTTGACGGTCACGGTGAACTCGGCGGCTTTACCGGCCAGGTCCAGGTTCTGGTAGTCAGCAGGGAACGTCAGGTTCAGAACGCGCTCTTCACCGGCTTTAGCGCCAACCAGGCCGTCTTCGAAGCCCGGGATCATGCGATTGGAACCCAGCACCAGCTGGGTGCCCTTGGCGGAGCCGCCAGCGAATGCTTCGCCGTCAACCTTGCCAACGAAATCGATGTTCAGCTGGTCTTCGTTCTGGGCGGCACGCTCGGCCACTTCAAAACGGGTGTTCTGCTTACGCAGGATTTCCAGCATGTTGTCCAGGTCGGCATCTGCCACGTCAGCGCTCAGGCGCTCAACGGCGATGTCTTCGAAACCGGCAACGGTGAATTCCGGGAACACTTCGAATACGGCAACGTATTCCAGGTCTTTACCGGCTTCCAGGGACTTAGGTTCGATCGAAGGCGAACCCGCTGGGTTCAGCTTGTGCTCGACAACGGCTTCGTAGAAGGAAGCCTGGATCACGTCACCCACAGCTTCCTGACGCGCATCAGCACCAAAACGACGCTTGATTTCGCTCATTGGCACTTTGCCTGGACGGAAACCAGCGATCTTGGCCTTTTGGGCAGTCTGCTGCAGACGCTTGTTGACCGCAGTCTCAATACGCTCTGCCGGCACGGTGATGCTCAGGCGGCGCTCGATGGCAGTAGTATTTTCAACAGAAACTTGCATGGATATTCCTCGTTGCACAGACGTTAGCCGGCCGTTTCCGACCCCAGAATCAAGGGCATGCATTCTAGTGGGTCAAACTCAAGAAGTCACCCTACTGAAAACGGGTGGAAAAACAGCAGGCCATTTATAGGTTCAAGTGCACGCATGCACCTTATCCCGTTAGCAAATACAGCGCATCACGCCAGGGCTCTACACCAGCCCTTCTATATATAGAAGGGCCGGGATGCACACCCCGGCGAGCGACCCTGCAAGCAAGGTCGAAGGGTGTGGCGGCAGCATCGAGAAACACAAATACGATGAAACGCCCTACCCTGGAAACTCAAAACACTCAAACAAAAACGGCACAGCCCTTTTTCAGGTACTGCGCCGTTATTCGCTATTAAATAGCTGTACTGACCCTTATATAGCCGCGGATCAGTTCTACACGCTCAAAACCGGCAACGATTCTAACGCCAAGGCATTGAGAATGCTTGTTTTTTCTTGACGTCAATCCACCCCACAAGCCTGATACCGGTCGATGGCAGCAAAAACCCGGCTACGCGCCCGGTGCAGCAGCACCCGCGCGTTACACAGACTGACGCCCAGCAACTCGGCAATCTCCTCAAGTTCAAGCCCTACTCGCTCACGCAGCACAAGCGCAGCGCTTTGAAGCGTCGACAACTCCTGCAACGCGCGCTCGATACAGGCGCGCAGCTCATCTTCACTGACCAGCGCCTCGGGCGTATCTTCATGCCAGCCCATAGGTGCCGACAACCATTGGCCGCTGGCGGCGCAAAAGCGCTCCTGCCCCAGCGAGTCATCGAAAAACACCTCGCGCCGACTGCGACCATAGCGGCCCTTGGCTTTATTGGCCGTAATCGTCAGCACCCAGGTCTTCAGGCTGGAGCGCCCCTGAAAACCACTCAGCCCACGCACAATCGCCAACCAGGCATCCTGCACCACATCGTCGACATGCCGATGCCCGGCAATCGCCGAGGCCACCGCACGCATGGCGCCCTGATGGGTTTTGACCAGGTCGCAATACGCCGATTGCTCCCCCAACAGCAGGCGCCCGAGCAAATGCGCCTCGCCAACCGCCATTCCCTGACTTTGATCCTGCTGTTGTGCCAACATTTTTCAGACCCTCCACGTAGCAGCGTATGAGGATCCAGGCCCATCCACGGCCATCCTCGTCAGTAGATACGTGACTGGGCATTTTTTGGATGCAAAAAAAAGCGCCAGATCGTTGATCTGGCGCTTTTTAAAATATGGGGTGGACGAAGGGGATCGAACCCTCGACAACGGGAGTCACAATCCCGTGCTCTACCAACTGAGCTACGCCCACCATATTGCATCAACAAGGAACTCGAACATCTTCCTTGTCTGGCCCCACCCTAGCGAGTGGCTGGGTGACGCTTAATTGGTGCGGATGAAGAGACTCGAACTCTTACGCCTCGCGGCGCTGGAACCTAAATCCAGTGTGTCTACCAATTCCACCACATCCGCGCTTGAAGCTCTTAAAGCAAAGGCGCCAGACGATTAATCTGGCGCCTTTTAAATATGGGGTGGACGAAGGGGATCGAACCCTCGACAACGGGAGTCACAATCCCGTGCTCTACCAACTGAGCTACGCCCACCATCTAGCGCTACTTGTGCCAAAGCTGCCTAATGGCGCACCCGGCAGGACTCGAACCTGCGACCATCCGCTTAGAAGGCGGATGCTCTATCCAGCTGAGCTACGGGCGCCTTATTAATCTGTACTCGTTGAAGATTACAAACTAAGTGCTTCCAGCCTTGCAGAACAGCTCAATCTGCTCAACCTTCTTAACCAGTGCTAGGCTGTGCCCGACAAGTGCGACGAATAGTATAGACGGCCTTGATACCCGTCAAATCTTTTTTGAAAAAAACTGATTTTATTTAAGGGGTTAGGGCAATTTGCAGACCAAGCGCCTTTGCCCTCACGTCGTGGCGTGCGAGAATGCGCGCACTTTTCTTCCCCCTCTCGATGGTTAATCACGCGTAATGACTGCACAACTTATCGACGGCAAATCAATCGCCGCCAGCCTGCGCCAGCAGATCGCCAAACGAGTCACCGAGCGCCGCCTGCAAGGCCTGCGCACGCCTGGCCTCGCGGTGATCCTGGTCGGCAGCGATCCTGCCTCTCAGGTTTATGTCTCGCACAAGCGTAAAGACTGTGAAGAGGTCGGCTTTATTTCCAAGGCCTACGACTTGCCTTCCGAGACCACCCAGCAGGCGCTTACCGACCTGATTGACGGCCTCAACGATGACCCGGCCATCGACGGCATCCTGCTGCAACTGCCGCTGCCCGAGCACCTGGACGCCTCCAAACTGCTGGAGCGCATCCGCCCGGACAAAGACGTCGACGGCTTCCACCCCTACAACGTTGGCCGCCTTGCACAGCGTATTCCACTGCTGCGCCCCTGCACGCCCAAAGGCATCATGACCCTGCTGGAAAGCACCGGTGTCGATCTGTACGGCCTCGATGCAGTAGTGGTCGGCGCCTCCAACATCGTCGGTCGCCCAATGGCCATGGAACTGCTGCTCGCCGGTTGCACCGTGACTGTCACCCACCGTTTCACCAAGGACCTGGCCGGCCACGTCGGCCGCGCCGATCTGGTGGTAGTCGCCGCCGGCAAGCCGGGCCTGGTCAAAGGTGAGTGGATCAAGGAAGGCGCGATCGTCATCGACGTGGGCATCAACCGTCAGGAAGACGGCAAACTGGTGGGTGACGTGGTGTACGAAACCGCCCTGCCCCGTGCCGGCTGGATTACCCCGGTACCGGGCGGTGTTGGCCCGATGACCCGTGCGTGCCTGCTGGAAAACACGCTGTATGCTGCAGAAAGCCTGCACGGCTAATAACCAGCCGTACTGAAAAAGCCCTGCCTTATCGCAGGGCTTTTTATTGCCCGGCTAAAAACCCTTTTTTTCTTAGTTTTTAAGCACTTTCGTCTGGTTCTAGAAGAACATTCGACAGTTCTTCGTCCATACTCCTAAAATGTAACGGCTTTTATCAAAAAACCGTTTCCGAACGGCATTTCCTTACTTTTTTAGCGAGTTCACCCGCGTGAAAATTCGTCTCTCTATTGTCAGCCTATTTTTTGCATTTACAGGCACCTTCGCACACGCTGCCGAAACCACTCTGGCCCCGCGTGACACCTCCAAACTACAGATCGCTTCCGGCAGCGCCATTCTGGTCGACCTGCAGACCAATAAAGTCATCTACGCCAGCAACCCCGATGTGGTGGTGCCGATTGCCTCCGTCAGCAAGCTGATGACCGGCCTGATCGTGCTCGAAGCCAAACAGAACATGGATGAGTACATCGACATCAACATCAAGGACACGCCGGAAATGAAAGGCGTGTTCTCCCGGGTGAAGATCGGCAGCGAAATGCCGCGCAAGGAAATGCTGCTAATCGCCCTGATGTCCTCGGAAAACCGCGCCGCCGCCAGCCTGGCCCACCACTACCCAGGCGGCTACCCGGCGTTTATTGCAGCGATGAACGCCAAGGCCAAGGCACTGGGCATGACCAGCACGCACTACGTGGAGCCCACCGGCCTGTCGATTCACAACGTGTCCACCGCCCGCGACCTGAGCAAGTTGCTGGCCGCTGCGCGTAAATACCCGATGCTGAGCCAGTTGAGCACCACCAAGGAAAAGACCGTGGCGTTCCGCAAGCCTAACTACACCTTGGGTTTCTCCAACACCGACCACCTGATCAACCGCGCCAACTGGGATATCAAGCTGACCAAGACCGGCTTCACCAACCAGGCCGGCCACTGCCTGGTGCTGGTGACCAGCATGGGCAACCGCCCGGTGTCGCTGGTGATCCTTGATGCGTTCGGCAAGTTCACCCACTTTGCCGATGCCACGCGTATCCGCAACTGGGTGGAGACTGGCCGCAGCGGCTCGGTGCCGGACGTGGCGTTGCGCTACAAGGCTGACAAGAACCTGAAGAATCGCCCAAACGCCGCTGAAGTACGCCGCTGAATAAGTGGGGGCTTGTGTGGGAGCTGGCTTGCCTGCGATGGCATCAACGCGGTGTAACAGATAAACCGAGTTGCCTGCATCGCAGGCAAGCCAGCTCCCACAGGCTATAGCCTTACCCACAGGCCTTGGCCTTCAGTGTTTTTACTTTCTCTCAGCCAGCACTTTAAGCGCCTGCGCTGCCGCCTGCTCCTGCCCGGCCTGCGCTGTGGCATTGGCAGAATCACGCCAGCGCTGCACATCTACATTCGCCGGCAACTGGCTCGGGCGCTGGGTCAAAATCGCCCAGTGGCCCGCACTCTTCCACGCCGATTCAAAATCACTGAAGCTCATCAATAGCCGCCGGTCCATGCCCGAGCGCAGCAGCACCGTGCTCTTCTGCTGGTTGAACCCCACCACCACGACATAACGCGTGCCCGACCACAGGCTCGGGTTGATCCGCGCCATCACTGGGTAACCCGCCGCCACTTGCGCCAGCACTGCCGTCAGATGGCTGTCCAGCGGGTAGACCATCAGCCCGTATTCACGCGCCAGCACTTGCATGTTGCGTTCAAGGTTCGCCTCGCCCCCCGGCAAGTGCAGCGGTTTGTCGAGCAAACCGGGTGTCATGACAATGCCTTGTTGCGACAGCATGCTGGCTAAAGCTGAAGGACCGCTCTGATAGGCCTCGCTGCGATACGCCGGCACACTCGTGAGTTCAACGCGCTCCGGCAACCCCGCCAGTTTCGAAGGGTGCCCGGAACACGCCGCCAGCCCGAGGGCGCATACCAGCAGCAGGGAGGTTTTAACGTTCGAGCGTAAGCGCAATTTTTTACTCTCTTGATCAACGGCCGGTAAGGGTGCAGATCATAGCCCAATCGCGTTTAGGGAGTAGCGACAGGCTGCTGATATAGCCAACAAGTTGGACTGATTCGACCATTGGTCAATAGCACGCAACCGTCAGCTGACTAGACTGTCCATTGAGAAGACTGTGTGTGCCCCCAGCGGGGCGAAAGGAGGCCCGAATGAGCCTTGCAACAACGATTTTCCTGCTGATTTGCGGTTGGCTGGCAGTAGCGGCCGCCATGTTGTGGGGCGTGATGCGCGTAACGCGCCGGCATCACCACCCCCATTTCACACCGGCTGCACCCGCCAAGCCGCCCAAGGCTGCGGTGCATCACGCCTAGCCAGGCATGCAACTGAAGTCCTGAGTTGCGGCGACCTCCTTGCCGTGACCGTCCTTGAGCACGGCACGCACGGTGGTGCCCAGGCTCGATTCCACTAGCGTGTAGTGCTCACCCGCCTTGAAATTCCTGTACTCGACCCGGCCCTGGCAGTCTTGCTGGTTGTCGTCGCCCGGCTCTTCTTCAAACAGTGTCACATCCAAACGATGGTCCCCAGGCGTCACTTCAAAATAGCGGCCATCATCCACACGGTGGCCGTCAACGCGCTCGGCCATCAGGTCATTCGGCGCTTCTTCCTTCAGACCGATCCACGCTTCGCTCGGGTCAGCTTTAGGCATGGGGCCAGCACAGGCCGACAACAACAAAACAACACCAAGCGCGGGGATCAACAACAGCGGTTTGAGTGACATGGCAGGGCTCCAAAGGGCATCAGTAAAAACGTTGGCGGCGATTCAAATGTGTCGCCGCCGATGGGTTACAAGCTTGGAGAGCTGCCCTATGTAGAACAAATGAATACATATGAAACGATCTTCAGCCGTTAACTAAATGTTCCTTCACCTGGCTGAAAGGTGCGTGTTAGGTGGGTCGGGCAAGACTGCCGGGGTTTGCAATCCTGCTCCCTCGGAGGTTCACGCATGCTCGGGCTGGTAAAGACCGCACTGCAAAAGCCCTACACGTTTATTGTGTTGGCCATATTCATCTGCATCATCGGGCCGATGGCGGCCCTGCGAACCCCCACGGATGTTTTTCCCGATATCGGCATCCCCGTCGTCGCTGTGGTCTGGCAGTACAACGGCCTGTCACCGGACGCCATGGCCGGTCGGGTGATCTACACCTACGAACGCTCATTGAGCACCACTGTTAACGACATCGAACACATCGAATCGCAATCGCTGCCCGGCATGGGCATCGTCAAAATCTTCTTCCAACCGGGTGTGGATATCCGCACCGCCAACGCCCAAGTGACGGCCGTTTCACAAACCGTGCTCAAGCAGATGCCACCGGGCATCACGCCGCCGCTGATCCTTAACTACAGCGCCTCCACGGTGCCGATCCTGCAACTGGCGTTTTCCAGCCCCAGCCTCTCGGAAGCCAAGATCCGCGACCTGGTGCAGAACAATATCCGCCTGCCCTTGAGCGCCCTGCCCGGCCTGGCCATGCCCACGCCAATGGGCGGCAAGCAACGCCAGATCACCCTCGACCTCGACCCCCAGGCGCTGGCTGCCAAGGGCCTGTCGGCCCAGGACGTGGGCAACGCGCTGGCGCTGCAAAACCAGATCATCCCAGTGGGTACCGCCAAACTCGGCCCCAACGAATATACGATCCTGCTCAATAACAGCCCCAAGGCGATTGATGAGCTCAACGACCTGCCGATCAAGACGGTCGACGGCGCAATCATCACCATCGGCCAAGTGGCCCACGTGCGTGACGGCTCGCCGCCGCAGACCAACATCGTGCGCGTCGACGGCCACCGTGCAGTGCTGATGCCGGCGCTGAAAAACGGCAGCATCTCCACCCTGTCGATCATCGACGGCATCCGCCAGATGCTGCCGCGCATCAACGAAACCCTGCCGCCGTCGCTGAAGACCTCACTGCTGGGCGACGCCTCGGTCTTCGTCAAACAATCGGTGGGCAGCGTGGCCCAGGAAGGCATCATTGCCGCACTGCTGACCAGTGCGATGATCCTGCTGTTCCTCGGCAGCTGGCGCTCCACCCTGATCATCGCCGCCTCGATTCCGCTGGCGGTGTTGTCGGCCATTGCCTTGCTGGCGGCCACCGGGCAAACCCTCAACGTGATGACCCTCGGCGGGCTGGCATTGGCGGTGGGAATTCTGGTGGACGATGCCACGGTGACCATCGAAAACATCAACTGGCACCTGGAACAAGGCAAGGCGGTGAAGACCGCGATCCTCGACGGCGCCGCGCAGATCGTCGGCCCGGCGTTCGTGTCGCTGCTGTGTATCTGCATCGTGTTTGTGCCGATGTTCCTGTTGCAAGGCATCGCCGGTTACCTGTTCCGGCCGATGGCGCTGGCGGTGATTTTCGCCATGGCCAGCTCGTTCATTCTGTCGCGGACCCTGGTGCCGACCCTGGCGATGTTTTTGCTCAAACCGCACGTGCCAGAGCAAGGGCCTGGGCATCACCCGGAAGATGAGTTCATCAACCATCACGAAGGTGAACAGCACAAGAAGCCGCGCAACCGCGTGCTGCAATCGGTGCTGAATTTCCAGCAGGGTTTCGAGCGGCACTTCTCGAACATCCGTGACACTTACCACGGCCTGCTGACCCTGGCGCTGGGCGCTCGCAAGCGCTTTATCGTCGGCTTCCTGGCCTGCGTGCTGGCCTCGTTCCTGCTGTTGCCGAGCCTGGGCCAGGACTTCTTCCCGGCCACCGACGCCGGCGCCCTTGCCCTGCATGTGCGCCTGCCATTGGGTACGCGTATCGAAGAAAGCGCGGCCGCGTTCGACCGCATTGAAGCGCGGATCCGCGAAATCATCCCGGCCGAACAACTCGACACCATCGTCGACAACATCGGCATCCCGCTCAGCGGCATCGACATGGCCTACAGCAGCAGCGGCACCATCGGCCCGCAGGATGGCGACATCCAGGTCAGCTTGAAAAAGGACCACGCGCCGACCGCCGACTATGTGAAAAAACTGCGTGAAGCCTTGCCGCAAAGCTTCCCCGGCAGCCACTTTGCGTTCCTGCCTGCCGACATCAGCAGCCAGATCCTCAACTTCGGTGCCCCGGCGCCGCTGGACGTGAAAATCTCCGGGCGCAGCGATGCAGAAAACCGCGCCTACGCCATCGAACTGGAACGCCGCCTGCAACATATTCCGGGGATTGCCGACCTGCGTATCCAGCAGTCCACCGGCTACCCGTCGTTGCAAGTGAACGTCGACCGTATGCGCGCCAACGGCCTGGGCATCACCGAACGTGATGTGACCAACAGCATGGTCGCCTCGCTCGCCGGCAGTTCCCAGGTGGCACCGACGTTCTGGCTTAACCCAGCCAACGGCGTGTCGTACTCCATCGTCGCCGCAACCCCGCAATACCGTCTCGACAGCTTGCCGTCCCTGGAAGCCTTGCCGGTGACCGGCGCCGATGGGCAGTCGCAAATTCTCGGCGGCGTGGCGAGCATCTCCCGCGTGCAAAGCCCGGCGGTGGTGACCCACTACAACATCGAACCGACCCTGGACCTGTA
>NZ_JAAAFV010000023.1:354158-357922 GCF_019352915.1 Pseudomonas sp. Xaverov 259 | reverse complement strand
TCGCCCCAACACTCGGTGCCTCGCTATGGCTCGGCATGCCCGCAATCCGACAGTGATTTGGGGGGCCGCCGCGATGGGCCATCCTTGGCCCAGCGCGGCTAAACCGGCGTCCTGCCGGTTTACCCCCCCAAATCACTGTCAGATTCCGGCCATCGTGTTTGACGGGGCGATTTCAGATCAAGATCACAATCAAAAGCGCAGATCAAAAGACCGCTGACTTCGTCATCGAAAAGGATGTAAGGGCCGGAGCAACAGCAGAACCACACTCGGTCTAATGTGGGAGCTGGCTCGCCTGCGATGGCATCAACTCGGTGTACCTGACACACCGAGGTGCCTGCATCGCAGGCAAGCCCGCGCCCACAGAACAGCAGACACACAGCGTAGGCCAAATCGCACCCATAGCTACCTGAACCAGCGCCATCGACACCGCGCCATAACCTCGCCCAGCGCCTCCACGCTGATCGTTCGACGCTCAGGATCCATCGCCAACGCCAGGCGCAACGCCGGCCAGCACGCGGCCGGCAACTGCCGGGGACGCTGCAGTCGGTCAGTGGTGCCACGCTCACCCAAGCGCCTGCCATCGGCCAATTCATAGATCACACACGCCACCGCATACAGGTCAGCACTCGCCGTCAGCGCACCACCCGCCAACAACTCCGGCGCCGCGTAAGCCGGTGTCCAGGCATTGAATCGGTCACGACACACACTCGCCAGTCCCGTCATCGCATCCGCCGTCGCCTGCCCGAGACCAAAATCGAACAAACGAATGCCCTGTTCACCCACCATGATATTCACCGGTTTTACATCACCATGCAGCACACCTTGACGATGCACATACGCCACGGCATCCAGCAACTGCACAGCCAGGGGCTGCAACTCACGCCACGGCAAACCATCGGGACACTCCAGCAGCAGCCGGTCCAGGGTCATGCCGTGCATCAACTCCATGCTGAAAAACGCGATCTGACTGCTGATATCCACCTCGAACGTAAACATGCGTACCACGCGCTCATGCTGCAGGCTGCGTGTCAGCGCGAACTCGCTGTAGAGCAACACATGGGCATCGGGCGCCAGCCGCAGATTCTCACCGAGCAGCTTGATTGCCACACTGGAACAGGGCTCGCCAAACTGTTCGTGCAACAGGTCGCGCGCCCGGTAGACCACGCCCATGCCGCCCGAACCCAGCATGCGCTCAAGGCGATAACGCCCTGCCAGCAAGGTGGGCACGCCAGGTGCCGTGGTCA
Source organism: Pseudomonas sp. Xaverov 259 (assembly GCF_019352915.1). Classification (NCBI taxonomy): domain Bacteria; kingdom Pseudomonadati; phylum Pseudomonadota; class Gammaproteobacteria; order Pseudomonadales; family Pseudomonadaceae; genus Pseudomonas; species Pseudomonas sp. Xaverov 259. The sequence goes on along the minus strand of NZ_JAAAFV010000023.1, from coordinate 356,678 downwards.
TGCGCGCACCACCACAGCCGTCAGGTCATCCCGCGCCGGCCCGCGCAACGCCGTCGTGAACAGCCGCGCCACTACCTGTTGCGGCGTACCGCTGTCCATGGCGCTGCCCAGCTCGGCGTGCGTCATCGCCTGGTACACACCGTCACTGCACAGCACAAACACATCGCCTGGGTGCGCGCCCAACTCCAGCACCTCGAGTCTCAGCGGGTGCCGGGCGCCGACGGCGCGGGTCAATGCCCTGGCGTCGGGATGTGCCTGGGCCTGCGCCAGGCTCAAGCGCTGCTCATCCATCAATTGGCGCAGCAGTGAGTGATCGCGCGACAGCTGATACAACCGCCCACCTCGCCACAGGTAACAGCGGCTATCGCCCGCCCAGATACACGCTGCGCGACGGTCCTGCAGCAGCAACACCACCACGGTACTGCCCATACTGTCGTCGCGGCCTTCGGCCGGCGGTGCGGCTTGATCACCCCAACGCTGGTTGAGCCGTTGCAGGCATCGCTGCACCGCATCGACGCGCTGATCGAACGTACCCTGGGCCGGCAACGCGGCCAGGCTGTCGACCACCGATTGGCTGGCCCTGTGCCCGGCCCGATGGCCGCCCATACCATCGGCAACCGCCCAGCAACCTTGCTGGGGGCAGTCGAGGAACGCATCTTCATTGCGCTGCCTGGCCTTGCCACGTTGGGTGCGTGCCGCGCTGTCTGCGGGTGCTTGCAGCCCGTTCATAGTTGCTCCGGCAAACGGAACGTGCGCCATGTGTCCATCTGAAACGGGCTGGGTGTGCGCTGGCTGACCAACAGGTAATTGGCACGCAAACCGGCGAGGTCGGACTTGAGTATCTGCGCATCGCGCCCGCTGGCAGGTTCGCTGTGCAGCAACTCAAAGAAGCGAAACAACGACCAGGCCCCGCTGTTCTTCTCGATGCCCAACGGCCGCTCTGCACCGCGCTCCAATACCAGGCTGCTACGACCATTTTCCACGTCACTGGGCCACTGGAACGCCACCGGCACAATCGGCCCATGACGGTACTCCAACTGCTGACCGCCGAAGCTCAACACCGCGCGGCTGACCGCCTGGTCCAGGCTATAGGGTGCCAACGTAAATCGAACCGCCAGCTCGCCCTGGTCGCCAGCGAAAAAGCCACGGCGGATGGTCTGCGCTTTGCCGAGTTGTTCCAGCATCGCGCGCGACATCGGCAGGCTCTGGCCTTCCAGCCCGCGCAAGCGATAACGCCCGCCGTCGGCGCTGATAAACGGGCGCAGGTAACTGTCATGGAACTTTGCCAACACCCCCTGGGGTTTGAAAAACTCCTCGAAGTCGCCCACGGCCACGTCGCTGCTGGCATGGGCATTGAACGGGTAACGCTGGCGGATAGCCCTGGCGTACAGGCTGTACACCTCGCTCTGATAGCGCTGGTTCACATGGGTATAGGCCTCATCGAACAAATGCCGCCAACTGTCGTCGGCAAGGCCCTCTACCCAGCCTTTGAGCGGCAGCGGCAAACGTGCAGCACTGTCGCGTAACTGGCCCAACCCAGGCTGTTGCCCTTCCATACGCCGTTTCACCATCTGGAAAGCCGCCTGCTCCGGTGCTCCGTCGCGGTTCAGCGCCATCAGTTGCAGGTGCACAGCGTCAAGCTGGCGCAACGCCTGGGTCAATTGTTCACCCGGGTTTTGCTGCTCATCAAGCAGTTGATGCAAGGGCTCGAAACGACGTTGCAACGCGCGTCTTGCGGCGCCATCGCCTGTGGGCTTGGGCAAAACACCTGCACGTACTCTGGCAGCCATTGACTGAGCGATAGCAGCCACGTCACCGGCCTCGTGGAGCACCGCTGACAGCGGCTCATCAGTGGTCAGCAAACGGGTATTTTCACGCACCTGTTGTAACAACAACAGCAACGGTGATTGCGCCGAGGTGAGGCTCGCCAGTTGCTCCGCGTCCTGGCGCAGGTTTTCGGTTTCGCGTAATCGGACCTGCCCCAGGGCCTGGCTCCACGCATCGGCGTACTCACTGAAATAACGCTGTTCCAGTTCGACTATCAACCGGCGCAATTCCATCGCACTGAGGTCAGTCGCCTGCCCCAGCACCCAATTGTCCAGGACAATCGCGTTAACCAGTCGCGGGCCTTGCTGGTCGAAATACTGCACATAGCGCTTGCTGTAAAAACCGGCAATCGGCTGATCCAGCGCCATGAACACGGTGCCATCCGTGAGGCGGCTGGGTTCCAGCGTGTGCGATTGCTCGCGCAGCACGCGATACACCACATCTGCCAGCGACTCTCCGCGCAGCACCTGGCGCGCCTGGGCTACCAGCTCATCATTGAGCGGCGCAGTAAAGGGTTGTTCAAGCAGCCGGCCAAAGTGCTCACTCAGGCGCGCCTGCGTCGCAGCCTCACCGGCAAAGCGCTCGGACCACCGGGTGGCCACCCGCTCCGCCAGCCACCCGGCGTCACGTCGCTCGCGCAGATTGAGCATCAGGTAGGCGCGCAGGTTATCCAGTAACCGTTCGCGATCCCCA
>NZ_JAAAFV010000023.1:327994-353996 GCF_019352915.1 Pseudomonas sp. Xaverov 259 | reverse complement strand
GCCGCTGACACCGGCGTAAACACCCGAGTGGCCGCCAGGCGGTTGTCCAGCAACGTCAGTAACGCCAACGTCTGGTCCGCATCGGCCGAAGCCTGCGTACTAACTTGACCTAACTGCGCCAATTGCTCCAGGCGTTGGTGATTGATCCAATAGCTGTGCATCCAGAGCATGCCCGCCGCACCGATGACCAGCGCTACGGCGCTCGCCCATCCCGCCTGCTGCCAACGGATACGTCGGTGCTCCTCGGTGTGCAGCCCCGCAAGATCGGCCTCGGCGAAAATCACCTGGTTGAACAGACCTTGGGCAAAGCGTTCGTGCCGCTCCCCAGCACTGGTCAAATAGAAACCTCGCAACCCCTGGATGCGCTGATTGCGATGGGCGCAGAACGCCACCTCGATAAACAGGCATAAACGCTCACCGATGCGTGCCAGCTGTGGCGCAAAATCCAGCATCTGGCCACGGCGCTCGACACTGCGCTCCTGATGCAGGCGCTGCACCAGTTCACCACTCAGGCGCTGCAGCAGCGCCTCGAACGCCTGGCGCACCTGCGCCATCGGCACACCCGTGTGGCTGCCAGTGATCAGCTCACCGAGTACGCCCTCCGCGGTGCTGTCCTGCGGCGTATCAAAAAACGCGCTAAAGCCTGAGATGTGGTCAGCATGGGTCAGCACCAGATACACCGGAATATCGATATGCAGCGACTGCTGGATATCTTGTAACCGGGAATGCACATGCCGTGCATGGCGCTCCAGATCATGCTCATTGCTGCCCAGCAGGGTGTCCACCGACAACGTCACCACCAGGCCATTGAGTGGACGTACCCGGCGCCTGGACTTGAGCAGGCCGAGCAATGTCGACCAACCAGCAGCATCGACCTCGCGGTCAGGTTGGCCCAGGTAGCGCCCGGCACTCTCCATCAGCACGCCCTGATCGGCGAAGAACCAATCACAGTAGGCGCTGGCCCCGGGTGATGCTGCTTGAAGTTGATCCGGCGGACGCTGCAAGCCATTCGCCGCCAGCAAAGCGCTCTTGCCACTGCCGCGCTGTCCGATCAACAAGTACCAGGGCAGTTCATTGCGTGAGCGCACGCTGCGCCCCAAATATTGGCGAGATGTTTTCAAGGTGTGCAGCGCGTGCTTGAAACGGCTGCGCACCTGTTTGCGCTCGTCCTCTACCAGAGTCGGATGATGACGGTCGGCTCGGCTTTCGTCGGCTGGGGACCGCACGCTGTGGCGTGCGCCCGTAATGACCATCGCCAGCCCCCAGAGCAGAAACAGCGCGCTGATAGTCACGAGCCGAGCCGTAGCACCCTGCCAGAACCGGTGGTCATCCACCGCCAGCGCAGGCCCGAAAAACCACACCAGGCAGGCGCTGGAAAGCACCAGCAACAAGCTCCATACCCAAACAATGCGCAGCAGGGTGCACACGCCCTTGAAGAATGCGTTCATTCAATGTTCCCAGCGTTACAAGGGCGTCAGAGTCAGTTCCGGCGCCAAAGGTTGAAAGGGTTGCAGCGCTTGGGCTCGCTCCTGCCCTAATACCCAGGCAGCGGCCGAATACATCGTCAGCAAAGCGATCAAGCCCAACGCCACACACCCGCTTGCAGAGAGCGTGCGCAATCGCTTGCGGCGTGCCTGCTCCGGTCGCAAGGCACATGCAGACACCGACACCGGATCGCCACGCACGTGTCTTATCTGGCGATACAAGGCATCACGGACGCCCTCAAGCTGGGTCACACCGCGCTCCATGACCCTGTATTTGCCTTCGAAACCCATCGACAGGCACAGGTACATCAGCTCCAGCATGGCCAGGTGCTTTACGGGGTCGCGAGACAGTCGCTCCAACAGCTGAAAAAACTTTTCGCCGCCAAAGGTTTCGTTGTGAAAACGACTCAGCAGACTGATCTTCGACCAGTCGCTGCGACTCCCCCACGCCGTGGTGACCACCGCTTCATCAACAACGCTGCACAGCACATAACGGGCAGCAATCACCTGAGCGCTTTCCATGCCTTCATGCTGGGCACGGGCTTCGAAGCGTGTGAGGCTTGCGGCCAGGCGGTCATTGAGCGTCTGCAGGTTTTCCCGACCGCTGCTGAGTTTGAGTTCAAGCACCTCGGACAGCAGTTCCCAGGCAGCTGCCACCAGCGGGTTAAGGCCCACGTTGAAACGTTGCGCGCCCTGCACAGCGGCGGCATAGACCATGCGGTCCTCCAACTGCTCAAAACGCGGTGGCGAGGGGAAGTCCGTTACCGGGCGCTGTGCCGGGCCGTGGCCGTTACGGTCCAGCAACACGGTTTTTTCATCCAGCGGGTATTCACAGTCCATGTTCATGATGTTCAATTCCTGATTGCCCAGAAGGTCAGTTCCAACTCACTGAACTCGCCGCCGACATGGAACGCAAACCCACCCGACTGCTCCAGCTGCGCGATATCACGGGCATTGAGTTCGAGCATGAAATAGGTTTTGCCTGCGTGAAAAGGGATCTGGCGTGGCGCCACCGGCAGTGGTTTGACCTTGATGCCCGCCAGGTGCAGGTTGACCAGCTCACGGATGCGCTCTACGGGGCCGATTTTGAGATGGGCCGGCAAGCGATGGCGCAGTTCTTCCGAATCACATTGAGCCGCGACCGCCAGGATGAATGTCGCGCTGCCCAGCAACTTGAGATCAGCCACCGGGCAGACCATCACTCCATACTGGCGCTGTTGCAGTACCAGCTCGAGGGCATGCTGCTCAAAGACCATCGACAGCACCGTGCGCAGGCCTGCCATCAACCCACGAAAACTGGCGCCCTGGTCGCCATGCAGGTAGCGCACCTGCTGGGTGGCGCGCTTGCTGTCACTGGCAAACGTCGCCAGTTCCCCCAGTATCGACAGCATTTCGCGGAACAACGCCTCTGAGCGCACCTGCGCCTGAGCCAGGTAATGACGCAATACCGGCTCGGCCCGATTGATCAGTTGCAGCATCAGAAAGTCCGCAACCTGCGCACCTGCCGTGGCGCCATTGCCGCCAATCCGCTCAGCAATCGCATCCCCCCGACTGGCGAGCAGGCTGATCACTTCTTTGAGACAGGACGAAACGAACCCCGAGCCCTGCACATAAATAAACGTCGGGGCAAAATCAGGTTCCATTCGAAGCCCCTCTTGCGCAGAGCATTCCAGTATCTGGGCAAGCTTGAGCTTCACGTAGGCCTCATCACCCGGCTGCTCACCCAGCAACAGGCGCAAATCCGGGCGTGCGCAACGGATCTGGCAACGCGCATCCCGGCCTGCATTGGAGTCGGCCACTTCAACGTCACAGGCGATGTAGCGCGCCAAGACATCCGGCGCCTCCTGCGTACGGGTTTCAACCTGATTGCCGGTCGCCATCGGCAACGCCAGGTACACCGATTGTCTGCCTGCGTTGGCCGGCACCTCCAGTACCAGTGGCGCCATGGTGGAGGTCAACTCGAAAAGACTGCCGTCCGGCAAAATGCCACTGGCTTGATTGACCACCAGCTTGCCCAGGTTCAGGTACTGCAGATCGATGTCCAGGCTCAGGAAACCCCAGGCATCACTGGCCAACAAGCGGGTTCGGTTGAGCTGCTGGTGGTAATAACGATCGTTATGTTGCAAGTGCTCGGGGCGCAGCAACATCCCTTCCTGCCAGATGACTTTATGAACCTGCATATCAGTTCTCCACCAGGCCGGCGAGTGGGTCGGCAGCCCGGATACCCGACTGGTCAAGCACCAGGTGCGCTCGCGTCACTTGCTGTGGCATAAGCGGCAGCACCCATCGCCATTGCACATTGGGCAAATCGCGGTACGCCGCAATGATGCCCACGTAACGGCTTTGCGGTTCGTTCCTGAGCTTGAGGGCCACCTGCTCGCCGGGACGCAACTCCAGCTCCTCGCCGCTCACCCAGTCTTTGGGCAGCGCCTGCTCGGCATGCTCATAAAGCGTGAAAAAATCCGCGTGTTCGAATGCAACGGGATGCTTGAGTTCAAACAGCTGCACCACCACCGGCGAGGGACGCCCATGCAGGTCGGGGTTCACTTCTTCACTGGCGCTCAGCATCAGGTCCAGCTTGGTCAATGTGGAAAAGGGTGACAGGCTGCAACCACCCAGCAGCCCCAATACAACCATAAGAAGCAGGGCGACACGGGTCATGGGCATCCTCCTGGATGTGTGGCAAATAACGCTGAGGCCAGGCGTACCTGCTCCTCATAGGCCTTGGCAAAGTCGCCGCGCAACAGGTCCGTGCTCAATGCATCTTCTTCGACCAACCGCTGATAGCGGCGCTGGTAGGCCCGCCAATGCGCCCCGTCGGCAAAGAACCTCGGCACCTTGGCATCGCGCTCAAAAGTGGCCAGCAGATGGCCGGGGGCAAACGTCGCCAACGAGGTGCGCACCGCCGTGCGGCACGCAACGAGCAGCGCGACCTGATGCACTTGCATTTGTCGGTATACCTGCGTAATGGCCGCTTCAGCGCTGGGTTGCGCCAACTCACCCGTGCCCAGCAACGACACCAACGCAGCGTCAACGCCCAGGCTGTCTTGCAACGCGTTCGGGCGCTTGATCGAGGTACTCGCGTCCAGACCCAGTTCGTTGCGCAGTTCGTCGTGAGTGCGCAGGTTCCGTTGCAACCCATCAATCGCGTGCCTGAGCAAACCCGCAGCCCTGATCGCCAACGCCTCGCGGCCAGCGCAATCAAGCGCCTGCACATTGACGCCCAACGCCTTGGCGAACTGCGCCCAGATCGCTTCGTCGGCCTCGGGCGCCGGCGATTCAGGCAAGACCGGCTCGACCCTCTCCCCCAGAGGAGCTACCTGTGCAGGCAACGCCAGGTGATCGCGTTCAACACCGTCTCCATACAGCCAGGCACCCGATGCCTCTTGCGTGTCGTTCAAGGCGTCCAACTCGCACGACAGTGCCCCATGCACCGACTGGTGATCCAATGCGTGAACGGGGTCCAGGCCCAGGTAAGCGTCTTCGGGTATCAACCCGCCGTCGGCGGACAATGGCGGGCGATGCGATGCCGCGCGCTCAATCAGCCGCGCACGGATAGCAAACGGCCCCAACTGGAAAACATCACCCTCCAGAATCAACCGTGCCTGGCCCTTTTGCAGCGACTTGCCACTGCCCACCTCGCGGATACCGTTACTGCTGATATCCGTCAGGAAATAACGTGCGTCGCGGTAACCGATCAACCCGTGGTGACTGGAAAGTAAGCGACTGGGGTCAGGGATAATCCAGTCGCAACCGGCTCCACGACCGACCACGCCGCCCATGCCATCGAACACCTTGCGCGCTGGCGGCTCACCGCCCGCGCCATCACACACCTCAAGCACTAATTGCATGAAAGGGCTCCCTTTTCATTGGCCGCGACGGGTCGCTTGGGGATCACCCAAAGGACGATAGTCAGCATCATCAAACACGTAATTGGCGCTGCAGCCGCTCAGCAAACACAACACAAGCACCACGGCTCGCCATGGACGATCAGGCATCGGGGTTCTCCCAGGTAGATAAAACAAGCGGGGCATCGCAGAGCCCATGAGCACGCCAGCGTGAATACGCCATTCAGCCTTCCCCTCGAGACGCGCCCATGGGGATATTCAACCGCGCCAGCCGGTACAGCAGCGTGCGACGTGCAACCCCAAGTTCACGCGCAGTGCGCGTTCGATTGCCACGGTTCTTGTGCAGGCAATCGATCAGAAAAACCCGCTCCACCCGCTCCAGGCGCTGACGCAGGGTTGCCTCGACGCTCGCACCTGCAGGTGCCGAGGACAGCGACAGATGCGCAGGCAAAATCACCCCGTCGTCACACAGCAGCACCGCACGTTCCACCAGGCATTTGAGCTCACGCACATTGCCGGGGAAGGCGTGACCCGAAAGCTGATCAAGCGCAGCACTGGACCAGCTGACCAGCGGTTTTTCGAGTGCAGCGCAAACCTTTTCAGCAAAGTGCCGGGCAAGCAGCAGCACATCACCGTCGCGCTCACGCAATGCCGGTAATTGGATAGGGAACTGTGCCAATCGGTAATAGAGGTCCTCGCGAAAAGTCCCCTGGCTGACCATTGCCAGCAGGTCGCGATGGGTGGCGGCGATGATTCGCACGTCGACCTTATGGGCGGTATTGGCGCCCAGGGGGCGCACCTCACCTTCTTGCAAAACCCTCAGCAGCTTTGCCTGCAGGGCAAGCGGCATATCGCCAATCTCATCCAGCAACAGTGTGCCGCCGTCGGCTGCGTCAAACAGCCCTGCATAGTTGCGCTCCGCGCCGGTAAAAGCACCTTTGCGGTAACCGAACAGCTCACTTTCCAGCAAGCCCTCAGGAAAGGCTGCGCAGTTTTGCACTACAAACGCCTGCTTACTGCGCGGGCCGGCGGCGTGAATGGCACGCGCCACAACCTCTTTGCCAGTGCCTGTTTCACCGTGCAGCAGCACGGTAAAAGGCGCCTGCACAACCTTGCCGATCAGTAGGCAGGTCGCCGCCATCGCCGTACTGTTGCCGATCAAACCGTAGGCGCCGGTGACGGGTGTACCGCACTGGGCAACAGCAGTGAGGCGCCCAGGATGGGCAAGCCGACGCAGGGTTAATTGGCCAAGGGCAAAGCTACCCAGTTGGCCCAGCGACACCGCGTAGCGCTGCAATTGCGCCGGGCGCAGGCTGGCACACAGCAGGACGCCGCACACCGCCTTGCTCTGATTGAACAGAGGCAGGCATGACAGCGAGTGCCAAGGCGTTGCCGTCGCGGGTAGAAAACGACTGTCATAAGCGCTGTTGCACAGCTCATCAATGGTCAACGCACTCCGCTGCTCGAGGGCGTACTGCAACAACTGCTGATGCTGAGCATCGATGCTTTGCGCCAGTACGTCTGTTGGTTCCCCTTCAGGGAAGTGGTGAGCGATCAGCCGCAACTGGCCGGTCGTTTCATCCCGGGCGTAGAGTTGGCACAGGTCGCACTGGCTCAACTGCGCAGCAGCCGTGACGCAAAGGCTCGCCAACGTCGATTGCTCACGCTCGAACCCCAGGCGGCTGAACCAGCCCAGCAGTTGGTCGGCATAGGTCAGCGGATCAGGCAACGGGTTGAATGGGCTGTGCGTCATTGGCTGAACTCACACACCGGCACACCGCGGCCATCCAGTGTCGCGTGGGTGGCCTTGAGGGATTCGCCAACGGCCATCGCACTGAGCAGACGGTCAACGATCTGCGGCAGCAAATGGGATTCGATCCATTGGTCGATATAACGCGCGCCACTGTCCTGGTGCAGACAGCGTTCGACCATGTGCGCAACCAATTCGGCGCTGTAGCTGAACACCAGTTCGCGCGCGTGCAAGCGCTGTCCAAGGCGCGTCAGCTTGAGCCTTGCCACGTCATGCAAGCGTTCGCCAGCAAGCGGGTAATACGGCACGACACGCATGCGGGCGAGCAGAGCCGGCTTGAAGTGAGCGCGCAATACGGGACGGATCACTTCCTCCAGGGTCGCAGCGTCGGGGCGTTGGCCATCGGCGCACAGTGCGGTGATGCAATCGCTGCCCAGGTTGGACGTCATCAGGATCAGCGTATTACGAAAGTCAATTTCGCGGCCTTCACCGTCATTGGCCAAGCCTTTGTCAAAGACCTGGTAGAACAGGTTCAATACCTCTGGATCGGCCTTCTCGATTTCATCGAGCAACACCACTGAATAAGGTCGCTGGCGCACGGCCTCGGTCAGCACCCCGCCCTCGCCGTAACCAACGTAACCGGGAGGCGCTCCGATCAATCGGGACAGGGAGTGTTGCTCCTGGTACTCCGACATATTCAGCGTGATCACAAAGCGCTCGCCGCCGTACAGCAAGTCCGCCAGCGCCAAGGCCGTCTCGGTCTTGCCGACCCCGCTTGGGCCGGCGAGCAAAAATACGCCCACCGGGGCGTCAGGGTTATTGAGGCCCGCAGCCACCGCCCTCAGGTTGCGATCGAGCGCCTGCACCGCCGGTTCTTGCCCAATAATGCGCCTGCGCAAAGCATCGGCAAAACCCAGGACGCGCTCACTGTGTTCCAAGGCCAGTTGCTCAACCGGGATCCCTGTCCAGCCGCTGATTACCTGGGCGACCACCCGTGGGCATACCTCCTGGTGGGCTTGCTGCTGTTCACGCTGCATCCAGCGCTGCTCGGCTTGCTGGCGCTCAAGCTCAAGGGTGTCCAGCCGCCGGGCGAGTGCTTGCAACGCCGGTTGGTCAACGGTCAAGCCTGCTGCAACATCCCGCTCAAGCGCCACACGCTGTCGAACGCCCTCAGCCAATTCAGCGCACAGCTGTTGCAACGCCTCAGGCGCCGCCGTCAGGCTTATCCGCACTTGCGCACAGGCGGTGTCCAATACGTCAACGGCCTTGTCCGGCAGTTGCCGTCCTGCCAGGTAACGAGCGCTCAACTGCGCTGCCGCGACGACCGCATCGTCACGTATGTAGACGCGATGGCTGGCTTCATACACCGGCACCAACCCACGTAGAATCGAGACTGCTGCCGCCACACTCGGCTCGCCGACCTTCACCGGCTGGAAGCGCCGTGCCAATGCCGGGTCTTTTTCGATGTATTTTTTGTATTCGGACCAGGTCGTGGCTGCGATCGTGCGCAATTGACCACGCGCCAGGGCGGGCTTGAGCAAATTGGCGGCATCGCCTCCCCCTGCCTGCCCGCCTGCGCCCACCAGGGTATGCGCCTCGTCAATAAACAGGATCACGGGCTGTGGTGAGGCGTTAACCTCGTCGATCACACCTTTGAGCCGCCGTTCGAACTCGCCCTTGATACTGGCACCGGCCTGCAACAAGCCCATGTCCAAGGTCAGTATGCGTACGCCTTTGAGTGGTTCGGGCACTTGTGAGGCCACCACCTGCAACGCCAGCCCTTCGACGATGGCGGTCTTGCCCACACCCGCGTCACCCACCAGAATCGGGTTGTTCTTGCGCCGACGCACGAGGATATCGATCAATTGACGGATCTGCGCATCTCGACACAGGACCGGGTCGATACGCCCCTCGCGAGCCTGACGCGTCAGGTCATGGGTAAAGCGCTCAAGCAGTGATTCCTCTTGTCGCAACGGGCGGGTATCGGAGCCCTGGCTCAACAAAAAGTCACGCACACGCTGCGCGTCCAAACGACTCAATAGTCGCTGATAAGCACTGCCCGCGTGTTGCAGCGGATGACGTAGAAGTGCCAACAATAAAGCACCTGCACCTACCTCTACCTGCCCCAGTTCAAGGTGGGCAACCATTAACGCTTGTTGCAACCACTGCACGAGTGCCGGGGCGAACACCGGGCTGCGCGATGCACCTTGCTCGCCTTTTAGCTGCAGCATGGCCTGAAGCTCACCGGGAGCGATTTCGGCATCCGCCAGCGCCCTGACCAAAGGGCCGTCATGGTGCTCCAGCAGTGTCAGCAGCAGGTCCTCAACCAACACTTCCTTGCCGCCGCGCGTTACACAGCGCTCGGCGGACCGCGTCAAGTCAAGGCGCGTCTGCGGCGTCAAGGTCCGGATCAGTTGTTGCAGGTCTACATTCATCATAATCATCAGTCCCTAATCAGAGTGGCTGGCCAGAGTGACCACACCGTCGGCACGCTCGTACCCCAACCAACTGGTCCAACCGAGACGACACACGTTGCGCTCGCCAATATGCAGCGGCCGCACTTCACCCTCGGCCAGTACCAGGCGCACGTCATAGTCCAGTGGCGTGCGCAGCATCAGGCGAACCAGCGAGCACAGCGGTTTGCAGGCGCTGCCGGCAGGTAAAAACGCGTGGAATAGCTGCCAGCTCAAGCCCTCGACATGCACCCTGAACTTGCCGTTGCGATCGGCAACCTGATGCCCCAGCAGCAGGTCTTCGCCAAGCACGTGGTTGGCCGCACCGAGTTGGTTGCGTTGTTGTTGGCCGATGACCACCGTGCGTTCAACCCATTGCTCAATGAACACACTGCTGTGGTTGAAGTAATGACGCAGGACCGTTTCGATCAAGGTTGCCGAGTGCGCGCGCAGGCTCAGCAACCCCAGGTACGGCAACAATCGCTTACAGTCCAATTGCGCCGCGTCACGAATCTGGGGGCTGCCCAGCCCGACCAGCGCGAACATCTGCGCGGAAAAAGCGTCACTGGCGTCGCTGCGAAAACACGCTCGATAGCGGTATTTGCGCCAGATCGGCAACATCAACCTTTGCAGGCGGTGATGAAATACGTCCAGAAAGCCACGGCTGACGCTGCCATTCGCCTGCTCTTGATAAAACCCAGGCAATGGCGAACCGGAGCCAAACAGGCCAAGCACGTTAAGACGCAGGCGCGCCCGTAACTGTCCGTGTTCGACAAAAAAAGCCACCCGGTCGATGTCGTGCCCAGGGAACCCCAGGCTTGGGTTGGCCTGAAACTCAAGCAGGTCATAGAGCGCGTCGTCATCCAGCAAGGGATGGCTGTCGCGCAGGCGCTCGATTACCTGCAGTACCGCCTGAAATAACGAATACTCACGAATTGAGCGTGATAGAGCAGTCAAAGCAGGGCCTGCCGACCCATCCGGGGTGGCCATAGATACACGTCTCCTTGTGTGCTGGTGACCCGCAGTTCGTGATACGAATTGAGGCCGGCGTATAAAGCGAAAAACTCATTGAGTGCCGAAGCGAAGACAAACAGGTCGCCTTGGCCGGTAAAGCCGTTGGCGTCAATGCTCAAGTCGACCTGTAGGCCGCGTATTGGCAGCCCACGATGTATTCGGTCGACGGCTTGATGCTTGATGGACTTCAACGCATCCAACCTGCGCTGACTGACGTTGTGTGCCTGTCGATCGTGATAGCGCGGCAAGTCGTAGGTTTCGAGGATGACTTTCAAGGCGCCGGTATCGGTCAACGAGAGGTAGTTGAGCGACATGTTGCTGATCAGCTTCCAGAGAAAGTCCTGGTCCAGAGGCGGAGCAAAGCTCGCCGTCGGCGCACAGATATTGCGAAACGTCAGGAATTCCGGGGTTTGCTCGCAGGGCTGATTGATCTCCCCAATCTGCAACAGTCGTGGCAGGTTGTGGTTGGTGCAGGTCAATTCAACCGAGAGGGTTTCCTGCTCATTGCCTGGGCCGGTGCCGAAACTCAACCACGTATCCAGTTCAGCACTTTGCACCGACGAGCGCTGACGAATGCTGTAGCTGGGCGTGCGCGCCGACGTGGCATTGCCACTGCCATGCTCAAAGGATTCGAACGGCACGTATGCCTGGTAGCCCAGACCACCCGGGCGCCATCCGGTCACTTGGTCCACGGAAAACACAGCGGCACTGCCCCGCGCTATACCACCCGGCAGCAGCAGGTACTCATCCTGCTTGCCATCCAGACGAATGGGCACTGCGTCATGCTTGAACAGGTTGGCAATCGGCGTGCAATACAGTTTTACGTTGTCCAGAGTGGGGCGATGCGTCGCATGCGCGTGGTGGTTTAACTTGAAACGCAGCTCTACACTCCTGGCCTGCTTGAGCAGTTCATTGGGCAACGCCTGTAACGCATCCAGCCCCAGTACATCGACAAACAGATACTTGTCCGTGAACGCAAAATATTCCTGCAGGTGGCGATAACCGCCAAAGGTGTTGGCCGGATAGGGAATCAGCGCATGCTCCTCATCGAACCCCACCGGTTTTACTTGGCTGGCAGCCAGCCGCAGCGACAACGGCTGGCCGTCGCGATCGTTGATCACCAGCCCCTCGTGGTCAAAGAGCCGTAACTCGATGCCTTCCAGATGACGCAGCAGGCTCAGGTACAAGCCTTGGCTCACCTGTCGATCACCTGCAAGATGCAAGCGCAATTGATCGAATGCCAACTGACTCAAATTGCCCTCGACGCTCATCTCCATGCGCAGGTTGAGCAGCGTTTGTGCGCCCTGGGGCAAGTACGCCAGGTGGCTCAGTTGCAACGCCAGCACCTGTGTGGCATAGCAGGTACGAAAGCGGCAGCGCTCACCGTTGACCAATACGCTTTCAACCGGCGTGTCGCGCTCTACGCTTACCGTGGTACACGCATGTTTCAAGGGGTCAAACTGCAAGATGCTGAAGGCCGGCAGTGGCCGCATATAGTTGGGCCACAACAGATGCATCAATGAGTGAGTCAGTTCTGGCAGCTCGTCGGCCAGCTTCTGGCGCAGGCGCCCGGTCAGGAAGGCAAAGCCTTCCAATAGACGCTCTACATCCGGGTCCTGGCCTGAGTCGGCGAGAAACGGTGCCAAGGCTGGATTGCGTTCGGCAAAACGCCGTCCCAGTTGGCGCAAGGCACTGAGTTCACTTTGGTAAAAGTGGTTAAAGGACATCAGGCAGCACCTCAACCCGACCACCACCGGCCAACTGCGCGTTAAAAACCACCGGCTGCATAACGCCATCAATCAGCAGTGTTGCCTCAATCACAAACGCCAGGACCAAAGGGTTGCCGGTATCGGGTAAGCCCCTGACACGTACATTCGACAGACGTGGTTCGTACACCTGAATGAACCGTTCAATCGACAGGCGCGACTGGCTCAATGACTCATGCAGGCTCAAGCGCATGTCGTTGAGGTCGGGCAGCCCGTAGTCAGGCAGCGTCAAGACACTGCCTGCACGTGTGCTGAGCATTTTCTCCAAGTGCGCGGCAATCGACGCCACGCTCCCGGCCCTGGCGGGTGCCAGGCCTTCGAGGCGCTCAAAAAGGCTGCGATGATCGGGTATCCCCTGCCCCTTTCTCATTCTTTGTCGAGTTTGCCGACGAGGGACAGGGTGAAGTCCGCGCCCATGTACTTGAAGTGCGGCCGTACACTGAGGTTGACGCGGTACCAGCCAGGTTCGCCCTCGACATCACTGACCACGATGCGGGCGGCCCGCAATGGGCGCCGCCCGCGCACTTCGGCGCTGGGGTTTTCCTGGTCGGCAACGTATTGGCGGATCCATTTGTTGAGCTCCAGTTCCAGGTCGGTACGCTCCTTCCATGAACCCAACTGCTCGCGCTGCAACACCTTTAGGTAATGGGCCAGCCGATTGACCACCATCATGTAGGGCAGCTGTGTGCCCAGCCGGTAGTTCAACTCCGCTTCCTTGCCCTCGGCACTGTTGCCGAAATATTTGGGTTTCTGTACCGAGCTGGCGGAAAAGAACGCCGCGTTATCACTGCCTTTGCGCATGGTCAGGGCAATAAAGCCTTCCTGCGCAAGCTCATACTCGCGACGGTCAGAGACCAGCACTTCGGTCGGGATCTTGGTTTCAATTTCCCCCATGCTCTGGAAGTGATGCAGGGGCAGGTCTTCGACCGCACCACCGCTTTGCGGACCGATGATGTTCGGGCACCAGCGAAAACGGGCAAAACTGTCCGTCAGCCGGGTTGCAAAGGCAAACGCGGTATTGCCCCACAAATAGTGTTCGTGGCTGTTAACCACGTTTTCCTGGTAGGCAAATGTCTTGACCGGGCACTCAAGGGGGTCGTAAGGGGTACGCAACAGGAACCGCGGCACGGTCAAGCCGATGTATCGGGCATCTTCGCTCTGACGAAAGCTTTGCCATTTGGCAAACTGAGGCCCCTCAAAATGATCCTTGAGGTCCTTCATGTCAGGCAAACCGGTAAAGCTTTCCAAACCGAAAAAGCCCGGCCCAGCGGCGGCAATAAACGGTGCATGGGCCATGCAGGCAACACTGGAAACGTATTGCATCAGCTTCACATCCGGCGCGCTGGGCACAAGGAAGTAGTTGGCGATGATGGCGCCCACGGGCTGGCCGCCGAACTGACCATACTCGGCACTGTAAATGTGCTTGTAGAGCCCCGACTGAGTTATTTCCGGGGAGTCTTCGAAATCTTCCAGCAGGTCCTGCCGTGAGACGTTCAGCAGTTCAATCTTGATGTTCTCGCGAAAATTCGTGCGGTCGACAAGCAGTTGCAGCCCTCTCCAGGCGGCCTCAAGTGCCTGGAAATCCGGGTGATGAAGAATTTCATCCATTTGCTCGCTGAGCTTCATGTCGATCTCGGCGATCATTCGATCGACCAGACGCTTCTTGACCGGTTCGCCGCGGTTGTGCGGCTTGACAAGCTCCTCGATAAACGCCGAAACACCGCGTTTGGCAATGCTGTAGGCCTCGTCATCCGCGCTAAGCAGTGTCTGGGCAACGATGGTGTCCAGAATGCTGTGCTCGTCAGCCATTCGGGTGGGTAGCGGTTGCTGCTGGGTCGTCATGGCATCAGTGTCCTTTACTGAAAGTGTCAGGCTGTGGGGTCACTCAACCCCAATTCGGTCAATACCCGGGCGCGGGAGTCGTCATCCGCCAGCGCCTGTTCGATCGCCTTGCGAAAGCTCGGCGTGTTACCCAACGGCCCCTTGAGGGCCATCAGCGCTTCACGCAACGCCATGAGTTTTTGCAGCTCCGGGATCTGCTCGACCAGGTTCGCCGGGGTGAAATCCTTCATCGAGTTGACCCGTACCTGGATCGACAACGCTTCGATATCAGGCTGTTCCTGCAGGCGATTAGGCACGCTCAGCGACAACTCCAGTGCCTGTTTGGCCATCACGTCATCGAAGGTGTTCTTGTCGATACCGATGGGCTTGCGGTCTTCGAGCTTGCGGGGGTCTTCGCGCTGGGCGAAGTCGCCCAGCACCAGCAACTTCAGCGGTAGCTCGACTTCTTCCTGGGCGCCCCCTACGGCGGGCTTGAAGGTGATATTGATACGTTCCTTGGGCGCTACCGAACCTTCTTTGGCCACGGTAAATCTCCTTTTTTCGAGGGGTTCAAAAACCTATTCAAGTACCGCTTCAACATCGAAGTGGCAGAGTCTTCGGTGGGTCGTTTCCTTACGCTCGCGTACGGCCTGGCTTTGCGGCAAAAGCTCGCAACAGCGATACAAAAGCTGTGCAACCTGCAGTGCCAGTTCCGGCTCCCAACGATCCAGGCCGGCGTGCTGAAGCTCATGGTCCAATCCTTCCAGCTGCACCATCGCCAGCGCTTGCTTGCCTGCCGATACGCACAACCGCGCCAATGCCAGCCGCCAATGAAAACGCGCGCGCTCGCTGCGTGCGGTGTGCATGCCCTGCTTGAGTTCGTGTATTGCCTCCTTGAGCCCGTCCTTGCGCAGTCTGGGCATGACCTCTTGCAAGGCCACCTCCCAGGGTTCGGCGTTGGCGTCAACAACCACGTCGGACGGCGCAGGCAGCTGCAAGTGTCGAGCGACCTGAAGCGTGATCCAGTCCCGGGTGGCGGTATCGGCAAACGGCGCACCATCGTGAAACCTGAATTCGGGCAGGTCTGGCAAGCGTTGCAGTAACAGCGCGAAGCTGACTTCCAGTTCGGTCATGGCCAGATTGGCCTGCAAGGCCTCAAGGCATTCCCAAACCATACGCAAGCCGTCAAACCAGAACAGCGCACTCGCCAGGCTGGCCTCCAATTCGAGCAACAGTTCACCGTAGTGCCCTTGGGCAAAACGTTCCCGGTAGCGCTTGAGCTTGTCGGGCGTCGGGCCACGAAGCACCGTGAGCCGCTCACTGTCAGCGTCCGGGTAGCTGTGGAGTGCCAGCCAGGTCAGTGTCCGGTTAAGGCGCAAGGCACGCAGGTCGGTCACATCCTGGCGCAGCCACCAGTTGCATAAGTGCCGGCCTTGTTCCTGTAACGTGCGCAGTGACTTGTGGGCCTCTTTTTCGCTGGCAATCGCCTGGTTGCCGGTGTTGTCGTGACCTGCTGCCGGTTCGGCGCTCAGCAACCGCGTCGCCGCCTGCTTGACCTGGGCGATTACGCCCGCCGCAGCTGCTTCTGGCAGCTCTGCTTGTGCGGCTTGCTCCAACCGCTGCGTCAACTGCCTGCGCAGCGGCACCAACAGCGGCGCCTCATCGCCCAAGTGCGCAGACCAGAGCCGATCAAGGTGTACCAGATGCTCCAGCACGCAGCGAAATAATGGCTGCTGATCGTTGAGCGAAAAGCTTTGTGCAAATACCTGTTCCAGGCGCAGCGCCAACCAGCCCAGTGCTGCGGCACGGGTGCGCAATTTTTGCGGATAGACAACCGCCCACTGGTGCTCGCACAAATGACGCAACAACCCGAGGCCCGCCACCAGCCCTGGCCAAGATTCACGCTGGTACAACGCCCACGTCAACCAGGCGGCCACCCGCAGATCCTTGGTGTGCTGACGCAGCAGGCTCTCGCTGATTTGCACGACGGCCTGCCAGTCCGGCTGGGTGCTGACATGAATCGATTGCAACTTGCCAAGTTCGGCCTCCAAGGCTTCATATTCACTTGAAAAGCGCATATCACTGCCTGCAAAGTTACCTTGCGAACAGGGCACTAAGGCAAGTTCAAGATAATAACCACACAAAGCGCCTGAATAATCCATTTTGGGCCGCACACCAAATAAAAAATAATTAAATCCCATGCACCTGAATCATACTGAGGCGCAAAAAAACACGATTATAAAAACCTCGTAACGCCTATAAAAACCTCGTAACCCCCTCCACGAAGTTCGTAAACACTAGCCTTGCAAATGACATCCAGCAAGTGCCCACCTCGCACTTAAGGATTTTCCTACAAACCCCATGATTATTGGCGTGCGCACTGTTTTGCGCAGCGAAACCAGCTCAATATGTTTAATTACTCTGCCCCTTCAATAAATGCACGCAACAACAAGATGAGCAAATTAATGCGCACTTCTGCGCAAATACTTTCATTAAAAACCCATTAAAACGACTACCCACTTTTCAAAAACAAGCCCAACAACAAGCGCACCCCTTGTTTTTACTGGGCTTGTTAATTTCAGGCACGCTTCTTGTTATAGGAACTTGCCCAGCCGGCACAACTGCCGCTAGGCACTACTTCAACCATCAGGCAAGGAAACCCGTCATGCCAACACCCGCATACCTTTCGATCACCGGTGTCAAACAAGGACTGATTACGGCAGGCACTTTTACCCAGGACTCAGTAGGCAATATTTATCAGGAGGGCCACGAAGACCAGATTCTGGTCCAGGCTTTTTCGCATCAGGTGATCATCCCCCGTGACCCGCAATCCGGTCAGCCAACCGGGCAGAGGGTTCACAAACCGTTGATGATCAGCAAGGTCTTCGATAAATCATCGCCCCTGCTGTTCAGCGCGCTGACCAGTGGCGAAGAAGTCAAATGCCAGTTGCAATGGTTCCGTACGTCCTCGGCCGGCACCCAGGAGCACTATTTCACCATCGAGCTTGAAGGTGCGACCATCGTGGATATCCAGTCACGCATGCCCAACTGCCAGGCGCCTGAAAACGCGCACTTCACGCATTTGGAAGATGTGCATTTCACCTATCGCAAGATCATTTGGACCCACGAAGTGGCAGGTACTTCCGGCTCGGACGATTGGCGGAGCCCGGTCGCCGGCTAACCCTGGGCGACGCAGAAACGGCGGCCATGGACGGCACCGTTTCTGCGCGCTTGCTATACCATTGCTGGCTACACCATTGCCAGTGGATGCTTGCGTTTGGGTGCGCCGAACACCCGGTCAATCGCATCCAGATCGTGCTCATCCAGCACCAGTTTCGCGGCGTTTGCGTTAAGCCGCACATGCTCGGGACTCACCGCCTTGGGGATCGCAATCACACCCTCCTGGCGCAATACCCAGGCCAGCGCGATCTGTGCGGGTGTGGCCTCATGTCGGTGGGCAATTTGCTTGAGCGTCGGGCTGGCCAGCAGTTCGCCGCCCTGGGCGATCGGGCAGTACGCCATCAGTGGCAAATGGTGCTGTTGCCACCATGGCAACAGGTCGAATTCGATACCCCGCTCTTCGATGTTGTAGAGCACCTGGTTGGTAGCACAGGCGGGGGCTGCAAGTTCCTGCAGGTCGGCGACGTCAAAGTTGGAAACACCCCAACGGCCGATCTTGCCTGCCTCGCGCAGACGTTCGAAGGCTTCGACGGTTTCTTCGAGCGGATACTGGCCGCGCCAGTGCAGCAGGTACAGGTCGATATAATCGGTGCCGAGGCGCTGAAGGCTGGCTTCACAGGCACGCGGCACGCCCTTGTGGCTGGCATTGTGAGGGTAGATTTTACTGACCAGGAACACCTGGTCGCGCTTGCCACGAATGGCCTCGCCTACCACCTTTTCGGCGCCACCTTCGCCGTACATTTCAGCGGTGTCGATCAGGCTCATGCCTTCGTCGATACCCAATTGTAACGCGGCGACTTCGGCTTTGTGCTGGTCCGGTTTTTCACCCATGCGCCAGGTGCCTTGGCCGATGACAGGCACGGGAACACCGGCCAGATCAATGGTACGCATAACAACCTCCTGATGAGTTGGCGAATTAACAGTGTGGCACTGACCGGACAAAAGGGTTCAATCGAAGTATGGTTAGCCTTTACCCAATCGCCAGGCAGGACCTGTAATGCTGTTTGTTGTGATGCTCGGGGGCAAGCACCCACGGGCCAAAATCGAAGTTCACGATGTGGTGTTCGCAGTGGCGGACACGCTGCAAGCCACCTACGCGCAGTTGCGTGACGGCTGGTTCGGCAGCCCCAAAGGCATGCATATCGACGCCTGGATGGCGGTTGATGGCGTAGACGGCTGGAAGGTCGAACTCAGCCAAATGGCGCCGCCTGCCGGTGCTCATCACCTGTACTTCATCAACCTGGGGGGTTATGAAGCCAGCGTGTTTGGCGAGGCCCACCATTATTTACTGGTGGTGGCTCGCGACAAACAGGAAGCCAAGCGCAAGGGCCAGCAGCAGCTATTGCAGCACTGGTCGCAGGCCCATACCGATGGCGTAATGGATATTGACGACTGCTTGCCTATCGATCTGGTGGACGGGCGCTATGTTCACCTGGTGCAGGGCGCGCACCAGCCGATCATCCAGCAGAACGACTACATCACCCTGCCCTGAGCCTTTAGGTGCAGGGCTGCAAGGTTTTGCCAAACAAGCGATTGCCGTGGGTTTCGCCCTGGAAGGTATAGGTCGGCGAGCCCAGCACCGCATAACCACGTCGAGGGTAAAAACCCAACGCGCGTTCGTTGCCCACCCACACGGTTGCCCACAATAAAGACGCGGCGCCCAGGGCCGCGCGCTGTTCTGCTGCCTGTAGCAACCGATAGCCAATTCCCAGGTCGGTAAATCGCTCCTGGATGTAGAGGCGCTGTAACTCGGCGGCATCCGGTGCTGTGATCATCGAATGAGTGGCGTGGAGTTGGATCTGGGCAAAGCCAACAATGTGGCCGTTCGACTCAGCCACCACCAGCGAAAGGCCTGGTTGTGCCATCAGGTGGGCGATGGTCTGCGGCGCAAAGGCTTGCAACGCCTCATTGGCAATCGAGGCACGGATGCCTTGGGTGGCATAAGTGTCGAGGAACACCTGCATACCGAGCACGCCAATGCATAAAGCGTCCTCGGCAACGGCATCGCGAACAGTAAAGGGTAGCGTGTTGATAACAGACATTGAGTCTCCGTACTCAGGGGGTGCAAGGATCAACGTTTTACCACGAATACAGGCGACAGCAATTGCCTCTGCCGATGGGCCGCAGTAGGGTTTACGCCTCACCCAATCTGCCGGAGCCCGCCATGAGCTTTTTTTCCGACCCCGATGCGGTCGCCCGCTACGCCGAAGGCCCTGTGCGCCTGGTGCCGGGCTTCGACGGCCTGCAACGCATGACCACCCTGCTGCTGCGTGAAGCGGTTCCTGCTACCGGCAACGTGTTGGTATTGGGCGCCGGGGGCGGCCTGGAACTTAAACGTTTTGCCGACGCCGAACCAGGCTGGCGCTTTGCAGGCGTCGACCCATCGGCCGAGATGCTGAAGTTGGCGCAGGCGGCACTCGGCCCATTAAATGAGCGCGTGCAGTTGCATGAGGGTTATATCGACACCGCGCCATTGGGTCCCTTTGACGGCGCCACTTGCCTGCTGACCTTGCACTTCATTCCAGAGCAGGAACGCCTGCAAACCCTCAAGGCTCTGTGGCAACGCTTGCTACCCGGTGCACCGCTGATCGTGGCGCACCACAGTTTCCCCCAGGCACCGCAGGAGAAAAGCCGCTGGTTGAAACGTTACGCCGCGTTTGCGGTGGACTCGGGCGTGCCGGCCGAGGATGCCGAGCGCGCGATTACTGCAATCAGCACCAAACTGCCGGTACTGTCACCTGAGCAAGATGCTGCCTTGATGGTTAAAGCCGGGTTCGAAGGCGTGGAGCTGTTCTACGCCGGCTTCAGTTTTAAAGGATGGGTCGGCTACAAACCGCGCTAGCGCTTACCAACTACCGGATGCCCCACCGCCGCCACTGGAACCACCGCCTCCGGACGAACTGCTGCTTGAGCTGCTGCTTGAACTGGAGCTTGAGCCAGAGCCGCCACCCGAACCCGAACCCGAACCCGAACCCGAACCACCATCGGAAATGCTCTGCAAAAACACAATAAACGCCACCACCGAAGCGGCGGGTATGGCGATGATCCAGCCTTGATAACCGTGCCCCAACAGCAACCCGACTGCCACATACACCGCTACCACCGCCAACACGCGCACGAGGAAGAAACGCGGGCTATTTTTCCAGGATTGGTGGATAACGAAAAACAGCCCCACGTACAACGCCAGCACCAACGCACTGCCAAACGGCCACACCAGCCAATGGACGAAGTTGACGGCGACGAAGTGGTCCACCACCAGCAGCCCGACCACATAGGCCAGTATCCCAATCACGCAGTAAAACACTGTGCGTGCCAGCCACAAGGCGCCGAAAGTCGCGCCGCCAATCAGCAGGGTCAGCGGCAATACCAGCAGGTACATCGGCCAGTCGCGCCCGCCCCCATACAGCGTCAACGTTACCGTAACCGCCACGGTGGCGATTAACGCCCGGCGCCAAGGCAGCTTGCCGGCGGCGATCAGCACACCGCCGACACCGCCCAGGATAAACGCCAACAACACTGCAATGGCCTGCGGGTTAACCTCTGGCCCAACCGGCTTGGGCAGGTCGCCGCCGTCTACCAGTACGCCCAGGTCATCGACGGCTTGTTGAATCCCTCCTGCATAGTCGCCCTGGCGAAATGCCGGGGTGATGTGCTCTTCGATGATGCGGTGGGCCAACAGGTCGGTAACCGTGCCTTCCAGGCCGTAACCCACCTCGATACGCACTGTGTGGTCGTTCTTGGCCACCACCAGCAGGATGCCGTCATTGACGTCCTTGCGCCCCAGTTTCCAGGCACGGAACAGCTGGTTGGCAAAGTCCTCGATGGTTGCGCCACCGGTGGTAGGCACCAGCAGCACGGCCACCTGGGCGCCTTTGCGTTGTTCGAGGGCGGTGAGTTGCGACTTCAAGCGCTCGGTTGTGCCGCTATCCAGCGTATTGGTGAGGTCGATCACCCGCTGGTCGAGGGCGACTTTGATCGGCGAAGTGTCCGCCTGGGCGCTGGCCAACAGACTGATTAATACCAAGGCCAGCAGACTCAAGACGGATTGGCGCAGAAACAGCCGCATGCTTTGTTACCTGAAGTTTCTTCGAGGAGGCGTCGACTTTACCTTATAGACGCATAACGCGTGACCCCACGCCCGCGACTATCTAAACTGCCCACACATATAGCAATGCGCCATAACTGAGAACCCCATGAACCTAAAGCACCGCAACAACGTCAGTGTGATGGGCAACGGCACGGCGACTTTGGTGTTCTCCCACGGTTTTGGCTGTAACCAGGCCATGTGGAATTATCTGGCGCCGCCCTTTGCCGAGCGTTTTCGCGTCGTGATGTATGACCTGGTGGGCGCCGGCCTGTCGGACCTCAGCGCATTCGACAAGAGCAAATATGCTGCATTGGATGGCTACGCCCGTGACTTGAACGAGATTATCGACGCTTTCGCCAGCGGCCCGGTGATCCTGGTCAGCCATTCGGTCAGCGCGATGATCGCCACCCTGGCCGACCGCTTGGCGCCAGGCCGTATCGCCGCCCATGTCATGATCGGCCCTTCGCCGCGCTACATCGATGACGCGGGCTATGTCGGCGGTTTCAAGCGCAGCGATATCGATGACCTGCTCGACACCCTCGACAGCAACTACCTCGGCTGGTCCAGCACCATGGCCCCCGTAATAATGGGCGCGCCAGGGCAACCGGCGTTGAGTGCCGAACTCAGCGACAGTTTCTGCCGCACAGAACCGGATATCGCCAAGCAATTTGCGCGGGTGACCTTTATGTCGGATAACCGCAAAGACGTAATCGGCCTGACCACGCCGGTGCTGATCCTGCAATCACGCGACGACCTGATTGCGCCAGTGGTGGTGGGTGAATACCTGCACAGCGTGCTGCCCAACAGCACCTATTGCCTGGTCGATAACGTCGGCCATTGCCCGCATATGAGCGCACCTCTGGCCTGCACGATGGCGATGGACAACTTCCTGGCGCCGTGGGCCGTGGCCCATGTCGGCTGACCTGTTCGACAGCGCCGCCTGTGCCCTGGCCATCACGGCCGAAGACGGCACGATCCTGCGCGCCAACGCCATGTTCGGCGAATGGCTGGGGCTGAGCAGCGCCGAGCTGTGCGGGCGGCGCTTCCAGGATTTACTGACCATGGGCGGACGAATATTCCACCAGACCCACCTGGCGCCGATGCTGCGCATGCGCGGCAGCGTGAGCGAGGTCAAACTCGACCTGGTGCACCACGATGGGCACAAAGTGACCGTGCTGCTCAACGCCAGCGCCCGCGAACAGGCCGGCGCGGTCGTGCATGACCTGGCGTTGTTCGGTACCACCGACCGCGACAAGTACGAGCGCGAGCTGCTCAATGCACGCAAGCTCGCCGAAGCCTTGTTGCAGGAACGAACCAGCACCGAGTTGGCGCTGCAACAGGCCCAGGCCGAGCTGAGCGAAGCCTACGCCATTGCCCAGCGCCGCGCGTTGTTTGCCGAGCAAATGGTGGCGATCGTCAGCCATGACCTGAAAAACCCGCTGACCGCCATCCGCATGGCCACGGACATGCTCGCGCGCAACGAACGTACGCCCAAGGAGCGCCAGTTACTGGGCCATATCGGCCAGTCCTCCGAGCGCGCCCAGCGCATGATTGCCGACCTGCTGGATTTCACCCAGGCCCGGGTTGGCCACGGGATCAGCATCAAGACCACACCCCTGGACTTGCACAGCGTGATCCAGCACGCCGTGGATGAACTGCGCATGGCCTTCCCCAAGGCCACGTTGAAGCACCAGGCCGAAGGCATAGGCCAGGCGTGCCTGGACGCCGACCGGGTGCAGCAGATCATTGGTAACCTGGTGGCCAACAGTGTGGCCTACGGCGACTTGCTCCTGCCCATCACCATCACCTCACGCCTGGGCGAAGGTGGCTGCGAGGTGGCGGTGCATAACCACGGTGCCGCGATCCCGCAAACGCTGATCGCCGGGCTGTTCGAGCCCATGACGCGAGGCACCGACCAGGGCAGCGAGGTGCGCAGCGTGGGGTTGGGCCTGTATATCGTGCGTGAGCTGGCCAAGGCCCACGGTGGCGACGTGGCGGTGAGTTCCTGCGCCACTGAGGGCACGACCTTTACCGTGACGCTTTAGTACAGGTACGCGATGCCCTGCATGACCGGCTCGACACGGCCGGTCAACACCACACCGCCCTGCCCGTCCCACTGCACAGTGACCGTGCCACCGTCGCACTGCACCTCAACCGTGGCGTCCAGCAACCCGCGCCGAATCCCATTGACCACTGCGCCGCAGCAGCAGGAACCGGACCCCAGCGGCACACCCCCGCCGCGCTCCCAGATACGCAAGCGGAGGTGGCTGCGGTCCAGCACCTGCACAAAATGCACATTAGTGTTGGCCGGGAACAGCGGATGGGTTTCCAGCGCCGGGCCCACGGCAGCCACGTCGATGGCGTTGATGTCGTCGACAAAATATGTGCAGTGCGGGTTACCCATGCTGCAAGCGGCGGGCGCGCCATCGATGGGCAAGGTGCGGGTGTCGAGCGCTTCGGCCAGCGGCACGGCAGACCAATCCAGCGAGGGCGCGCCCATGTTCACCGACACTTGTTGCCCGGCGGCTCGCACGCACGTCAGCAAGCCTCGGTCCGTGCGCAATACGACGGTGTCGCGGCCGGTCTCATGCATCAAACGGTCAGCCACGCCACGGGTGGCGCTGCCGCAGGTTTGCAGCGGGGTACCGTTGGGGTTCCAGAACTTGATGCGGGCCAGGGCATCTTCGCAGTCGAGCACCACGGCCAGTTGGTTGAAACCGATACCGGTGTGGCGGTTGCCCAGGCTCCGGGCGACCTGTGCAGTGATCGGGTCGTCCAGGCCACGGCGGTCGATGATGATGAAATCGTCACCGTTGGCATGCATCTTCACAAAGGGCAAGGTCATGGGCGGTCCTCGGTCGAGATCAGCCTGCAAGCATACGGGAGTTTCATCCAAGCCGTTTCAGCCGCGTGCTAGCGTTGGCGCATCCTCACCTGGCAGAGCTGTTCATGAACAAAACCACCTTCGCCTTTACCTTGCTGCTGGGCGCGTTGCCCTCGATGACCATGGCTGCAAGCCTCTGCCAGCCTGCGGCTACAAACCCTGCAGCCAACGCCCTGCTGGCCGCCGCCCAACGGCATTTGGCCGACCAGCCTGCGCCGTTGCCCCATGTGCACACCGAAGGCACTCTGCCAAAGCATGGCATTCGCGAGCAAAGCCTGGTTGCCGAAAAGGACTGGCCGCTGATGCGCCAGGCGGCGCTGGCCTGGCGCATCAGCGGTGACCCGCGTTATCTCAAGCAAGTCGATGACTACCTCGCCGCGTGGGCCGATGTCTACCAGCCGGACTTCAACCCCATCGACGAAACCAACCTGGATATGCTGATCACGGCCTATGCGCTGACCGCCGACCACTTGCGCCTGGAAACCCGCGCAGCCAGCCGCCGCCTGATCAGCAACCTGGGCAATGGCTACCTCGCGCATATCGAACAATTCCACGGGCAGAAAAAAGGCACCCAGACCAATAACTGGCAGAGCCACCGCGTCAAGTTGGTGACCCTGGCCGCCGCCGCACTCAACGACCAGGCCATGCTTGAACAGGCTCATCAGCTGTTTAAACAGCAAGTCGCCGACAATATCCTGCCCGACGGCTCGGTCATCGACTTCCTGGACCGTGACGCCCTGCATTACGTGGTCTACGACCTCGAGCCGCTAGTGCAGGCCGCACTGGCGGCCAAGGCCTACGGCGGCGACTGGCTTAGCCTCAAGAGCAATGGTGCGTCGCTGGGCGCCGCCCTCGACTGGCTGGTGCCTTACGCCACTGGGCAACGCAGCCACCAGGAATTCGTGCACACCCATGTGCAATTCGACAAAGACCGCGCCAAAGTTGGCGAAGCCGGTTACAGCGGCACCTGGGATGCCAACAGCAGCGCGACGCTGTTCTGGCTGGCGGCGCAACTGGATAAACGCTACCTGCCCGTAGCCACACAACTGGCGGCCCACCCGGCCGATTGGATCAGCGCCTGCTATTTGAAGTAAGCGCGGCTAGACTGGCCGGGCGCCCTATTCAAAGGATTGACCATGCTTATTGTATTCAGCGGCCTGCCCGGCACCGGCAAGACCACGATTGCCAGCGAACTGGCGCGTCGGATAAACGCGGTTTACCTGCGTATTGATGTGATTGAGCAGGCGCTTCGTGATGCAAACGTACTGGCCGGCGATGTGGGCGCCAGCGGTTATGGCGTGGCGAATGCGCTGGCATTGAGTAATTTGCGATTGGGGCAGACGGTGATTGCCGACTGTGTGAACCCGGTGAAGGAAAGTCGGGAGGCATGGCAGGCTGTGGCGGCGACAGCGGGTGTCGAGCTGCTTGATATTGAAGTGGTTTGCTCTGACCTGCGGGAACATCAGCGCCGAGTGGAAAGCCGCACGGGCGATATTAGCGGGCTGGTACCGCCCACTTGGCAGTCGGTATTGGCGCATGAATATGAGGCATGGGCTGCGACTCCACTGACTGTCGACACTGCACGTGCGACAGCTGCCGAGGCCGTCGAAGTGATCCTGGCACACATCAACCCTGTGGCGAGCAGGCTTGTTTTGGAATGAGAGCCTACTGTGGCGAGCGGCTTGTTGTGGCGAGCAGGCTTGCCCTGCGCTGGG
>NZ_JAAAFV010000023.1:275237-327812 GCF_019352915.1 Pseudomonas sp. Xaverov 259 | reverse complement strand
CCCCCTGCCACAACAAACCCGTCTGCCACAGTAGGCCAGCCCACAGTAAGTCCATCTGCCACATCGAGCTTCAGAGCACCGCCCCCATCGCCTTCACCAACACCGGGTCACGCCCATAAATATCCGGCGAGTACACCAACCCGCCTTGGCGATCGACCTCCACCGTCCAATAACCCAACAGCACCGGCACCGGTGTGGCCAGCCTGAATTCATGGGTTGTGCCGGTGGCCAGCAATTCTTCGGTGCGCGTGCGTTCGGCCGGGGTTACCAGCAGGTCGCGTAGCATCATCGGTTGCTCAACCCGCACACAGCCCGAACTGAAGGCCCGTGGGCCTTTGGTAAACAGCGGCTGGCTCGGCGTGTCGTGCAGGTAAACGGAATAAGGGTTGGGGAAGCGCATCACGATGCGGCCCAGCGGGTTGCGTGGGCCGGCCTCCTGGCGCAGCAGAATGTTGCCGGGGCGCGACCAATCCACCTGGTCGGCCGTGAGTGGGCGGCCTTGAGCGTCGAGCACTTGCAGGTTTTGCTGGCGCAGGTATTCGGGGTTGAGGCGGATGGCCGGGAGTTTGTCCTCACGCATGATGGTCGGCGGGATGGTCCACGTGGGGTTGAGGGTCAGCCGGGTGATGCGCGACTTGAGCAGCGGCGTTTGGCGTTCGGCACGCCCGACTTGCAGGCGGGTTTGCCACACCGGGATACCGGCCTGGTAGACGCTCAGTTGCGCGGCCGCAACGTTGACCACTACGCCTTCGGGCTCCAGGTCCTGGGCCAGCCAGCGAAAACGTTCGAGGTTGATGCGCAACTGGTCGCGGCGCATCGCCGGGCTGATATTCAGTTCGGCCACGGTGCCGGCACCAATCACGCCGTCGGCCTGCAACGAATGGCTGAGTTGGAAGGCCTTGACCGCCTTGACCAACTCGTCACGGTACTGCTGGCTGTTGCCCGTCGGCGCCTTGGCCAGGTAACCACCGCTGTACAAGCGCCGCGCCAGTTCGGGCACGCGCGGGTCTTCCATGCCAGGCTTGAGCAGCGGCCCGTTGGCAACCGGGTCCCAGTGGGGCAGCGGCTGCAGGCGCACAGTGGCATAGGTATTGCGCAAGCTGCGGTACAGGTCGGCGCTGGGGCGTGCCTGGTCAAAGGCTTGGGCCATGTCTTGCAGGCCGGCAGCGGCAAAAGCCAGCACTTGGGTATTGGGGTCGAGGGTGGGTGGCTGAGAATGCCACAGCGGCTCGAAACGCGACTGTTGCAGGCGCCCGTAATGCAAATCCTGCAGGGCCTGCAGGTATTGCCGGCTGCTGCCGATATCGCTGCACAGCACGTTACCCGTAGCCTCCACGGTAGGCAGGCTATAGTGGGTGGGGTCCAGGCCATCGTCGGCCAGCATCAGCAACTGAGATTGCAGTGCGTGGCGGCGCTCATCGGTCCACAACGGCACATTGCCCTGCTGCTGGTAGAGCGCCTGCAAGCGCGCTTGGGCCGTAGCGTCTGTCTGCGCGGCAAGGTTGGGGCAAACGCTGGGCAGTTGAGAAAGGGCCAATTGCACCGGGCTGGTTGAAACCACCGGCACAGCGTCCAGCGGCAGCTCATCAGCTGTCGCGACCAATGGTGCAACGAGCAGGCAAATGCTCAAGTAACATGCGTGTTTTTTGAACAATTGACTTAACTCCAATCCACAGCGGGGGGGATGTACTGTAGATGCTGACTTTTATATGCCGCGTCGGCTTGATCGCCGTGACCCTGGCTACGCTGAGCACTGTTGCGCTCGCCGCCACTGCCAACCCTCCTACTTTGTATAGCAGCCTGGCGCGCTCGGCTCCAGAACTCAATCCCACTGTACTGAAAAGCGCCCTGGGCGCGGTGCAATGCGCGGTCAATAACGGCGAGGAACGCTCGGATCGCCTGGCCGTCATTGACTACTCCCAGCCCTCTACCGCCCGTCGGCTGTGGATCTTCGACCTGCGCAAAAAGACCCTGGTGCTGCGCGACCTGGTGGCCCATGGTGCCAAATCCGGGGAAAACTTCGCCACGCAATTCTCCAATCGGGAAGGCAGCCACCAATCCAGCCTGGGTTTGTTTCGCACCCAGGAAAGCTACTTGGGCACCCACGGCTACTCGTTGCGCATGGACGGCCTGGAGCCAGGCTTCAATGACCAGGCCCGCGACCGCGCGCTGGTGATTCATGCGGCCGACTACGTCAACCCGGCGTGGAGCAAGCGCGAAGGCCGTATCGGCCGCAGCCAGGGTTGCCCGGCCGTGCGCCCGCAAGTGGCGCGCCAGGTGGTAGACAAGCTCAAGGATGGGCAGTTCATGTTCTCCTGGTACCCGGACCAGCGCTGGCTGAAGTCCTCGACGTACTTGAACTGCAAGCCCCAACAAGTGGCCAGTAGTCGTACAATCCGTGGTGGTTAGCCTGTCCCCACAGATAAAAGAGAGCGTCGCATGCTTCTACATACATCCACCTGGATCGAGATCGGGCAGTTTCTGGAGCGCAGCCGCACGGTGGTGATCCCTATCGGCTCCAACGAACAGCACGGCCCCACCGGCCTGCTGGGCACTGATTGGATGTGCCCGGAAATCATCGCCCATGAGGCACAGAAGAACGCCGACATCCTGATCGGCCCGACTTTCAATATCGGCATGGCCCAGCACCACCTGGGCTTTCCCGGCACCATTTCGTTGCGCCCTTCCACCTTTATCGCCGCGATTGGCGACTGGGTGCGCTCGCTGGCCGGGCATGGTTTCGAGAAGATCCTGTTTTTGAATGGCCACGGCGGCAATATCGCCACCATCGAAGCGGCCTTTTCCGAGCTGTACGCCGAAGCCAGCTACGCCCGCCGCCCAGCCGGGTTTGCGCTCAAGCTGGTGAACTGGTGGGACCTGGAGGGCGTCAACGAACTGGCCCACCGCCAATTCCCGGTGGGCCACGGCAGCCATGCCACACCGTCGGAGATTGCGGTGACGCAATGGGCGTACCCGGAGTCGATCAAGTCGGCGGAGTATTCGCCACAAATCGCCAACACCGGGCCGATCCGCGAGGCACTGGATTTTCGCGCACGCTTCCCGGATGGCCGCATGGGTTCTGATCCCGCACTGGCGACGGTAGAAAAAGGCGGTGAGCTGGTGGCGTTGGCGGCCAAAGGGCTGGTCAACACCGTAAACACCTTCAGCAACGAAGCCAAACCTTAAGCCGAACACACAGCACAATGTGGGAGCGGGCTTGCTCGCGAATGCGGAGTATCAGTCCACATAGCTACTGACTGATCTACCGCTTTCGCGAGCAAGCCCGCTCCCACATTTAA
Organism: Pseudomonas sp. Xaverov 259; assembly: GCF_019352915.1. Lineage (NCBI taxonomy): Bacteria > Pseudomonadati > Pseudomonadota > Gammaproteobacteria > Pseudomonadales > Pseudomonadaceae > Pseudomonas > Pseudomonas sp. Xaverov 259. Next base: position 324,513 of record NZ_JAAAFV010000023.1, on the reverse strand, counting down.
ATCTGTGCGCCTACCAGGGTTACTTGCAATCCTGCGCCGCCAACTCCAGCCGCGATGGCTTGATCGCCGATGCCAGTGGCTTGCGCTCATACAGAAACACCTTGGTGCCATCCTGGGATTTGTAGGCTTCCAGCACATCATCGGCAGCAATCTTGCTGGTCAACACCACTTTGGCGTGACGCGAGTTCTGGGTCACGGTCGAGGTAATGCCGTGCTTTTCAAGCTTGGGCAATACGCACTGCACATAGCCTTCCGGGGTCTTGTCAGTTAGCAGAGTCAAGCTCGGAGCGTTGGGAGCGGTGATACAACCGGTCAGCAACAAAGGGGCTGCAGCCAAGGCCTGGACGAAAAAAGCGCGCATATAAAATCCTGAATATAAAAAGAAAGTTTCACATCAACCGGCTCGTACCAACGCCTTGAGCGACACATCGAACTGCTTCAACGCATCAAGCTGTACATCACGCTGCTGTTCAATCTGTGCGGCAATTTCCGGCGCCGCCTTGTCATGCACCCACACCGACGGCACTTGCTTGTGCACCGAGCCTTCGGCCTTGGCGATGTATTGCAGGTTCGCGTCATAGAACCGTGCAACAAAGCGCGCCTCCACCTGATCGTTACGCTGGGTCAACAGTTGGTTGTGGGTATCGAGCACCACCACCACATCCGGGTGCGCCTGCACCAGTTCATCCAGGCTGCTATAGACAGTGACTGTAAGAAAAGTGCCCTGCAGCGAACTCATTAACCAATCAATCGCCAGTTCCGGATCGGAGCTGTTGACGAACGCCTGGCGGATACGCCCGTCGAGGGCATCCTTGGCGCCGTTCATGGCCATGGCGTGGTAGCGTTCAAGGTAGCTGAGGTTGTCGCGGGTGTTTTCGCTGTACAACACCCCCACCGATTGCGCGTGCCGCAGGGAGTCTACGCTACCGACGAGGGGCAGCAAATGGCCGGTACGCAGATCATCGGCAATCGCCGGGTTGGCCAGCACTGCCGTGCCAAGCATCAGTACCATCAGGCCCAGCTGAATTATCGTCCTCATCGCGCATTTCCTTGAGCAGCGTGTCGATGGCGTGATTGTCCGCTTTTGGCACAAAAACAGAACTTGTGATCCTTGATGGTGACTATCATTTGAACCGATAGTGTCAGGCAGCCTAACCCCATAAAACCTATAAGGACCACGCCATGAAGCCCCACCAGAAAACCTTCGACCGCATCCGCGAAGCCGTATTGCCGGAGTTTCGCGAGCGGGTCGCCGATTACCTGGTCGATTATGAAAACGTGCTGCAGGACGACACCGCAGACGCCGACCTGCGTTGCGCCAGCGCCCAGCAACTGCGCGGCTACCTGCGCGGCTTGAACACCATGCGGGTACTGGGCATGGCCGATTGGGAAGACCTGGACCGGCGTGTGGCCCAGGAATGGCTGTAACCCTTAAAGCGCCGGACGTTGCAGGTTGACCCAGGCCTGCACCGAGGGCCGCTGCCATTGGCGCTGTGCATAGGCCACCAACTCGGCCGGCACGTTGTCACCGTTGAGGATCAAACGGTTGAGCATCACGGCCAGGTCAACATCCGCAATTGACCACGTGCCGAACAGGTACGCCGGGCTGCCTGCCAATAACGCCTGTGCCGCCTGAATCAATTTGTGCGCGGCCGTGTCACCGGCGGGCGACAACGGCGGCATTTTCTGCGCGTAAAACACCACCAGCGTCGAGCGTTCCTGGCGAATCGCCTGCAAGTCGCTGCGCAACCACGCCTGCACCTGGCGCGCCCTCGCGCGCTGTTTTGGCTCTGTCGGGTACACCGTGGTATCGGGGTAGGCCTCATCCAGGTATTCGCTGATTGCCGAAGACTCCGACAACGCAAAGTCGCCTTGCACCAACGTGGGTACGCGTTGGGTCAGGGACAGTTGGACAAATTCCGCTGCCTGGTTTTGCGCCGTGTCCAGGTCAAGGGTGACGGTTTCGAAGGAAAGGCCCTTTTCCAGCAGGGTGACGAATACCGACATGGCGTAGGGGCTGGTGTATTGAGCATCGACATAAAGCCGCAAAGACGGTGACAGCATAAAGGCTCTCCTTGGGTGAATGCCCACGCTACGAGATCGGCAGTTGGAAAGACAATGCGCGATTTTTATGGGGGTATTCCAAGTGGGAATGCGAGCCCTTATCCAGCGTTTGCCAACACCTGATCAAATACATAGCCCATCATGTTATTCAAGAACTTCTCTTGCCCATTGTCTACCGTGGTGCCTGAAACCTCAGTGGTGGTAAGTTCAATATCACTGAATGCGATCACTCGGCCCATCGTGCCGCCTACCAACCAAAAAAGCATATTAGCACCAAAAGTAGCCAACACCTTGCTGCCTGGGGGAAGTTGTGTTGCAGTCACTGCAAGTGATGCAGACCCCTTGATTGTCACGCCTGAAGAGTTGCCGAAATAGCTGCTCAAGTTTTCCGTTGTGGAAGATAAGCCACTGTAAACCCCCACAACAGGCACGCCAGCAAGCGTACCGGTATGCCCAAATCGCTGTAAAACATTCAACATGCCTACGGCGGTGCCATTGTCGCAGGCTAACAGTAACACGCCGCCTAATGCTGCATACTCTTTCAGTCTATCTGCCTGTGCCACGGTAAAATTACTGGTATGTAACCCGACAGACAGCACATCATATTTAGCCTTCAATTCAGCAGCCGTTATAGAGGGAGCAACAATATCTACCGTGGCATCAGTAGCGCTTACAGACTGGATTTTATTATAAATCCCGTCTGGCCCGTAATTTGCGGGCTCGTTAACCTGCGCCATCAAATTTGGGTAATTTGAACTACCAATTGCGATAGCCGTAAAACCAAACTTTATAACCCGCAACTTTACTGGCTTGGTCACGACCGCGGCGGCCGCCGAACAACAATGACGGTGCACATGAACATGCACATGTATATGCACATCCTCACCATGATTGGAGCAGCCCGCATGGTCTTTATGACACTCATCAGTTACAACAGTGCAACCCACGTCACTGGGGGGGTTGGTTGAATCAGACATGATCAAGACTCCTATGGCCTAAAAGCATTTCTTCCAGCCTCAACGCGTCGGGCAGAGGCTGACCTTCAGGCACTACACAGCCATTCCAAGGCTGAGTCTACTGTCAGAACTAACAGGTTCCTCGGCAAAAGGTGGCTGCCCACGTTAAAGGCAATCCTGGCGGAAACGGGCGACTTAGTGGCAATATCGCATCGTTTGACCTCCCGGCAAAACCGCTACGTCACTCGCAACACTCACCCATAGCTTTCAAGGAAGATAAGCTTATGAAACAAGCAGTTGTGGTTATCCACGGCATCGGCGAACAGCGCCCGATGGATACCTTGCGCGGCTTCGTCGAAGCCATGATCCCGGCGGACACGCCCGATGGCACACCGTTTTACTGGAGCAAGCCAGACCGGCTTTCGCGCAATTTTGACCTGCGCGTCTTGAAGTCCTCCGGCCGCACCAGCACCGATTTCTACGAGTATTACTGGGCCCACAAGATGCAGGGCACCAAGGTCGGCCACCTGCTGGGCTGGCTGTGGGATATTTTCAAGCGCCCGCGCCGAGACATTCCCGATGCCATCGTGCCTATCTGGCGCACCACGCGCTGGACGGTAGTGGTGCTCCTGCTGCTGATTGCCAGTGGCAGCCTCGCCACGGCCTGGGGCCGGTTCGACCACAGCGACAATCCCTTCGCACTGGTGCCGCTGCTGCTCGGCGCCATCGCCCTGGGGCTGCGTTATTCCGCGCTGTCCTACCTGGGCGATGCGGCCCGCTACCTGAGCCCCAACCCGCAGAATGTGGTGGTGCGCGAACAGATCCGCGCCGACGGCGTGGCATTGCTGCGCGCCCTGCATAACAAAGGCGACTACGACCGCATCATCGTCGTCGGCCACAGTTTGGGCAGCGTAATTGCCTACGACATCATCGGCTACCTGTGGCATGAACATCACGATCAACTGACCAAAGTCATCCCCAGCAACCGCGAACTGGCCCGCCGCTACGCCGACCACGAACCCCTGCAACCGGTGATCAAGGAAGCTCTGCCCAACGCCGGTGCAGCACTCGACGGAAGCCTTGGCAGCACCCTGAAATTTCGTGAACAGCAGGCCGAGGCGTTTATCGAGCAGCGCGGCCTGGGCAACCCCTGGCGCATCACCGATTTAGTCACGGTGGGTAGCCCCATGGCCCACGCCAGCCTGTTGTTGGGCCGCAGCGTGAGTGACTTCAAACAACGCATCGAGCGCCGCGAAGCCCCGGCGTGCCCGCCCACCGAAGACACCAAGGGCTACGGCTACAACGCTCGCCAACCGGTGATGCTGGGGCAAAAACCGTTTACCCCGCAGTACCTGCACCACGCGGCGGCGTTTGCCGTGACGCGCTGGACCAACCTGTACTTCCCGGCGCCCTATGGCCTGTTTGGCGATATCGTCGGCGGCCCGGTCAAACCGGTGATGGGTGCAGGCGTGCTGGATTTACCGGTCACCGTAGGCACCTGGAAAGGCTGGCTCGCCCGCTCCTGGCTCAGCCACACCCGGTACTGGAGCGAGCGCGGCGGCGCACAGGGCTACCTGGGCACGCTCACTCAGGATGAAAACGCGATCACCCATGGCCCGCCCCCCTCGGCCACCGAAGCACTGCGCTGGGCGGTCGACCTCAAGGGTTTGCGGCGCTTTCGTCCCGTGGGCGCCAAGGCAGCCTTGGTGCCCGCCGAGGCCTAGCCGGCGAAGCCGCCGGCCTTGAGAAACGCCTGCTCGGGTTGGGTAGTTGCCCTGGCCAGCACCGCGTTGCGATGGGGAAACCGCCCAAACCGTTCAATGATATCCGCGTGTTCCTTGGCCCAATGGTAGGTGCTGGCATCCAAATGCCGGTTCAACGCCACCGAACGCTGCTGGTCCGCCGGGTCTTCGGAATGTTCAAACGGCAGATAACAGAACGCGCGCAACTCAGGCTCGATCTGTTGATCCAACCCGGCGTCCACCGCCCGCCGCGCATACAAACGCGCCAACGGATCGGTGGCAAACATATGCGCTGTGCCGCGAAACGCATTGCGCGGGTATTGATCCAGCAAAATCAGTAAGGCCAACGCGCCGTGGGCCGAATCCAGCCAGCTTTCCAGCTCACGCCGGGCGGCTTGCATATGGGTGGCGTGAAAGGTCTCGCGAAAGGTCGCGTCAAACGCGTCGTCCTTGGTGAACCAGCGTTTCGGCCCTGCCTGCTTCCAGAACGCGATCACTGCCTCGGCAGATTGTTCGTGCATGCTCGTCATCGTCCTCTCCAACGCTTAACCCCAAAAAAAGCCGCACAGATTTCATCATCGACGTCGGCAATATCCATTAAGTTTCCCACGGGAGCCGCGCAAGCTTGCCTGCGGTCGCACCATTGCACATAGGGTTTACCTGATGATCCACCGTCTTGCCCAGGTTTTCAGCGATTCCAATCGTCAAGTGCGCAGCAAACTGTTTGGCATTTATGGGGTATTGATCGCCCTTAACGTCGGGGCCTGGCTCTGGGCGCTGGCGGCCTTCCACAACCACCCGGTGCTGCTCGGCACTGCCCTGCTCGCTTACGGTTTTGGCCTGCGCCATGCGGTGGACGCCGACCATATAGCGGCCATCGACAACGCCACCCGCAAGCTGATGCAAGAGCAGAAACGCCCGGTAGCCGTAGGCTTCTTTTTCTCCCTCGGGCATTCCTCCGTGGTGGTACTGGCCTCGATTGGCGTGGTGTTCGCAGCCTCGGCCATGCAGGCACACTTCGAAACCTTCAAAACGGTGGGCGGTGTGATCGGTACTTCGGTATCGGCGCTGTTTCTGCTGCTGATCGCCCTGATGAACCTGATCATCCTGCGTGCCATCTACAGGGCCTGGCGCCATGTGCGCGAAGGCGGCGCTTATGTGGATGACGATTTCGACCTGCTGCTGGCCGACCGTGGCGTGCTCGCACGCTTTTTCCGCCCGTTGTTTCGCCTTATCGCCCGCAGTTGGCACCTGTACCCGCTGGGCTTTCTGTTCGGCCTGGGCTTTGACACCGCCACCGAAGTCGGCTTGCTCGGCATCTCTGCCAGCCAGGCCTCACAAGGCCTGTCGCCCTGGTCGATCATGGTGTTCCCGCTGCTGTTCAGCGCCGGCATGTCGCTGGTCGACACCCTCGACGGCCACTTGATGCTCGGCGCTTATGGCTGGGCCTACCTCAAGCCGATCCGCAAGATCTACTACAACATGACCATCACCCTGGTGTCGGTGATCGTCGCCGTGGTGATCGGCAGTATCGAGGCGCTGGGGCTGATCTCGGACCAACTGGACCTCAAAGGCGCGTTCTGGGGCTTTATCGGCACGCTGAACGATAGCTTCGGCCTGCTCGGGTACATCATCATCGCGATCTTTGTCGCCAGTTGGGCGATCTCGGTGATGCTGTACCGCTGGAAAGGCTTTGACGCCATCGAGGTCAAGCGCCCTGTGGTCTGAAACTGCGCGCCACCAAGGCGAGCCCTCGGTTCAAGGCGCAAGGATGTGCAAGTAGAACGCGTGAAACATGAAATAAGCACAGCCGGCCAGCGCCAGCCCCATGCAGCGGTTGAACCAGGTAAACGCCGCCGCCCCGTTGATCCGCCGCCCCAGCAGCGCGCCCAGCAAGGCATAAACCCACGGCGCGCCGACCGCCCCCAGCCCCAGCAAGGCCGACACGCCAAAGATCGAGGCACCGGTAATGTGCGCCGCCGGCAACATCACGCTGGTGATTGGCAACACCGCGACGATGCCCTTGGGGTTGAGCAGCTGAATCACCAGGCCATTCCAGAAGGTCAGGGTCTTTGCAGGCGAGCTTGAAGCGTCATCCACCTCGGTACGCGCGGTGAACACTTGGTACGCGAGGTACAGCGTGTACACACCACCCATCAAAGAAATATACGGCAACGCCGCCCGGGAGATGACCGCTTCGCCGGTGTAGCCAAACACCACGAACATCAACAGCATCGCGCAGCCCACGCCGATATAGAACCCGCTGGAGCGCCGCAGTTTGCCCGTAAGCCCGGCATTCAGGCCCATCAAGTTGACGGGGCCGGGGCTGTACATGACGCTGAAGGCGTAGAGGAAAATGTCCATGGGGAACCTGCAGTAGAAGAAGTCAGGCGAGTCTACTGAGCGGGGTGGCGCGCAATCTTGAACGTTTGTGGTTGATGGTCATGCATCTATTACGGGTACTATGCTGAAAACAAATATTCAAATGAGCACCCATGATCAAAGCCAGCCTGCGTACTCACCTGACCTTATGGTTTGCCGGTTTGTCACTGCTCACACTGCTGAGCGTCGGGGTTTATGTAGGCCATATCGCCACTGAACAGATGAAGCAAGCCAGCGGCAATGCCTTGCTGAGCACGGCACGCTCGACTGCGGCCTTGCTGGCGGTGCAACTGCGTGAACGCCAGCTGGAAGTGTCTTTGCTGAGCAAGGCGCCGATCATGCGCAAGGGCAACCTGGATACGCCGGACATCCTCACGTTGATGGAATTGCGCACCCAGTCGCGCGCCGAATATGCCTGGATGGGCATTGCCGACGCCCAGGGCCGAGTGCTCCAGGCCGTCAACGGGTTGCTGGTCAACCAGTCGGTCGGCCAGCGGCCCTGGTTCCAGGCCGGCATGCACGGCGAATACACCGGTGACCCTCACGAAGCGGTATTGCTGGCCAAGCTGTTGCCCAGTTCGGCCAGCGGCGAGCCATTGCGTTTTATCGACTTTGCCGCACCTATCCGCAACGCCCAGGGCGAGACCATCGGCGTGCTGGGCGCGCATGCGCACTGGAGTTGGGTCACGCAGATCGTCGACTCAGCGGTGATGCAAAAAGACGCTATCCCTGATATCGAGGCCCTGATCGTCGACTTCGACGGCAAGGTGCTCTACCCCGAAAGCCTCGCCGGCGAGCAAATGCCGCAAGGCAAACTGATCACCCATTCCGGCTGGTGGGCCGGCAACGGCTACGTCACCGCCTCGGTCGCCGTGCCGAGCCCATCCAATGCGAACATGACCTGGTACATCATGGTCCGCCAGCCTCTGGACGTGGCCCTGCAACCGGCGCGGACGCTGCTGTATAAATTGCTGATACTCGGTGTGCTGGCGGCGGTCGCGTTTGTACTGGCCGCCTACTACCTCGCCTCGTCCCTCAGCCGCCCGATCGAACGCCTGGCCAAATCCGCCAGGCTCGTTCAGGAGCAGCAACCTGGCGCTGCATTCCCTCAGGAACACTCAGTGCTGGAGATTGCGCAACTGGGCCGCTCCCTCACCAGCATGACCCAATCGCTGCTGGCCAAAGAGCGCCAATTGCAAGAGGCCAACGCCTCCCTGGAAGCCACCGTCGCCCAACGCACGGCCGACCTCACCCAGGCCAACGCCGACCTGCTCAACCTGGCGACCCACGACGCGCTGACCGGCGTCTACAACCGCCGCCGCTTCGACGAAAAACTCGCCGAGAACAGCCTGCTGTTCCAACGCACGGGCCGCACCTTCGCCCTGCTGCTGATCGACGCCGATTACTTCAAGCGCGTCAACGATAGCTACGGCCACGCGGTCGGTGACGAGGTGCTGTGCCAACTGGCAGCCCTGATCGAAAGCAACACCCGCGCCACCGACTTTGTCGCACGTTATGGTGGTGAAGAGTTCGCGGTGTTGCTGCCCGAAGTCGAAGAGCCGGACAGCCCCGACGTGGTCGCCGAGAAAATCCGCGCGGCGGTGGCAGCCGCGAAATTTGCGACGGTGGGGCATGTGACGGTGAGTATTGGCGTGAGCCTCGCAGAGCCAGCCGACCGGGACTCCTCCGCGCTGCTCAAGCGCGCGGACATGCAGCTGTATCAGGCCAAGGGCGCGGGCCGTAATCGGGTGGCGTGATGGATCTCCGCCAAGACTTTTCGATAAAACGACTGGAAGATCTGCCCGAGCAGATCCACACGCTGCACGCGCAGGCCGTCGCCGAAGGGTTCCGGTTCCTCACGCGGCTTATCACCGAATGGGAAAACCGCACTACCCGGTTTGATCAACCCGGTGAGTGCCTTTTGGGGGTGTTTCGCCACGACCAGTTGGTCGCAATCGGAGGCGCTTCACGCGATCCGTATTCCACTCCCGACAACGGCCGAATACGCCGCGTCTACGTCGCTCCACCGATGCGTGGGCAACATATTGGAAAAACGTTGGTGCAACAGTTGCTGGCATTCGCCGCCATGCACTTTCAAACGGTGCGCCTGACTACAGACACAACGCAGGGCGCAGCGTTTTATCTACAGTGCGGGTTTCACTCGGTGACTGATGACACCGCCACTCACGCCAAGTACTTGAAGTGATTTGGCTCACCTGCAGCTACCGCAGACCGGTCTCGTAGCCATAAACAGTCATACTCAGACGCTACCCTTGAAAACCTGGCGTGCAAAATCCGCCCGCTAACCTTTCGATCTGATCCAAGTGCGGGCACAATGCGTGTCCTTTTTTGGCAGGCACCGCCGCAGGCTCTCAAAAATGATCAAAACGCCGTACTACCTCATCGATAAACAGAAACTTCTGGTCAACATGCAGAAGATTGCTTACGTGCGCGAGCAGTCCGGCGCCAAGGCGCTGCTGGCACTCAAGTGCTTCGCCACCTGGTCGGTGTTTGACCTGATGCAGGAATACATGGACGGCACCACCTCGTCGTCGCTGTATGAGTTGAAGCTCGGGCGCCAGAAGTTCGAAGGTGAAGCGCACGCCTACAGCGTGGCGTGGGCTGACGACGAAATCGAAGAGATGCTGGAGAACTGCGACAAGATCATCTTCAACTCCATCAGCCAATTGCAACGTTTTGCCGAACGCAGCGAAGGCAAGACCCGCGGCCTGCGCGTCAACCCGCAAGTGAGCAGCTCCGACTATTTACTCGCCGACCCGGCACGCCCGTTCAGCCGCCTGGGCGAATGGGACCCGGTGAAGATCGAAGGCGTAATCGAGCAGATCTCCGGCTTCATGTTCCACAACAACTGCGAAAACGGCGACTTCAGCCTGTTCGACAAAATGCTCGGCACCATCGAAGAACGCTTCGGCGCGCTGCTACACAAGGTCAACTGGGTCAGCCTCGGCGGCGGCATCCACTTTACCGGTGAAGGCTATGCCATCGACGCCTTCTGCCAGCGCCTCAAGGCGTTCTCGCAAAAATACGACGTGCAGGTGTACCTGGAACCTGGCGAAGCAGCGATCACCAACAGCGCTTCCCTGGAAGTCACCGTGCTCGACACCCTCTACAACGGCAAGAACCTCGCCGTGGTAGACAGCTCCATCGAAGCCCACCTGCTGGACCTGCTGATCTACCGCCTCAACGCCAAGCTGGCGCCGAGCGAGGGTGAACACACCTATATGGTGTGCGGCAAATCCTGCCTGGCCGGGGACATCTTCGGCGAGTATCAATTTGATCGTCCGCTGGCCATCGGCGATCGGCTGTCGTTCATCGACACCGCAGGCTACACCATGGTCAAGAAAAACTGGTTCAACGGCCTGAAAATGCCGTCCATCGTAGTGAAACAACTCGACGGTACAGTCGAGGTGGTTCGTGAATTTGGTTACGACGACTACCTGTCCAGCCTTTCGTAAGCTGGCGGATAAAGGAGAGATAAAGCAATTGAAAAAGAACGTTCTTATCATTGGTGCAGGAGGTGTCGCCAAGGTGGTGGCCCACAAGTGCGCGCAGCACAACGACGAACTCGGTCGTATTGCTATCGCGTCGCGCAACATCTCCAAATGCCAGGCCATCATCGACAGCGTCAAGGCCAAGGGTAGCCTCAAGGTACCTGCGGATATTAAAGCCTTTGCGCTGAACGCCATGGACGTGGAAGCGACCAAGGCCCTGATCCGCGAGACCGAGTCGCAGATCGTCATCAACGTGGGTTCCTCGTTCCTCAACATGTCGGTACTGCGTGCCTGCATCGACACGGGCGTTGCGTACCTCGATACCGCCATTCACGAAGAGCCGGGCAAGGTCTGCGAGACCCCACCGTGGTACGGCAACTATGAATGGAACCACCTGGAAGAGTGCAAACAGAAGAACATCACCGCCATCCTTGGCGTTGGCTTCGACCCGGGTGTCGTCAACGCGTATGCCGCGCTGGCGCAGCAACAGCATTTCGACCGCATTGATTCGATCGACATTCTCGACGTCAATGCCGGCAGCCATGGCAAATATTTCGCCACCAACTTCGACCCGGAAATCAACTTCCGCGAGTTCACCGGGCAGGTGTGGAGCTGGCAGAACAGCCAGTGGACCAGCAACACCATGTTCGAAGTCAAACGCACCGACGACCTGCCGGTCGTCGGTTCGCAGAACCTCTACCTCACCGGCCACGATGAAGTGCACTCGCTGTCGAAAAACCTCGACGTGCCCAACGTGCGGTTCTGGATGAGCTTCGGCGAACACTACATCAATGTGTTCACCGTATTGAAAAACCTCGGCCTGCTCTCCGAAAAGCCGGTCACCACCGCCGAAGGCCTGGAAGTCGTGCCGCTTAAACTGGTCAAGGCCGTGCTGCCCGACCCGTCGTCGCTCGCCCCAGGCTACACCGGCAAAACCTGCATTGGTGACCTGGTCAAAGGCACCAAAGGCGGCCAGCCACGTGAGATGTTCATCTACAACGTGGCCTGCCATGAAGAAGCCTTTGCCGAGACCGAAAGCCAAGGCATCTCCTACACCGCAGGCGTACCTCCGGTGGCCGCTGCGCTGCTGGTAGCGCGTGGCGAGTGGGATGTGAAACACATGGCCAACGTTGAGGAGCTGCCGGCTGAGCCGTTCCTGAAGGCGCTGGACGTGATGGGTTTGCCGACTCGGATTAAAGACGAGAATGGTGATCGGGCTTGGGATGCGATGGCCTGAGGGTTATTCCTTCAATAAGCATTTAAATGCCAGTCAGTTGACTGGCATTTTTTACGAGTGTTTATATTTTTTTTAAACCAAATAACGAGGCATATCAGCACACACCCTTTGATGAATTAAGACCACACAGTATCGCGAAAAATTATAATAAACTGTCAGTATTCACAGGTGTGTGCCCCTCTTTTAGTCACCATCATTATGCTGTATGACTCCCCAACCACGAAGGAGTACTTGAAATGGCATATACTCTCATTGGAAATTACGATGGCGGCCCTAATAACGTTTATCGCTTGGTCATAGAAAGAAACGATGAGTCGAAGGGCTCCTTTAGCGGCAAATTCCATGACGCGGGCACCAATAAGTGGGAACTCGTCAGTGGGAATTATAGTTTTTTCTCGGATGGCCGTGATGAAACGGTGCTTACGTTTAAAACCCAAGCCGGTGCATGGCGATGGGAGGCCGATTACCTGAAGGGTTCCCCTTCCTTTAAAACTTGGTTTTCCGTATTTACCTCGAACGCTGGTGAAAAATTGGAAACGTCTTTTAATTTAGAATCCAATACACCGCAAAGGGTGACAGCTGAATAGTCGCACCACCAATCACTATCTAACATGAATAACTACTAACTTCCCCAGCATTGCAAGCAACTAACTTTATAAAGATCATTCCCACGCAGAATGAACGAACGAGGCCCCTCAAACCCAATGGGATCAGTATGTGGGAGCTAGCTTGCCTGCGATATCAGTCTTCCAGTACCACATGGGTTGACTGAAACACTGCCATCGCAGGCAAGCCAGCTCCCACAGGTAATCGCGTGTGTTCAGATATTTCCCACAAGGGTTTCAGGTTGTCGGTCGGAAGTGGGCTCACTACTCTCTGCTTCGTCGCTGCCAATTCAGCGGCCGGATTTGACCGTCCGACTTTAAAGAGCAACTGCACCCCCACCGATCTTGGGCGTTTTTTTTACGCCTGATGTATCGTGTCGCGGCAGCTGTACGCGGGATACCTTCGGGTATGCCGGATTTGCTTCTTTAGCCGGTCGGTCAACCCGCGTATAGCTGCCACCCTAATTCGTTTGACCGCGATTCGTGGCAGCTCCATTTATAAAGGAGCCCCACCATGATCAAAGACAGCCCAAATCCCCCAGGCCAGCCAGACTACGACACCAGCACTCTGCACGAAGTGGCCTACCGTGCGATCAACCACTACCTCAACCCCGGCAAACCCATTCCCGAGCCCAGCGAAGGCATCTTCACCGTACGCGCCGACCTGGGCACCGAAACCCTGTTGGTCAACGCTTCCCAGGACTTGGCGTCCATCAGCGATATCGCCAACCACCTGGCGTTTGAAATAGAAGGCTCTCAACGTAATGTCGCACTGGGCATCTGCCGCATGCTCGAAGGTGTGCAACTGCTGGTGGACAAAGCCCTGAACGTGGCCCACCCAGCCGCCTGAAGATCGTTCCCACGCTCTGCGTGGGAATGCCGCCCCGGACGCTCTGCGTCCCACCTCCAGACCCGCGCAACGTGACGCGGAGCGTCACAAGGTGCATTCCCACGCAGAGCGTGGGAACGATCAATAGACGAGATAGAGCGCCTGAGCTATCTTCGGGCGCTCTATCGACAGACCCGAAACAGGAAGTTAACGCTTGAGCACGTCGCCCCTTCTGCGAGGCCGCACCTTCGCCCTCCTCGCCGGCATTGCCTTTATTGCTGTGGACCAACTTGTCAAACTGCTGGCCCTGATTTCCCTGCAAGCCAGCAGTTTCAAAATCGGCTCCAACCCGATCAACCTTGCGCTGGAACTGAGCCTCAACCCAGGCACCTTCTTGAGCCTGGGCGCCGCATTGCCGCCGCAGGTCAAACAGTTGATCTTTATCGTTGGAGTAGCCGTCGTGGTCGCGTGGGCCATGTGGTGGTCACTTTCCAACTGGAGCCAGCCGCTGCGTAAAGTCTTGCCGCTGTACGCGATTGCCTTGGGCGGCATCGCCAACTTGATCGACCGTGTGTTTCGCGACGGGCATGTCGTGGATTACATGGTGCTGAACGTGGGGCCCACACATACCGGCGTGTTCAATATTGCTGATATCGCGATCACCGCAGGCGCTTTGTTCCTGATGCTTGATCTGTTCATGAAGCCTCACAAGTCCTGATCAGCAAGGGGACTCATGCATCAGCGTGAATCCCCAGGCACTCAAAACACCGACCACCCAATCCGCTCGCTCAGCAATTCCAACGCCTTCATCCCCGCCAGCGAGTTCCCCGCCGCATTCAGCTCCGGCGACCACACGCACACCGTAAACTGCCCCGGCACCACCGCGACGATCCCGCCACCCACCCCACTTTTACCCGGCAAGCCAACGCGGTAGGCAAAGTTGCCGGCCTCGTCATACAGCCCACTGGTGGCCATGATCGAGTTGACTTGCTTGGTCTGGCGCGCGGTCAAGATCTGCTCGCCGCTGTGGGCACTCACGCCCTCGTTGGCCAGGAAGCTGAAGGCCCGGGCCAGATCCAGGCAGCTCATTTGCAGCGCGCAGTAGTTGAAGTAGCTGTGCAGCACCGCGTCGACGTCGTTGTGGAAGTTGCCGAAGGATTTCATCAGGTAGGCCATGGCTGCGTTGCGCGCGCCATGTTGCGCTTCGGAGTCGGCGACGACGCTGTTGACCAGGATTTGCGGGTTACCGGACAGGCGCCGCACGAAGTCGCGCATCGACAGAATCGGCACGGCAAAGCGTGACTGGTTGATGTCGCAGATCACCAGGGCGCCGGCGTTGATGAACGGGTTGCGCGGGCGCCCGCGTTCGAACTCCAACTGCACCATGGAATTGAACGGTTGCCCGGAAGGCTCGTGGCCCAGGCGCTCCCAGATGGTTTCGCCGCCATGGTCGATGGCCTGCACCAGGCTGAACACCTTGGAGATGCTCTGCACCGAGAACAGCGTGTCGGCGTCGCCGGCGCAATAGGCCGAGCCATCGTTGCCGTACACGGCGATACCAAGTTGGTTGGCGGGTACATCGGCCAGCGCGGGGATGTAGTCGGCCACTTTGCCCTGGCCGATCAGTGGGCGGACTTCGCCCAGGATCGAATCCAGCAGTGCCTGCATGTCTTGTCCGGTCATTCTTTTTGAATCAGTGGTAGGCGGGGCGCGGAGGATACTGTAATGCGTCCGCGAGGACACCCCTAGATCGTTCCCACGCTCTGCGTGGGAATGCCGCCTCGGACGCTCCGCGTACCGCAGTTCAAAAATACACCACATCCGACACCTGCTCATCGAGCACATCCCGCGCCAGCGCCCAGGCGCGGTCCTTGGACTCCACCACCAGCAGCGGGTAGCCCCAAGCCTTGCCAAACATCACCGCAAACGGCTTGAGGGCCAGGCGTTGCGCGGCGCTGGGTTCCACCTGGATCATGCCTTTGACGTAAGTGCGCAGCGCCTGTTTGTTTTTCTTCATCCAGATCGAAGCGTGTTTGCGCTCCTCATGGGAGTGCTCGTGGTTGTTTTCGTCGACGGCTTTTTCGTGCAGCAGCACAAAGGACTGCTGGCGAGCCAGCAAGCTTTCGAACACAACAAAAGCATCCTCAGGGCCGCCTTCGTTCGGGGCGTCAAACACGATTTTCACCACGGGGAAGGTTGTACTGTCGAGTCGCATGGCAAAGCACCTTAATGAGAGTGAATCTCATCATAGCGCTCTGCACACTGGACGCCATTGCACAGAATAGCCAGAATGTTTCGCAATTCGGCCAATGAGCGAATCCACCATGCAACGCCACCGCCTTGAAGAACGTGACCTTTCCCGGTCCAGGGACGCCGACCTGATCCCGCGCGCAGTGGTGGCCGTAGGCGCCACCAGCACGTCCGAGCGCTGGGAGCACACGCCGCACGCCCATCGCAAAGGCCAGTTGATGTACACCCTGCGCGGGGTGATTCATTGCCAGATCGAGGCCGGCATCTGGATCGTGCCGCCCCAGTGCGCACTCTGGATTCCGGGTGGCCTGGCCCATGCCGCGCGGGGTGCCGGGGAAGCGGAGGTGTATTGCCTGCTGATCGACCCGGACGCCGCCGGCGCCCTGCCCACCCAAGGCTGCACCTTGGCCGTGTCCGGCCTGTTGCATGAGCTGATCAGCAAGGCGGTAACGTTTCCCCATTTGTATGAAGAAAACGGCGCACAGGGCCGCCTGATCAGCACATTGCTCGACGAACTGGCCCAGGCCCCCATTGAGGACCTGCACCTGCCCATGCCCCAGGACCTGCGACTGCGGCGCCTCGCCGATAGCTTGCTGGCGGACCCCAGCGACAAGTCCACGCTCGAACAATGGGCACAGCGCATCGGCATGAGCGAGCGCAGCATGACGCGCCTGCTGCTGGAAGAGTTGGGGTTGAGTTTCGGCCGTTGGCGCCGGCAGTTGCATGTAATTTTGTCACTGCAACGCATGGCCAAGGGTGAAAGCGTGCAACGGGTGGCGCTGGACCTGGGTTACGAGAACGCCAGCGGCTTTATCACCATGTTCCGTAAAGCCGTGGGCCAGCCGCCGGCGCGTTACCTGGCGGATCGCGCCGGCGCGTCGAGTGCAACGGCGGCTGGCGCCATCGCGTTGCACCCGGACAGTTGATCAACGCTGAACCGGAATTCGGATATCGCCGCCTTTGCATTGGGTTTTAACACTCCTGGGACAGCCGGCAAACCGCAGCTCCTTGCTCAGGCACACGCGCACTTCGGACAGCACCTTGCCCTTGCAAATAACCGCCATCCCATGGTTGCCCATGGCCGGGTTGCTTTGCCTAAACAAGTTCTCGATCTCGCGTGCCTCCATATAATTGGGCACGTTAAACGGCTGCAACTGCTGCGGAATCTGCACGGCGGCCAGCGCTGTATCACTCGCCTCCAGATAGCTCGCAGCGTCCAGCCCGCTGCAGGTGCCGTGTTTGGCCCACTCGTGCTTGAGCAACGCCTGCGTCGGATAGATCAGCGCACCCTTGGCGAGGTCCGCCGCCGACAGCCGGGATTGCGTATCGCACGATGCCGGCCAGCCGCCTTTGGCGTATTGCGGCCAAAGCCCGTGCAACACAAACCCATAGCCCTTGCCCGTGCATTGCTCGTTACCGGGGTTGGTCAGGCAGAACGTCGGCGACCATGACAACGACAGCACATAAAAATCAAACTCCCCAGGCGTACCTTGACTACGCGGGGCCGCCAGCACATTAGTGGCCACAACCAGCCACAACAGCATCCAATATTTCATTTGCCTATTCCTGAAAGAAAAAACAGGTATATCCCGCTTAACCCGGCAAATTGGGGTTACGGAGTAACACCTTATCGAGGATCCGATCAGTCTTGAGCGCCTCGATCGCCAGTGATGGGTGCTCGGACTCACCACGAATATGTGCGTTCATGGCCAGCACGTGATGCCACTGGATATGTGCATGGCAGGGTATTTCCAGCACCTCATTCGCCTCACCTTCCAGGCGTAAAGGCTGGTCTTCAAATACCGCAAAGGTGATGCGGCCACGGCTGCCGATCAGCTCCACGCGGTCTTCGCGCCGGTCGGCGACAAAGTTCCAGCAACCCATACCCAGCGCGCCGTTCGCGAACGTCCAGCACGCCGTTACCGCATCTTCCGCCGCGTAATTGCCGGCCTGTCGCGCGGTAAACCCGGTGACCTCGACAATATCGCCGGCCAGGTACTGGAACAAATCGAACCCATGGCTGGCCAGGTCGGCAAAGTAGCCGCCACCGGCAATGGTCGGGTCGGTGCGCCAGTTGGCAGCGCTGGCATCGGCGGCGGCCGGTGGCTTGCACAGGCTCCAGGTCACGTGGCGCAACTCGCCGATACGCCCTTGCTGCAGCCAGTCGCGTACTTGCTGGAAGCGCGGCAACGAACGGCGATAGTAGGAGACAAACAAGTGCAGCCCGGCCCGCTCGAAGGTGCGCTGCATCAAGGCGCTTTGTTCGGCATTCAGTGACATGGGCTTTTCGACGCAGCAATGCTTGCCGGCCGCGGCCACCATCAGGGCATATTCGAGGTGGCTGTCGGGCGGTGTGGCGATGTACACCGCGTCCACTTCGGGGTCGTCGATCAAGGCCTGGGCGTCGGTATAGAAACGCGCGATGCCGTGGCGTGCCGCATAATCGCGCACTGCTTCTTCACGGCGCCCCATCACGGCCACCAGCGCCGAACCTGGCGCTTTGTAGAAGGCGGGTCCACTCTTCAGTTCAGTGACGCTGCCACAGCCAATCATGCCCCAACGTACGGTATTCATCAGTTGTCCTCGTCCGTTTTCATCAAGGGGGCAGTATCCACATGACCGCCCGTGCATGCCACCCTCAATCTGCATGACAATTGCATTACACTTTCATGACAGTCACTGAGCCAGGCAGGTGTAGACATTGAAAATACGCGCAACCGTTATTTGTGAACACGAGGGGCATATCCTCTTCGTGCGCAAGGCCCGCTCCAAATGGGCATTGCCGGGCGGCAAGGTCGAGCGCAACGAGCGCCCGGTCGGCGCCGCCGCCCGCGAGCTGGAAGAAGAAACCGGCTTGAATGTGGATGGCTTGCTGTACTTGCAGGAGCTGAAGGCCCGCGACACCGTGCACCACGTGTTCGAGGCCTCGGTGGTGAACATCAGCGAGGCGCGCCCTTGCAACGAGATCATTGACTGCCGCTGGCACGCTTATGGCGCCATGGATGAACTGGACACCACCGACGCCACCCGCCACATCGTCAAATCGTTCCTACGACGCCTGTAAGTCCGCGCTCTGCCCGCTGTCCAGCAACCCACGTTTGACCCCACCCTTGGCTTTCTGCCGTTCGACAAAGGATTTGACGAACGCGGCAGCGGCTGCGTGCGCCACCGGCACTGCCATGGCCTGGTGGATGGTCATGAAGTCATCGTCAAGCAGGCGCCAGTGCGCAGACACTTTGGTTTGCAGAAAATCCCTCACCCCCGCTGCCGCATCCAGGCCCTGCTCGATAAACCAGTCCACCGCCGCCGCAGAAGTGGGCGCACGCACCAGTTCGGCGTGCTGCACGGTTCGGCTCAGGTACAGGTCGTAGGCCGCGCCCTGGCCCACCGCGATGCGCTTGCCCGGCGCGTCCAGTTGCGCCACCCGGGTCAGCACCGAATCAGCCGCCACCAGGTACGTGCCCTTGATTGCCACATAGGGTGCGCTGAAGGCGATTTGCTGCTCACGCACCGGTTCGATCGCCAGGAACGCCACGCGCCACACGTCCTCGGCCAAGGCGGCAAAGACCTTGCCGGCGGCCTCGAAGGTGATCAGCTCAAGGCGGGCGCCCAGCTCTTCGGCCAGCGCACGCGCGAGTGCCACCGACACGCCTTGCGGCTCGCCATCGGCGCCGCGTTGCGCCAGCACCGGGTTGCCAAGGTTGATAGCGGCGCGCAGCACGCCATCCGGGGCCAGCTGTTGCAGTACTTGCGGGTCAATCATCGAGCACTCCTTGACGGGTCCGTTGCACAGTCTTTCGGATCACAAACGGCAATACGCCGCCGTGCTCAAGGTAACCAAGCTCTTGCAGCGAGTCGAGGCGCAAAGCCAACAGGCTCGTGGCAATACTGCCGTCGGCGCGCTCGATACGCAGGGTGACCGGGTTGTCACCCACCGTCAGTTGCGCAAGCCCCAGGAACGTCAGGCGCTCACGCCCATCCAGCGTGAGTTCCTGCACCGAGGCGCCCTCGGCAAAGACCAGTGGCAGCACCCCCATGCCAATCAGGTTGCTGCGGTGGATGCGCTCGATACTGCGCGCCACCACCGCCTTGATCCCCAGCAGGTTCAGCACCTTGGCCGCCCAATCACGGCTGGAGCCGGCGCCATAATTGATGCCCGCAAACAGTACGGTCGGCGTGCCGGTATAAGTTTGCGCTGCCAGGTACAGCGGCTGGTATTGCGTGCGCTCGGCATTCCACGCCCATACGCCTTGGCGCGGTGCTTGTTGCGGGTCCAGCAGGTTGTTCAGGCGCGGGTTGGTAAACGCGCCGCGCACCATCACCTCGTGGTTGCTGCGCCGGGTCGAGTACTGGTTGAAATCCGCTGCGGCCTCTCCTCGCTCACGCAACCAGGCACCGGCCAGGCTGTCGGCGGGGATAGTACCGGCCGGTGAGATATGGTCGGTGGTGACGTTATCACCCAGCACCACCAACGCCTTGGCGCCACTCAACGACAGGCTCGATGCAGGCAATAACGACACGTGCGCCAAGTATTGCGGGCGGCGCAAATACGTCGAGTCCGGGTGCCAGGCAAACTGCACACTGCCATCGGCCTCCAGCGCCTGCCAATGATGGGTACCCTGCCACAACAGTTCGCCACGCGCCTGAAACAATGCCGGGCGCACCACCTGACTCACCTGCGCCGCCACCTCGGCATCGCTGGGCATCAGCTCATGCAGATACACCGGCTTGCCCTGGGCATCCAGCGCCAACGGGTAAGCCGACAGGTCGATATCGATGCTCCCGGCTATCGCGTAGGCCACGCACAGCGCGGGTGACGCCAGGTAACCGGCCTGGACTTGCGGGTTGACCCGCCCTTCAAAATTGCGATTGCCCGACAACACCACCACACCCTTCAGCCCTTGCCGGGCGAAGACTTCGACATGCGCCTCAAGGCTGCCGGAGTTGCCGATGCAGGTCATGCAACCAAACCCCACCAGGTCAAACCCCAGCGCCGCAAAGTCCTCCAGCAGCCCAGCCGCTTCCAGGTAATCGGCCACCACCCGCGACCCGGGCGACAGCGAGGTCTTGACCCACGGCTTGCGCCCAACCCCACGTGCACGCGCATTCCGCGCCAGCAGCCCGGCCTGGATCATCTGCGCGGGGTTGGCGGTGTTGGTGCAACTGGTGATCGCCGCCATCACCACCGCGCCATGGGTCAGCTGCGCGGCGAATGACGGCTCAAAAAACTGCTGGCCAGCCTCCATCTGCACATGCTGATGAAAGGACGCTGCGGCATTTGCCAGGGATTGGCGTTGGTGCGGCTGATGCGGGCCGGCAACACTGGGCTCTACCTCGGCAAGGTTCAGTTCGATCAACTCATCGAACTGCGGCTCCACGGCTTGCCGCCACAAGGATTGCGCCGCCATATAAGCCGTGACTTTGGCCAGCAACGGCAGCGGTCGCGCACTCAACTTCAGGTAGGCCAAGGTCTCGTCGTCAAACGGGAAAAACACCACCGTCGCGCCATACTCCGGCGCCATGTTCGCCACCGTGCCGCGTGCCGCCCAGCTTAAGGACGACAGACCGGGACCGGTGAACTCGACGAACTTGCCGACCATGCTGCGCTGGCGCAACAGCTCAGTGACGGTCAAGGCCAGATCGGTCGCCGTCACACCGGGCCGCAAGGCATTGCTCACCCGAATCCCCACCACCTGCGGAAAGGGAATCGGCACCGGCTCACCGAGCATCGCCGCCTGCCCTTCCAGCCCGCCCACGCCCCAACCCAGTACGCCGATGGCATTGATCATCGGCGTGTGGCTGTCAGTGGCGACCATGCAGTCCGGGTGCAGCAGCACGCCGCCGTCGGCCGCCGGGCTTTCCCACACCACCTGCGCAATCGACTCCATGTTCATCTGATGGATGATCCCGGTGCCTGGCGGGATCACCTTGAAGTTGTCCAGGCTGGCCTGCGCCCACTTGATAAAGCGGTAACGCTCGCTGTTGCGGCGAAAGTCGATGTCGAGGTTGGCCTCCACCGCACCCGCTTCGGCGTAGTGCTCCACAATCACCGAATGGTCGATGGTCAACACCGCCGGTATCGACGGGTTCACCGCCGTCGGGTCGCCGCCCAACTGCGCCACCACGTCGCGCATGCCGGCGAAATCCGCCAGGGCCGGCAGGCAGGTGGTGTCGTGGAACATCAGGCGATTAGGCTGAAACGGCACCGCGCAATCCGGCCCCGTGCCGATCGCCCGCGCCAGCACTTGCGGCAACGAAGCCGGGGCGCAGCGGGCGATGTTTTCCAGCAGGATGCGCACGCAATACGGCAGCCGCTGCAACTGCACCGGCGTCAGCAGTTTATGCAGGTCGAGATAGGCGTAGCGCTGGCCGTCGACCGTCAGGTGGTTGAGGTAGTCACTCATAGCTGCGCGAACACCCGTTCGATGCGCGCCAGGCCCCAATCCAGCTCGTCGCGAGTGATGGACAGCGGTGGCGCGATGCGCAATACGTTTTCGTGGGTTTCCTTGGTCAACAGGCCTTCAGCCAGCAACGCTTCACAGATCGGCCGGGCATCGCGGTCCAGCTCCACGCCCACCCACAAGCCACGCCCGCGAATCTCGCGAATCGCGGGCGAGTTCATCGCCTTCAGGCGCTCTACCAGGTACTGACCGAGCTGCGCGCTGTTGTCGATCAAGCCCTCTTCTTCCAGCACGTTCAGGGCTTCCAGGCCGACCGCCGCCGCCAGCGGGTTGCCGCCGAAGGTCGAGCCGTGGCTGCCGGCGTCGAACAGGTCCATGATCGAGTGGTCGGCCACAAACGCCGATACCGGCATGATCCCGCCGCCCAGGGCCTTGCCCAGAATTAGCGCGTCCGGGCGAATGCCTTCATGCTGGAAGGCAAACCATTTGCCGGTACGGCCCAGGCCCGACTGGATCTCATCGAGGATCAGCAAGGTATTGGTCTCGTCGCACAACTGGCGCAGCTCGCGCAGGAACCCGGCGGGCGGCACGCGAATACCCGCCTCGCCCTGGATCGGCTCGATCAGCACCGCGCAGGTGTCGGCGGTAATGGCTTGGCGAAAGCTTTCGATATCACCAAAGCGTGCTTCGCTGAAACCATTGCAGAACGGGCCGAAATCCGCCTTGTAAGCCGCCTCGGATGAGAAGCCGACGATGGTTGAGGTGCGGCCGTGAAAGTTGTTATCCGCCACCACAATGTTTGCCTGATTGGCGGCGATACCCTTGACCCGGTAACCCCAGCGGCGCGCGGCTTTGATCGCGGTTTCGACGGCTTCGGCGCCGCTGTTCATCGGCAGCGCCGAATCAAAACCGCTGATGCGGCACAGGGCCTTGAGGAAGTTGCCCAATGGCTCGCTGTAGAACGCACGCGACACCACGCTGATCTTGTCGATCTGCGCCACGGCGGCAGCGCGGATACGCGGGTGCACATGGCCGTGGCTGACGGCGGAATACGCCGACATCATGTCCAGGTAGCGCTTGCCATCATCGCCAATGGCCCAGACGCCCTCGCCTTTGACGATGACCACCGGCAGTGGCGAATAGTTGTGGGCACAGAATTGGTGTTCGAGGGTGATTGCCGGGTTGGGGTGCATGGGGATGTCCTGCCAAATAAAGATCTAATGAACAAAAAAGATCAAATGTGGGAGCGGGCTTGCTCGCGAATGCGGTGTATCAGTCACCGGATGCGCCGGATGAAAGTTCGCCTTCGCGAGCAAGCCCGCTCCCACACTTGAAATGCATTTCAACTCAGGCGCTGAGCAGTTTGCCGCTGCGAATCGGCGTGGCGCCGGAGACACGGCCCAGCGGGTCGCCCGGCTTCACAAAGCGCACATCGCGGCGCATGTACAGCACGCCGGTGTTATGGCTGTTGACCGTGACCGTGTTGCCGCTGTGCGGGTCCACGATGTCAAACAGGGGTTGGCCCGCTTCAATCCGGCTGCCAACCGCCGCCCGGTGCACCAGCACGCCGGCGCTCGGCGCATAAAACTGTTCGCTGCCCGCCAACGGCGTGGCCGGGTTGCGCAACGCAGGCAAAGGCCGCGGTGTGCCTTCGATGGCGCCTAGGTGTGTGAGGTAATCGATGATCGCCGTGGCGTCGTGTTCGGCCAGCTCGTAGGACACATCCCGCTGACCACGATGCTCCACCGTCACCGCAATGCTGCTGTCCGGAATCGGGAAGCGATCCCCCAGACGCTCACGCAGGTTGACCCACAACAGGTACAGCGCTTCATCAAACGAATTGGCCTGGGAATCGGTGGCCAGCAAGGTGGCTTCAGCGCCGATGTAGCGCGCCAGCGGCTCAATGGTCGGCCACACCGTTTCGCCGGTGTACAGGTGCATCGCCGCTTCGCGGGAGCAGTGCAGGTCCAGCACGATGTCGGCATCGTGGGCCAGCAGCATCAGGGTCTGTTGCAGCGACTGGTATTCGTCCATCGGCTGGGCGGCGCGCAGGCATTCGCCCCAGGCGGCGCGGATCAACTCGCGGTTGGCGTTGATGTCCTGTCCAAGCGCATGCTCTACCTTGTCGGCAATCGCCTGGTACGGCACCGCAAAGCCTCGGTTGTAATTACGCCCGCTGCCCAGTTCAAACCGCCCGCTCGGCGCGCCCATGATGTATTGGCCCAGGCCCGCCGGGTTGGCCACGGCCACCAACACGATTTGGGCATTCAGGCGCCCGGCACTTTCCAGCGCCACCAGGCGCCTGCGCAGTTGTGCGGCCACCAGCATGGCAGGGGTTTCATCGGCATGCAGCGCCGCCTGAATATAGATTTTTCGACCTGCACCCACTGCACCGTAATGCTCACTCTCCACGTGCCTGTGGGTGCCTTGTGTCGCTTGCAGCAAGGGGTGTTGATTAAGTTTCATAAACCGGAAGTCTCGATATTCGAGTGACGTTTGCTTGGGGAAAATACTAACGAGACCAAGTGATCGCCGGTAAGGGCGGCCACCGCTATCTTGATCTGATAATCCGATCACGGTGGGAGCCGGCAAGCCCGCTCCCACACTGAGGGGTTACCAGAGCGCCAGGGTGTACCCCAGCATCACGCGGTTCTCGTTCACATCATTGAAGTAGTTGCCCTTGCTCAGGGCGTTGCGCCAGCGCATCGACACGCCTTTGAACGTGCCGCTCTGCACCACATAGCCCAGGTCCAGGTCGCGCTCCCACTCGCGGCCTTCGCGGTTAAAGCCGAGCACTTCGGCCGAGTCGCCCTTGGCGTACTTGATGCCGAACAACAGGCCTGGCAAGCCGAGGTCGGCGAAGTTGTAGTCGTAGCGCGCATGCCAGGCACGCTCGCGGGTCTGGGTGAAGTTGCTGAACTGGTACTCGGTAAACAGGTAGCTGATGGAGCCGTCCAGGTAGGTAAACGGCGTGGTGCCGTACTGGCGCTGGTAACCGCCGCCGATGCTGTGGCCGCCGTACTGGTAGGTAAACCGTGTGCTCAGCGCACTGTTGTCGACGTCGCCGGCCAGGCCCGCACCGTCCTTGTCGGAGTTGAAGTAGCGGATATCGGTTTTCAGCGTGCCGCCGCCCAGGCCGAAGTTGTTTTTAAAGCCCACGAATTGCTGCTGGTAGATGCTGTCAAGCGCGGCATAGTGGTAGCTGAGCAAGGTGTTGGGCGTCAGCGAGTAATCACCGCCGGCAAAGCGAAACTTGTCGCTCAGGGCCGTGCTTTTGTAGACCTTGCTGACGGTGGTCAGCTTCATGTCTTCGTAGTTGGTGGAGTCGCGGTCCTTGGCCTGGTCAATCTGACCGAGGGTCAGCTTGAGGTTGCTGATGTCGTTGGACACCAGTTGCGTACCATTGAACGACTGCGGGAACAGGCGACTGGTGTTGGGTTGCAGGATCGGCAGGTCCGGCACCAGGTAACCGATGCGTAGTTCGCTCTTGGCGAAGCGTGCCTTGGCCGTCACGCCGAGTTTGGAGTACTCGTCGGAGACATTTTTGTCGCTGTCACGCTGTAACAGGCCAGTACCGGAAAGGCCTGGGCTGGAGTCGAGTTTTACCCCCAGCATGCCGATCGCATCCAGGCCGAAGCCCACGGTGCCCTCGGTAAAACCGGACTTTATGCCCAGCAGAAAGCCTTGGGCCCACTCGGCGCGCATCGACTGCGATGCGTTCTCGCGGTAATCACGGTTGAAGTAGTAGTTCTTCAATTCCAGCGTACCGCTGCTGTCCTTGATGAAGTCGGCCTGGGCGGCGAACGGGATCATCCCGCTGCTCACGACGCCTACGCCGGTGATGAGTTGAGTCAGGGATTTTTTCATTTTTTTAAGCTCCTGGCAGTCGGTTTAGGGGTGTTTTTATTGTTCTTCGGGCATGGCTTCGCCGTTCGCGCAAATCAGCGATTTGCGCGGCGGGTGAAGTCAGCTCTGATTTACAACTCTGGCTACAGCGCTAGCGGAACGGGGCCTTGGCGGATGCGGTAGCCACCGTTTTCCAGTTTCTCCAAAGGGCTGGCAGCGGCCAGCAGCTTGCGGGTGTAGGGGTGTTGCGGGCGGTCGAAAATCTCGTCGCGCGCACCCATTTCCACCACCCTGCCCTCGCTCATCACCGCCACCCGGTGGGCAATGCGCTCCACTGCCGCGAGGTCGTGGGAGATGAACAGGCAGGCAAAGCCGTACTGCGCTTGCAGGCGTTCGAACAGCTCCAGAATCTGCTTCTGGATGGTCATGTCCAACGCCGAGATCGGCTCGTCGGCAATCACCAGCCGTGGGTGGCGCACCAACGCGCGACCAATCGCCACGCGCTGGCGCTGACCACCGGAGAGCTGATGCGGGAAACGCTCGACAAACTGCTCGGCCAGGCCGATATCCACCAGGGTTTTCATCACCCGCTCACGTTTTTGCTCGGCGCTCATACCGGGCACGTGGCGCAGCGGTTCGGCGAGGATGTCGCCGATCTTCATGCGCGGGTCGAGGGACGAATACGGGTCCTGAAAAATCATCTGGCATTGCAGGCGATGTTCACGGTTGCCGGACTTGAGAATGTCCACGCCTTCAAACTCGATAGCGCCGGCGCAGGCTTTATTCAGGCCGACAATCGCCCGGCCCAGAGTGGTTTTGCCCGAGCCACTGCCGCCCACCAACGCCAGGGTTTCACCCGGTGCGATACTCAGGTTCGCCGAGTGCACCACGCGCTTGAACTGGCTGCGCCCCCACAGGCTGCGCGGGCCAGGGTGTTCGATGCACACATCCTTGACCGCCAGCAGCGGGCCATCGGCCTTGGGCAATGGCGCCAGCACGCCCCGCCGGGGCAAGGCTTCGAGCAATTGCCGGGTGTACTCAGCCTTGGGCGATAACAGGATTTGTTCGATGCTGCCCTGCTCCACCGCGCGGCCTTCGCGCATCACCACCACTTTGTCGGCGTAGCGCGCCACCAGCGACAGGTCATGGCTGATAAACAAAATCGCCGTGCCCTGCTCGCGGGTCAGGTCGAGCATCAGTTTCAATACATCCAGTTGCGCCAGGCAATCCAGCGCGGTAGTGGGCTCGTCGGCAATCAGCAGTGCCGGGCGCAGCAGCATCACCGAGGCGAGCATGATGCGTTGGCGCATGCCGCCGGAAAACTCATGGGGAAACGCCACCAGGCAGCGCTCGGCGTCCTTGATGCCGATATGGCCGAGCATTTCCAGGCTACGCTCGCGGATTTGCTGCTCCGTCAGTTTGGTGTGCAAGCGCAGGCCCTCGGCCATCTGCTCGCCGATGCTCATCGAGGGGTTGAGCGAGACCATCGGTTCCTGGAACACCATGCCGATCTTGGCTCCACGCAGTTGGCGCAGTTGCTCCGGCGCAAGGCTATTGAGGTCGTGACCCTGGAAGCGCACCTGGCCGCCGCAATGCTGCAGCGGCGGTGGCAGCAGGCCAATGGCGGCGCGGGCGGCCATGGTCTTGCCGCTGCCGGACTCGCCCACCAGCGCCACGATTTCGCCTGGCGCGATGGTAAAACTCAAGTCATTGACCGCCAGCGGGCCGTGGGCGCCGACGCGGATTTTGAGGTGATCGACGGCCAAGAGTACGTCAGTCATGTTCATTTACTCATCCGTGGATCGAGGCGGTCACGCAAGGCGTCACCACACAGGTTGAACGCCAGCAGCGCCATGGCGATGCAGACCCCGGGAAACAGCCCCAGCCAACTGGCCGTGGCGATATACGGCCGGCTGGCCGCGAGCATGTTGCCCCAGGTGGCGGCCGGTGGCGGCACGCCCAGGCCGAGGAAGCTCAAGGCGCTTTCGGCGAGGATCGCCCAGCCGAACATGCTGGTGGCCAGTACACACACCGGCGCCACGCAGTTCGGCGCAATGTGACGCAGCATGGTGTACAGCTCGGAGTTACCGATCACCCGCGAGGCTTCGACAAACTCCTTCTCGCGCAGCGACATCACCGTGCCGCGCACCACCCGCACCACCGATGGCGTATACGCCAGGCTCAACGCGAAGACGATGCCGTACAGGCTCGGACCGATGATCGCCATCAGGCCCAGCGCCAACAGGATGCCGGGAAATGCCAGCAACGCGTCGTTGATCATCATCAGGCCACGGTCGACCCAGCCGCGCAGGAAGCCGGCGAGCAGGCCCAGGAAGGTGCCGGCGACAATCGCCATGCTCACCGTCAGCACACTCACCCACAGGCTGGTGTGTGCGCCGATCATCAAGCGGCTGAGCACATCGCGGCCGTATTCATCGGTGCCCAGCAGGTGCGCGGCGGTGGGTGCCTGCAAACGCGCCAGCAGGTTCAGCGCCAGCGGATCGCGGGGCGTCCACACCAGGCCGAGCGCGGCCATGATCAACAGCAAGGCCAATAAACTCGCACCTATCAGCGCGTTCAACGGCGGCACACGCCAGGCCCTGGGGGCACGCGCAGGCGCCGCCAGCAGCACCTCGGGGGCAACAGGAAGTGGCTTATTCATAACTTAACCCTGGGGTCGAAGAGCGGGTACAGCAGGTCCACCAACAGGTTGACCAGCACATAAACAAAGGTCACCAGCAGCAGGCAGCCTTGCAGCACCGGGTAGTCCCGGGCGTAGATCGCGTCGACCATCAGCCGACCGATGCCCGGCAGCGTGAACACGGTTTCGAGCACGGCGATGCCGCTGAGCAGGTTGCCGAGGATCAGGCCGATCAGGGTCAGCGTCGGTGCAAACGAGTTGCGCAAGGCATGCCGCCACAACACGGCGCGCTCCGATAAACCTTTGGCGCGGGCATGGGTGATGTACTCCAGGCGCAGCACTTCAATCGCACTGGCCCGGGCCATGCGGGTGATCGCGCCCAGCTCCACCAGCGTCAGCGTCACAATTGGCAGCACGATAAACGTCACGGCCTGCCAGGGTGACTGGCTGAACGACACATAACCCACCACCGGCAACCAACCCAGCTTGATACCGAACGCATACAGCAACAGCAGGCCGAGCCAGAAGCTGGGAATCGACAGCAGCAGCGTCGCCGTCGAGACCACGCCAAAGTCCAGCGCGCTGTCCTGCTTCCAGGCCGCGAGCAGGCCCGCCGGCACGGCGATCAGAGCCGCCAGCAACACCGACACCAAAACGATCCCGGCGCTCACTTGGAAGCGATCCAGAATCAGCGGCAGCACCGCTTCATTGGTGGTGATCGAATGCCCGAGGTCGCCGCTGAGCACCGCTTTAAGCCAGATCACAAACTGCACCGGCAGCGGCTGGTCCAGGCCCAAAGATGCACGCGCAACTTCCAGGCTATGGGCGTCGGCCATGTCGCCGAGCATCAGCAGCGCCGGGTCACCCGGCACCAGGCGGATGATCGCGAACACCATCAGCGAGATCAGCAGCAAGGTCGGAATCGACATTGCCAGGCGTTGAGAGATAAAACGAAACATCCTTAATTGCTCCCGGAAGCGGGGACGCTGACGGTCCACAGGCGCGGCTTGGACACCGGCCAGGTGCGCAGGCCCTGCACGTAATCACGGCTGGCGGCAATCGCGTTGCCGTTGTACATCGGGATCAGCGGCACGTCCTTGAGCATCTGCTGATGCAGTTGGTCGAACAGCGCCTGGCGCTTGCTGATGTCACCTTCACGCTGTGCCTCACGCAGCCAGTGGCGCGCCTCGGGGTTGTCCCAGACCTTGCGGGCTTCCTTGTCCTTGTCGCCGGTCATCGAATCAAAACTCAGGGCCGGGTCGAGGCGCTCGGAATACGGGAACGCCATCATCTGGTAGTTGCCGCTCTGGTAGCGCTCCAGCTGGGTGCCCCACTCCAGGGTTTCCAGCTCCAGGTTGATGCCGCTGGCTTTGGCCATGGCTTGCACGAATACGCCCATGTCGAAGATCGCGGCGTAGCGTTTGTTGACGATCAGCTTGATCGGCTCGCCCTTATACCCAGCCTCACGCAACAGTTGCGCGGTCTTGGCCGGGTCGAAGGTGTAGCCCTGGTCTTCGACGCCAGTGTGGTAATGACTGCCCCGCGCAACCATCGAGTTATTGGCCTTGGAGCGGCCACCAGTGAGGGCTTCAACGATCTGCGCGGAGTCCAGGGCGTGAGCGATGGCCTGGCGCAGGCGCACATCTTTAAGCAGCGGGTCGCGGGTCTGGAACAGCAACGCATTGACTGACATGGTGCCGCTGGAGGTCACGCGCACGCCGGGGTTGGCGGCAAGCTCGGTGGCGTCCATCGGCGTCACATCAATCAGCAGGTCGACGTTTTTCGACAGCAACGCCGCCTTGGCCGCCGCCGGATCGGGGATCACCAACAGGCGCACACGGTCCAGGCTGGTGGTTTTGTTGCCGGTGTAGCCATCGGGGTCTTTTTCATCACGCGAGGTGTAGCTGGCATTGCGCAACAACTCGATGTATTGGCCGGGCTTCCACTCGCCCAGCTTGAACGGGCCGGTGCCGATCGGCGCCTTCCACGTGCCGTCGGCGTTGAGCGAGTCGGGTGACAGAATGCCGCTGCCACCACACTCCGGCAGCGCGGTGCTGGTGAGGAACAGGCCATTGGGCTGGTCGAGGGTGAACACCACGGTGAGCGGGTCGGGCGCGCTCATGTCGATAATCTTGGCGCCGCCATGCCCGTCGAACTCCGGCGCACAGCGCCATTGGGTCTTGGGGTCGAGGAAGCGTTTCCAGGTCCACAGCACCTCGGCGGACGTGAGGGGCTTGCCGTTCTGAAATTTCACCCCGTCGCGCAGGTGGAAGGTGTAGCGCAAGCCATCGTCGGAGACTTGCACGTCCTTGGCCAGCAGCGGGCCGACGGTCGCGTCTTCACGAAACGCCACCAGCCCTTCGGTGATGTGCATGATCACTGCGTCAGAGTTGGTGTCGCGGTTCACGCCCGGATCGGTGCTGCGGATATCGGCGTTAAGCGCCACCTTCAAGACACTTTCAGCCTGGGCAGTGCCCATCAGCGTCGCAGACAAGGCGCCTGCCAGGATTAAAGTCTTGTTCATTGATAAATGCACCTTAAGTGTTCCTTACGCATGGGTTCGGACGCTGGCAGGACCCAAAAAGAGGCACGGCCGAACTCCTGAATAGTTGTTGTTGTTTTAGTCGCCGTTCACGGTCGGCGAATGTTCCTGGGCCGATCTTATTCTTCACGCGGCAAGCTTGAGAAGAACGCTCCAGGTGATCAGGCTCGGCCAATCCGATCACCCACGGGCTTTGCATCGCTCAACCCTGAGCCTACCGAAAAATCAGGGGTTGGAGCCGTTTCCAAACGATCAAAAATAATGAACCTGATCGGTCAAACCGATCTGTGCGCACCTATAGTCATCAGATAAGCTGGCAGGCATTCAATGGTTTAAACGCTGCAACCTGAGGCAGTCCTTCATGACACTCACCCATCTTCGGGCGTTTTGCGCTGTGGTTGAAAAAGGCAGCTTCCGCTCTGCCGCACGCCAATTGGACGTGGCGCAAAGCACCCTGACCCAATCGATCCAGACCCTGGAAAAAGAACTCGGCGTGGTGCTGTTGCAACGCTCGAACCAAGGCATCAACCTGACGTCGGCCGGTGAAGTGTTTCTGGTGCGTGCGCGCTCCATCACCCTGGACTGCGAACGCGCCCTGCTCGACCTGCAACCCTGGAAAGGCGAGCCCGAAGGCAATATTGCCCTGGGCGTGACCTCCGAACCGCTGGCCGAACTGCTGCTGCCGGTGCTGAGCAACTTCACCCAGCGCTTCCCGCGCATCCAGGTGCATGTGGCCAGCGACACCACCAAAGGCCTGGTAGAAAAAGTACGCGACGGTCGCCTGGATTTTGTGCTGTGCCCACTGGCGCCGACGGTTACCGACATCGACCTGGCCATCGACCGCCTCTACAGCTCCAACGCCGGCATCATTGCGCGCAAGGGCCACCCGTTGGCCCAGGCCAAATCCGTGCAGGCGCTGGTGGATTGCCAGTGGATCAGCGTGCGCCCCTCCGGCGTGGTCGGCGGCGCCGAAAACCGTCTGGTGGAGCTGTTTCGCACACAGGGCCTGGCGCCACCGAAAATTGCGATCACCACCGACTCGCTGCTGGAAACCCTGCACATTGTCTCGGAAACCGACTACCTGACCATCGAGCCGCGCATGCTGCCGGGGATGAAACTGTTTTCCAGCGCGCTGACCACCATTGCGATCGAGGAACCACTGGCGGCGCGCGATGTGTGCCTGATCAGCCGCCGTTCCTCGCCGTTGACCGGCGTCAGCCAGGAACTCACCAGCATGCTGATTTCCTATTCCCGGCTGGTGCATCGCAGCCGTTGAACCTCCCTGCTCAAGAGCTTTTTCATGCCTTTAACTTCCTACGATGGTTTACCGCGTGCCAGTGCCAGCAGCCTTGGCGTTGACCCCGACCGCGTGATTGCGTTTCTCGATGAGGTCAAGGCTGCCGGGCTTGATCTGCACGGCTTCATGTTGCATCGCCACGGCCACGTCGTTGCCGAGGGCTGGACCTGGCCGGTCGACCCCAACGAACCGCGCGTGCTGCATTCAATGGCCAAGAGTTTTACCGGCTGCGCCATTGGCCTGGCCATCGAAGAAGGCTTGTTGACGCTGGGTGATCGGCTGGTGACGTTCTTTCCCGATGAAGTACCGCACGATGCTGACCCGCGCCTGGCCGACATGACCGTCGAACACCTGCTGACCATGCGCACCGGGCATGCCGCCAATACGTCCGGTTCGGTGTGGCGCGGTATCGCCACCAGCTGGATCGCGGAATTCTTCAAGATCCCGCTGGCCTATGCGCCGGGCACCGAATACGTCTACACCAGCGCGGCCAGCTACATGCTCTCGGCGCTGATCAACCGTGTCACCGGGCAGACCTTGCACGCCTACCTCAAGCCGCGCTTGTTTGCGCCGCTGGATATTCACAACGAAACCTGGGACATCGGCCCGGATGGCGTGAACCCTGGCGGCAATGGCCTTACGGCGCCGGTCTCGGCGGTGCTGAAGCTGGCGGTGCTGCATGCCCAGGATGGCGTCTGGGAGGGTCAACAGCTGTTGCCTGCAGCCTGGGTCAAACCGGCGACGCAGCCTCAGGGTGGGCCGAACAGCCGCTACGGCTACCACTGGATGATGAAACCCGCCGGCGCTTTCAGCGCGCTCGGGGTGTTTGTGCAGATGGCGGCGGTGTACCGCGAATACGGCGCAACGCTGGTGCTTGTAGGCGGGATGAAAAACTCTGCGGAAATTACTCCGTTTATCGAACGGCACTTTCCAGCAGCGTTTGACGGTGGTGCAACGCCCGATGCGGATGCACGGCTGCAGGCGCGTCTGGCGAGCATGGCGCAGCGACCGTCGCTGGTCTCGGCCTGCGCGGCACCTGCCGATTCGAAGCGGGTGTTTTTAATGGCTGAGAATGGGCTCGGCGTGCGGCAGTTGTCGTTTGATTTCAGCGCCGATGTGCTGACCTTTGAGTTGACCGACAGCCACGCGACTCACCGCCTGACCGTCGGTATCGATCATTGGCGCGCAGGCACCACCAGCATGCCCGGCCGCGCCTTGCACCACGGCTATGAGTTTAACGCCGCGCAGATCGTCGCCGGTGCTCGCTGGCTGGATGCGGTGACGCTGGAAATGACCTGGATCTACCCGCAGACGGCGTTTCGAGATCGCGTGATCTGCGTGTTTGAAGGCAATGGGGTGAGCGTTGCACGCACGGTGAACGTCAACAGTGCGCAGCGCGAGCAGGAAGTGCTGATCGGCGCGTTAGC
Organism: Pseudomonas sp. Xaverov 259; assembly: GCF_019352915.1. Taxonomy (NCBI): domain Bacteria; kingdom Pseudomonadati; phylum Pseudomonadota; class Gammaproteobacteria; order Pseudomonadales; family Pseudomonadaceae; genus Pseudomonas; species Pseudomonas sp. Xaverov 259. Next base: position 290,782 of record NZ_JAAAFV010000023.1, on the reverse strand, counting down.
CTGATCGCCTCCACCGGCTTTGGTAACATCTACCAGCAACGCCTGTTCTTCCACGACCTTGTCTGCCTGATCGGCCGCCACCACGGCGTCACCGGGCCACAGCTGAGCCTGGAAGAGTTCTGCACCCTGGAACACGTGCAAGTGCGCGATGGCAGCCGGAGCCAGGAGATGTATGAGAGCTTTCTGGCCGAGCAAGGGATCAAACGCAACATCGTGCTGCAGATCTCGCACTACATGAGCATGCCGGCGATTATCGAGCGCTCGGACTTGATTGCGGTGCTGCCACGGTCAGTGGCGCATATTTATGAGAAACACGCGGCAGTCAGGGTGATTGAACCGCGAGTGGGGATACCGGTGTATAGCTTGAAGCACCATTGGCATGCACGGAATCAGAAGGATCCGCGGCATGTGTGGTTGCGCAAGGTGGTGGTGGGGATTTTTGCCGAGGCGTGATACCGAGGTGCCTGCATCGCAGCGGTGCGACGATTCGACAAGCCAGCTCCCACAGAAAAGCAGCTCTTCAGTGCATGCAAATCCGCAGCCGACCTCATATTCAAAACCGCATGCGGTCAACTGTGGGAGCGGGCTTGCTCGCGAAGGCGGTGGGTCAGTCAATTTATCTGTCACTGACACACCGCCTTCGCGAGCAAGCCCGCTCCCACATTTAGACCGCATTGCATCAGCTGGATGTGAGCAACCGCTCAAGCACGCGGTCTAGCGCCCGCCACCTGCGGCAACTTCTCGCGGTTTTTGGCCTGCCCACGCTGGTACAGCGCCTCGACCAGTTTCTGCCGTTCATCCTGTGGCAAATTGCTCGCGAACTGTGCCAGCGTTGCGTCCACCAACGCCCGCAACGCCACATCTGCCTCGCGGGCCTTGGCCAGTTCAGTCACCAGTGCATCGCGGTCCAGCGTCGGCGCTTCGAGCTGTTTGATCACTCCCAGGCGTGCTTCCCGGCCGGCCATGATCAGCGGCTGGCTGTCGGCGCGGTTGTGGCGTAGCAGCTGACGCAATTCCTTGCGTCGCTCCATCGGCAACTTGATCATCGCCTGGCGCAGACCATGCTGGTTGACCACCGCTTCGGCGGGCTTGACGTTGGCCATCCAGTGATAGAGGCCGCCGCCCACACCGCCGATCAAAAATACGTTGAGCAATACCGAAAAGACCAACCAGGGTTTAAGGGATGTTGGGGTCATTGCTCGGTTTCCTCGGCGTTGACGGTGAAGACGACATCGGCGTCGCCCTGATCGAAGACGCTGGGCAGCACGTCGGATGACAACATCGGCAACGGCACACTCAGCGACGCCACCAGTACCCCGGCGGCAATCCCGGCAATGCCCACGCCGACCAAGCCTGCGGGCGAGAGCCAGTTGGCATAGCGCGACCAGAACGACACCCGCCGTGGCGCCGACTTGCGAATCTGACGCGCAAGCGCTGGGTCGTTGAAAACGAACTGATGGCTGTCCAACTGGGCGTCGAGCCAACCGACCTCGCGCAACGCCTCGCGGGCGCGGGGGTTGCCGCTGTCGAGCAATGCCTGGGCAGCGGCTCTTTCGGCGCTGGGCCAGCGATGCAGGCTGGCTCCATAGGCATCAGCCAGGTGCGCAAAGCGTTCAGGTGTCATGGTTTTCCCCTTCCTGGGCGGGCGAGCCCGGGTGTGTCGGCAAGTTGGCTGCGCAACTGGCGTCGGGCCCGCGACAGCAGGCTCTCCAGTGCCTCGACGCTGATGTTCATCAGGGCCGCGGCGTCGATGTTCGACAGCTCCTGGTAGTACTGCAACACAATGGCTTCGCGCTGGCGCTCGGGCAAGGTCGCCAGGGCGGCGGCCATCCTTGCATTGCGGTCCGCGGTTTCCAACTGTTCATCAGGCGACGGTGCGCTGTCCGCCAGCTCCAGCACCGCGTCCTCATTCAACGGGTGCTCCTTGCGCCGGCGCAAGCGGTCATGGCACAGGTTGAGTGCCACGCGGTGCAGCCACGTATCAAACCGCGCTTCGCCGGGGCGCCACTTGGCCGCCTGGCGCCAGATGCGCAGGAAGCTTTCCTGGGCCACGTCCTTGGCTTCGTCGGCATCCCCTAGCAGCCGACTGGCGAGCGCCAGCAAACGTGGCAGCTTGCGCGTCACCATTTCGTTGACGGCCGCAGGTTCGTTGTTGCCGATACGCGCCAGTAGCTCAACGTCCGGATCAGTGTCTTTCAATCAGGTAATACTCGGTCCGGGGGCTAAGAGGTTTCAGCGGATCCAGTGCCCTTCGCGCCAGTACCAGTTGGGGCCACGGGATTCCCAGTGCCCAGGCTCCCAGCGCGCGTTACGCACCACTTCCTGCCAGTGGCCCGGCACCCAGGCATACGCGCCGCGTTCCCATTGCCAGTGGCCACGGTCCCAGACAAAGCCTGGGCGTTCAGCCGGGATCACTTCAACGCGTTCGGCCGGTGGGGCCTGGCGGATGATCACTTCGGTCTGGGCAAAGGTCGGGGTGCTGACAAGCGCGGCGAAGGCCAGCGGGACCAGCAAGGCGTAGCGCAATTTGGCCAGTGGGTTCATGGCAACTCCTTCATACGGCGGACGAAAATGTTCGCATCTGATGGGTTGAACGCTGGGCACAGGAAAATCCGTCGCGAGAAACCCAAGTTTTTTCTCGACGCTGGAAGTATTGCTCAGGGGATGAATACGCTGGATGAAATGTTTGAAAGCATCGCGACGGATTTGCGCAGGTGGCTGCGTTCAAGACGTAACGCAGAACACACAATGAGGAAATATCATGACCCGTCGACTCTCTATGCTGGTTGCCGCCCTGCTGATTGTCAGCCTGAGCGGCTGCGTGATCCTGCCCGAACACCGGCATTGCTGCTGGCGCTACTACGGCGCAGTCGACACCTCGACCAGCAGCGTGAACAGCTAGCCTACCGCCGCAAAACCTCGGCGCCCGGCCTTGATCTCGGTGCGCAGTTCGCCAATAAGGTTTGAGATGGCACGGATGCTGTCCAGGCCTTGGGGCGAGACCCGGGTCAGCAACAGATCGACGCGACCCGACGTCGGCTCGAACACGCTGATGCGCAGCGAACCGTCGCTGTTGAGGCTGCAATCACAGGCCAGCGGCATGAAGCCGGTGGCCATGATCTTATTGAGTTCGTCGATCGCAATCATGCTGAGCCCCCGTCCCTGGGTCCGACCCTGTGGGTGTGATGCAACCAGCATAGATAAGGTTTTGCCTGCTACTGAACAATTAATTCAAAAGTGATACCTGCGCCGCATTTTGCCCGGTAAACGCTAGTGCGCTGGCGCCAAAAAGCCAGCACACAACCTCTCGTCTGCTGCTTTGGCAAGGGCTTGACTCACGATCTGTATCAAAAGACGCTCTTGGCTTTTAGTCATCACCCCGAGCCGCCCGCCATGAGCATTGTTCCCCCGAGCCAGCCCGACAGCGACGTGTACAAAACCCTGCTGGAGTCGACCAACGCCATCCCGTGGCGCATCGACTGGCAGAGCATGACCTTCAGCTACATCGGCCCGCAGATCGAAGCGCTGCTGGGCTGGACCCCGCAAAGCTGGGTGAGCGTGGATGACTGGGTCGAACGCATGCACCCGGACGACCGTGAATACATGGTGAATTTTTGTGTGTCGCAATCGCGCGCCGGCGTGGACCACGAAGCCGACTACCGCGCACTGACGGTCAACGGCGACTATGTATGGATCCGCGACGTGGTGCATGTGGTGCGCAAGGACGGCGAAGTCGAAGCCTTGATCGGCTTTATGTTCGATATCAGCGAACGCAAGAAGACCGAAGAGCACCTGATCCGCCTGCAAAAACAACTGGAGGAATACTCCTTCCAGGACGGCCTCACCGGCATCGCCAACCGCCGCATGTTCGACACCGTGCTCGAACGCGAATGGGCCAGTGCCCTGCGCAGCCAATTGCCGCTGTCGTTGATCATTCTGGATATCGACTTTTTCAAGCAGTACAACGACCACTACGGCCATATCAAGGGCGATGAAGCCTTGCGCCAGGTGGCCCGCACCTTGTCCCAGGCGGCCAACCGGCCACGGGATTTTATTGCGCGTATCGGCGGCGAGGAATTTGTGTGGTTGCTGCCCGAAACCGACGCAGCCTCAGCCCGGCAAGTGGCGCAACGCTGCCTGCACTTGATTTGCCAGCAGCAGATTGAACATGCCGTTTCGCCGGTCTCCAAGTTGCTGAGCCTGAGCCTGGGGGTAGGCACGCATACCGTGACGCCCAACAGCGACCTGCTGGCGTTCGTCGAGTCGGTCGACAAGTTGCTGTATCAGGCCAAACGCAATGGACGCATGCGCGCAGAGTTTGCCGAGAGTGAAGTTTGACGCCGAGGTCAAATTACGCGCAAAAAAAATCCCAAGTAGCTGATGGAAACTTGGGATTTAAAAATGCATAAACCGTGGGAGGTGAACGCCCGGCTATAGTAACGACTGTAAAAACCTGTAACAAGATTATTTTATTCCTTTCGTCGGATTAAAAGCCGCGTAAGTCATTCAATAACCACACAATTTTTAAGGCAGCCAAGCCATAAAGTGCCACTTTTTGGTGCAATAAGCCTATATAACCCTTATCACTTCGTGGCTATATATCCATTATTCAAATGGGGTTATTGCTTATAACGGCGCGACACTCTCGCTGTAACGCTTTCTGAGTTGTTTACAGGCTTCAAGCGAATCCAGAGCGGTCGTCGAAGTAGCACGGGCCACACTTTCAAGGTGTTGGCACAGCACCAGGCGTTCGGCCGCCTCTTCCCGTTCCAGGTCGACCTGAGCATTGAAGCGCATAAACAAGACGCCCAGCAGCACCGCGGCGCACACAACCCCGATCGCCGCATAGCGAAGGCCGTTGTTGGACGGAGGTTCTGCCGGGTTCATGATTCAGGGCGCCCTGCTCTTTTCATAGCGCACATCGTCGCCATCGACCCGGCCCACCTGCGTCCAACCCAAACGCTGATAAAACCCGTTGGCGCGGATGTCATCGCGCCCGTCGGTGATCAGGTACAGCGTCTGGTGGTGCTCAAACAGCGCGTTTTCAGCCATCGCCATGAGTTGGCGGCCCAGACCCCGGCCTTCATAGGCGGGCAGTACGAACATCGCAAATACCTCGCCGCTGTCAAAGTTGACCATCGAAAAAGCAGCCGGCTCGCCCTCCACTTCTGCCAGCCAGACACACGGCGCTTCGCGGATGCTGTCTGCCAGCACCTGTGGCGTAATGCCCAGATCCGCCATCTGCTCACGGCTCAAGTGGTTCTGCACCACGGCGGTGCGAATGGCGAACAACGTGTCGATATCCGCCAACGTCGCCAGCCGAATAAGGGTTTGCATAGATGCCTCCTCCGTGAATGCACGCAATTGTATGTAAATAGAAACACAGAGATTGTCGTGGATTTGTAAGAGAAGGCGCTCGACTACAGGGGTTTTGCCTGTTGTTGACGCCGAAACTGCCCTGGCGCAAGGCCATGGGCCTTGCGAAAACAGCGGGAGAAATACGCCTCGTCGGTAAACCCGCAACGCAGGGCCACTGCACCGATCATCTGCGCGGTGTTGAGCAATAAGGTGCGCGCCAACTGCATGCGGCGATCGAGCACCCATTGGGAGAAGGGTTTGCCGGTTTCTTTGCTCAGCAGGTGGGTGAGGTAGTTGGGTGACAGGAACGCAGCGGCCGCAGCATCAGTAAGATTAAGGCTCGGCTCATGCAGATGCTCGCGGATATAGCCGTGCACCCGTGCCAAGGCGTCTTTGCGCCCACGCCGGGTGGCGTTATTGGCGGCGAACGCCTGCAAGGGTTCGGCGTACTGCTGGCAAACCAACCCGATCAGTTGGAACAAGTAGCCCTTCAAGCGCTCACGGGCGCCGAAGGTGCGCTGGGCGTCCAGGGTGCGCATATGGCCGAGCCAGGTGTGCACTTGCTCAAAGTCCGCGTCATCAAGGATGAAGTCCAGGTGCTCCTGAAAACGAAACGGTGACAGCTCCGGCGCCTGGCTGATGGGGATGTCTTCCAGGTCCAACGGATCGCAGGTGAGCTGTGGCAGGAAGAACGCCTGGCTGAAGTTGATCAGCATGAACTCGCCGTCTTGCGGGTGGGGAATCACATGCAGGCGATGGGGCAGGATAAACGCCATGGCTTTGTGCGGGAACGGACGCACCGCGCCGCCGATATGTTGCACGGTGTCGCCGCCCAGGTTGATCTGGATCTGGAAGTATTCATGCCGATGCGGGCTGGTCAGCGCCGCCCGCCCGCGCTTGTCGCGGATATAGAAGTCGGGGCGGTCGCTGCGTTGTTCCATGCCATAGGTGGTGACGCGGGTGCCTGGCATAACGGTCTCTCGAATGGCCTGGGCACCACTTTAGCCTCAACCCTGGCTTAGGGTGAAACTCAACTGGCCGATGCCGTCGATGCCGGCGGTCACCACATCCCCAAGCTGCAACGCGCCGACGCCCGCCGGGGTGCCGGTAAAGATCAAGTCTCCTGCCTTGAGCGCCACGGATTTTGAGGCGTAGCTGATGATCTCGCTCACCGACCAGATCAGGTCAGCCAGGTCGCCGAACTGGCGCTGCTCACCATTGACCTTGAGCCAGATCTTGCCGCTGGCCGGGTGACCGATGACGCTCGCAGGTTGCAAGGCGGTGCTGGGCGCTGATGCATCGAACGACTTGCCCCAATCCCATGGGCGCGCGAGTTTTTTCGCCTCGGCCTGCAGGTCGCGACGGGTCAAGTCGATGCCGACGCCATACCCCCAGATATGCGACAAGGCGTCTTCAGGACTGATATCCACCCCGCCCTTGCCGATGGCCACCACCAGTTCCACCTCATGGTGCAGGTCGGCGGTCAGTGGCGGATAAGCGATCACGCCTTCGGCCGGCACCACCGCATCCGCCGGTTTCATGAAGAAAAATGGCGGTTCGCGATCCGGGTCATGCCCCATTTCGCGGGCGTGTTCACTGTAGTTACGGCCCACGCAGAACACGCGACGCAGCGGGAAACGTGCGTCGCTGCCCTGTACGGCCAGGGATGGGGTTGGCGCGGGGGTGAATACGTAATCAGTCATGGCCTGTGCCTCTTGGTTTACCTGGCGCCAGTATGGCCAGCAGCGCCAAGGCAAAGTTGGACAGGCTTACGCAGATTTTGCACTGGCCGGTGTTTGTATCCGCAACGCTCGATCAAGCCAGCGATACAGCGGCAGGCAGGCGGCCTGGATCAATAACATGCGGATAATCTGCATCGCCGTCACCAGCGTGACTGCCAGCCCAAGCGCCTCGGCGGTCAAGCTCATTTCCGGCGCACTACCGGGCATCATGCCCAGCGCCAGCGACAACCACGAGAATCCCAAACCGGCACCCAGGCCCCATGCGGCCAGTGCGGTAGCAATTACCGAACCTGCCAGCAGCAACAGCACCTTCAACAGAAAACCGGGTGCGCGGCGCAAAAAGCTGCGGTCGAACGTGGCGCCCAGCGCACACCCTATCAACAGTTGCCCGCAGCCACTGAGCCAAATGGGCATGCTCATCGACAGATTGTTGCAACCCACGCCGACCGCACAGATCAGCAACGGCCCAAACGTCCAGGGATTAGGCAGGTTGCAACGCTTGAACGCCAACGCCGCCAGCAAGCCCATGGCCAGGATGAAAATCAGCCACGGCCAGACCACCGGCAACGGCGTGCGCACAACGCTATGTGCCACACCAAAGTTTGCAGCAGCAGGCACTGCCAGCAGGATGAGCAACAACCGCAGACTGTGGGCGGCGGCGATGAAACTGGTGTCGGCCTGGCGTTGCTGGCCCAGGTGCACCATCTCGGTGGAATTGGCAGGCATCAAGGCGAAAAATGCGGTGGGCAGCGGTACGCCCCACCGATGCAGAACCAGCACCGAGCACAGTGCCAGCACCAGCGTCAGCAGGACAGCCGTGCCGATCAAGCCAAAGTGGGCCGCCACTTCCTGCATGACCGGCAACGTGAAGTGGCAACCGATGGCCACCGCCACAATCAACTGCCCGGCTTTGCGCCCGTGAGGTATTTGCGGTACCAGGCCGCCGCCACAACGTGTCAGCAAAACTGCCAGCAATGAACCTATAACCCAAGGCAAAGGCCAGCCCGCCCAGTGGGCAAGGCCGCCGCCCAAGGCACCGACGATCAGCGTTACAGGCCAGTAAAAGCGAGGGTCACGGGGCATGATGAAATCCGACATGGAGAAGAATGCCGACAGGTTATAGACTTGCGCTCATCACAAAAAATATCCATTTGTGAAGCCTATTATCATTCTTTTTTATGTGAGCCCTATGAATCTTAAAGCGCTGGAGTACTGCGTGGAAATTGCTCGCCAAGGCAGTTTCACTAAAGCCGCGCAGGCCTTGCACGTAGCCCAGCCGGCCCTGAGCATGGCGGTCAGCCGCTTGGAAGATGAGTTGGGGGTGGCGCTGTTCAACCGGGCCACACGCCAGATTAGTGTCACGGCCGAAGGCCAACTGTTTCTGGCCCATGCCGAAAAATGTTTGCAGGGCCTCGCCGGCGCCCGCCGCGAACTGCAGGACCTGGACCAATTGCACAGCGGCGAAATCCGCGTCGGCGTGCCGCCCATGTATGGCATCCGGCACATTCCCGAATTGCTGATGCAATTTCGCGCGCGCTATCCGGGGATTGCCATGCATGTGGTGGAGGGCAGTGCCGATGACATCAGCGAACGCCTGGCCACACGCAACATTGACGTGGCGCTGCTGGAGTCACGGCGGGTCAATCCGCAGTGGCAATCGGAATGGCTCGGCAGTGATGAGATGGTGCTGTGCATGAACCAGGAGCATGCATTGGCCGGGTTCGCCTCAATCCCGGCAGAACGCTTGCAGGGCCAGGCCATGTTGGTGTTCGACAACACCTTCCTGCAACGCCACCTGCTGGATGCTTTTTGCAGCAACGCGTGCGTGCAGTTCAGCATTGCCCTGGAAAGCAACTTCGTGCCGCTGGTAATCGCCGCCACGCGCAACGGCATGGGCGCGTCCACCCTCTTGCGCTCGGTTCAAATCCAGGAAGCGGGACTGGTGGGTGTTTCCTTCGAGCCCGCGCAGTTCATGCACTTCAACCTGTGCTGGCGTGCCAATGAGTACCTGTCGCAGGCCAATCGGCGTTTTATCGAAATAGCCCGGGCGTTTTTCCAGGAGGACGCCGGTTCGCCGCTGTCACGTTGAACCGGCGCAGCGATCATTTGCGCGCCACTTTGTAGCGCAGGCAATCCTGGTAAAAACTCTGGCGGATGACTTCGGGCTTGAGCCGTGAGCGGCTGTCGTAGGTCTGCTCGGTGATACCCATGGCCATCATGCGCATCCACGACTTGCTGAACTTGATGGTCTGGATCTTCTGCCGCGCGGCATACAGCGACACGCCCGACAGCTTGAGTTCCTGAGCCCTGGCGGCGGTGCCGGCGCCCCAACTGCACATGTACTTGTCGCCCTCGCGCAACTCCCGTGCCTGCACGGTAGCCGCGCCGCCAGCCAGGGAGCAGGCGATCAGCATCATTCCAACAGTGCGCATTTGCATCCCCACCTAACCACCTGAAAATAAAAGTGATTTTGGCGGGGATTTTGTTACAAAGGGGCCATTAAATTGCCTTACTGGCAATTATCACCACTGGTAAGTGGCACTCGCCTGCACGGTACGCTGCGAGCCATACCAGCACCACGAATAGGAGTAGCACGAGGCCACGTATTCCTTGTTCGCCAGGTTGGTGGCGTTCAGCGCCAGGCGCAGGTTGTCTTTGGGGTTGGCGATATTCGGAATGTCGTAGTGCACCGCCGCATCCATCAAGGTGTAGCCAGGCACTTTCAGGGTGTTGGCGGTATCGCCCCAGGACGACCCCACATAGCGCGCGCCGGCACCCACGCCGAAGCCCTTGAGCCGGCCATCGTGGAAGGTGTAGTCGGCCCACGCCGAGGCCGTATGGCGTGGCACGCCGTAGGTGGTGGTGCCCTCAACGGGAACCGCCGGCCCGGTGCCGATATCGCTGATCGGCGCATAGCGGACGGTGCTGTTGGATTTGCTCGCGCGGTTGTCCAGGTACGCATAAGCCGCAGTAATGTCCAGGTTGTCGTTGAGGCTGGCCTTGCCTTCCAGTTCAAAGCCACGGGACTGTTGCTCGCCGTCCTGGATCTGGCAGCGACCACTGCCACACAGGTGCGTCGGGTCCGGGTCCATGGTCGGCACGTTGGATTGGCGCAGGTCGAAAATCGCCGCGGTGATAAAGCTGTTACTGCCCGGCGGCTGGTACTTGATGCCGACTTCGTACTGTTTGCCTTCGGTGGGCTTGAACACCGAACCGCCATAACCGGTGCCCGATTGCGGGTTGAACGACTCCGCATAGCTGGCATACGGCGCCAGGCCATTATCGAACAGGTAAACCAGGCCAATGCGTCCGGTGAATGCCTTGCTGTCCAGCGACGACTTGCTCTTGGCGCCGGAGCTGATGGTTTTGGTGGTGCTGTCGGTGCTGGCCCAGTCATAACGACCGCCCAGCAACAGCACCCATTGGTCCCACTTCATTTGCTCTTGCAGGTAAACACCGGTCTGCTCGCTGCGCGCGGTGGCGTCGGTGCTGAACGCGGGCGTGGTGACCGGTGCGCCGTAGACCGGGTCGAAGATATCCAGGTTCGGGCCACTGCCATACCCGGTTTTGGTGTCGGTGCGGGTGTTCTGGTAATCGAGCCCCATCAACAGCGTGTGCTGCAACGAGCCAGTGTCGAATTTGGCCTGCACCTGGTTATCGAGGGTGTAAGCGTCCATGTCCACATCGGCAGCGATGGTGGAGCGCTTGGAGGTGCGGTAATCGCCCATCAGGTAGCTGTTGTAGATGCTGCGATAGACGCCCTCGGCCCGCAGGTAGCGGGCGTTCTGGCGCAGCGTCCAGACGTCGTTGAAGTAATGTTCGAAGGCATAGCCGAGGGAGTAATGCTCGCGGTCGCTTTTCTCGAAGTTCTTTTCACCGTCGTAAAAATCCACATCGATCTTGCGTCCGGTAGGGCTGCGCAGCACCGAGCCCCAGGCCGGCACCGACCCGTACGACGCGCCCTTCGGGTCTTTCTGGAAATGCCCGAGCAAGGTCAGCGAGGTAGCATCGTCCGGGCGCCAGGTGAAGGCGCTGGACAGCGACTGGCGGCGAGTCTCGGTGTGTTCAACCTGGCCATCGGCATCATCGAACAACCCAGCCACGCGGTAGGCATACACACCTTGATCATCAAGCGGGCCGCTCAGATCGAAGGTGGTGCGCTTCTTGTTGAAAGTGCCGTATTCCACGCCGACTTCATGAAGCGGCGTGTCCAACGGGCGTTTGGTGACCATGTTGATCACCCCGCTTGGCGTGCCCTGCCCGTACAGCACCGAGGCTGGGCCGCGCAGTACTTCGACGCGCTCCAGGTCGAAGGCGTCTTTCTGTGGCAAGGCATCCCGGCTTGACGGCATGCGCAGGCCATCCAGATAAGTAGCCGGGGCGAAACCACGGATGGTCAACTGGTCAAGGCGCGAGGCCGTAGCGCCACGGGTTTCGGGGACCACGGCCGCGCTGTAACGCAGGATCTGGTTGAGGCTTTCGGCGTTTTGCGCACGCATCTGGTCCTTGGTGACCACCGAAATCGACTGCGGCGTCTCGATCAGCGCGGTATCGGTCTTGGTGCCCGACAGGCTGCGGGTGGCGACATAACCCGCCACCGGCCCGGTGGGGCTTTCGCTCTGGTAGGCGCCGCTGATGGTGGTGGCCTGCAACTGCATGGCGCCGCCATCGTCCGGGAGCGCTTCGAGGCGGTAACGGTCGGCGGAGATCTTGATGGCCTGCAAGCCACTGCCCGCGAGCACTTGCGCGAGTGCCACGTCGGTGTCGTATTGCCCGCTCACACCGTTACTGTGCTTGCCGCGCGTCAAGCCTGCATCAAACGCCAGTACCAGCGCGGCCTGCTCGGCGAGGCTATTGAGGGATTGGCTCAAATCACCGGCAGGAATCGAGAACCGGCGCAACGCACTGCCAGTTTCTTCGGCAAAGGATGGCTGGACGGCGAACAACGGCACAGCGGCAAAAGCCATCGCCACTGACAGGGCCAGTGGGTGCAAGGGACGAGCAAGGCGCGACATGGGAAATCCTGCGTAATGGAGGTTCTATTAACCATGACGGCCATGTCGCGGAATCGGGCAAGGATGCGAGTCATTTTTATTTGAGGTGTTTTATTGCAATGAGTTGGATCGCTTTTTTGCGTAGTCCTTCGGGATAGTTTTTCGCGTTTTTTACCCGCCCTGCGTCATCCCATTCTGATTTTTCCAACCATTCGTCCAGCGGCTTTTTCCTGCAGCAGACTCCGACGCCTTGCCATTTTTGCCGAGACGTCACGGATGACCAACGCTGCCCACATCGCCTTTATCGAACATGAGCTGAATGGCTTTCATCAGAGCCTGGCGGAGTATCGCCGGCAGATGGACGCCTGGTATGCGCGTGCGCTGGACACGCTAAGCCATGCTGCGGATATGCCGTCGCTGCTGAGGATGGACCGCGTGCTACGGGTTGGTGATGCGCAGCAGAGCGTCAGTATTTCCGACATGGGCTTTTCCACCGTAGCCCTGTGCCCGGTGGGCGGCGAGCTGAAAATCCAGAGCCTGTTCGAATCGGCGTATGACGTGCCGATCGGCAATATCCTGGTTGAGGTCATCCGGCTGGATGACGGCAGTTCCACGCTTGTCATGCTCGATGAGCACGGCAAGGGTTCGCATTTTTGTGCCGCAGGTGGGCGCTATCAGGTGCGGGTGCAGGGCGGCGTTTCTGCGCAGCAAGTGGACGCGCTGTTTGCCTCCTACGCCGGGCTGACGGCCGACCTGGAGCACTGGCTGCGCGAGCAGTGGAAGGATTTCAAACCCTATTGGCAGCAATCGACCGCCACCGCGATTGGCAGCGGTGTGCTGGCGGGCAGTTGGGCGGCAATCCGCGATGTATGGGACAGCATCAAGCTGGTTCAGGCGATTCTTGAAGACCCACTGAAATTCGCTGAGCAACTCGGCGCCGAGGCCGCCAAGTTGGCGCAGTTGGCTACCGATGCGCCCAAGGTCATGGAACAGGCCATGTTACTGGCCAGCGATGAGGCCGCGCTGTACCTGATGCTGCGCACCGCGATGCTCTGGCTGGACGCGCTGCCACCCGGCGAAATCGCGGAGACAGCGGCAGGGTTTGTAGTGTCGCTGCTGATTGATCTGGTGATCGGCGCGGTACTGACCATCGCGTTACCGGCAGCCGGCGTGGCTTATCTCAGTTTGCGGCTGGTCAAGTACGGCGCGCGGGTTTTGGATGCCGCTGTGGGTTTTGTCAGGAGCCTGCTCGGGATTCTGACCACATTCATGCAGGCGGTGGACCGTTACAAGGCGGTGGCAGTTCGCGGTGTGGTTGGCGGGCTGAAGCAAGGCACGCTGCAAATGCGTTGGCGGGCGCGGCAGAACGCGGCGGTGAAGCAAAAAGAACACGTTGACGATGCGCCGGCTTCGGCCAAGAACCTCAATGGCGATGCGGCAGCCCCTGCGGACAAAACCGTTACCAACGGTTGCCCGGTGTCGATGGTTACTGGCGAGGAATTGCTGACCCTCACCGACGGCACGCTGGACGGGGTTTTGCCGTTTGAGTGGACGCGGTTGTATCGCACCAGTGCGGTGGAAGTGGATGGCGGGTTGGGGTTTGGCTGGAGCCATTCGCTGGCGCACAGGCTTTCTGTTTCCGGTGATTCGGTGGTGTGGACGGATCATGAGAATCGCCGTACCGAGTTTCCGTTGCCTACCGCCGCTCGACCGGCGATTACTAATAGCTTGGCCGAAGCGGCGATCTATTTGGGTGACTTGCCCGATGAACTGGTGCTGGCCCAGGCGTCGCGGTTTTATCACTTTCACGATGGCGTGCTGGTTGCCATCAGCGATGCGTATGACAACCGCCTGCGAGTTTTTCACGATCGTTTGGGGCGGGTTGAGCGGCTGGATAACGGCGTGGGGCGCTCGCTGTTTTTACGATATGAGTTTGGCCGCATTGTGGCGGTGGACTATCAGGTTCATCGGGCCAAAGGGCATGAACCCTTCGAATGGGTGACGGAGCAGAAGGTTGTTTCCTACGCCTATGACGACCTTGGCCGATTGGTTTCTGCGACCAATGCTGTGGGTGAAAGCGAGGTTTATCGGTACGACGAGCAGCACGTCATTCTTGAACGTGGGTTGGCCGGTGGCGCGAGCTTCTTTTGGGAGTGGGAACGGGCTGGCAAGGCGGCGCGGTGTGTTCGGCATTGGGCCAGCTTTTCGCAGATGGATACGCGGTATGCCTGGGGTGACGACGGCAGGGTTACGGTTAATAACGCTGATGGCAGCCGGGAAGTTTACGTCCACGATGACCGCGCACGGCTGGTGCAGCGCATTGATCCGGACGGTGCTGAATACTTCAAGTCTTATGACGATAAGGGTCGGCTGACAGTCGAGCAGGACCCGCTTGGGGCGGTGACGGCGTACCAGTACGAAGACGCCGGACGCTTGGTGGCGATGTTTCCGGGGGACGACGAGCCGACGTCCTACGAGCATGACAACGGGTTCGTTCGGGTGGTACGCCGTGGTGAGGCGGTTTGGAAATACGAGCGTAACGATCAGGGCGACGTCATTCGCAAGACCGATCCTGACGGCAATATTACGGACTACAGCTACAACAAATATGGGCAGCTGACGGGGGTTTGGTTTCCCGATAACAGTTGCCATCGGCTGATCTGGAATGAGCGTGGGCAGTTGCTTAAAGAGCTGCTGCCCAATGGTGGTAGCAAGCGTTATCGCTATGACGATCTTGGTCGTCAGGTTGCCCGCGAGGATGAGCAAGGTGCCCTGACCCAGTTTCAGTGGGACAGCGTGGGGCGGTTGATTCGTGTCGTTTTGCCCGGTGGCGCGACGCGCGAATACACCTACAACGCCTACGGAAAAATCACCGCCGAACACGACGAACTCGCCCACGTCACCCGCTACGAATACGCCGACGGCCTGCACCTGATCAGCCGCCGTATCAACGCCGATGGCACCCACGTTAAGTACCGCTACGACAATGCGCGCCTGCTGCTGACCTCAATCGAAAACGAGGTAGGCGAAACCTACCGGCTTGATTACCACCCCAACGGCCTGATCCAGCAGGAAATCGGCTTTGACGGCCAGCGCACGGCTTACGTGTATGACCTCAACGGCAACCTATCGGAGAAAACCGAACACGGCGACGACGGCAGTCAGCTCGTTACCCGCTACGCGCGAGACCACGCCGGCCGCCTAGTAAGAAAAACCCTGCCAGACGGCAACATTGTCGACTATGCCTACGACCGCCAAGGCAATCTCCTCAGCGTCGACGACGGCCACTGGGCGTTAGCCTACGAATACGACCCACAAAACCGCCTCACCGCCGAACACCAAGGCTGGGGCACATTGCGCTATGGCTATGACGCCTGCGGGCAGCTTAAAAACCTGCGCCTGCCGGACAACAACCGCCTCACCTTCAACCACGACAAAGGCGGCCACCTTG
>NZ_JAAAFV010000023.1:275070-275227 GCF_019352915.1 Pseudomonas sp. Xaverov 259 | reverse complement strand
ACAAAACCGCCTCACCGCCGAACACCAAGGCTGGGGCACATTGCGCTATGGCTATGACGCCTGCGGGCAGCTCAAAAACCTGCGCCTGCCGGACAACAACCGCCTCACCTTCAACCACGACAAAGGTGGCCACCTTTCCACCGTCGAGCTAAACGGA
>NZ_JAAAFV010000023.1:274888-275060 GCF_019352915.1 Pseudomonas sp. Xaverov 259 | reverse complement strand
CCAACAGCAACACACCCTTTACCAACGCCAATACGACTACGACAAAAGCGGCAACCTCACCCGCCTGCTCGATACCCGCAAAGGCGAACGCCACTACCACTACGACCCCCTCGCCCGCCTGACCCGCGCCGACCACTCGCAAGACATACAGGAACGCTTCGGCCACGACCCC
>NZ_JAAAFV010000023.1:153002-274878 GCF_019352915.1 Pseudomonas sp. Xaverov 259 | reverse complement strand
AGATTTGGCTGTCCAACCTGGAAAATAGCGCCCTTCGTTTAACCAAAAACTCCTCCCTCGCCCCAGTGGTGCCTTTGCTCAAGTACTGCTTATGCAAACTCTCGATTTCCATAAGGGTCTTCTCAACTTGCGCCAAATGCTTGCTCCATGCACTGCTGGCACTGCCGATGCCAAGGGACGAATAGGTCAAGATGGCCTGCAACTGATCATAGTTTTTGATCAGAAATTGGTCAGTTGCGGAGTGCGCCAACAGGGCGAGCTTTATATTTTGCGCCGAGCGCATCAGCTGTGCTTCTTCAGCGGTGCAAGCGGCGGTTCGACTATCCCCGATGATCACCAATTGCCCCGGCAACACCACCGTGTTGCGAATGTGCTGGTTGAGGGTGTCGAACTTGGTGTGTGTATACGGATCAAGCGCCAGGCTTAGTTTAAGCAATGGATAAGGCTGGGGATGTTCATTGATAAATGCGTAGGGTCCCTGCATGCGTGCACCTCCAAGTGGCTGAGGCGCAGGACTATAAGAAAGCGTAACGGCGGAGGTAAGACGTGCAGAGGGGTGGCTTTAACGTTTCAGAAATGGACTACTTTAATCCAGGTATGTGCCTACGCATTGCGCGCGTCTACTGATCATGTGTACACATCGCAAAGGACGGTAGCTTTTCAACAAAATGAATTAGAGCGGCTCAATTGACCGCCCTTTTTGCGCAATACCGGCACCTTCAGGCGTAGTGCCCTTTGTAACCTTTATGCTCGTACTCCCAGCCCTTGCACGCCAGCCCCACATGCTTGGGAATCAAAGCAGCGCCGCTGCTATAGGCGGTGATGGTCCTGCGAGAGAACCCCAACTCCACAGCCGCTGCGGAAAGGGACAGGTTGTTACTGAGCATCCACTGCCGGAAATCCTGTGTCAGCATCACCTCACCGGATTGCTCCAATGCTAGACGGTGCAGCGTAACAGCTGACAGTTCGAGGTCGTTACCCCACATCACATCAAATCCCCACTCACCGACTTGTACTTGGCCGAATCGAGCCAAATCCAGAAGAGGTTTGAGGATCGGAAAGGCATTTATATGATCGAGAAGATCAACGGTATGCCGCTTGCCGTTATTCCATTCGATCTGTAAGGCATGCTTGCCGGCAACTGGTTGCACAGCAGAGATGCGAAGCTTGCTGGTCATAAGTCAGTTCCTCCGGTTTTGTTCATCCCATACGCGCTTGAGATCCGCGATATGAGCTTTTGCCCAAAGCAGGGCGGCTTTCAAGGCCTTTGTTTCTGCCCCTGTACCGAGCACAACAAGCCCTTCTATCTGGACCAACGACTCGCCATCCGGCGTTTGCACGTGAAAGTGCGGCGGCGCGTGGTCGTCGGGATAGATTTTTATTTCCAGCTTCGTTCACTGCGAAGGGTCGCCATGGAGACGGACGCTAGAGAAAAAATTTCCCTAGCACAATTGTAATTTCAAACGTTTACTCGATTTGCCACTCCCGAGGTTGCAGGGTTCGTAGGTAGGACTGCCCATGCCCAGCAATCCAGGCAACGTCCTACAAACCGTTCAGAAGCGTCGGCCTCGCACTTCAAAATCGTCGAGCCTATAGTCACTCGGTCGCCCACAGGGCGAACGGGTTTGGCGACTCGACTATTAAGACGGCAGAAGTCTCCCGGCAGATTTGCGGGATGCGCCTGCACGCAATAAGCTGCTCAACGGCTGCTGTGCGTGGGAGACCTTCGGGTCTGCCGGTCTTTGTCCGTTCTTATACCGGTTCGCCAACCTGCGTACAGCGGCCACCTTTTGTTTGGCGACAAATGCGTGGCTCATATTCCTCTAAGTGAACGGACTTAACGCATGAACCAATACATAGCCCTCACCAGCAACGACAGCGCCACCCCTGCGCTTTTTGTCGATACCACCGTCCCCCTGGAAATCCTCCTCGATGCCGCGAGTTTTCGGCTGCGTGCCGTCACCCAAGTCCTTGAGAACCTTGCACTGCGCAGCGAGATCAGCAGTGATGCCGTTGTTCTCAGTGATTTTGCCTTGCTGTGTTCAATCCCGTTGCGCGACGGCTGCGATTTGCTGGATGTCATAGGCCGACGCATGGATATGCCCGGCGCTTGATCTAGAAACGGCACATTTTCAAACTCCAGAGATCACAAAACCCCTGGTTTCTCCCGAAATCAGGGGGTTAATTGCCTCGCATGGAGCCCGTGACAAACTCAAATAAAAATCTGTCCTTTTCCTTTCTCAGATAGCGGCTTTAGCATCCACCTGGTAAAAATCCGCCATGTAATCCACAAACGCCCTGACCTTGGGCGCCAAGTGCCGGGATTGCGGGTACAGCGCGCAGTAACGCCACTCGCCCATCGAGTAGTTGGGCAGGATGGGCACCAGTTGCCCTTGCGCCAGGTTGTTGCGCACCGTCGCATGCGTGAAGCAGCCGATGCCGGCGCCGGCCAGTGTGGCGGCGTGCAAGGCAGTGATGGTGTTGGTCTTGAATTGGCCTTTGGGCGTGACGCTCACGGTTGCACCACGGGCCGAGGTGAGTTGCCAGTCTGACGCCTCCCCGACAAACCTCAGCAAGCGGTGCTCATCGAGTTCCTGGGCGGTGCGCGGTAAACCGTGGGTGTGGATGTAGGCAGGCGACGCCACCAGCACGCGTTTTGAAACGGTGAGGGTGCGGGCGATCAGGGTGGTATCGCCCAAAGCGCTGGCGATGCGGATGGCGACATCGAAGCCCTCGGCCACCAGGTCAACGAATTTGTCGTCGCAGCACAGCTCGAGTTCGATATCGGGATAACGCTTCTGAAACCCCGGCAGCCAGTGCGGCACATCCAGCGTACCCACCACCAGCGGCACACTGACCCGCAACAGGCCTTCGGGGCGCTGATGCCCCTGTGCCATGGCCTGGGTAGCCGCATCGAGGCGGTCAAGAATATCGACACAGGCTGCGAAGTACTGCTCCCCAGGGCCGGTCAGGCTGAAACGTCGGGTATTGCGGTTGATCAACTGAACGCCCAGTTCAAGTTCCAACTGCTGCAACTGCCGAGATATCGTCGAGTGGGTGGTGTCCAGCCGCTCTGCCGCAGCAGAGAAGCCCTTGGCCTCGACAATGCACCGAAAGGCGCGCATGGCAGATAGCTGGTTCATGAAGCGGGCGTTACTCCAATGAGTGATCAGGCTGATCAGTGAACCGGCAAGGCGACGATTTGCGCGGTGGTCAGCACTGAACCGAAAGTGTCTTCGATCTCGGCCAGCGCCGAATCATGCAGCTCGTCCTTGGTCACCGAACGCCCATTTGCGCGAGTGATGGCGCGGGTTGCCGTAGCGTCGGATGCTACCACAACGTCGTAGCCCAACGGCGTGGCGTCGCGGGCTGCAGCGGCGACACAGGCGTGAGTCATGAGGCCGGAAATGATCAGCGTCTTGATCCCGGCGTTCTTCAACTGGGCATCAATATCGGTGCTGGCAAACACGCTGACGGTGGTTTTCTGAATCACCTTATCTTGTGGGCGCGGCGTCATCAGCGGATGGAAATCCACGGTCTTGCCATCTTTGGCAAATACTGCGGCGCCATTTGGAGCGATGTGCTGCACGTGGATCACCTGGATGTGTTCCTTGTCTGCGAAGGCAATCAGGCGCTGGGTGTTTTCCAGGGCTTTCATGCCATCCGGGATCGGCATGCGGCCGGTGTAGTACTCATTCTGGTAGTCGATCACCAACAGTGCGGTGGTTTTGGCGTCCAGCTTGTCAGCCGGCTTGGCACCGAACATGGCACGAATGGTCGGGTGCGGGTTAGCCGGTGCCTCGGCGGCGGCAGCAAACTGGCCGAGGCCCATTATCAAGCCCAGGCCGATGACGGCAGATTTGAGCAGCTTGGGCAGAAGCTGGCTCGGTGGAGTGGCGGCTGGAACAGTCTGGGCGATGGGTGATGCGCCAGACATTGCGCGGATGGTCAGATGAGGAGAGTTGGTCATGGGTGTGTTTCCTTGAACTGCGACTGGGTGAGCAGCGCCCAGCTTAAGGAAACTCATATGTTTAAACATCGCACATAACTGAACAACATATGTGCACAAATCGCACTCAAAAATTGATGTATTGGCTCCCCAAGAAAGGTGCGGGGCTAACTCGATCTGCGCCGCTTAATGGCTCAACTCTAACGCACCAGAACACCCGCCCCAGGGTATCCCGATGGCGCTGTTTTTCAAACACCAAAAACCACAAACCCCCGACTTTCTCTAGGAAAATCAGGGGTTTGTGTTTACTTAATGTGGCGGTGAAGGAGAGATTCGAACTCTCGATACAATTTCTTGTATACACACTTTCCAGGCGTGCTCCTTAAGCCACTCGGACACTTCACCGTATCTCGTCAAACCAGTTCAGTCTGTCGAGGCGCGCTAATGTAGTCGAAAGCCTTTCTGATGGCAAAGGTTTTTTTCAGAATTTTCATGCGCTTAGACGGTTATGCCGTGACTTGCTCGGTGAGGGGCGGTGAATCTGCCATTCTTGGGCATCAGTTGCGAGCGTCTGGCGCGGCGGCTATGCCCTGCTGCGGGCCGTCTACCCTTGGGAATGCGGGAAAAGTCTGACTGTGTAGTCAGTCACGGCGCTTTACCGGGGCGGGCGTGGTGGGTAACGTCTGCGCATGCGCTTCTATTAACAGCCTATCTATAACAATTCCTACAAGGAACCGCGTCATGAGTGAGTTGATTGCTTACCACCTCGAAGACGGTATTGCGACCCTGACCTTGAGCAACGGCAAGGTAAACGCCATTTCTCCGGCAGTGGTTGCTGAGTTCAACACTGCGCTGGATCAGGCCGAGAAGGATCGGGCGGTGGTGATCATCACCGGTACGCCGGGGATTCTGTCGGGTGGTTATGATTTGAAGGTGATGACCGCTGGGCCTAAAGAAGCCATTGGCCTGGTGACGTCGGGTTCGACGTTGGCGCGGCGCCTGTTGTCGCACCCGTTCCCGGTGATTGTGGCGTGCCCTGGGCATGCGGTGGCCAAGGGTGCGTTCCTGCTGTTGTCGGCGGATTACCGGATCGGTGTGGAAGGCCCGTTCAGCATTGGCCTGAACGAAGTGGCGATCGGCATGACCATGCACCACGCCGGTATCGAGTTGGCGCGGGATCGTCTGCGTAAATCTGCGTTTCATCGTTCGGTGATCAATGCCGAGATGTTTGATCCGCAAGGCGCATTGGGGGCTGGCTTCCTGGATAAGGTGGTGGCGCCGGAGGAGTTGCACGCAGCGGCCCTGGAGGCTGCGCGGCAGTTGAAGAAGATCAACATGAATGCCCACAAGCACACCAAGCTGAAGGTGCGTAAGGCACTGCTGGAAGCCCTGGATGATGCAATTATTCAGGATCAGGGCCACAACCTGGGCTAATGCCCTATAGCTGAGTAGCTGTAGGCAACATCTGTTCTGAGCAGGCTGTTGTGGCGAGCGGGCTTGCCCCGCGTTGGGCTGCGCAGCGGCCCCAGTAAAGGCACTGAGGTTTCTCCTGAAGGAACGCGGGGCCTGGTTTTGGGGCTGCTTCACAGCCCAACGCGGGGCAAGCCCGCTCGCCACAGAAATAGGTGGCCCCGTCAATAATTGTCTAGATACCTACAGCTGATGTGTCAAAGCCCGATCTTGAGTCGGGCTTTTTCTTACAAATAAATCCGCAGCGTCTTTAGCCGCTCTAGTCGGGCTATGTCGGCATACGTTGAAACATGTGCTTAAACATCGCCTATCTCCTACGTCTGTAGGGGCAATTGCCGAATACAGTGCACATCCGTACACTGCGCCACCTTTTGTCCCGATGGGCTGTGTCGATGCTTTTTCTGTTACGTATGTTGTTGATGGGCCTGCACTTTATGGTCGCCGGTTTATTGGGCGTGCTTTTGGGTGTGTGCCGGCCGTTCAACCCGGACAACAGCCGCCTGTGTGCTCGCCTCTATGCGTTGCCTGCCATGCGTATTCTGGGCTTGAACCTGAAGGCCGATGTCGACTCGCTACGTAACAAACCTGGCACCTGTGTGGTCATCGCCAACCATCAGTCCAACTATGACCTGTTTATATTCGGCAATGTGGTGCCCAATCGCACGGTGTGTATCGCCAAAAAGAGTCTGAAATGGGTGCCGTTGTTCGGCCAGCTGTTCTGGCTGGCGGGCAATGTGTTGATTGACCGCGGGAATGCGCACAAGGCGCGCCGGGCGATGCTCACCACCACGCAGACCTTGCAGCATGAGGACACCTCGATTTGGGTGTTCGCCGAAGGCACGCGCAACTTGGGCAATGGCTTGCTGCCATTCAAGAAAGGCGCGTTCCATATGGCGATTGCGGCCGGTGTGCCGATCGTTCAGGTGTGTGCCAGCACTTACGTCAAGCATATGCAGCTCAATCGCTGGAACAGCGGTGATGTACTCATACGCTCATTGCCGCCGATTCCTACCTGTGGGCTGACTTCGGATGACATCCCGGCGCTGATGCAGACATGCCAAGCGCAGATGGAAGCATGCATCGCGGCAATGGACCGCGAACTGCAAAATGCCGCAACAATAGAACTCGCCTCCAGCTAAGCTGCCCAACACCTGTCCTCCTAATAAGAAGCGATCAGCACCATGGGTAGAGTTGTTGCGGCGGCCGTTTACAGCGCCGGTAAGAAAGTCACGGATATCACCCTCGACGAGGGCGCCGCCTGGGCCGCCAAACCCGACCATTTTGTGTGGATCGGCCTGGAAGAACCCAGCGCCCAGGAGCTGGCCAACCTGCAACGCCAGTTCAACCTGCATGAACTGGCCATCGAAGACGCCCTGGAAAAACACAGCCGCCCCAAGCTTGAAACCTTCGGCGATGCGCTGTTTATCGTTACCTACTCACCGGTGCGCGAGAACGGCAAGCTGGAGTTTATCGAAACCCATATCTTCGCCGGCAACGGCTACATCATCACTGCCCGCAACGGCCACTCGGCTTCCTACGGCTTTGTGCGCCAGCGCTGTGAGGCGCGGCCGTTGTTGCTGGAGCATGGGGAAGATTTCGTACTCTATGCGCTGCTGGATTTCGTCACCGAAAACTACCAGCCGGTGAGCGAAGCGATCCACGCCGAGATTGATGAGCTGGAGCGCAACGTGCTGTGCAGTTCACTGAGCGAGCGCGATATACAGAACCTGCACGGCCTGCGCCGCGATGTGCTGCGGCTCAAGCGTTATGTGGCGCCGATGGTGGAGATCAGCCAGGAACTGCAGAAGCTCAGCTTCCCGTTTATCGACAAGAACATGCGCCCGTATTTTCGCGATGTGCAGATCCACGTGACGCGGCAGATGGAAGACCTCACCACCCTGCGCGACATCGCCAGCCAGACCATCGAAATTGGTGTGTTGCTGGAGGCTTCACGGCAAAGCGTGGTGCAGCGCAAGTTCGCCGCGTGGGCGGCGATTCTGGCGTTCCCCACGGCGGTGGCGGGGATTTACGGGATGAACTTCCAGAACATGCCCGAGCTGCAATGGCACTACGGCTATTTCGCGGTGCTCGGGTTTATTGCGGTGGGCTGCACCAGTTTGTGGGCCAGCTTTAAACGCTCGGGCTGGCTTTAAATCGCCGTCTCTGGCTTATGGGCGACAAAGCGCATCATCCATTCCGCCACGGTGGCACCGTGGTGGTCGCGCGCCAGGCTGGCCACGCCGTGGGTGTAGACCTTTTCGCCCAAGGTTGTCTGAAGAATCTCCAGTAACTCGCGGGAATAGTCGTGGATAAACTCCGGGTGGCCCTGGAAGCACAGCACCTGGTCTTCGATGTGGTACGCCGCATACGGGCAAAAATCGCTGGAGGCGATCACGGTGGCGTTGTCCGGCAGTGTGGTGACCTGGTCCTGGTGACTGATCAGCAAGGTCAGTTCTTCCACCACCGGGCTCATCCACGGCGCCTTGGCGTTCATCTTGTAGTCGTGGATGCCCATGCCCCAGCCTTGGCTGGCGCGTTCGGTCTTGCCGCCCAGCAGCAGCGCGAGTAGCTGGTGACCGAAGCACACGCCCAGCAGCTTGTCGCCACGCTCATAGCGCTCCAGCACGTAGGTTTTGAGGGTCTGGATCCACGGGTCGGTGCCGAAGGAGTCGGCCTTGCTGCCGGTGATCAGGTAGGCGTCAAACACCTCGTCAGCAGGCGGGTACTCGCCCTGCACTACGTTGTAGATGACGAATTCGGCGGCAATCGGTTGCTTGGAGAACAGGCGCTTGAACATCTGCCCGTACCCTTGGTATTGATCGATCAAGCCTGGACGCAGGATATCGGTTTCCAGGATACAGACGCGTAGCGACATAAAAAATACCTGACACGGTGGTGGGAATAATGCACAGCCCAGAGAGCCTGCCTTGAAATGTGCCTGCAAAGCAAGTCCTGCCGCATGACTACCTGTGGGAGCGGACTTGCCCGCGATAGCGGTGTGTCAGCCACTGTAAATATCGACTGATATGACGCTATCGCGGGCAAGCCCGCTCCCACAGGGGTTCTCCATCATTCAAAACAGGGGGTCTGATCAGGCAAATAGTTGACCCTGCGCGGCCTTATCAAGCAACAACGCCGGCGGCGAGAACCGTTCCCCGTATTGCTCGGCCAGGTAGCGCGCCCGGGCAATAAAGTCGTTCAAGCCATACTGGTTGATAAACTGCAGCGCGCCGCCACTCCACGCGGCAAAGCCGATGCCGAAGATCGAGCCGACGTTGGCATCCGCCGTGGACATCAACACGCCCTCCTCCACACACCGCACGGTTTCAATCGCCTGAATAAACAGTAAACGGTCGCGCACATCCTGCGCTGAGATCTGTTTGTCGGGTTGCTCAAAGCGAGTTTTCAGCTCGGGCCACAGATGCTTGTGTCCGCCTGCGGGATAGTCGTAAAAACCGCCGCCTGCCGCCTTGCCCGTGCGTTTGTATTCATTCACCAATAGATCGATCACAGCCGTCGCCGGGTGAGCCGGCAGCGCTTTGCCTTCGGCTTGCAGATCCTTCGCCGTCTGCTGTCGGATATGGCTCATCAAGCTGAGGGAAACTTCATCCGATACCGCCAACGGCCCCACCGGCATACCGGCCTTGCGCGCTTCGGTTTCGATCATGGGCGCGGCCACGCCTTCGCCGAGCATGGCGATGCCTTCGTTGGTGAAGGTGCCGAACACTCGCGAGGTGAAGAAGCCGCGGCTGTCGTTGACCACGATCGGGGTCTTCTTGATTTGCAGTACGAAATCAAAACCTCGAGCCAGGGTTTCGTCGCTTGTGTGGGCGCCCTTGATGATTTCCACCAGCGGCATCTTGTCGACGGGGCTGAAGAAATGCAGGCCAATGAATTTGCCTTGATCGGGCACCGCGGTCGCCAAGCCACTGATGGGCAAGGTGGAGGTGTTGGAGGCGATCACCGCCTCGCTGCCGACCACGCTTTGCGCCGCCGCCGTGACCTTGGCTTTGAGTTTACGATCTTCGTACACGGCTTCGATAATCAGGTCGCAACCGGCCAGATCGGCATCGGAGGCAGTAGGATAAATCCGCGCCAAGGTGCTTTCCCGCTGTTCGGCGGTCAATTGCCCACGGCCTACCTTCTTGTCCAGCAGCGCCGCCGAATGCGCCTTACCCTTCTCGGCCGCCGCCAGGTTGATGTCCTTGAGCACCACCTCGACGCCCGCACAGGCACTCACGTAAGCAATGCCTGCGCCCATCATCCCGGCGCCCAGCACGCCCACCTTACGCGTGACATAAGGGGCAAAACCTTTAGGGCGTGAGCTGCCGGCGTTGATCTCATTGAGCTGAAACCAGAAGGTGCCGATCATGTTTTTCGCCACTTGCCCGGTGACCAGCTCGGTGAAGTAGCGGGTTTCGATCAGGTGCGCGGTGTCGAAATCCACTTGGGCACCTTCCACAGCCGCACAGAGAATTTTCTCCGGCGCGGGGAAGCAGCCATTGGTTTTACTGCGCAAAATCGACGGCGCGATGGCCAGCATTTGCGCAACTTTTGGGTTTGATGGCGTGCCACCGGGAATCTGGTATGCCTTGTTGTCCCACGGTTGCCTGGCCTCAGGATTGGCCAAAATCCAGGCGCGGGACTTGGCCAGCAGTTCATCGCGGTTCGCCGCCAGCTCATTGATCAAACCCGCCTGCAACGCCTGCTGCGGCCGCACTTTTTTACCTTCCAGCAAATACGGCAAAGCCTTCTCCAGCCCGAGCATACGCACCATGCGCACTACCCCGCCGCCGCCCGGTAACAGGCCCAGGGTGACTTCCGGCAGGCCAAGCTGGGTGGATTTGTCATCCAGCGCAACGCGGTAATGACACGCCAGGCAAATCTCCCAACCACCGCCCAGCGCTGCGCCATTGATCGCGGCCACCACCGGCTTGCCAAGGGTTTCCAGGCGACGCAACTGCGCCTTCAACTCGAGCACACCGTGGTAAAAATCCTTGGCGTGGGCTTTGTCGACTTTGATCAGTTCATTGAGGTCGCCACCGGCGAAGAAGGTCTTCTTCGCTGAGGTGATAACCACGCCGGCGATGTCGGCCTTTTCCGCCTCAAGACGTGTGACGGTGGCCGCCATGGCCTCGCGGTACACACCGTTCATAGTGTTGGCGCTCTGGCCGGGCATGTCGAGGGTCAGCACCACAATCTGGTCCTGGCCTTTTTCGTAACGAATGGCTTCGGTCATGACAAATTCCTTGGGCTCAGAGGCGTTCGATGATGGTGGCGATGCCCATGCCACCGCCGACACACAGGGTGGCCAGGCCGTAGCGCTGCTGGCGCACTTCCAGCTCGTCGAGCAGGGTGCCGAGAATCGCGCAGCCGGTGGCGCCCAGCGGGTGGCCCATGGCGATGGAGCCGCCGTTGACGTTGACTCGGGCGGCATCGATACCCATGTCTTTGATGAACTTGAGAACCACAGAAGCAAACGCTTCGTTGACTTCGAACAGGTCGATGTCTTCAACGCGCAGACCGGCTTTGGCCAAGGCCTTGCGCGTCGCCGGTGCGGGGCCGGTGAGCATGATGGTCGGGTCGGTGCCGGTCACCGCCGTGGCGACGATCCGCGCCCGTGGTCGCAGGCCCAGTTCGCGGCCCTTGGCCTCGGAGCCGATCAGCATCAACGCAGCGCCGTCGACAATGCCGGAGCTGTTGCCCGGCGTGTGTACATGGTGGATACGCGCCACATGGCTGTAGACCCGCAGCGCAGTGGCGTCGAAACCCATCTGGCCCATCATTTCGAAGCTGGGCTTGAGCTTGCCGAGGCCTTCGAGGGTGGAGTCACCACGGATAAATTCATCATGGTCCAACAGAACGATGCCGTTCTGATCCTGCACCGCGATCAGCGACTTGTTGAAGGAACCGTCTGCACGAGCCCTGGCCGCTTTCTGCTGGGACTGTAGGGCGAAGGTGTCGACGTCCTGGCGGGTGAAGCCTTCGAGTGTAGCGATCAGATCCGCGCCGATGCCTTGCGGCGTGAAGTGGCTGTGCAGATTGGTCTGCGGGTCGAGCACCCAGGCGCCGCCGTCGCTGCCCATGGGCACGCGGGACATGGACTCGACACCGCCGACCACCACCAGGTCTTCGAAGCCCGAGCGCACTTTCATTGCGCCAAGGTTCACCGCTTCCAGGCCCGAAGCGCAGAAGCGATTGATCTGCACGCCAGCGACGCTGATGTCCCAGTCGGCCACCAGCGCAGCGGTCTTGGCGATGTCGGCGCCCTGGTCGCCCACCGGGGTGACGCAGCCGAGGACGATGTCATCCACCTGGCGCGTGTCGAGGTCGCTGCGTTGCGCCAGCGCCGTCAGCAGGCCCGCCACCAGGTTGACCGGTTTGACGCTGTGCAGGGCACCATCGGCCTTGCCTTTGCCACGGGGCGTACGTATCGCATCAAAGATCAAAGCTTGGGTCATGACATCCTCGAGCAGCCAGTGCGTGTGTGCCTACCTTCAGGCCCGATTGACACGGTTTCAATGACCGATGCGCTCATTGCTTTTGACCCCCTCGCTCGGACGAACGGTAGGCAGCTATGGGAAACCGCTGATTAATCGTTTTAGCTGTCTAGCCTCGGGGCTGCCGCGAAGATGGCAATAAGCCTCATGCCGTTTTTAGCGCAAATAATGATTAGCTGATATGAAATGGATCTAAGCCGCAAAGAACGAGGGCTCTAAGGTTGAATCAGTAGGAAGCTGCTGCCGGGTTTTGCTGGGGCAGTTGTAAGAAAAGTGCAACGTCACCTCGCGATACTGAAATACATCGGCACGCATTTGACGCTCAGGAATAACAACAAAAGGCAGTCAGCCATGTTTAAACATTCGAAAGTACGTCAGGCCGGACTTATTCTGTTCGCCACCACACTGATTCTGATCTTGCCCAATTTAACCAAGGTTATCGGGTGACGATTCAGCCTCCGGATTCCGTGCACACACAGCATCAGGACTGCAGCTTTTGGCAGCACCTGCCGGGACATTGCGCATAGCGGTCCTGTTGCAGGGGCTGTCTTTTTGCACGCCGATTTCCGGTATTGTGGGCGCCACCGCCACTTCGAACCGGGCTCTCCCTTGAAACCGATCCTTGCCTTCCTCGCTTTGCTGTTGGCCCTGCCGGCAACGGCCGCGCAATTGACCATCGAACTCGAGCACACCCGCAAGACCTGGCAGACCGCTGACCTGCTTAAGCACCCGGATGCGCAGACGGTGCAGATCGTTGATGACGTTTCCTACAAACGCACCATGACCTACCGCGCCGTGCCACTGGCCTCTCTCCTGCCGGGCCTTAAGCCTGCGAACCATCTGCAAGCCGTGGCACTGGATGGTTTCGCGGCCGAGCTGACGGCTGCCCCGCTGCTGGAGAAAAGCGGCGCCCGCGCCTGGCTGGCAGTGGAGGACCCGGCCCAGCCGTGGCCGGCGCTGGCAGACGGCAAACCGAGTGCCGGGCCGTTCTATCTGGTATGGACCGACCCGCAAGCCGGGCATATCAGCCCTGAACAGTGGCCGTTCCAAGTGTCTGCGATCAAGCAATTGAAGACGGTGGCTGAACGCTTCCCGGCGCTGTTGCCAGACCCGAAGCTGGCGGCGAATGACCCGGTCAATCAGGGCTTTGCGCTGTTCCAGAAGAATTGCCTGGCGTGTCATCGGCTCAATGGCGCCGGCGATGCGCAAGTAGGGCCGGACCTGAATATTCCTTACAACCCCACCGAGTATTTCAGCGCGGATTTCCTCAAGCGTTACATCCGCGACCCGCAGAGTTTGCGGCATTGGCCACAGGCGAAGATGCCGGCGTTCAGCGCCAGTGTGTTGCCCGATGGCGAGCTGGATTTGCTGGTGGGGTACTTGAAGCATATGGCGGGGCGTAAGCAACAGTAATGCGATCGTTCCCACGCTCTGCGTGGGAACGCCTCTTGTGACGCTCCGCGTCACGCTTAGGGACGCAGAGCGTCCTTGGCTGCATTCCCACGCAGAGCGTGGGAACGATCGTGTTACTGCTGTGGCGCAACGAACACCTTGGCATGCATCTGCTCATGCCCACCGCCTCTGCGCATGCCGCGCACCGGGCAGGCGTCGAGGTAATCCAAACCTACGGCCAGCTTCAAATGCCGCTCCGGTCGGGCCAGTTGGTTGGTCACGTCAAAGCTGTACCAGGCGTCATCCAGCCAGGCTTCGGCCCAGGCGTGGCTGGCCAGGTGCGTGCTGTCTTCAGTGTACAAATACCCCGACACATACCGCGCAGGAATCCCCAGGCTGCGCGCGCAGGCCAGGAACGCGTGGGTGTGGTCCTGGCAAACACCTGCCCGACCGGCAAAGGCCTGGGCGGCGCAGGTGTCGACTTCGGTGGCGCCGGGCGTGTAGGCCATGGTTTGGTTGAGCGCGTGCATCAGGTCGATCAACGCGCTGCGGTCGCGACGTTGATGGCAGTGCTGTTGCGCAAAACCCAGCAAGGCTTCATCGGGTTCTGTCAGGCGCGTGCTGCGCAGAAACGGAAACGCTGACTGGCTCTCGTGTTCCGCCTCGCGCAACTCGTCGATATCCACCTGGCCACGGGCGCCGATGATGATTGCATCGTGGGGTTCATCCAGGGTCAGCACGTGCAGGATATTGCCGAACGGGTCTACTTGCGCACGCACCGGGCGCGGCAAATCCAGCTGCCAGCTGATCACATGCTGGCGCTCGCTGTCGTGGGGCGTGAGGCGCAGGTACTGAATGCTGGCACGCACCTGGTCTTCGTAGTGGTAGGTGGTTTCGTGGCTGATGGAGAGTCTCATGCGGCCTCCAGGTAGGAACTGTAGATGGCGTCGCCCAACTGGCGCACCAAGGGGATAAAGTCGGTCAACCAGGCGTGCAGGCCTTCCTCGAGGATTTCGTCAATCGCGGTAAAGCGCAGGCGTGCGTCCATCTCGGCGGCCAGGCGCTGGGCCGGACGGCCATTGATGCCAGGCAGGCTGGCGAGGATCTGGTCGATCTCTTCGCTGCACGCCCTTAGTGAGCGCGGGACGTCGGCGCGCAGCAACAATAATTCAGCCACTTGCCGAGCGCCGGGCGCGTCGCGATAGATTTCGGTGTAGGCCTCGAACGACGACAAGGCGCGCAGCAAGGCGCTCCACTGATAGTAGGCGTGGGCCGTGCCGTCGGTGACGGCGGCGGCTTGGTCGCCGGCCATTTCGTAGCGCGCATCGAGCAGGCGCAAAGTGTTGTCGGCACGCTCGATAAAGGTGCCCAGGCGAATAAAGCGAAACGCATCGTTACGCATGATGGTGCCGTAGGTAGCGCCCCGAAACAGGTGCGAGCGCTCCTTGACCCATTCACAAAACCGGCTCATGCCGTAACGGCTCAGCCCTTGCCGGGCGATATCGCGAATATCCAGCCAGGTGGCGTTGATGTTTTCCCACATGTCGGCGGTAATTCGCCCACGTACTGCATGGGCGCTGGCCCGCGCGGCGCCTAGACAACTGTAGATGCTCGCCGGGTTGGCCGCGTCCAGCGCGAAAAAGTGCAGCAGGCGCTCGGCATGCAACTCGCCGTGACGCGCGTGGTAATCATCGAGGGTGCCGGTGATCAACAGCGGCATGGCCAATTCATGCAGGCCATCGCCGCGCCCGTCCTGGGGCATCAGCGACAGCGAATAGCTGACATCGAGCATGCGCGCGAGGTTTTCCGCACGTTCCAGGTAGCGCGACATCCAGTACAAATCCGAGGCAGTTCTACTCAACATGATTCAATCCTCGACCACCCAGGTGTCTTTGGTGCCGCCGCCCTGGGACGAGTTAACCACCAGCGAACCTTCACGCAGCGCCACGCGGGTCAGGCCGCCAGGGACCACGCGAGTTTCCTTGCCGGACAACACGAATGGGCGCAGGTCGATATGCCGTGGCGCGATGCCGTTTTCCACAAAGGTCGGGCACGTAGATAAACACAGGGTCGGCTGGGCGATATAGGCATGGGGCTTGGCCTTGATGCGCGCACGGAAGGCTTCGATTTCCGCCGCCGTAGAGGCCGGCCCCACCAGCATGCCGTAGCCGCCGGAGCCTTGGGTTTCCTTGACCACTAGGTCCGGCAAGTTAGCCAGCACGTGGGACAACTCATCGGGCTTACGGCATTGAAAGGTCGGCACGTTTTGCAGGATCGGTTCTTCATCCAGGTAAAAACGGATCATCTCAGTCACGAACGGATACACCGACTTGTCATCCGCCACCCCGGTGCCAATCGCATTGGCCAGCACCACATTGCCCGAGCGGTACGCGGCCAGCAGGCCGGGCACGCCGAGCATCGAGTCGGGGTTGAAGGCCAGCGGGTCGAGAAATGCATCGTCGAGGCGACGGTAGATCACGTCCACCGCCTTGGGGCCGTCGGTGGTGCGCATGAACACACGGTCATCACGCACGAACAGGTCGGCGCCCTCCACCAGCTCCACACCCATTTCACGCGCTAAAAAAGCATGCTCGAAAAACGCACTGTTAAAACGCCCCGGAGTCAGCACCACCACGCTGGGGTTATCCAGTGGGCTTGAGCTTTTGAGGGTGTCGAGCAGCAGGTTGGGATAATGGTCGATGGGCGCAATGCGCTGGGCCGCAAACAGCTCGGGGAACAGGCGCATCATCATCTTGCGGTCTTCGAGCATGTAGCTGACGCCACTTGGCGTGCGCAAATTGTCTTCCAGCACGTAGTACGTGCCGTCGCCGTCACGCACGAGGTCGACACCGGAGATGTGCGAATACAGATCGCGGTGCAGGTTCAAGCCCTGCATGGCCAGTTGGTATTGGTCATTGGCCAGCACTTGTTCGGCGGGGATGATGCCGGCCTTGATGATGCGTTGCTCGTGGTACAGGTCGGCCAGGAACATGTTCAGTGCCTTGACCCGTTGAATACAGCCACGCTCAATGATCTGCCACTCACTCGCGGGAATGCTGCGCGGGATGGTGTCAAACGGAATCAGGCGCTCGGTGCCCTGCTCGTCTCCGTACAGCGTGAAGGTGATGCCGGCGCGGTGGAACAGCAAATCGGCCTCACGCCGACGCTGCGCCAGCAATTCGGCCGGCGTGTCGGCCAACCAGCGGGCGAACTCGCGGTAATGGGGCCGGACCTGCCCTGCCCCGTCGTACATTTCATCGTAATAAGTGCGGGTCATGCCGTACTCCTTGTCACTCGGACGCATGCAGTGTTGCAAGGCCCGCGCCATCGGCATAAACACTTAAAAATCAGTGAGTTGAATAAACAACGGAATGCGCTCGCACCTTCCTGGTGCGCAGAATGCCCGTCGTCAAGCCTCGCGCTTCATCCTAATGCGGGTTTTGACTATCAACAGCATAGTCAGAGTTGATTTCACTGCCCGCCCACCCTTGCGGATAATCACTTCCATCGGCTGAACAGGACGCGTCCTACAGCTTCAGCGAACCGCTCTTCCCTTTGGGCCACCCTGTTTGGGTGGCTTTTTTTTGGTGCAAGAAAAGTGCGCCGCGGGATTGAGAAACTTCAGACAGCAGAAACAAAATCGGCCGACCCGAAGGTCAGCCGATACGCTGCTTTACTCATAAAAAATTGCACTACATGGGTAACCCACGCACCTCCTGCTTGACGCCCCATCCTTCGATGATGCCGCCCAACGGTTCAACCACCGCTTCAAAGTCTTGCTCGAAGTCTCCTATGCCGTCGTAGGTTGCGAACATGATTTTGCTCAGTTCCAGGTACCAGGCGCCGTCATCGCGCGCGCTGACCTGGGCATTCAGGGATTCCCCACGAAAGCGACCCGCAGCCCTGCGCGCACGTTCCTCATCCGGGAAAATGGCGTAGAACTCAATGGGGTGAAACCGTGAGAAGTCGAACCCGCCTTCTTTCATCCGGCGCAGTACGTTGGTGCTGATGTCTTCTTGATAGGCTGTGCTCATGAAACGTCCTCCTCAAACCGATGGATAGACTTTCCGTGCTTCCCGAAGCCCGCGCCCTACTGGCGCGGGAGCTACGGCAAATACAACACCGCTGGAAAACAAGCATGTAGCTGACAAGACCAGACCTTAGCGATTCATTCGCTGATCTCGATTGCAGAGTAGCGCGAAGCTATCACCTCCACCAGAGGGGTTTCGTAGTCCTGCAGGGAATGTTCAGGCGGCGGGCGAGATGTCGAGGATCTGGATGCTGTTTTGATCTTTGAGGATCTTGACCGTAGGTTCGGGCTTGCGGCCCTCCAGGTCATTGAGGTCAAGTTCGGCGGCCACGGGCACCAGCTTGTTGCGGATCATGTGCGCCGCATCTTCGAGGCTGGGCTTTTGCGCGCAGGCGAACTGCTCCACGGTCTTTACGCCGTGATCATCTACGAAGGTAATTTGCCACGTTTGCATCGGTGCCTCCTCGATAAAGCCCATGTGTGGGCTCACATCTATCTGGACCTTGAGCGGTCGGCAAACGTTCCACTCAAGGCCTGGGGCACCGGATCAACTGCGCTTATTTTTCAGCGTGTTCTTTCAAGGCTTTCAAGGTGTTAAACGGTGCGTCTACCACGAACTTGTTGGCCAGCCACGATGGCACGCTGCCGCCTGGCTCGGTGTGCACTTGGTAAGTGACTTCGGTCTGGTTATCGCCCTTTGGCACCAGTTTCCAGTAGCCGTCTACCTGGGCTACACGCACGTAACCTTTGACTTCAGGCTGGTAGGTCGGCACTTCCAGCAGTTTGCGGGTCACGGTGCCGTCGGCGGCCTTGGAGGTGGTGATCTCCAGGATCGAGTCGCGGTCGGTCACCGGGAACGGCGCCTTGAACTGGGTGTAGGTCCAGCTCTTGTCACCTTCGGTCTTGAGCAGTTTTTGCGATTTGCATTCGTGGATCCAGGCGCAGGCGCCGGCCACGTCTTCCTGCAGGGCCTGGATCTTGGCGACAGGCGCTTTGATCAGGGTGACACCGCGATAAGCTTTGTACTTGGAGCCGGCGATTTCGCTCAAGGACACTTTGATACCGTCTTCATCCTTGGCGACTTGCCAATCTTCAGCCTGGGCAGTGGCAGCAAACAACACCGTAAAACCGCACAACACAGCCATTCGTTTCAGCGAACCCATTGTTGTATTCCTTATTGTTGATGTTCCGAAAGTAAAGCCCATCAAGCCGCCGTCATCTGCTCCCACCAGCCGATCAACCGGATCGCATCGGCCTGATCGTTGCCGCATACCTCAAGGTCAGCCTTGAAATCACTGCACACCGCCGGCCGCTCCGGTTGCCCGAACAGCTGGCATAGCTGTTCGACCGACAGGTGCAGGCAACGTTCTCCCGCAGGTTTGCCATTGGGCATTCCCGGTAACGGTGAACTGATGGAGGGGGCAATGCAGCATGCGCCACAGCCTTCACGGCATTTCATGACCAGCAGGTCCTCGACGACTCAATGTAGATGGCCGGGCTAGAGTACGCCCTTAAACAGCCGTTTTAAAATGGTCTAACAGGGGTTTTTCGCACAAAACAAAAGTGACCGACCAGTCTGCGACAGATGGTCGAGGACGTGCGTCACTTAAGCGCGCAATTTTATTGCTTGAATTCGAAATCCAGCGCAGCGCCTTCAATGTCGCGGCGCTCTTCGTTGCGCAGTTGCAACTGCATCTGGTTGCTCAGCAGGCGGCCATTGATCTGGAACGCGCTGTTGTCGGTGGGTTTTTCCGCAAACATCGGCGGCAACAGCGGCACACTCTTGGGTTTAGGCATGGTGCCGAGGGGTTGCAAGTGCCTGACCATTTCGGTGGGCAGGGACAGGTCCAACTGTGCCGGTGGCAGTTTGGTCTGGGCCACTTCGTGGGCAGATTTGGATTTGCTTGCCACCGGCGCACGTTTTTTCACGACTGCGGGCTTTTTCTTGGCCGCCGGGGCTTTTTTAGCCGGCGCCGGTTTCTTCGCGGGAGTCTTCTGTTCGGTACTGGCTGCGGGCTTGCTCTCAGTCACGGGGGCTGCCGCCAGGACGGTGCCGACGTTACACAGGCTTAACAGGCCAATCACCACAACAGCGCGAAAAATAGAGGTCATATTGCCTACAGCATTAACGGCAGAGGGCCATATGCTCGCTTGTTGAGCGCGGCATGACAAGCCTGGTGATCAGTTCGTCAACGTCAGTGTCCCCTTTACGCGCCTCAGCTCAGGGTCAAAATCCGGCTGCGGTTTCCTGGCACAACTGGCTGGCCAACATCCCCAGCGTCATCAGCGCACGCTCTGCCTCGCGGTTCCACGGTGTGCCGCAGTTAAGGCGAATACAGTGGTTAAACTGTTCCGTATTACTGAAGATCACGCCCGGTGCGATGCTGATGCCCTGCTGCAGCGCCCGCACGTGCAGTTCCTGGGTATTGACCCTGCCGGGCAAACTGACCCACAGGATAAAGCCACCGGTCGGGCGGGTCATCTGTGTGCCTTCGGGGAAATACTGCTGCACCGCCAGCTGGAAGGCGCTGAGGTTCTTGCGGTATTCCTGGCGGATGTATCGCAGGTGCCGGTCATAACCTCCGTTTTCGAGATACGCCGCCACGCCCATCTGCGTCACGCTGCACGCTGAGTGGGTGCTGAACATCTGCAACCGCTGGATTTCCTGCTGGTACTTGCCGGCGATCATCCAGCCGATGCGCACGCCAGGCGACAGGGTCTTGGAGAAACTTGAGCAGTAGATCACCCGGTCCAGGCGGTCATAGGCTTTGAGCGCCTTGGTGCGGCCCAGCTCGAACATCAGCTCGCCGTAGATATCGTCCTCGACGATCTGGATATCGAAATCCGAGGCCAGGCGCAGCAACTGTTTCTGCCGCTCCTCAGGCATGGTCGCGCCCAGCGGATTGCTCAGGCGCGTGGTCAGCACCAAAGCCTTGATCGACCATTGATTGGCCGCCAGTTGCAGCGCCTCAAGGCTCATGCCCGTCGCCGGATCGCTGGGGATCTCGATAACCTTGAGGCCCAGCAGGTCGGCCAGTTGCAACAAGCCGTAATAAGTCGGCGACTCTGCAGCGATCAAGTCGCCTGGGCGGGTCAGCACACGCAACGACATCTGCAACGCATCAACGCAGCCGTGGGTGATCACCACTTCGGACGGGTCTACCACCACACCGGCATCGCGCATGCGAATCGCCACTTGGCGGCGCAGCGGTTCAAAACCTGGGCTGAACATGTAGCTGAAGGCCCGTGGGCTCTGGAAGCGCGTGACCTTGGCCAGTTGCTGGTGCAACGCGCGCACCGGCAAGTAATCGACACTCGGCACGGCCGCGCCCAGCGGAAACACGCCTTCGCGGCGCGACTCGACCAATACCTGCTGAATGATGCTGCTGCGGGTGACCAACCCCGGGCGCTCAACCCGGGCGATATCCGGCGTCGGCGCCGTGAGCGCGGGCGTCTGGTGCACGTAATAACCCGACTGCGGCCGCGCGCGGATCAGCCCCTGGTCTTCCAGGTTAGCGTAGGCCTGCAACACCGTGGCGTGGCTGACATTGAGCTGTGAGCTCATCTTGCGCACCGAAGGCACGCGCTCGCCGGGTTGATAGACACCGCGCCGGATGTCCTCAGCCAGTTGCTGGGCAATACGTTGGTAAAGCAACAGATTGGTCATGACGCAGCACTCGATTTCACGGGTATTTTATTTTTGTGTGAAACATACCGGCACAGTTTAGAAGTGTACGGGGACAGTTGCCACAATAGTCGAGCGCGGGCGGCAGTGATAGAGAAAACTGTAGGGGCAAGGTGCATAAAAAAACCGATCAGTGATCGGTTATGTATGTACATGGCAACCTGTGGGAGCTGGCTTGCCTGCGATAGTATCGCCTCGGTTTGCCTGACATACCGAGGCGCCTGCATCGCAGGCAAGCCAGCTCCCACACGGGTCGATGCAGGGTTTTAGCGAGCGGCGCCCAGTTGGCCTTTTTCGTCGGAGAACACAATTTCCACCCGACGGTTCTGCGCACGGCCGCGCTCGGAGGCGTTGGCCTCTACCGGGTACTGGTCGCCATACCCTTCAACCTGGATACGTTTTTCATCAATGCCCAGGTCCATCAGCACATCAGCCACCGATTGCGCACGGTCGCGCGACAGCTTGAGGTTTTCCTGCTCGCCACCGGTGTTGTCGGTATAACCCTCGATGCGCACCACGCGCTTGGGGTTCAACTGCAGGAACTGCACAATTTTCAGCACGGTGCGGTTGGCCGAGTTTTGCAGTTCGGCGTCACCGGTGTCGAACAACACATCGCCCAACGTCATGACCAGACCACGGTTGGTCTGGGTGGTGGTCAAGCTGGCGATTTGCTCTTCGAGCCATTTGCCCTGCTGCTGCACGCTCGCCAACTTGCTTTCACGCAGGGCCAGTTGCAGGCGTTGGCGTTCCAGTTCCAGCTTGGTGCCGCGCTCGGCATTAAGCCCCTGCTCGGTGTGTTCGCGGGCGATCTCACTGTAGCGCTGGCTCAGGTAGGCGTAATGCACCACGTCCGGGCCGCTGCCCCAGTAGCTGGACAGGCGATCGGCGCGGGCCAGGGATTCGCCGGCGCGAATCACGTCTTTGGGCGCAAAGCGCAGCACACTCGCGTCTTCCTTGACCTTCTGGAAGTCGCTACCGGCTTGTTGCAGCGCCTGCTCACTGTTGGGATGGCTGGCGCAACCGCCCAACGCCGCGCTGCCCAGCAGCAACACACAGCTCAAACCACAGATCAGCGGGCTCATTGGGCTTCTCCCAGCTGCAATTGTTTACGCAGGCGAGCAATGCGGGCGTTGAGCACGTTCAGTTGTTCCTGGCTTTTACGCGTCAATACCCGCGCTTCAGCGAGGCGCGCGTCCAGCTCGGCCTGTTCGGCCTGCATGCGCGCATCTTTGTAGGATTGGTCGGCCATGTCGGCCCGGGCTTTGGCGAACTTGTCTTCGGCCAGTTTCAGTTCAGGCGATTCATCGGTGCTGGCGCCCACGGCATTGGCCTGTTCCAAGGCTTGCTGGGTGAGGCGTATTTGTTCATTCGGCGCAGGATCAGCTGCACATCCCGCCAGAGCGACAACGGCGAGGGCCGCGAAAAGAGGTCGAAGAGTCACTGAAAATCCTTACTTTGCTGGGGTGCCGACGGGTTGCTGCAATTGCGCTTTCCAGCGTTCGAGGTTGCGCTGCAAGGCGGCTTGCGCGACACCGGACGCGGGTAATTCTGTCATCTTTTTCGCCAGCTGTCCGCGCAGCCACGGATCGTTGCAGGCGGAGTTGTGGGAAATCGCCAGGTACAGGCCGGGCTGGTCGATAGGAATTTCGCGGGCGATCAGGTCATTGCTCATGCCCAGCGTCTGGGCCATGGCCATGCCCGAATAACGCCCGGCGAGCACGTAGTCGACTTCACCCAGAAGCAGTTTCTGGAATGCTGGCGTCAGGCTGGGCAGCCGTTGCAGGCTCAGCTGTTGACCGGCGAAGGTGGCGAAACCGGCACTCAAACGAGCGCGTTCGGAGACCGCGCCTTTATGCCCGTGCAAGTCATCGGCGGTGGCGTAGACCAGCGGCGAATCCTTGCGCGTCCACACCAGATAGTCGATTTGCACCAGCGCAGGGTGGATATAGTCGAGGGTTTCCAGCTCGCCAAGGTTCAGCGGCGCATCGGCGAGAATGTCCATGCGCCCGCTGCGCACTTCATCCAGGGCCTGGGAGCGTTTGCCGCCGTAGAGCAGGTCGATTTTAACGCCGAGATCCTTGCCGACTTGTTGCAGTACATCGGCGGTGGCGCCGATCAGGTGCGTTGGGTCTTGAGGGTCACGCCAGAGCAACGGCGGCGCATCCGGGCTGCCGGTAATCACCAGGCGCTCACACTTGCCGGCGGCCAGCGCCAAGCTTGGCAGTAGCGCCAATCCAAGTGTCAGTGCCAGCAATGCAGGACGCAGATCCATGGCGGTTTCTCCGATATTCAAAAAAGCCGGGCAAAAAAAAGCCCGGTCACAAGACCGGGCTCTTTATAAGTGAAGCGACTGGATTAGACCAGCTTCTCCAACTCGGGTACGGCTTCGAACAAGTCCGCAACCAGGCCGTAATCAGCTACCTGGAAGATCGGCGCTTCTTCGTCCTTGTTGATCGCAACGATCACTTTGGAGTCTTTCATACCGGCCAAGTGCTGGATCGCGCCGGAGATACCGACGGCGATGTACAGCTGTGGCGCAACGATTTTGCCGGTCTGGCCGACCTG
This sequence comes from Pseudomonas sp. Xaverov 259, assembly GCF_019352915.1. Lineage (NCBI taxonomy): Bacteria > Pseudomonadati > Pseudomonadota > Gammaproteobacteria > Pseudomonadales > Pseudomonadaceae > Pseudomonas > Pseudomonas sp. Xaverov 259. Next base: position 251,287 of record NZ_JAAAFV010000023.1, on the reverse strand, counting down.
CATGTCGTTGGGTACGAAACCTGCGTCGACGGCCGCGCGGGAAGCGCCGACCGCAGCGCCCAGCTTGTCGGCCAGGGCGTACAGGTGCTTGAAGTTGTCACCGTTCTGCATGCCACGACCGCCGGAAACGACGATTTTGGCAGCGGTCAGCTCAGGGCGATCCGACTTGGCCAGCTCTTCGCCAACAAAGCTGGAAGTGCCAGCGTCGTGGGCAGCGGAGACGGCTTCAACGGCAGCCGAACCACCTTCAGCGGCAACCGGGTCGAAACCGGTGGCACGCACGGTGATGACTTTTACCGAAGCGTTGGACTGTACGGTGGCGATGGCATTACCGGCGTAGATCGGGCGCTTGAAGGTGTCAGCGCTTTCTACCGAGATGATCTCGGAGATCTGGTCAACGTCCAGCTGCGCAGCAACGCGTGGCAGGATGTTTTTGCCGTTGGAGGTAGCAGCAGCCAGGATGTGGCTGTAGCCAGCGCCAAGCTCAGCTACCAGTGGGGCAACGTTTTCCGGCAACTGATGCGCGTAAGCAGCATTGTCAGCGTTCAGGACTTTGCTCACGCCCGCGATTTTCGCAGCGGCTTCAGCCACGGCGCCAGCGCCCTGACCTGCTACCAGTACGTGGATGTCGCCACCGATTTTAGCGGCAGCGGCCACGGTGTTCAGGGTGGCCGGGGCCAGCACCTTGTTGTCGTGTTCGGCGATTACGAGGATAGCCATGATCAGATCACCTTCGCTTCGTTTTTCAGTTTCTCGACCAGTTCAGCCACCGACTTGACCTTGATGCCCGCGCTGCGTGCAGCCGGTGCTTCAACCTTGACGGTCTTGTTGGTAGAGGCGGTGGAAACGCCCAAAGCTTCCGGAGTCACCGACTCAAGCGGCTTCTTCTTGGCCTTCATGATGTTTGGCAGGGACGCGTAGCGCGGCTCGTTCAAACGCAGGTCGGTGGTGACGATGGCCGGCAGTTTCAACGAAACGGTCTGTGCGCCGCCATCGATTTCACGGGTCACAGCAACGCTGTCGCCGCTCACTTCGACTTTGGAAGCGAAGGTGCCCTGGCCGTAACCGGTCAGCGCAGCCAGCATCTGGCCAGTCTGGTTGTTGTCGCTGTCGATGGCTTGTTTGCCGAGGATCACCAGCTGAGGCTGTTCCTTGTCGACAACGGCTTTGAGCAGCTTGGCAACGGCAAGGGAGGTCAGGTCTTCAGCCGACTCAACCAGGATGGCACGGTCGGCGCCCAGGGCCAGGGCGGTACGCAGCTGCTCTTGAGCAGTGGTAGGGCCGATGGAAACCACCACGATTTCAGTCACCACGCCTTTCTCTTTCAGGCGTACAGCTTCTTCCACAGCGATTTCGCAGAAAGGGTTCATCGACATTTTGACGTTAGCAAGGTCGACGCCGGAATTGTCCGCCTTGACGCGAACTTTCACGTTGTAATCGACAACGCGTTTGACAGCTACAAGAACCTTCATGGATTCCTCGTTACTCTCCGGTGAAAAGAAAGTCGCCTAGGCGAACCTGGCGGTTGATGCTCATCGGCACACAAGGGCACCTCCAAAAACGCAGGCGGCGACCTTGCTCACGGGAAATGATGACCGTTCGTCAGGGGTGACTGAGAGGTCATTCTTTATCGCAGCGTGTAAACTGCGCGCCATCGTTTGGGCGCGCGTCACCTGTCTTGCTTTTGGACGTGCTCTTGAAACCTGCAGTCTGCCTACGGTAAGCGCAAAACCGACCGTATATTGACCGGAACGCCTATTCTGGTCAATACGCCAAAATAGCCAGTCATAAGCCGCGTTGCTTTGATTTACCTAGCCTGCGGGCAATTCAAACAAACGTTTGTATTGGACGCTGCCGGTGGTGTAGATATAATGCGCCACCTAGAGAGAAAGGTGGGTCTTGCCGTTGCTGCGAGACGATACCGAACCTCCACCCATTAGAAAAAAAAGCCTGTTGAGCCTTGAGTAGGAGATAGCCTGTGGAACGCGAATACATGGAATTCGACGTGGTCATCGTCGGCGCTGGCCCGGCAGGCCTGTCTGCCGCCTGCCGACTGAAGCAGAAGGCCGCCGAAGCCGGTAAAGAAATCAGCGTCTGCGTGGTCGAGAAAGGCTCCGAAGTCGGCGCCCATATCCTCTCCGGTGCCGTGTTCGAACCACGCGCCCTGAACGAACTGTTCCCGGACTGGAAAGAGCTCGGTGCCCCGCTCAACACCCCGGTGGTGCGCGACGACATCTATGTACTGCGCAGCGCCGACGCCTCCACCAAGGTGCCTGACTTCTTTGTGCCCAAGACCATGCACAACGAAGGCAACTACATCATCTCCCTGGGCAACCTGTGCCGCTGGCTGGCCCAGCAGGCCGAGAACCTGGGCGTGGAAGTCTACCCAGGCTTCGCCGCCCAGGAAGCGCTGTTCGACGAGAACGGCGTGGTGCGCGGGATCATCACCGGTGACCTCGGCGTCGACCGCGAAGGCAATCCCAAAGAAGGCGTGTACACCCCAGGCATGGAGCTGCGCGGCAAGTACACGCTGTTCGCCGAAGGCTGCCGTGGCCACATCGGCAAGCAGCTGATCCAGCGCTTCAACCTGGACAGCGACGCCGACGCCCAGCACTACGGCATCGGCCTCAAGGAAATCTGGGAAATCGACCCGGCCAAGCACCAGCCAGGCCTGGTGGTACACACCGCCGGTTGGCCGCTGGACATCATGAGTTCCGAAAACACCGGCGGCTCGTTCCTCTATCACCTGGAAAACAACCAGGTGGTCGTCGGCCTGATCGTCGACCTGTCCTACAGCAACACCTTCCTGTCGCCGTTCGATGAGTTCCAGCGCCTCAAGCACCACCCGGTGCTGGCCCAGTACCTCGAAGGTGGCAAGCGCATCAGCTACGGCGCACGCGCCCTGGCCAAAGGCGGCATCAATTCGCTGCCGAAGATGGTCTTCAAGGGCGGTGCATTGATCGGTTGCGACCTGGGCACTATGAACGTGGCCAAGATCAAAGGCAGCCACACCGCGATGAAGTCCGGCATGCTCGCCGCCGACGCCGTGGCCGAGCGCCTGTTCGCCGAGTCTGAAGGCGGCGACGAACTGACCAACTACGTCGACAGCTTCAAAGCCAGCTGGCTCTACGAAGAGCTGTTCGCCAGCCGCAACTTCGGCCCGGCGATGCACAAGTTCGGCCCGATCATCGGCGCCGGCTTCAACTGGTTCGACCAGAACATCCTCGGCGGCAAAATGCCGTTCACCTTGCACGACACCAAGCCGGATTACGCCTGCCTGAAGCTCGCCAAGGACAGCAAGAAGATCGACTACCCAAAGCCCGACGGCAAGCTGAGCTTCGACAAGCTGAGCTCGGTGTTCATCTCCGGTACCAACCACGAAGAAGAGCAGCCGTGCCACTTGAAACTCAAAGACCCGAGCATCCCGATCGGCACCAACCTGCCGCTCTACGATGAACCGGCGCAGCGCTACTGCCCGGCCGGCGTATATGAAGTGATCACCAAGGAAGACGGCGAGAAGCGCTTCCAGATCAACGCCCAGAACTGCGTGCACTGCAAGACCTGTGACATCAAGGACCCTTCGCAGAACATTACGTGGGTGACGCCGGAAGGCGCGGGTGGGCCGACTTACCCGAATATGTAAGCCGGCTGCTTGAACAAAAAAGGCTCCCAAGCGGGAGCCTTTTTTATGCCCGGCACAAATCCAATGTGGGAGCTGGCAAGCCAGCTCCCACATTTAGATTGTGTGTTGCCTGAAAAAACTATGCCGCACGCTCTTCACCCGGGTTACGCAAAAAGTAGCGCTTATATTCCCGACTGAACTGCGACGTACTCTGGTACCCCACGTTGTGCGCCGCCTGCGCCACGCCCAAGCCTTCCACCAGCAGCAACTGCTGCGCCTTCAACAACCGCAAGCGCTTCAAATACTGCACCGGCGACAACAGCGTGCAACGCTTGAAATGCTCATGAAAGGTCGACGCACTCATATGCGCATAACCGGCCAATGTCTCGATGTTCAGCGGCTCGGCGTAATGGGCATGCAGGTGATGCAACGAGGTGGCGATGCGCGAAAACTGCCCCTGTTGCTCCACCAGTGCACGCAGCACATCCGCCTGTGGCCCGCGTAACGCGGTAAACAACACTTCTCTAACCCGCGCCGGGCCCATGATCCGGCTTTCCAGTGGATCGTGCAGGCACTGCAATAGCCGTTCGACGCTGCCGCGCATCGCATCATCGAGCATCACTGAGCTCATGGATTCCAACGTCTGCGCCGTCGGCGGCGGCCCGGCCTGCATGCCCATGGCCATGACCAGTTCGCCGAGTACCACGCGATCAATCCCCACCGTCACGCCATATAACGGCGCATCAGGCGCCATGGCAAAGGTCTCGCATTCGAACGGCACCGGCATCGCCTGGATCAGGTAGTGCCCGGCGCCGTACTCCAGTGTGCGCGGGCCCAAATAGGCGACTTTGCTGCCTTGGGCCACAAACATCAGGCTCGGCTCATAGATCTGCGGGCCGCGTGCCACGTCGCAACTGGCGCGCAAAACCTTTACGCCGGGCAGGTGCGTCGGGGAGAAACCGTCGCAGGGTGTGAGGTCCTCAATCAAGGCAACCAGCGTGGCGTTGGCATCAAGATGGCGGGTCAACAACATGGCAAAAAACTTCGTAAAAAAGGGATGAGACCATCATCGCAGGTCTGGCGCCACATGGATCCAAACAACGGGCACTCCCGGACGAATAGGCATGAGGTTCGGAGCAATCACCATGGCCGCGCCAGGGGGCGGCGCGGAGAATGGCCCGCCTTACCTGTCAATGCTTTTGCGAGGTTTTCACCATGTACACCGCCATCGGTTATGCCGCCCAGTCGGCCACCACTCCCCTCGCCCCCATGTCTTTCGAACGCCGCAGCCCGCGCGCCGACGATGTGGCCATCGAGATTCTGTACTGCGGCGTGTGCCACTCCGACATCCACCAGGCACGCAACGAGTGGGGCATCGCCGTGTACCCGCTGATGCCGGGCCACGAGATCGTCGGCAAAGTCACCGCCGTCGGCGCCAGCGTGACCACGCACAAAGTCGGCGACCTGGTCGGCGTGGGCTGCATGGTTGATTCGTGCCGCCACTGCGACGCTTGCCATGCGGACCTGGAGCAATACTGCCTCGAAGGCCCGACCATGACCTACGCCACCCCGGACCGGGTAGATGGCAGCAACACCATGGGCGGCTACTCCGACAGCATCGTGGTCAGCGAACACTTTGTGGTGAAGATCCCGGCCAAGCTCGACCTGGCCAGCGCCGCGCCGATTCTGTGCGCAGGCATCACCACCTACTCGCCGCTCAAGCACTACGGCGTCAAGGCAGGCGACAAAGTCGGCGTGCTGGGCATGGGCGGCCTGGGCCATATGGGCATCAAGTTCGCCAAGGCCATGGGTGCAGAAGTGACGCTGTTCACCCGCTCCGCGAGCAAGGCTGAAGAAGGCCGTCGCCAGGGCGCTGACCACGTGATCGTGTCCACCGATGCCGAGCAGATGAAAGCCGCCGCCGGCAGCTTCGATTTCCTGCTGGACACCATCCCGGTGCAGCACGACCTGAACCCCTACCTCGACGTGCTGCGCTTTGACGGCGTGCATATCCTGGTCGGTTTGATCGAACCGGTCGACCCGCCGGTGAACGCCGCCAAGCTGGTGCTGGGCCGTAAAGTGCTGGCCGGCTCCTTGATCGGCGGCATTGCCGAAACCCAGGAAGTGCTGGATTTCTGCGCCGAGCACAACATCACCTGCGACATCGAGATGCTCGACATTCGCCAGATCAACGAGGCTTACACCCGCATGATCGCCGGTGATGTGAAGTACCGTTTTGTCATCGACATGGCGACCTTGAAGGCCTGATCAGGCCTTCGCGCCCAACTCCGCTGACAGCCGCGCTGCGACCTGTTTGATCACAGGGATCAGCTCGGCCATCTTTTCCAGCGGCATGTAGGGCACGGTACTGGCGATGCTGATGCCGGCGACGATTCGCCGGCTGGCATCGCGCACCGGTGCCGCCACACAACGGATCGACGGTTCGTTGTCTTCCAGGTCGAACGCATAACCGCCCACCACGTATTCGCGCATGCGCTGCTCGAACTGTGCCCAGGATTGCTCCGGGTGCAACGGCCATTGCTGGCTCTTGCCCTCGGCGGGCAGGCTGGCTTCATACAGGCGCTGCCACTCCTGCACCGAGTCATCCAGCAACATTGCCTTGCCCACACCGGTGCGCGCCAGCGGCATGCGATGGCCGACCCGCGAGCGCATTTCCGGGCCGTAGCGGCCGGGGTTCTTGTGCAGGTAGAGCACGTCGTCGTATTCGCGAATCGCCAAGTGGATGGTGTCGCCGGTCAATGCCGACAGTTCATCCAGATAGGGCACCGCCAGGGTCACCAGCGGCAGCTCGTCGCGGGCCTGGAAGCCCAGCTCGATCAGCTTTGGCCCCAGCAGGTAACCGACTTGCGGCACCACACGCAGGTAACGCTCCTCCACCAGGCAGCTGGCCAGCCGGTGTGTGGTGCTGCGGGTGGTGCCGATGCGCCTGGCGATCTCTTTCAAGTCGCGCGCACCCGCCGCCACCGCTTGCACCACGCCCAGGCCACGCAGCAGGGTCTGGGTGCCGGTGGGGGCGGCGTCTTTGACGGGGATGTGGGCGTTTTCCTGCATATCGGGCCTATTGGGAAGTACGAAAACGGCGCCATTATGGCAAATGCAGCCCTGCTGAACAGAGGAGATCCATTGTGGGAGCTGGCTTGCCTGCGATAGCGGTGGGTCAGCTAAGTATTTTTTGGCTGATACACCGCTATCGCAGGCAAGCCAGCTCTCACATTTGGATCTTCACAGGGCGAGCGTTCAGCGTTGCTTCATGCGGTCGATGATGACCGCCAAGAGCAGGATCGAACCCCGGATCACATACTGGTAAAACGTATCGATGTTCTTCAGGTTCATCGCGTTCTCGATAATCGCCAGAATCAACACCCCGGCAATCACATGGCGGATCATGCCGATACCGCCGCTCAACGACACACCACCCAGCACGCAGGCCGAGATTACCGTCAGCTCAAAGCCCTGGCCGATCATCGGCTGGCCCGAGGTCATGCGCGAGGCGAGGATCACCCCGGCCAGTGCGCCGATCAAGCCGTGCACGGCAAAGATGATGATCTTGGTGCGGTCGACATTCACCCCGGCCAGCAACGCCGCTTCCTGGTTGCCACCAATGGCCATGGTGTTGCGCCCATAGGTGGTGTAGTTGAGCAGCCAGCCGAAGAACACAAAGCACAGCACGGTGATGATGATCGGCACCGGCACGCCCATCAGTTGGCCGTTGCCGAACACAAAGAAGCGCTCGTCCATCACGCCGACGGCTTTACCGTTGGAGAAGATATAGGCCAGGCCGCGCACGATCTGCATGGTCGCCAAGGTTGCGATTAACGCGTTGATGCGCAGCTTGGCGATCACGATGCCGTTGATCAGCCCTACCACCAGGCCCATGGCCAACGCAGCCGACACGCCGAGTACCACGCTGTCGGTGTCGCGAATCACGATGCCCGCGACCACACCGGCACAGGCAATCACCGAGCCGACGGACAAGTCGAAGTGCCCCGACGCCAGGCAGAACAGCATGGTGCACGCAGCGATGCCCACCGTCGAAATCGCCAGGCCCAGCCCGCGCATATTCAGCGGCGAAAGGAAGTTGTCGATAAACAGCGCGCTGAGCACAAAGATGCTCAATGCCGCGAGCAGCATCACCCAATCATCAAGAAATTTGCGTTGGTTGAAACCCGGCCAGAAGCCCTTTGCAGTTTTTACCTGTGACATGCCTACACCCTCGAATTCTTCAAGCCCGCGAACGCGGGAGAGCCAGTTGCAACAGCTTCGCTTCATCCGCCTGGTCGCGGGTCAACTCGCCAGTCAGCGCGCCTTCACTCATCACCAGGATGCGGTCGGAGATGCCCATCACTTCCATCAGGTCGCTGGACACCACAATCACGGCAATGCCGCTGGCCGCGAGGTTATGGATGATTTGGTAAATCTCGGATTTGGCGCCGATATCGATGCCGCGTGTGGGCTCATCCAGCAGCAACACCTTCATCGGCATCGACAACCAGCGGCCGAGAATGGCCTTCTGTTGATTGCCGCCGGACAGGTACATGATTTTCTGTTCGGCGTTCGGCGTCTTGACCTTCATCGCCTTGATCTGCTTGTCGGCGTTGCCCTTCTCCCAGCCTTCACGCAGCAGCCAGCCAAAGGTGGAATGCGCGCCGCGTGCGCTGATATTGATGTTCTCGGCCACGCTGGACAGTGGAATGATGCCTTCCTTCTTGCGGTCCTCCGGGCACAGCAGCACACCGGCGGCGATGGCATCGCGCGGTGACCGTAACGGCAGGATTTGCCCAAACAATTCCAACTGCCCGGCCGTTGCGCGCTCCAGCCCACTGAGCAAACGAAACAACTCGGTGCGCCCTGCGCCCACCAGCCCGAAAAGGCCGAGAATCTCGCCCTTGTGTACCTGCAAGCTGACCGCTTCACGCAAGCCAGGCCCAAGCAAACCGTTGACCTTGAGCGCCACCTCGCCGCGTTCGCGCGGGCGGTAATCGTAAATGTCCTGGATATCGCGCCCGACCATGCAGGTCACCAACTGGTCGTGAGTCAGTGTGGCCATATCCTCAAAGGTGCGCACATAACGGCCGTCCTTGAACACCGTCACCGCATCGCAAATGCGGAATACCTCTTCCATACGGTGCGACACGTACAGCACCACTTTGCCCTCGTCGCGCAGGCGCGTGATGATCGCCATCAAACGGTCGATTTCCCGCGCCGAGAGGCTGCTGGTGGGCTCGTCAAAGGCAATCACATGGGCGCCACGGGACAACGCCTTGGCGATTTCCACCAGTTGACGCTGGCCGAGGGACAAGCGCCCAAGCTTCTCTTGCGGGTCGATTTCATCGGCCAGGCCTTTAAGACACGCCAACGCCTGCTTGCGCAGCTGGCTGCCATTGACCACGCCAAAACGCGACGGCAAATGCCCGAGAAACAGGTTCTCGGCCACGGTCATTTCCGGCACCAGATGCAGCTCCTGGTGAATCACCGCCACGCCGTTGGCGATGCTGTCGGCGGCGTTTTTAAACGCCATGACCTGCTCGCCGATCTGCACTGTGCCGCTGCTCGGCGTGTAGGCGCCGCCGAGGATCTTGAGCAGCGTGGACTTGCCCGCGCCGTTCTCGCCCATCAGCGCGTGCACCGAGTGCGGCCGCGCCTCAAAGCTGATCTGCGCCAAGGCCTTGACCCCGGGAAATTCCTTGCCGATGCCGTTGAAACGCAAGGCCGCGCCGGTCATTTCCACAGACCGATTTTGCTCAACTCTTCCTTGAAGTTGGCGCGAGTGATCAGGGTTACGTTATCCAGGGCGGTGAACTTGGCAGGCTCGGTGCCTTTGGTGACCCACTCGAACATCGCCGTGGCGGTTTTGTAGCCGGACGCATCGGGGCTGAGCAGCATTGAGCCGTAGAAGCCGGTGTCGGTTTTCTTCAGCTCCTCAATCGCGTCAGTGCCATTGATGCCCACGCCAATCACGTTAGCCGCCTTGAAGCCGGCGCTTTCGGTGGCGCGCACGCCGCCCAGCACGGTGCTGTCGTTCATGCCGCCGATGATCAGGTTTTTCGCGGTGCCCGGCAGCTTTACCAGCGCCGAGTTGGTTGCGTCCATGCTGCCTGGCACGTCGAGGGTTTTCTGTGCGCTGAACAGGATGTGGTCAGCGGGTAAGCCAGCGGCCTTGAGGCCTTCTACCGAACCGTCGGTGCGCTTTTTACCGGTTTCCAGCTCGTCAAAGGTGTTGATGACGGCGTAGGTTTCCTTCCAGTCCCAGTTGCGGTGCTTGGCTTCGGCAGCCATAGCTTCGCCTTGCTTCTGGCCGATCTTGTAGGCATCCAGGCCCACATAAGGCACGTCTTCCATGGGCTTGCCCTTGGCATCGACGAAACGGTCATCCACCGCCAGCACTTTCAAGCCGTTGAGCTTGGCCTTGGCCATGATCGCAGGGCCGAGGGACACGTCCGGCGGGCAGATGACAAAACCCTTGGCGCCGTTGGCCGCGAGGGTGTCGATGGCCGATAGGGTTTTCTCGCCGTCGGGCACGGCGATCTTGATCACGGTAAAGCCCTGGTCCTTACCGGCCTTTTCGGCAAAGGCCCATTCGGTCTGGAACCAGGGTTCTTCGGCCTGCTTGACCAGAAAGCCGATCTTCACTTCTTCGGCCGCAGCAAAACCGCTGAAGGCCATCGCCAGCGCCACGGTGCCTAAGGTCTTCTTGAACATGAACCACCTCTCTTGATTGTTGTTAGTCGTGGTACATCACAGATCGCCCGCCATCGATCATCAGGCAGGTTGCATTGATAAAGGGTGCCTCGTCGGTGGCCAGGAATAGCGCCGTCATCGCCACCTCGACCGGCTGGCCGATGCGCTTGGGCGGGTGCAAATCGAAGGCGCGCTGGCGCTCGGCATGCGGGTCAGGGAAGCCGTTCCAGTAATCGACGTTGAGCTGGGTTTCGATGTAGCCCGGCGCGATGGCATTCACGCGAATGCCTTTGGGCGCGTATTCGATGCCCAGGGCGCGGGTGAGGCCGAGCAGGCCATGCTTGGCAACCGGATAGGGAAAGCAGCCGGGAATGATGTGGCTGGAATGGGTGGAGGCGATGTTGATGATGTTGCCGATGCCCTGCTCGATCATGTGCGGCAGCACGGTGCGGCAGCCGAACCAGGCGCCGTCGAGGTCGATGGCGAAGCAGCGGCGCCAGTCTTCGTCGGTCATCTGCAGCGGGTCGCGGAACACGTTGACGCCCGCGCAGTTGATCAACACATCCACGCGACCGAAGCGCTCGATGGCCACATTGACCAGCGCCTGCCATTGCTCTTTGGAGGTGATATCGACGGCCTGCGCGACAATCTCAGCGCCGCGTTCGCGCCAGTGGGCGGCGACTTGCTCGACCTTTTCGGCCTGGATATCCGCGATCACCAGCCGTGCCTGCTGGGCCTGGAAGCAGGCGACGATCGCCTCGCCAATGCCTTGGGCGGCACCGGTGATGATCACCACTTTGTTTTTCAGCCGCTCGCCATAGGTCGGCTCAGGCACGGCGGGTAATGACAACGGTTGGGGCTGCATCGCTTCACCTGTTTTATTTTTGGTAGTGAGTGCTGATGCCGCCGACTATAAACCCATCTTTTGAAATATCTCAATATATAAATTTGCATCCCATATAGTGAGACTTAGCACAAAAAAAGTGGGAGCTGGCTCCCACAGTAAATCTTCAGTGCTTTCAGCCTTGGGCAAAGTCGCGCAGTGCATTACCTTCCATGCGATAGCGCACCCACTCTTCCTGCGGCTGTGCGCCGATAGACTTGTAGAAGGCAATCGCCGGTTCGTTCCAGTCCAGCACGCTCCACTCGAAACGCCCGCAACCGTTATCGCAGGCGATCTTGGCCAGGTGGCGCAAGAGCTTCTTGCCCGCCCCGCCACCACGTTGCTCGGGGTTGATGTAGAGGTCTTCGAGGTACAGGCAGTTGCTGCCCAGCCAGGTGGAGTAACTGAAAAAGAACACCGCAAAGCCAATCGGCAGGCCATCCCGTGAACAGATCAGGCCATGGGCGGTGGCGCCCTCGCTGAACAGGCTGCGCTCGATATCCACCACACTGGCGATCACTTCATGGCGGGCTTTCTCGTATTCGGCAAGCTCGGTGATGAAGGTCAGGATCTGCGCAGCATCGCTGGGCACGGCAGGGCGAATCTCGATGGTCATGGGCGGGCCTTGGGCAATTTCAAAGGCCACATACTAAGGCGCTTTGATGACTGATTGCAGTGCAATTTGTTTACTCCGGCCTGGCGTAAAGCAAGCGCCAGCAACCACAGAACAAACCCTGCGCGCGGGCATGGTAAACAGTCGTGATAACGCTAATAACTCACGCCAATAAATTCCAGGTTGCCCCATGCCTTCCACACCTGCCGTAAACACCCGGCTATTCGCCCTGTTCTGCCTCGCCAGCTTCTTGTTGTCGCTGTCCTACGGCTCGACGTTTTTATTGTCGTTGCTGATTCACTCACGCGGCGGCAATGAGCACGATGCCGGCAGCGTGATTTCCATGGCGATGCTCAGTACCTTCGTGGCGGTGGTGTTCTGCGGCCACTTGGCCGATGCGGTCGGTGCGGCGCGCGCGATTGCGGGCATGGGCGTATTGCTGGTGGTGGCGTGCCTGGGTTTTGCCCTGACGCCGGGGTTTGGCCTGGGGTTGATGCTGTTCGGACTGTCGTTGGGGTTGGGCTGGGGCGTGTTCTACACCTTGGGACCGATCATCGTGACGCTACTGGTGCAACCGACGCAGCGGGCAAAGTATTTTGCGCTGCTGTCGGGGAGCATGTTGAGTGGGATCGGCTCCGGCCCTTTGCTCGGGCGTGCCGCCGGCGCGCTGGATTTGCCGCTGACATCGGCCTTCTATATCGCCGGTCTTGCCAGCCTTGTCGGCGTGCTGATGTTCTGGCGAATGGGCGCCCACCTCAAACACCACGCGAATGCGCCCACCTCGAAGATTTCCTGGGCATCCAGCCGCCGCGTGCTGTCATCCAAAGCCGCGTTTGCGATCCTGATGGTCGGCCTGGGCGGCTGTGTGTTTGGTGGGCTTTCATCGTTTCAGACCAGCTATGCCGCTGCGCATGGCTTGGACTATTCGCTGTTCTTTGGCGGCTTCCTGAGCGCCGCCATTACCAGCCGGCTGTTGATCGCCGGCCACGTGGTCAAACGCGACGCGTACTGGGCTGCCTGCGTGCTGTCCGGGATCATGCTTGGCTCCATCGCGCTGTTCGCGTTTGGCGTGAGTGGCAACCTCAGCTACTTGTTGGCAGCCGCCACGCTGGGCGTGGGTTACGGCCTGACGTACTCGGTGATCAATGGGCTGGTGGCCAATGAAGCACCGCCCGGTACCACGTCACAAGCCTTGCTGCTGTTCAGCCTGGCGTACTTTGTCGGGGTGTTCGGCTTTCCGCTGCTGGCAGGCAAAATCATTGTCGATTACGGCTTGCCGACGCTGCTGGCAAGTGTGCTGGGCGTGGCCTTGTTCAACTGGCTGATCACGGTGGCGCGATTGATCTGGCGCCAGCGCTCGGCACACAAAATCTTACAGGTGCGTTAAGACCGTTCGTCGCCATCAAGGCACGAACTGCAAATGAGGGCGGACCAATAAAGGGTAAGGACATTAATCATATGGAGACACCCCTCATGAAGAATTCCAAATTTGCTGCCCTCGCCCTCACCGGCCTGCTGTCCGCCGCTTCGTTGAGTGCAGTTGCCGCCACCTCGTCTACCGGCACCACCAACCCTGCTACCAAGGAGTCTCAGGATTCGATGGGCACAGGAATGGAAACCAACGGTGGCGCGATTATCGATAATGGCGCAGACCCTCGCACTAAAGGCGCCGATACCCAGCGCCAGGCACCGGCCGCCGTCGGTAACGGCAAAATGGGCCCAGGCGTTAACAATGAACCCAAAATCAACAAAGGCGATGACAGCAACATCCCGGGCGCGCCAAAACAACCTGCGCCTTGATGCATCGATAGCAGCACCGACACCCGATCATTTCCCAGTGAAGAGGTACGCATGAACGTCGATAGAAACCTTGAAAAAGAAGTCCTCACCCGCCTGCTGCACGCCCACCCCAATGGCCTGGGCAAGGAGGTGCTGGATAACTACCGCGGCGAAAAAGAGGTCGCCAGTGTGCTGGCGTTTTTGCAGGACCGCGGGTTTATCAAGGATGGGCATGTGACCACCGACGATGCCGGTGAATATTCGTTGAACCTGCCGATCAAGCTGACAGCCTCAGGAGTTGATGAGGCGCGCAAGCTGGAAAGTGAAGGCACTGCTTGAACTAGACGAAGATCAAGTGTGGGAGCGGGCTTGTGTGGGAGCGGGCTTGCTCGCGAATGCGCAGTGTCAGTCGACATGTTAGGTGACTGATCCACCGCTTTCGCGAGCAAGCCCGCTCCCACATTTTGATAGGTATTTATCCGGCGACTAATGCGTCGACTTCAGCACTGCCAGGCGACGTCGCCGGCCCCCAGCGTGTGACCGCCAGTGCCGCCGCCGCATTGGCTCGACGTGCTGCCACTGTCGGCGTTAAACCCTCGGCCAACCCGGCCAAAAACACCCCGGCATGGGCATCGCCCGCGCCGTTGCTGTCGACCGCCTGCACCTTGAAACCCGGCACATGCTCGACCTTGCCGTGGCGACTCACCCAGCAGCCATTCGGCCCGTCGCGCACCACCAGTAATGCCTCAGCCGGCAAGTGACGATTAAGTTCGCGCAGCGCTTCGGCCAGCGTTCCGGCCCCGGTAAACGCCAGGGCTTCGGGGCCGTTGCTGGTCCAGATGTCGATGCGTGGCAGCAAGGCAACCATCAATGCCGAATCCGGCGCCTTGACCAACGGCCCCGGGTCGAACACCACACTGATCTCGCGCGGTAGCGCCAGCAACCAATCGAGCAGCGCCTGGGCCTTGCCGTCGAGTAACAGGCTGTAGCCGCTGACGTAGACATAATCGTCTGCGCGCGGCACCACGCCTGCCAGGTCCTCGGCACTCAAGTCACCCTCAGCGCCGATATGCGAAATGAAGGTGCGTTCAGTGCTGGCTTCGGTCAGCGACACACACAAGCCCGTGTCCTTGCCGGTGCTGGCCGCCTGGGCCATCTCCACGTCTTCGGCCTGCATGGCGGCGCGCGCCAGGTCGCCGAAGCGCCCCTGTCCATGGCGGCCAAGGTAAACCACCGGCAAACCATTGCGCCGTGCGGCAGCCATCACGTTAAAGCCGCCGCCGGCTTCGAAGCTGGCGGATTGCGCCAGCACGTCGCCGCCGGTTGCAGGCAGTGTGTCGAGGGCCATGACCAGGTCGACGATGACCTGGCCGGTGTGCAGCAATCTAGACATTAGCGCGCTCTACCAAAGCCGGGCGACGGTCAGCTGCGCCGCCCAGTACCGCATAAATCCCACCGGCCACCAGGAAGGTGACGATCCAGCCCAGGCCGTTGTGGCCCAGCCAGGAGTCGGACAAAGGCCCGGCGAACCAGATGTTTTCGGCGGTGGTGCCGATGGTGGTGAAGCTGAAACCCAGCACAATCGCCACCGCCCAGGCGCCAAAAGCACGCCATTCCACACCACCGCGATACCAATAGGCGCTGCTTGGGCTCACGTCCAGCAGGTCTTTGGGGCTGTAGTAGTGACGGTGGATCAGGTCGACCACAAAGATCCCGACCCAGGCGGTGATCGGCACGGCCAGCAGCGAGATGAAGGTGATGAACGGGCCGTAGAAACTGTCGGCGATCAGCATGAAGTAAATCGAACCGGCGAAGATCGCCACAATGTCGACAATCACCGCGTGCACGCGCTTGACCTTGAGGCCCAAGGTCAGCGTAGTGAGGCCCGCCGAGTACACCGAGAGATTGTTGGAGAGCAGCAGCCCGCCGAACGCAGTGATCAAGTACGGCACCGCCATCCAGGTCGGCAGCATGTCGCGGATCGCGATGATCGGGTCGGTAGCCGACGCCAGGTCGTTGTTGCCCACCGACAGCAGGCCGCCGAGGGTGATCAACAGCACCAGCGGGATGCCCGCACCAAACGCGGCGGACGCCACCAGGCGCACGGCTTTGACACTGCGGTGCTGGTAGCGCGACATGTCGGCACCGGCGTTGGCCCAGCCGATACCGGTACCGGCCGCCATGGTGCCGACGCCGATGATCATGGCGCTCAGCGGCGCCGGGGTGGCATTGAACACCGCGCTCCAGTCGATGGTCGCGCAGAGGAAGCCGCCGACCAGGATGTTCAAGGCGCCGAACACGTAGGTGGCCCACTTCTGGATGACCAGCAAGGTGGCGTGGCCGAGGCCGGATACGGACAGGGTCAGCAGCACGAAGATGGCGATAAAGATCAGCGTGAGCACCGGCGCGCTTTTAGCCTCGACCGGCGAGCCGAACAGGATCGAACACAACGACAGCAGCACAAAGGCGGCGGTGGTGGTGTTGACGGTTTCCCAGCCCAGGCGCGACATCAGCGAGACCAGCGTGGGGCCGATATTGCCGCGCACGCCGAAGATCGCGCGCGACAGCGTCAGGCTCGGTGCGCGGCCGCGACGGCCGGCAATCGAGATGATGCCCACCACGGCAAAGGAGCCGGCGGCGCCGAGGATCGCCACAATGATCGCCTGCCAGATCGCCAGGCCACGGAACGCCACCAGGGTTGCGCCGAGCGGCAAGCCAAGGATGCTGATGTTAGCCGCGAACCACACCCAGAACAGCTGCAGCGGGTGGCCATTGCACTCGCCTTCGGGGACCGGTTCGATGCCGCGTGTTTCCAATTGCCCGGCACTTTGGCCGGAAGAAGTGCTGCTCATGAGGGGGTGCTCCTGGTGCCTGTATTGTTGTGGTTGTGGCAGGTGTGCAAATAAAACTACTTACTCGCTCGGTCTCCATGACTCGGCACAATCAAATGTGGGAGCAAGCCCGCTCCCACAATTTTTTTGATTTTCAGCGCTTATCGAATTTCGAGCAGGCCTTGAACCAACACCTGCAAATCCAGGCCATTGACCTGCTTGACCTGCTCAATCATCGCTTCAGGCCAGCACTGCATGCCCAGGCACGCGCCCAACATCGCACCCAGCATGGCGGCGATGGTGTCGGTGTCGCCGCCAAGGCTGGCCGCCAGGCACAGCGCCTCGAAGGCATTCATGTCACCCACCGCCACTTGCTGGGCGAGGGCAAACGACACCACTACCGACTCTTGTGAGGCGACGGAGGTGCCGATCAGTTCGTAAAGCAGGTCGGCAAACAGGGCTTTGTCGCCGCTGCCGACGCTCAAGGTGCGCGCCCAACTGATGCGCGTGGAAATCCGCCCACCGGCAATCCAGTGGCCATGGCCCTCGGCCTGCTGCGCGAGCTGGGTGCCGATGTTAAGGGCCTCGCCCAAATCCACACCGTTGATACCCGCCGAAACCACCGCCGCCACTGCCGCCGCGCTGGAGATGCCCAGGTTGGTGTTATGGGTGACCTGGCAGGCCTGGATCACCGCCTGGATAAATTGCGCCGGGTCGCTGACGTCGGCGGCAATCCCCACTGGCGTGATGCGCATAGCGGCGCCATTGGTGGTGCCGTAGCGCCCGGATTCTTCCGGAGTGTGGCCAGCGAGGATCATGTCGATGGCGCGTTTGGTCGACGGCCCCAGCAAATCCTGGGAGCCTTTGGCGCGCATCGCCGCTTCCCATTCGATCAGGCGCTGGGCGAGTACCGTGGGTTCGATCTTGCCCTGCCCCTGCACCAGCAACTCACCGACCAGGATCGCCTGCTCGGTGTCATCGGTGATGGAGCCTGCCGGCATGTTCGGCGCAATGGGTTGATCGGCGCCAGCCACTTCCAGAGCGGTGATGGCCCCGAAGCGCTGCTGCACCTGCTCGCGGCTCAATGACTGGGTGGGCATGCCTAATGCATCGCCCAGGGCCAGGCCGTAGAAGGCACCGAGGGCACGATTTTGCGCGGTCATTTCGAAGCTCCAAACTGCAGGTGCAGGCGAAAGTGCAAAGGGTCGAGCAAGCTTTCGACATGCTCCATGAGACGCTCGCGGCGGTCGTAGGTGGTGCGCGAGGCTTTGAGAAATACCGTACCGGCTGGGCGGCCGAGCAACTCGGCGTCTTCATCGCTCAAAGGCTCGGCACCGATCCATTGATCACCCTCGGCACCCACGTAGCCGTAGGCGGCCAGGGTGACGGTGAGTGAATTATCGATCAGGCCGACACGGGGCAGGCTTTCCAGGCCACCGGTCGCGGGCATCAACGAACGTTCGAGGGACACGGCGGTGCCATCGGGGGTGCGCCGACGGCGGTCGAGGGCGATAAATTGGTCGCTGCCAAAACGGCTGAGCAGGTCCGGTCGTGTCACGGCTTCCAGGCGCAGGATGTCGGTGATGACCAGTGCGCCGGTATCGGCCAGCGCCTGTGCCCAACCGCTGCGCTGGTCGAGCACCATGCCGTCAAAGGTGACGATGGAGCCGACCCCGCTTTGCGTGGCGATGTAGTTACGACGTTTGAGCTCAGCCAGGGCTTCGCGCAAGGTGCCACGGCTGACCGCAAATTCCTCGGCCAGTTGATGCTCACCCGGCAGCAGGAAACCGTCGGCCATCACCCCACCTTCGATACGGCGGATGAGTTCGTCTACGACGCGTTTTTTCTTATCAAATCGGACATGTCTAATCATGTACAAAGTGATAACCGAAAGCGCCCGATCACAGCAAGCAAAATTATTTCAGGGTGATGAAAACTCGGCCTCAGGGCTCCAGGCCAATGCGGAAAAACTCCCCGCTGCTCCAGACGCCAAGCCAGTTCTGACCGTTGATCGGACGGCTGACCGCCAACTCGACCAATTGGTAAAACACGTTGCGATGCACCAGGGCTTCAAGGTTGGTGCGCACTCGCAGGTAAGGCGCAGGTTCCTGGGTGATCGGGTCGATCACCACCCGCAAAGGGTGTTCATGGCCCGCTTCAATGTCCTCGTCGACGTTGGTGGTGAAGCGCAGTATCTGGCTTTCGCCCTGCCCTTCGACTTCCAGCGTTACCGCGACAAAGGGCGCATCATCGACGCTGATACCGACCTTTTCCACGGGAGTGACCAGGAAATACTCATCGCCATCGCGGCGGATGATGTTGGAGAAAAACTTGACCATCGGCTTACGCCCGATCGGCGTGCCCTGGTAAAACCAGGTGCCGTCACGGGCGATGCGCATGTCGATGTTGCCGCAGAAATCCGGGTTCCACAGGTGTACCGGCGCCGGCCCCTTGCCCTTGGGCAGTTGGGCCAATAGATCATTGGCCTTGGCGGAATCGGTCATAGGGTTCTCCTCTGGATTTTATTGATCACCCATTCCCAACAGGCCGCGGGCGTATTGGGCCAGCGGGCGGGCGATCAAGTCTTCTGGCTTGTTGTCGTGGAACGTCAGTAAACCGCCACGACTGCGAATGCGTGCAGTATCAATCAAATACTGGGTGCTGGTCTCGATCAACATGATCTGGATTACGCCGCTGTCCAGGCCGACACGGTCCAACGCTTGCTGGTCTGTCCACTCATCGGCATTGCCAATACGGTCATCGGCTGCCGCAAAGCGGCAATACAGCAGGTAGTGAGCGCCCGCCGCACGGGCTTCGGCCATGGCCTGTTCGAGGCCTTCCGGCTTGCGAGCGCGGCGCACCATCGGGAAATATTCGACGAAGCCGTTGAAGGCTTCTTCGGCCACCACGTTGGGTCGCGGATAGGCGCTGCCCGGCGGCAAAAAGGCGCCCTGGGCGATAAACACAAAGGAGTCCGGCTGTATGCGCACCGAGGCGGTACGACGGGTATCACTGTGGTCCAGCAGCCCGGCGTCGCTCATCTGATAGCGGGTGCCTTCGGCCATATCGCTGACGGTCATGCAGCCACTCAGCGCCACTGACGCCAGCAACAAAACCAGACTACGCATCCTAATCCTCCAGAAGCCGGTGACGGAAAACCGGCGAATGGGCACAAGATGCAGAATCCGCGCCACTCAAGTGCAATGCAAAGCCAGCTCCCACAAAAAGCCTGCTCCCACATTCGATTGTGTGCGGTGTTAGCCGCCGATGATCTTCATCACCGTGGCACCGCCAGAGAAGGCCACTTCCTGCTTGTCACCCAAAGCCTTCATCAACAGACCTTGCAGGGCCGGCAGTGCCTGATGGCGCGGTTGGTCCAGCAGGTCGCCCACATAGTGGCGGTTGCTCGACGACAAACAGCCATGCAACCAACCGGTAGACGACAAGCGCAGGCGCGAACAGGTGCGGCAGAACGGCACGCTTTCGTTGGCGATCACGCCAAAGAAGCCTTTGCCCGGCACTTCATAGCGCACCGCCGTGGCATCAATCGGCGCGTTGGCTTGCAGGTATTCGTGATGTTCGCCAATCAGGCTGAGCAGTTGCTGCAAGCTGACAAACTGTTGCAGGAAGGCATTGGAATCCTTGGCCAGGTGGCCCATGCGCATCAGTTCGATAAAGCGCAGCTCGTAGCCACGTTCCAGGCAATAGTCGAGCAGCGGCATCACTTGGTCGAGGTTCTGCCCACGCAACGGCACCATATTGACTTTAATCTTGATGCCGGCGGCGCGGGCCTGGTCCATGCCATCGAGCACGGTGGCCAGGTCGCCGCCACGGGCGATGCTGCGGAAAGCGTCGGCATCCAGGGTATCAAGGGACACGTTGATGCGCCGAATACCCGCATCCACCAGCAGCGGCAGCTTGCGCGCCAGCAGTTGGCCGTTAGTGGTCAGGCTGATGTCACTGAGGCCCATCCCGCCCACGGCGCCCATGAAGGCTTCCAGCTTGGGGCTGACCAACGGTTCACCGCCGGTAATGCGCAAGCGCTCGATGCCGGCCGCTTCGATCAGATAAGCCACGCCACGCGCCATGGCCTCGGCCGAGAGTTCGTCCTGGGCAGCCACCAGCCGCTTGCCGTTTGGCACGCAGTAGGTACACGCGTAATTGCAGGCTGAGGTCAGGCTGATCCGCAAATTGCGAAATCGCCTGCCTTGACGATCAACGATCATGGATCACTCCGGCAGAGGATGGTTCTGGCGCGCTAAAAGCTGACTGAAAAATCAGCTTTTAGCAAGCGTCCTTGCCTGAGTATATTCCTGGGGTACTGCAAGCGGCAGCAAATCATTGCGCCATCACTGTCGGGAATAGCTTAAACAGCGGGAGCGTCGCTGCTCTTAGGCTCAGCGCTCGGCAGCTCAGCGCTGTGCTTGCGCTTGTTGCCCATGCGCACGCCGATGTCCATCAGGAACTGGAAGAAACCTTCCTGATCTTCCAGCACATTGCTCCAGAACGGCGAGTGGTACAGCGCCACCGCGCCATGCACCAACGCCCAGGCGGCGCAGTAGTGGAAATACGGTGGCACGTCTTCCAGCTTGCCTTCGCTGATGCGGCCCTTGATCAGCAGGGTGAGGCGCTCGAAGTTCGAGGCGCGGATTTTGTGCAGCTCCTCGACCATTTCCGGCACTTGATGGCCCTTGACCACCTTTTCTTCCAGGCGGTCGAACAGGCGGTAGCGCTGCGGGTCACGCATGCGGAACTCGAAATAGGCGCGTGACAGCGCCTCCTTGTCCTTGTCCACATCGGCCGAATGCAGCAGCTCGTTCAAGTCGCGCTCGTAGTCGAGCATCAGCCGCAGGTAGATCTCGGCCTTGGATTTGAAGTGTTTGTAGATCGTGCCTTTGCCGATACCCACGGCATCCGCAATCATCTCGACGGTGACGCTGTCTTCACCTTGTTCGAGGAATAACTTGAGTGCGGTGTCGAGAATCTCCTGCTCACGGCGGCGAAACTCACGGACCTTACGGGGTTCTTTGTGCATGAGGAAGAGGTCTGCAGAGGTCGGAATTAGGGAGGGTTACGCAGGGCCACGGATACGTGGCGATACGATTTACCCGATGCGAGGGATTATCCCGACTGAACGGTCGTTGGGCAACGCCTATGTGAACCCAGCGTGCGTTTTAGTTTCAGTGCGCCAACGATTAAGGGGCTATCAGTCAGAAATAATACGCAACAACTGCAGCCGTGCATCCGCTCAATGAGAACTCAAGCGAAGCGTTCGTATTCCAAATCTGTTTAAAAAACGACCAATCGCGACTGGACTGAATCGGATACTGATCAATACTTGAACTGTCGACGTGGCATCTCCCCCAAGTGACGCGTCGACCTGGGTACCGACGGACTGTGTGCCCTTGTTTTACTCCTAATGGTCTTAACCCGGATTCACCCCCCAGAACCCGGGTTTTTTTTGCCTGCGATTTGGCCGTCTCAGCCGGCCACGTGGGCCAGCGGGAACAGACGCTTGAAGTTCTCGGTGGTCTGCTCGGCAAAGCGCTCAACGGATTCACCGCGCAGCATCGCCAGGTAATCGGCCACATCGCGCACGTATTCCGGCAGGTTCGGCTTGCCGCGATGGGGGATCGGCGCGAGGTAAGGCGAATCGGTTTCCACCAGCAGGCGGTCGGCCGGCACCTGACGCGCCACGTCGCGCAAGGCGTCGGCGTTGCGGAAGGTGACGATACCCGACAGAGAAATGTAAAAGCCCAGGTCCAGCGCGGCCTTGGCCATGTCCCAGTCTTCGGTGAAGCAATGCAGCACGCCAGCCTGGGGCAAGGCGGCTTCACGCAATAGCGTCAGGGTGTCAGCGCGGGCGCCACGGGTGTGGACGATCACCGGTTTGCCGGTCTGCTGGGCCGCTTGCAGGTGCAGACGGAAAGAGGCTTGCTGTAACTCGGCGGCTTCAGGTTCGTAGTGGTAATCCAGGCCGGTTTCGCCAATCGCCACCACGCGTGGGTGGTTAAGCTCGCTCAATAGCCAGTCCAGGGCCGGCGCTTCACCGGGCTTGAGGTCCAGCGGGTGGATACCGACCGAGCAGTCGACATCGGCATAGCGATCAGCCAAGGCTTTGACGTCGGCGGCGTTGTCGGCGCTCACGCCGATGCACAGGAAGTGCCCTACCCCACGCTGGCGTGCCGCTTCCAGGGCAGCGTCGAGGGAGCCGCCGTGCTGGGCGAGGTCGAGGCGATCAAGGTGGCAGTGGGAATCTACGAGCATAGGAAAGTACGACTTAATTCATGGGAAGTGTCTGGCCGACGATACACCCGTCGGCCACGAAAATTAACGCCGGCCGAGCAAGCCAACCCATTGCACCAGCAGTGCTTCGAGCAACAGCACGCGGTTGAGGTTAGCTTTGCCGAGGACTTTTTGGCGTTGGGCCAGGATCCAGTCCTGGATGTTCAGCACCTTGTCCTGGGCACTTTTTTGCGCCAGGTACTGCACCACTTTGCGCATGTCCGGCAGGCCCAGGCCGTTTTCGTCCTGGGTCAACTGGTAGCGCAGGATCAGACTCGACCAGTCACAGAACCAGTCGAACAGCAGCAGCAACGGAATATCCTTCCAGGCGCCTTCGGCCAGTTGCGTGGCGGACTGTTCCTGCTTGAGCAGCTTCTTGACGCCATCGACCACCAGCGCCCGCTGCTCACGCACGCCTTGGGCCTGCAGCTTCACCGCCGCCAAGGGTGAACCGGCAGCCAGGGTCAGCAACTCGACCCGCTCGTCGGCAGTACATTCCGGCAGAGCCTGCGCCAGCCATTGCAGGCTCATGGCCTCGCTCGGCAATGGGCAGGCCTGCTGCACGCAACGGCTGCGGATAGTCGGCAGCAAACGGCTGGACTGATGGCTGACCAGCAACAGCACGGTGTCGCCCGATGGCTCTTCCAGGCTCTTGAGCAAGGCGTTGGCGGCGTTGATATTCATCGCCTCCACCGGCTCGATCAGCACCACCTTGCGCCCGCCCATCTGCGCTGTCTGCACCACGAAACTGACAAGGTCACGCACCTGGTCGACCTTGATCGCCTTGTCGGCCTCTTCAGGTTCGAGCAGGTAGTTGTCGGGGTGGCTGCCGGCCTTGAGCAGCAGGCAGGATTTGCACTCACCGCAGGCTTCCAGGTTGACCGGTTGCTTGCACAGCAGGCTGGCCATCAGGCGCTCGGCCAAGGCGCGCTTGCCGATACCGATGGGGCCGTGCAGCAAATAGGCATGGGCATGCTGGGCACGCCCGGCCAATTGCTGCCAGAGGCTGTCTTGCCACGGGTAGGCTTCAGCCACGGGCGCGCTCCAGGAGTTTGGGCAGCAGAGCATCGATGGCCTGCTGTACCTGCGCCAGAGGCTGGGCTGCGTCCAGTAAGGAGTAACGCGCAGGCTCAGCCTTGGCACGCTGTAGGAACGCGCTACGGACCGCATTGAAGAATGTCGAACCTTCCAGCTCGAAGCGGTCCAGGCGGCCACGGGCACTGGCGCGGGCCATGCCGACTTCCACCGGCAGGTCGAACAGCAGGGTCAAGTCGGGGCGCAAGTCGCCTTGCACGAAAGCTTCCAGGCTGGCGATGCGCTCAAGGGACAAGCCGCGCCCGCCGCCCTGGTAGGCGTAGGTGGAATCGGTAAAACGGTCGCAAATCACCACCGCGCCCCGTGCCAGCGCCGGGCGAATCACTTCGGCCAAATGCTGGGCGCGGGCAGCAAACACCAATAGCAGCTCAGTGTCCGGGTTCATTTGCTCTTCACCTGGAGCCAGCAACACTTCACGGATGCGCTCGGCCAACGGCGTACCGCCGGGCTCACGGGTTAGCACCACCTCGATGCCTTCAGCGCGCAGACGCTCGGCCAGGTAATCGCGGTTGGTGCTTTTGCCGGCGCCTTCCGGGCCTTCCAGGGTAATAAACAAGCCAGTCACAGTCAGTCCTTAGTCAGAGTCATTGCGGGCTTTGCGGCGCAGCGGCGTCCGGCGCAGGCTCGGCGGGGTTTTCAACCGGCGCGGCATCGGCAGGTGGCGTGGCATCTTCCAGCGGTTTTACCGCCGGTGCCGGGCTGGAACGGTAATCGGCGCGGCGCTTGAGCTGGAACTCACGCACGGCGGCATTATGCGCATCCAGGTCATCGGAGAAAATATGGCTGCCATCACCGCGGGCGACGAAGTACAGGCTACTGCCGGCCACCGGGTTCAAAGCAGCGTGGATCGCCTCGCGGCCGACCATGGCGATCGGCGTCGGCGGCAGGCCGGCAATCATGTAGGTGTTATAGGGGTTGGCTTCCTTGAGGTGCGCGCGGGTCAGCTTGCCGGTGTAGCGCTCGCCCAGGCCGTAGATCACCGTGGGGTCGGTCTGCAGCAGCATGCCGATTTTCAGACGGCGCACGAACACACCCGCGATCTGCCCGCGCTCTTGCGGCACACCGGTTTCCTTTTCTACCAGAGAGGCCATGATCAGCGCCTGGTAAGGGTCGGTGTACGGCGCGTCGGCGGCGCGTTGGCTCCATTCCTGGGCCAGTACATCGTCCAGGCGGTTGTAGGCTTTTTTCAGGAATTCGACATCGGTCATGCCGCGCACGAAGCGGTAAGTATCAGGAAAGAATCGCCCTTCGGGAAATACGCCGGGGTGGCCGAGCTTATCCATTACTTCGTTGTCGCTCAGGCCCGACAGGGTCTGCACGATCTTTTCGTGTTTGGCCAGCGCTGAACGCACCTGGCGGAAGTTCCAGCCTTCCACCAATGTCAGGCTGTATTGCACCACTTCACCACGCTGCCACAGGCCGATCAGGCCTTCGGCCGTCAGGTCTGGGGTCATGCGGTATTCACCGCTGTGCAGCGGCTGGCCGTCGAGGTTGAAGCGCCAGTAGAGGCGCAACCAGAAGGCGCCATCCAGCACGCCTTCGGTTTCAAGGCGATTGAAGGTGCCCGTCGGGGTGGCCCCGGCGGGCACATCGAGCAATTGTTCCTGGGGCAGATTCAGGGGCTGCTTCAGCGCAGAGTCGAGCTTCCAGGCCGAGAAGCCCAGCAGCAAGCCTGCCGAGACCAGGCCGATCTGCAGCAGTAAAACCAGTTTTCGTATCAACTCAAATTTCCAATAGCGCGCGAACAATGCCCTGCAGTTTACGGGTGAGCGGCCCAACCGACCAGCTCATCCCAGCACAACCACGTACGGGCCAAATGCCATAAACGCTGTTGCACACGAAGACTTCGTCGGCCTGTTGCAACTGCGCAAGGCTGATGTCGGCCACGGCCGCCGGGATGCCCAGGGTTTGCGCCTGCGCCAGAATCTCCGCGCGCATGACGCCGGCAACCCCGCAACGATTCAGATCAGCGGTTAGTAACAAGCCATTGCGCACCAGGAACAGGTTGCTGAACACGCCTTCGATGACGCGCCCGGACACATCCAGCATCAAGCCCTCGGCATGTTCGGCATCCTGCCATTCGGCGCGGGCGATTACCTGTTCAAGACGATTAAGGTGCTTGAGACCGGCCAGCAACGGCTGCTCGGCCAAGCGCGTGGCGCACGCAAACAGGCGGATGCCATCGGTTGCATGGGCCAGGGGATAAGCAGCGGGCGGATTGCCCTGCAAGATACGGCGCACCGGAGCGCCAGGCGTGATGCCATAGCCGCGCAGGCTGTCGCCACGGGTGAGGATCAATTTGAGTACACCATTGCCAAAGGCAGCGGCATAGGCCAGCACTTCGCTGCGGATCAGCGTGTGGTCCGCAACCAGGGCGAGGCGCCTGCAACCCGCTTCCAGGCGTTGCAGGTGCCGGTCGAGCAGCACCGGCTGCCCGGCCTTGACGGCGAGGGTCTCGAACAGCCCATCGCCATACGCCAGGCCGCGATCTTTCAGGGGCACGCTGTCCGCTGGCTGACCGTCGACCCAGCTGTGCATCACTCGGCGAACCGGCGGAACACCAGGGAACCGTTGGTGCCACCGAAACCGAACGA
Organism: Pseudomonas sp. Xaverov 259; assembly: GCF_019352915.1. Lineage (NCBI taxonomy): Bacteria > Pseudomonadati > Pseudomonadota > Gammaproteobacteria > Pseudomonadales > Pseudomonadaceae > Pseudomonas > Pseudomonas sp. Xaverov 259. Next base: position 224,886 of record NZ_JAAAFV010000023.1, on the reverse strand, counting down.
GTTGGAGATCACCACGTCGATCGGCATCGGCTGCGCTTCGTGAGGCACGAAGTTGAGGTCGCAGCCCTCGTCTGGTTCATCGAGGTTGATGGTCGGCGGAGCGACCTGATCCTTGATGGCCATGACGCTGAAGATCGCCTCGACCGCGCCCGCCGCACCCAACAGGTGGCCGGTCATGGACTTGGTGGAACTGACCGCCAGCTTGTAGGCGTGCTCGCCGAACACCGACTTGATGGCTTCGGCTTCCGCCAGGTCGCCAGTCGGGGTCGAAGTGCCGTGGGCATTGATGTACTGCACCTGGTTGGGGTTGACCTTCGCGTCGCGCAAGGCGTTGGTGATGCAACGCGCAGCACCGGCACCGTCGGACGGCGGCGAGGTCATGTGGTAGGCGTCACCGCTCATGCCAAAGCCGATCAGCTCGGCGTAGATGGTGGCACCGCGCGCCTTGGCGTGCTCCAGCTCTTCGAGCACCAGCGCACCGGCGCCGTCGGACAGTACAAAGCCATCACGGCCCTTGTCCCACGGACGGCTGGCGCGAGTCGGTTCGTCATTGCGCGTCGACAGCGCACGGGACGCGCCGAAGCCACCCATGCCGAGGCCGCAGGCAGCCATTTCGGCGCCACCGGCGATCATCACGTCGGCTTCGTCATAGGCAATGTTACGCGCCGCCATGCCGATGCAATGCGTACCGGTGGTGCACGCGGTGGCAATGGCGTAGTTGGGTCCCTGTGCGCCCAAATGGATCGACAGGAAACCGGAAATCATATTGATGATCGAGCCCGGCACGAAGAACGGTGAAATTCGACGGGGGCCGGAATCGTGCAGCGTGCGGCTGGTTTCTTCGATATTGGTCAAACCGCCAATACCCGAACCCATGGCCACGCCGATGCGCTCACGGTTGGCGTCGGTGACTTCCAGGCCGGCATTACGCACCGCCTGAAAACCGGCTGCCAGGCCGTATTGAATGAACAGGTCGAGCTTGCGGGATTCTTTGACCGAGAGATATTCCTCGACATTGAAGCCCTTTACCGAGCCGCCAAAACGGGTGGAATAGGCAGAAAGGTCCGTGTGTTCGATCAGACCGATACCACTGTGGCCAGCCAGAATGCCCTGCCAACTGCTCGGCACATCCGTACCCAGTGGCGACAACATACCCATACCGGTGACTACGACGCGTCTACGCGACACAGCACTCTCCTTTTTCTAATGACGACACTTTGCTTCGCAGCTTACTTTTCATCACCGCTTAAAGAAAAAACCGCACGCCGTTACAGCAGTGCGGTTTTTCCCTGTCAGCAAGCGACGACTACAAACTATTACGCCTGGTGGGCAGTAACGTAGTCGATAGCAGCTTGAACAGTAGTGATTTTTTCAGCTTCTTCGTCCGGGATTTCGGTCTCGAATTCCTCTTCCAGAGCCATCACCAGCTCAACGGTGTCAAGGGAATCGGCACCCAGGTCTTCAACGAAGGAAGCGGAGTTGGTCACTTCTTCTTCTTTAACGCCCAGTTGCTCGGCAACGATTTTCTTGACGCGCTCTTCGATGGTGCTCATACCTTGTTTAACTCCTAATGGACAAATTCAGGCAGCTGGCCAGTGGGTAAGTGTATAGAAAGCCTTTTCAGCTTTTCAACTGAAAGCTTCACCCTCGTACCCGACCGGCCACCTGCCTATAAATTAAGTTGCAGCTTTATAACGGATTTTAGACAGCTCGTATGACATTTTTTTGAAGCGATCCGTCACAATTTAACTCATGTACATCCCGCCGTTCACCGGGATTGTAGCCCCAGTCACGTATGCCGCACCGTCGGATGCCAGGAAAGTGACCACATTTGCGATCTCTTGAGCCTGGCCCAGACGGCCCAGCGGAATCTGGGTCAGCAACGCTTCACGCTGTGCTTCCGGCAGTTCGCGAGTCATATCGGTGTCGATGAACCCTGGGGCCACCGAGTTGACCGTAATCGAACGCGAACCGACTTCACGGGCCAATGCACGGCTGAAACCTTCCAGACCGGCCTTGGCCGCTGCGTAGTTTACTTGGCCTGCGTTGCCCATGGCACCCACTACGGAGCCAATATTGATAATTCGACCCCAACGCGCCTTGGTCATGCCGCGCAAAACGCCCTTGGACAGGCGAAACAGACTGTTCAAGTTGGTATCGACCACGTCGTACCACTCGTCGTCTTTCATGCGCATCATCAGGTTGTCACGGGTGATACCGGCGTTGTTCACCAGAATAGCCGGTGCGCCGAACTGTGCAGTGATTTCAGCCAGCACCGCAGCAACCGACTCGTCGCTGGTCACATTCAGCTCAAGGCCGGTGCCGTGTACGCCGTTTTCCTTCAACGTCGCGGCAATACGCTCAGCGCCCGAAGCGGAAGTGGCGGTGCCGATCACGACGGCGCCTTGACGGCCCAGTTCCAGGGCGATCGCCTGGCCAATGCCACGGCTTGCGCCAGTAACCAGTGCAACTTTACCTTGCAGACTCATGCAGGCTTCTCCTAAAGGGTTTCAGGCCAGTGCCGCGCGCGCGGCAGCGAAGGCATCCGGGGTATTGAGGTTGACAGTCGACACGCCGTCGGCGCAGCGCTTGTTCAGGCCGGCCAGGACTTTGCCCGGGCCGCACTCGACCAGCTCAGTGGCGCCATTGGCAGCCAGGGTCTGTACCGACTCAACCCAGCGTACCGGCTTGTAGAGCTGCTCCAGCAGGTCGCGCTTGAGGGTGTCGAGGTCGGCGGCAACGGCCGCACTGACGTTCTGCACCAGCGGAATCTGCGGCGCCTGCCAATTGATGGCGGCGATGGACTCGGCAAAACGCTCGGCAGCCGGGCGCATCAGCTCGCAGTGCGACGGCACGCTCACCGGCAACGGCAAGGCGCGCTTCGCACCACGGGCCTTGCAGCCCTCAATGGCGCGCTCGACAGCCGCTTTGGCGCCCGCGATGACCACCTGGCCAGGGGAGTTGAAGTTCACTGCGCTGACCACTTCGCCCTGGGCTGCTTCGGCACACGCCTCAATCACCACAGCGTCGTCCAGACCAAGGATAGCGGCCATGCCGCCCTGCCCGGCTGGAACAGCCTCTTGCATCAACTGACCACGGCGCTCGACCAGCTTGACCGCTTCAGCGAGGGTCAGGCTGTCGGCGGCCACCAAAGCGCTGTACTCGCCCAGGCTGTGACCGGCCACGTAAGCCGGGCGTGCACCGCCCTCGGCCAACCACAAGCGCCACAGGGCGATGGAGGCGGTCAGGATCGCCGGCTGGGTTTTATCGGTTTGATTGAGTTGCTCTTCCGGCCCCTGCTGGGTCAGTGCCCACAGGTCGTAACCCAGGGCATCGGAAGCTTCCTTGAAGGTTTCCAGGATCAGCGGATGTTGCGCGCCCAGCTCGGCCAACATGCCGAGGGACTGCGAACCCTGCCCTGGAAAGACGAATGCGAGGGATGTAGACATGTAACAAGCCCCTAATGATCTGGTCGTCAAAAATGCTCGCACCGACGGTGGGCGCGAACGAAACTGACAGATTGGATGGTCAATTGAACTGGCCGGTCACATTTAAGCACTCCCGGGCCGATTCGCCTAAGGCAACAGGTCCTCAAGACGCCCGTGCAAACGTTGCGGCAGGTTTTCCTGGATCTCGATCAACGCTCGCGCAATCGCACTTTGAAAGCCCTGCACACCGGCCGAGCCGTGGCTTTTTACCACAATGCCCTGCAACCCCAGAAAACTCGCGCCATTATGCCGTGCCGGCGCCAGGTCTGCCTGCAGACGGCGCATCAACGGCAACGCCAGCGCGCCGACCATGCGTGAGACCAGGTTCTGCTTGAACAAGGCTTCGATACGCGTGGCGATCATGGTCGCCAGGCCTTCGCTGGACTTGAGCAGGATATTGCCGACAAACCCGTCGCACACCACCACATCTGCCTCACCTCGGTACAAACCGTCACCTTCGACAAAACCGATGTAGTTCAAGCCCCGTGCGCCCTGCAACAAGGCAGCAGCCAGCTTGACCTGCTGGTTGCCCTTGATGTCCTCGGTGCCGATGTTGAGCAACGCCACGCGTGGCCGGGCCACACCCAACGCTTCAGCGGCCACCGACCCCATCACGGCGAATTGCAGCAGGTGCTCGGCACTGCAATCCACGTTTGCACCCAGGTCCAGTAGCTGGCAATAACCTTTCTGCGTCGGAATCGCCGCCACCATCGCCGGCCGATCAATCCCCGGCAACGTCTTGAGCACATGACGCGACAACGCCATCAACGCCCCGGTATTGCCGGCACTGACACAGGCTTGCACCTTGCCATCACGCAACAGTTCAAGGGCCACTCGCATTGAAGAGTCGGGCTTGCCACGCAAGGCCGTCGCGGGCTTTTCATCCATGCCGATGGTTTCGCTGGCCGCAGTAATTGTCAGGCGTGCGCGATCCACCGCCGGATGGCTGGCAATCAATTCTTCAAGTAAGGAGGGTTGACCGACGAGGGTCAGGTGCAGCGAGGGCGTAGCACACAGGCTGGCAATGCAAGCCTGAACAATGCTGCGGGGACCGAAGTCCCCGCCCATTGCGTCAATCGCGATGACTTGAGCAGACAAGTGATTACTCGTCAGCGCCCTTGTCGATCACTTTACGGCCACGGTATACGCCTTCTGGCGATACGTGGTGACGCAGGTGAATTTCACCGGTGGTTTTTTCTACGGACAGAGTGCTTGCCGTCAGGGCGTCGTGCGAACGACGCATGTCACGGGCAGAGCGGGATTTTTTGTTCTGCTGAACAGCCATAATTGATTAACTCCTAAACGTTTGGGTCACGCTTTAACTGCGCCAATACACTGAACGGGTTGGACCGCGTTACCTCGTCCTCGCTCGGCTCGGCCTCGTCATCGAGACCCTCCGGCTGCTGGCATTCTTCCGGATGATGAGCAGGCACAATGGGCAAGGCGAGCAAAAGCTCCTCCTCGATCAGTGCATGCAGATCCAATGGATCTTCGCCCAGTTCCAGCACGTCATAACCTTTCGGCAACGACTGGGTATTCGCACCCTCTTTCACCACAGCATAACTGCATTCGCTGTGGATCGGCAGGGTGACCAGCTCAAGACAACGCTGGCAAACCATTTTGACTTCGGTGTCGATAAAGCTGTGAATTACCACAGATTTACGTTCATCTCGTTCAAAAACGAATTTAGCCTGCACCGTACCGACAGTGTCGGAAAGCGGGTCGCAGAGTCTCTCCAAATCGGCCAGCAGCACTTCACCTTGAAGGGTGGTGCCACGATCAGCCAATTTGCGCGGGTCAACGTGAGGTGGAATCGGGTCATTCAACATAGGCGCAGCATTATAGGGATGCACCCAGCCATGTCAAAGGAAATTCAGCCCTGTGCGTCAGCCGGTCACGTCGCTAGAATCTGCGACCGCCTTGAGGAGACGCCCATGCTGCCTTTATTACTCGCATCCAGCTCGGTTTATCGCCGGCAATTGCTGAGTCGCCTGCACCTGCCGTTCACCTGCAGCTCGCCGGATATCGACGAAAGCCATCGTGCAAATGAATCCGCCATCGACCTGGTAAAGCGCCTGGCCGAAGAAAAAGCCCGCGCCCTCGCCGCCAGCCATCCAGGGCATTTGATTATCGGCTCCGATCAGGTTGCCGCACTCGATGGCCGCATTATCGGCAAACCTCACACCTTTGAAAACGCCCGCGAGCAATTGCTGGCGGCCAGTGGTAAACGCGTGAGCTTTTTGACCGGCCTGGCGCTGCTCAACAGTGAGACGGGCCACTGCCAGGTAGATTGCGTGCCGTTTACCGTGCAGATGCGCGAACTGAGTGTGGAGCGCATCGAGCGTTATTTGCGTGTGGAACAGCCCTATGACTGCGCAGGCAGCTTCAAGGCTGAAGGGTTGGGCGTGAGCCTGTTTCAGAGTACCGAAGGGCCGGATGCGACCAGCCTGATCGGCCTGCCGCTGATTCGACTGGTGGATATGTTGCTGGCTGAAGGCGTGCAAATCCCCTAGACCCTACCCCAAAACCAAATGTGGGAGCTGGCTTGCCTGCGATAGCGGTGGGCCAGTCATTTTCAATGTCGACTGATCCACCGCTATCGCGGGCAAGCCCGCTCCCACATTTTTGAACTACGGCAAAGCTGAGGTTTCAGCGCAGCGTCGGGCCTTGGAAGCCCATGTAGTAGGCCAGCTTCTCCGCCACACTGGCGCCCAGCTTTTTGGAGAAGCGATCAAACGGCGATTCCTGAACAGTGAAGTCCACCAGCTCCTTCTCGCCAATCACATCGCGCGCCACCGAACTGGCACTGCCCAGGCCATCGATCAAGCCCAGTGGCAACGCCTGCTCACCGGACCACACCAGGCCGGAGAACAGCTCAGGATGGTCTTTATCTTTCAGACGATCACCGCGCCCCTGCTTCACGCTGGCAATGAACTGACGATGGGTGGTGTCGAGCACGCCCTGCCAGAACTGGGTTTCATCGGCCTTTTGTGGCTGGAACGGGTCCAGGAACGACTTGTGCTCGCCCGACGTGTAGGTACGACGTTCCACACCCAGCTTCTCCATGGTGCCAACAAAGCCGTAACCGGCCGCTGTCACACCAATTGAACCGACGAGGCTGGCCTTGTCAGCGTAGATCTGGTCAGCGGCGCTGGCGATGTAATAGGCACCCGAGGCGCCCAGGTCGGAAATCACTGCGTACAGCTTGATGTCCGGGTGCAGCCCGCGCAGGCGGCGAATCTCGTCATACACGTAGCCCGACTGCACAGGGCTGCCGCCTGGGCTGTTGATGCGCAGGATCACGCCCTTGACCTTGGGGTCTTCGAAGGCTGCACGCAGGCCGCCGACGATATTATCGGCGCTGGCGGACTCCTTGTCGGCAATCACCCCGTTCACGTCGATAAAGGCGGTGTAGTTGTTGCTACGGGTGGCGCTTTTTTCCATGTCCATCAGCGGGCTGAACAACGCCAGCATGGCGATAAGCCAGATAAACGTCAGCAGCTTGAAGAAAATCCCCCAACGCCGCGCACGGCGCTGTTCCTGGACACTGGCCAGCAGGGTCTTCTCCAACAGTTTCCAGCTTTTATCATCACCGCTTTCGGCCTTTTCGGGCGCTTTCCACTCGTCACTCATGCCATTAACCCCAGCAAAGACTTATCAGGCCCGGCGGAGCCAGGCCTGCAGTTCAGAAAAATGATCAATCGTCAGCCTGGGCTCGTATGGCTGCAAGGCTTCGGCTGCCTGGGCACCATAGCTGACCGCCACGCTGTCCATGCCGGCGTTGCGCGCCATCATCAGGTCGAAGGAAGCATCACCCACCATCAACGCCTGACGCGGCGCTACGCCGCAATGCGCCAGGATCTGCTCCAGCATCAGAGGGTGAGGTTTGCTGGCGGTTTCATCCGCCGCACGGGTGATGTCGAAATAATCTTCAAAGCCGTGCGCCTTGAGCACTCGATCCAGCCCGCGACGGGCCTTGCCGGTGGCCACGGCCAAGTGATAACCCTCGGCGCGAAAGGCCTCCAGGGCTTGCCTTACACCGTCAAACAGCGGCGAAGGTGTGGCCTCCAGCGCTATGTAGTGATCGGCGTAATGGTCACGGAAGGTCACCAGTTGCGCATCGCTGATCTGCGGGTACAAGGTACGGATCGCCTCAGGCAGACCCAGGCCAATAATGCCTTTTACCGCCAGATCAGTGCACAACTCGAAACCCGAACGGGTCGACGCCGCGTGCATTGAGTCGACGATCCGCCCAATGGAATTGCACAGCGTGCCGTCCCAATCAAAAATCAGCAGCTTGTAGTCAGGGTGCGACACTCAAACGCTCCACGGTCTTGGCCCACATCTCATCGACCGGCGCCTGCAACTTCAGCTCGCCGCCATCGGGCAGCGGCACGGTGAGCATGTAGGCGTGCAGGAACAGACGCTTGCCGCCCAGGTCGCGAATTTCCTTGGAGAAATCCTCATCGCCGTACTTGGTGTCGCCGGCGATGCAGTGGCCCGCATGCAGGGTGTGCACGCGAATCTGGTGGGTACGCCCGGTCACAGGCTTGGCCTCGACCATTGTGGCAAAGTCGCCGAAGCGGCGCAGTACCTTGAACAGGGTCAGGGCTTCTTTGCCCTCCTCGTCCACCTCGACCATACGCTCGCCGGAGCGCAGGTTGCTCTTCTGCAACGGCGCGCGCACGCTCTTGATCGAGCTGGCCCAGTTGCCCCGCACCAACGCCATGTAGCGTTTGTCCACGCCATCGCCACGCAGGGCGGTGTGCAGGTGGCGCAACATGCTACGTTTCTTGGCGATCATCAACAGGCCGGACGTGTCACGGTCCAGGCGGTGGACCAACTCCAGCTCCTTGGCGTCCGGGCGCAACTGACGGAAGGCTTCGATCACGCCGAACGTCAAGCCGCTGCCACCATGCACCGCGATACCGCAGGGCTTGTTGATCACGATGAGTTTGTTGTCTTCGAAGACAATCGAGGCCTCAAGGCGCTGCAACAGGCCTTGGGCCAATGGCACCGGCTCGTCACGCTCAGGCACGCGCACCGGCGGCACACGGACGATATCGCCCGCCTGCAGCTTGTACTCGGGCTTGATCCGGCCCTTGTTAACGCGCACTTCGCCTTTACGCAAGATGCGGTAAATCAAGGTCTTGGGCACGCCTTTGAGCCTGGCCAGGAGAAAATTGTCGATGCGTTGGCCGGCATATTCCGGCGAGACCTCGAGCAGCTGGACGCTGGGGGTCTGGGGGGCGGTAGTCGTCATGGCGGCGATGATAACAATTTTTTATGGAATTGAAGCACTTAATCATTGCTGCTATAGTCGCGAACGCCGCCAAAAGCGGCCTGGGCAGAGGACTTGCGGCAAACTGCCGGCCCTGACCATCGCAATTCATCAGGACGCGAGGCCGTCCTACGGGGCTTTCGCCACCCTGGAAGGCTCAGGATTGTAACAAGCGCAGGTGACATGAGGCCTGAAGCGAGTGCAGAAAGCAGAGTGAATACTCGCGTTCTGCGCCGATATTTACGGCCAGTTCACAAAGTGCAGTCAGTCTTGAGCCAGACCATGGCGAATGCTTCGGAAACAACGCCTGTTAAGAGCTGAGTGAGAGCGCAGTCGCCCACACCTAGTCTTGTTTAGCCATGAGCGTGGACTCCCCATTGGAGTACACGGTAAATGCCAACCCGCTGCGGATTCTGCGCGCGGCAGCACCCGAATTATCAGGGATACGTGTAGGGTGGAGATGCACAACCGTCGGACCGTGTAGCATTAGGCTTATAAGACGCTTCATCTCGTCCACAGTCGCCGGTTGATTCCTCCTCCTGACCTTAGCTTTTGTTGAAGTGGTGCCTTTGTCACCACCGCTAACAAGCAGGACGCGTCCGTCGCGATACCGGCCCAATTGGCTCGTTATTGCTGGACACTGGAGTGGCCAACCACTCTTGACGCACCTGACACCGACCGTGAGAAGTCGTGTGTGCCGAACGCCGTTTCCGGCAGCCCGGAAACCGACGGTACAACATGAAAAGAATGCTGATTAACGCAACTCAACCCGAAGAGTTGCGTGTTGCACTGGTAGATGGCCAACGCCTCTATGACCTGGACATCGAATCCGGTGCGCGCGAGCAAAAGAAGGCCAACATTTATAAAGGCCGTATTACTCGCATCGAACCAAGCCTTGAGGCTGCCTTTGTCGATTTCGGCTCCGAGCGCCACGGCTTCCTGCCCCTCAAAGAAATCTCCCGCGAATACTTCAAAAAAGCCCCTGAAGGCCGCGTGAACATCAAGGACGTCCTGAGCGAAGGCCAGGAAGTCATCGTTCAGGTCGAAAAAGAAGAACGTGGCAACAAGGGCGCTGCCCTGACCACCTTCATCTCCCTGGCCGGCCGTTACCTGGTGCTGATGCCGAACAACCCACGTGCCGGCGGTATTTCCCGTCGCATCGAAGGCGAAGAACGCAACGAACTGCGTGAAGCGCTGAACGGCCTGATTGCTCCGGCCGACATGGGCCTGATCGTGCGCACTGCAGGCTTAGGCCGCAGCAGCGAAGAAATGCAGTGGGACCTCGACTACCTGCTGCAACTGTGGACTGCTATCAAAGAAGCGTCCCTGGATCGTTCCGCGCCATTCCTGATCTACCAGGAAAGCAACGTGATCATCCGCGCCATTCGCGATTACCTGCGCCAGGACATCGGCGAAGTACTGATCGACAGCGTTGAAGCCCAGGACGAAGCCCTGACCTTCATCCGCCAGGTGATGCCGCAGTACGCCAGCAAGATCAAGCTGTACGAAGACAGCGTTCCGCTGTTCAACCGTTTCCAGATCGAAAGCCAGATCGAGACCGCCTTCCAGCGCGTGGTCGAACTGCCTTCCGGCGGCTCCATCGTAATCGACCCGACCGAAGCCCTGGTGTCCATCGACATCAACTCGGCGCGCGCCACCAAAGGCAGCGACATCGAAGAAACCGCCCTGCAGACCAACCTGGAAGCGGCTGAAGAAATCGCCCGCCAGCTGCGCCTGCGTGACATCGGCGGCCTGATCGTGATCGACTTCATCGACATGACCCCGGCCAAGAACCAGCGCGCCGTGGAAGAAAAAGTCCGCGAATGCCTGGAAGCTGACCGTGCCCGCGTACAGGTCGGCCGTATCTCGCGCTTCGGCCTGCTGGAAATGTCCCGTCAGCGCCTGCGTCCATCCCTGGGCGAGAGCAGCGGCATCGTCTGCCCGCGTTGCAACGGCACAGGCATTATCCGTGACGTTGAATCGCTATCGCTGGCGATCCTGCGCCTGATCGAAGAAGAAGCCCTGAAAGACCGCACCGCCGAAGTCCGCGCGCAAGTGCCGATCCCGGTGGCAGCGTTCCTGCTTAACGAAAAACGCAACTCGATCACCAAGATCGAACTGCGCACCCGTGCCCGTATCGTCATCCTGCCGAACGATCACCTCGAGACGCCGCACTTCGAAGTGCAACGCCTGCGTGATGACAGCCCGGAAGCCCACAGCGGCCAATCCAGCTACGAAATCGCTGCTGCCGCTTCCGAAGTGGAAGAAGTCCAGCCAGCCGCTGCGACCCGTACTCTGGTTCGCCAGGAAGCCGCCGTGAAGACGGCACCGGCGCGTGCCAACGCACCGGTCCCAGCTGAAGTGGCCGCACCGGTTGCCGCACCGGCCGCCATGCCTGAGCCAAGCCTGTTCAAGGGCCTGGTAAAGTCGCTGGTCAGCCTGTTCGCCAGCAAAGAAGAACCTGCTGCGCCGGTTGTGGTTGAAAAACCAGCCACCGAGCGCCCAGCCCGTAACGAAGAGCGTCGCAACGGTCGTCAGCAAAGCCGTAACCGCAACGGTCGCCGCGACGAAGAGCGCAAGCCGCGCGAAGAACGTGCTCCACGTGAAGAACGCGCACCGCGTGAAGAGCGCGCACCTCGCGAAGCCCGTGAAGAAACCCCAACCGTAGCCCGTGAAGAACGTGCACCGCGCGAAGAGCGCGCGCCGCGTACTCCGCGCGCTCCACGTGAAGACCGCAAGCCACGTGGCGAGCGTGAAGAACGTGTGCGTGAGCTGCGCGAGCCGCTGGACGCTGCACCGGCAGTAGCCGCGGTGGCTGCCGTGGCTGCCGAAGCCGTCAGCGAAGAACGCCCGGCTCGCCAGCCGCGTGAAGAACGCGCCCCACGTGAAGAGCGCCAGCCGCGCCAGCCGCGTGAAGAGCGTCAACCACGTGCCGAGCAAGCCGCTGCTGCCAGCGAAGAAGAAGTGCTGACCGGTGAAGAGCAACTGCAGGAAGACGGCCAGGACAACGCCGAAGGCGATCGTCCACGCCGCCGCTCCCGTGGCCAGCGTCGTCGCAGCAACCGTCGCGAGCGTCAGCGTGACGCCAACGGCAATGTGATCGAAGGCTCGGAAGAGAACGGCGAGAACGGCGAAGCGGCAACCGCAGAACCGACGGGCGCCGAACTGGCGGCCGGCCTGGCTGTGACCGCCGCCGTTGCCAGCAGCGTGATCAGCGCACCGGCTGAAGCCCAGGCGCATGAGCAAGCTGAACGCGCTACCGCTGCTGTTGAAGAAACAGCGGCTGTAGAAGCACCGGTTGCCCCGACGCCAGTGGTTGAAGCGCCAGTTGTCGAAGCCATTACCCCGATCGAAGCCCCAGTGGTTCCGGAAGTGGAAGTTGCCTCGCCAGTGCGTGAAGTGCGCGACGTTCAGCCAGAAGTCGAAGTGGCTGCTGTCGAGCCTGCACCGGTTGCCGAGCCTCAGCCAGTGGTTGAAGCCGTCGTTGAAGCGCCGCTTGTCGAAGAAGCTGCCCCGGTAGTGCGTGAAGTTCGCGAAGAACAGACCGCCTTCCAGTGGACTGCCGAGCCAGCTGCACCGGTTGAAGCGCCAGCACCTGCCCCTGTGGTAGAAGAAGCGCCTGCACCAGTTGCCGAAGTGGTTGCCGAACCAGCCCCAGTGGTTGAGCCTGCACCCGTGGTTGAAGCGCCCGTAGTTGTTGAAGCACCAGTGACTGCCGAAGTCGCAGCGCCTGTGGTTGAAGCCGCTCCTGCCAGCGCCCTGACCGAAAACGGTCGTGCGCCGAACGACCCACGTGAAGTGCGTCGTCGTCGCAAGGAGGCTGAAGCCGCCGCTGCTGCAGCCGCTGCCGCACCAGCTGCCGAAGCAGTCGAGGCTCCAGCCCCGGTTGTTGAAGCCGTGGTTGAGCACAAGGCCCTGGAAGAAGAGCACGAGCCGAAACCCCTCGTCTGATTCCATCCGCCACTAAAAAGCCCCGCCTGAGTGATCAGGCGGGGCTTTTTTATGCGGTTTGGAAGCAGCAGGAGATCGAATGTGGGAGCGGGCTTGCTCGCGAATGCAGAGTGTCAGCCAATAAATCTGGTGGCTGATGCACCGCTTTCGCGAGCAAGCCCGCTCCCACATTTAGTCAGCGCCGAAACTCAATGCTTGCGGCAGGTCCACATCCCACAGCACACCGGGATCCTCCACTCTCACTTCCCGCACCACCGCCTGGGCAAATAACGGCTTTGCACCACGATCACCGTTCAATGCCATCAGTCGCGGCCCCAGCGCCCGGCCAAAAGCCACCGGATGCCCGTATTTACCCGCCTGCACCGCAACACTGATGCCATCGTCCTGGACCGCATCAATCACCTGTTCAATGGTCAACGATTGAATAAACGGCATATCCCCCAACACCACCAACCAACCATCGGCTTCACCACTGGCTGCGACGGCTGCCGCGATGCTGTCGCCCATACCTGACGAGTCCAGCAACAAGACTTCACAGCCATACGCCTTGGCCAACCGAATAACGGCCAGGCGGTCGGGCGAGGTGACGAGCCAGCGCTTGACGATGCACTCGGGCAAGCCCACCAAAACCTGCTCAATCACGGGCCGTGTCACACCATCGATGCCTACGCAATCGGCCAGCAACTTGTCTTGATCGGCGCCGGCCTCAGCGCGAAAACGACTGCCCTGCCCGGCTGCCAGCACAATCGCCGTGACCATTACTCAGCCACCACAGGCATTGGTTTCTTCTGCATTGGCGCAACACCATTCTTGATCGCGACAATTTCCGCCATCAGTGACAAGGCAATTTCCGCCGGTGTATGGCTACCAATATGCAGCCCGATCGGCCCATGCAGACGTGCGATCGCCTCCGCCGACAACCCCAGCGCCGCCAGGGTTTCCCGGCGTTTCTGGGTATTGACCCGCGAACCGAGGGCGCCAATGTAGAACGCCGATGAGTCGAGCGCCGTCAGCAGCGCCATATCGTCCAATCGGGGATCGTGCGTCAGGCAGACGATAGCCGTGCGTTCATCCGTCTGGATATTCAGTACCGCCTCATCCGGCATGCCGGGCACAAAGCGGCCATGTTGTTCTTCCCAGCCGTAGACGAACTCTTCGCGCGGGTCGCAGATCAGCACTTCAAAATCCAGCAAGCGCGCCATTTCAGCCACGTAGCGTGACAGCTGCCCCGCACCGATCAGCAGCAACCGCCAACGCGGGCCGTAGATAGCCCGCAGGCGCTCACCATCAAAGGTCACGACATCGGTCTTGGCCGCACCGCTCAAGGTGACCGTGCCACTGCTCAGGTCCAGCTCACGCGCGACAATCTGGTGGTCTTCACAGCGCGCCAACAGTTGCGAGACCCAGCCAAATTCATCCACGCGTTCCTCAGTCAGGCGCAACGTGCCGCCGCAGGGCAAGCCGAAACGCGCCGCCTCATCGCGGGTGACGCCGTAGGTGACCAACTGCACCGGCGGGCCATCCTCCGGCAAGCGGCCATCCTGCAAGCGCGCGATCAGGTCATCTTCGATGCAACCGCCCGACACCGAGCCGATCACCACGCCATCGCCACGCAAGGCCAGCATCGCCCCCGGCGGGCGTGGCGCGCTGCCCCAGGTCTGGACCACGCTGTACAACACTACTCGGTGCCCGGCGCGGCGCCATTCGAGCACGCTGCGCAGGACATTCAGATCCACACTGTCCATCAGGTCTCCTACAGCGGATGAAGTATTTACTTACTGTAAAGCAAGCAAAACCCAAAGCGCCACGTCAGAAACGCAAACGCCCCGAACCAGTCGGGGCGTTTGCAGGCGTTGGGTGTTGTTCACACCCTGGGCAATTTACTTGATAGCAGGAGCAGGGCCTTCGGCCACGCCCAGGTCATCTTCCGGACGGGTATCGGAGATACCAGTGCCGCCGGATGCCAACTCGCTGTGCAGCTTGTCGGTGTCCAGTTCTTTAACCCACTTGGCCACAACAATGGTGGCAACCGCGTTACCCACCAGGTTGGTCAGTGCGCGGGCTTCGGACATGAAGCGGTCGATACCCAGGATCAGCGCCAGACCGGCAACCGGCAAGTGGCCGACGGCCGACAGGGTGGCAGCCAGTACGATGAAGCCCGAACCGGTCACACCTGCAGCGCCTTTGGAGGACAGCAGCAGCACCAGCAGCAGGGTGATCTGGTGGGTGATGTCCATGTGGGTGTCAGTCGCCTGGGCGATGAACACGGCAGCCATGGTCAGGTAAATCGAAGTACCGTCGAGGTTGAAGGAGTAGCCGGTCGGAATCACCAGGCCTACTACGGATTTCTTCGCGCCCAGACGCTCCATCTTGATCAGCATGCGTGGCAGTGCGGACTCGGAGGAGGAAGTACCCAGTACGATCAACAGCTCTTCACGGATGTAACGAACCAGCTTCAACACGCTGAAACCGTGGGCGCGGCAGATGGCGCCCAGCACTACCACCACGAACAGGATGCAGGTGATGTAGAAGCAGATCATCAGCTGACCCAACTGCACCAGCGAACCTACGCCGTAGGCACCGATGGTGAACGCCATGGCGCCCAGGGCACCGATTGGCGCGAGCTTCATGATCATGTTGATGATGTTGAACATCACGTGGGCGAAGCGATCGATGAAGTCCAGCACCGGCTTGCCGTAGGCACCCAGGCGATGCAGGGCGAAACCGAAGATCACCGAGAACATCAGCACTTGCAGGATGTCGCCGTTGGCGAAGGCACCGACGATGGTGTTGGGGATCACATTGAGGATAAAGCCAACCACGCTCTGGTCTGCACCGGCGGTCACGTAGGCCGCGACTTTGGAGGCGTCCAGGGTCGCTACGTCGATGTGCATGCCGGCGCCCGGTTGCACGACGTTGACGACGATCAGGCCGATCAGCAGGGCGATGGTGGAAACAACTTCGAAGTACAGCAGCGCGTAGCCGCCGGTTTTGCCCACCGATTTCATGCTTTGCATACCAGCGATGCCGCTGACAACGGTGCAGAAGATGATCGGCGCAATGACCATTTTGATCAGCTTGATAAAGCCGTCACCCAGTGGCTTGAGGGCCACGCCGGTCTGCGGGTAGAAGTGACCGAGCAAAATACCGATAACGATTGCGACGATCACCTGGAAATACAGGGATTTGTAGATTGGCTGACGAGTCGTCATTGCAAAGTTCCTCAATCGCACCGTGTGGCAAAGATCCGCCATTGCCCACGACACTTGAATTGCGAACCCTCCTGCACTGGAGGGATTTGTTGTTTGCGAGGTCTGTAGGAACAAGCCTGCGCTGTAGTTCTTATCGCAAACGCCGTGCCACTTTGCTAAAAAGCCCTGAAGGCCTTTAGACATCAGGGCCGAGGCCACGCACCACGTCATCGACACTGTGGATGAGGTGGCGGAATTCCGCCCACCCACCCAATCTCGTCCTACAATTTGGCGGATATCCGCCTTGTCGCCCCAGCCGGTGATGGCTAACATCCGCCACTCCATGGACGAGGCCCTCACATGCGTGAACGTACCATCGCCAGTCACTACGCCCGCGCCGCCCTGGGCGGTGCGCGCCGCGCGGGTTACGACTATTCGGGCCTGCTGCTGCAAGTGGGCATCACCCCGGAGCTGCTGAGCGAACCCCGCGCCCGCATCGCCCCGGAGCAATTTACCCGGCTGCTGCAGATGCTGTGGCTGGCGCTGGACGACGAATACCTGGGGTTTGCCGAAGGCCCGAGCAAGCGCGGCACCTTCGCCATGATGTGCCACGCGCTGATTCACTGCCGCACCCTGGAGAAGGCTCTGGAACGCGGCTTATTATTTTATAGCCTATTCCCGCAGGGTCCGCGCTGGCAGCTGAGCAGAGAAGGCGACATGGCCCGCTTGAGACTGGACGATTCGCAATTGTGGGACCCGGACCACTTCCTCAGCGAGTGCCTGCTGGTGATCTGGCATCGCCTCGGCAGTTGGCTGATCGGCCAGCGCATCCGGCTGCAACAGGCCACGTTCAGCTACCCGATGCCGGCTCATGCGGGCGAATATGATTTGCTGTTCCCCTGCCCTCAGGTATTCGACGCGCCGAACAGCAGCCTGGTATTTCCCGCTCGTTACCTGGCTCTGCCGTTGCTGCAGGACGAGCGCACCCTCAAGCACTTTCTCGAGCGCTCACCCGCCGACCTGTTGTCGCGCCCGGATGAAGGCGACAGTTTAAGCAGCCAACTGCGTCGCCTGCTCAGCCGCGACCGCACGCCCTGGCCGGACCTGGAAGCCGTCGCCCAGCACCTGCACATCAGCCCGCAAACCCTGCGCCGCCATTTACGTGAGGAAGGCACCAGCTTTCAGGCGCTCAAGGATGAGTTGCGGCGGGACATCGCCATTTATCACTTGGGGCGTGCGGATTTGTCGCTGCAGGAGATTGCCGAGCAATTGGGGTTCTCTGAACCGTCGGCGTTTCACCGGGCGTTCAAGAAGTGGACGGGGCTGACGCCGGGGGCTTACCGCGCGCAGGAGAGTTAGAAGTGTAGTGCCTGGGCGGGCCTCATCGCGGCATAGGTATCTACACAACCGGTTAACACGAAGTCCGTGGCCAGTGAGCTGTTGTGGCGAGCAGGCTTGCCCTGCGTTGGGCTGCGAAGCAGCCCCAGTAAAGGCACTGCAATTTTCCTGAAAGAACTCAGTGTCTGGGTTTGGGGCCGCTTCGCGGCCCAACGCAGGGCAAGCCTGCTCGCCACAGGAGAAATTGACTGCCTTCAGAAGTTGTATAGATACCTATGCTCATCGCGGGCAAGCCCGGCTCCCACAGTTGAACGGGTTCACACAATCAAAAAGGTGGGAGCTGGCTTGCCTGCGATGGGGCCGGTAAGGGCAATTAAGATCAAGCTGCCGGAAAGTGAATCTTGAACGCCGCGCCACCCAACGGTGAGTCACCCAGGGTCAAACGCGCGTTGTAGCTTTCAATGATGTCCTTGACCACCGCCAAGCCGATACCCTGCCCCGGATGTTGACGGTCCAGCCGCTCGCCCCTTTGCAGAATCCGCGCACGCTGATCGGGCGGCACGCCAGGGCCGTCATCTTCGATGCACAACTCAGTACCTTCAAGGTTCTCCGTCAGGCTGATGCGCACTTCACTCAGGCACAGGCGATAGGCGTTTTCCAGCAGGTTGCCAAGCATTTCCAGCAAGGCGCCCTTCTCGATCGGCACATCACACTCGGGCGGCAACTCGAAGGTCACGGTCACGCGCTTGTCGCGGTAAACCTTGTCCAGCGTGTCGCACAGGCTTTGCAGTACCGGTTCGAGGCGCACCTGGTGACGCACCAGGCCGCTTTTGCGCAGGCTGGCGCGCTGCAACTGGTAGCCGATCTGTTGGCTCATGCGTTCGATCTGCGATTGCAGCACCCAGGCCTGGCCGCGCTCTTCCGGGCGCTGGGCCATGTCTTCGCTCACGCCCTGCAACACCGCCAGCGGAGTTTTCAGGCTGTGGGCCAAATCGTCGAGGGAGTCGCGGTAGCGCGCCCGTTGCTCGCGCTCGCTGTGCAGCAAACGGTTGAGCGAGCCGGTCAGGCGCAGCAGTTCGCGCGGGTGTTCTTCGGTGAGGCTTTCGCGGGTGCCGCCTTCGATCTGGTCAAGCTCCTGGCTCAAGCGCCGCAAGGCTTGCAAGCCCCAAGTCAGGCCCAGCCACAACAACGTCAACAATACGAGCAAGGCTGCGCCGAAACCCAGGTAGAGGTTTTCCTGCAGGCCTTCGAGGGTCAGTTGGTATTCACGCACCGGTTGCAGCGCGACGATACTGAACGCCGCGCTCTTGCCGCCCAGCAGCTTGACCTCGACGTCATACACGAAGAACTCCTGGCCATTGGCTTCGCGAATCCGCGCAAATTCATTGCCGCGCCCGTCGTAGCGCGGCTTGTAGTTGATGTTTTCTTCCTGGGTCGCCCGCGAGCGCCACACCAGATGGCCTTCACGGTCGTAGATGTAACCGAGCAGGCGACTGTCTGTGAGGTTGAAGCGTTCGTCCGGCAACTGCGCCGGCATCAACAGGCGGTTGTTTTCGACCCGCGCGGCGGAAATCAGCGTGGTGACGTCCGAGGCCAGGCGCTGCTCGATGGAATCCTGCAGCGCCAGGCTGAACGCGCCTTGCATCGCGGGCAACAAACCCAGCATAAACAGCACAGCCAGGGTGGTGGCCGCGAGCATCAAGCGCACACGTAGCGAGCGAATCAACGGCAGCGCTCATTGAACAGGTAGCCCAGGCCACGCACGGTGTCGATCGGCTTGAACCCGGCCGGGCCTTCCAGCTTGCGGCGCAGGCGCCCGACCAGCACTTCGATCACGTTCGGATCACGCTCGTCGTCATCGGGGTAGAGCTGTTCCATCAAGCGGTCTTTGGCGACCACCTGCTGATGGTGACGCATCAGGTATTCGAGAATCCGGTACTCGTAGGCCGTCAGCGCCAGCGGTTGCTCATCCAGCGAGGCTTGCTTGCGATTGAGGTCCAGCAGCAACGGCCCGGCGACGATGGTCGATTGGGTAAACCCACTGGAGCGGCGCAGCAAGGCGTTCATGCGCGCCTCCAGCTCTTCGAACTGGAACGGCTTGACCACGTAATCGTCGGCACCGGCGGCCAGGCCTTCGACCTTGTCCTGCCAGTTGCCGCGCGCGGTGAGGATCAGGATCGGGAACGTCTTGGCCTGGCTGCGCAGTTGGCGGATCAGGTCCAGGCCGCCCATGCCGGGCAGGCCCAGGTCGATAATCGCCAGGTCATGGTTGAATTGGCCGGTCTGATACAGGGCCTCCTCGGCATTGGCCACGGCTTCGACCACATGGCCGCTGTCGGTCAGGCGGGTGAACAGGTGATGGCGCAGCAGCGCCTCATCTTCCACGACCAGCAATTTCATAAGGCTCTCCAAGGCGATTCAACTGTCCGACAGGGGGATATCATAGCGGCCCTGCAAGTCTTGCGGGCGCAGTTTAATGCCATTGTATTGGCCCGTCAGGTGTTCGTAGCCGGTACGGTAGGCTGGTTGCGGCAGGGTCATGCCCAAAGATTGGCCCCAGGGCGCGGCGTGGCTGCCCACTTCTTCGAAGCTCACACGTTGGATCAGGTTGCTGGATTTCCTGGTTTTCTCGCTGCCGAAAGCGGCAAAAGCACCGTCCGAAGCCTGAACCCCGGCAGTGGCGCCGAGCATGCTTAAGGCCAGAATCAGCTTTTTGATCGCAGTCATGGGGCTTACCTCTACGCGTTTTGGCTGTTGAAGCCAGACTACGCAGGCGCCCCTGAACTCCCCCTGAACGGGCTCTGAACCGGGCCTGAACCGTTACGGGCTATCCACCGGCGCGCCAACTGACGCAAAATACCGCGCATGACGCCTCTACCCGCTTGCTGCACCCCGCTCAATGCCCACTGGCCACTGCCCATCCCGCTGCCGGGCACGGTGTTCTTGAGCACGCGATTCGACCCGGCCTTGCTGCTCGCCGATGACTTCCAGCGCAGCGCTGTGCCGCCACCCGCCAGCATTCAGCGCTCGGTGGCCAAGCGCCAGGCGGAGTTCCTGGCGGGTCGCCTGTGCGCCCGTGCAGCGCTGCAACAGCTTGACCATCTGGATTGCGTGCCCGCCATCGGCGACGACCGTGCGCCGGTGTGGCCTGGGCATATCAGCGGCTCCATTACCCACAGCACCGGGCACGCAGCGGCGATTGTCGGGCACAAGGCGCAATGGCGCGGGCTGGGGATGGACCTCGAAAACGTGCTGTCACTGGAACGAGCGGAACGTTTGGCTGGGGAGATTCTCACCGCCGACGAGCTGCTGCGCATGGCGTCTGTGCCGCGCGAACAGGTTGCCTTGTTGGTGACGCTGACGTTTTCGGTTAAGGAAAGCCTGTTCAAGGCGCTCTACCCGATTGTGCAGAAGCGCTTCTACTTTGAGCATGCCGAGGTGCTTGAGTGGTCGCAGGCTGGGCGCGTGAGGTTGCGGTTGCTGACGGATCTGTCTGCTGAGTGGTGTTATGGCAAGGAGTTGGAGGGGCAGTTTGCGCTGGAGGGGGAGCAGTTGTTGAGTTTGGTGGCTATCGGCGCCTGAACTACCACCTTCGCAGGCAAGCCAGCTCCCACAGGGGAACGCATTCCAAATGTGGGAGCTGGCTTGCCTGCGATGGCGGCCTTATGTTTTATCCTGATCCCTGGGCCAACTCAGACTAAAGCACGCCCCACCCAGGTTGTTGCTCTTGCTGATCAACGCCCGCCCGCCATGCCAATAAATAATCCGCCGCACAATCGACAAACCCAGACCATGCCCGCCTGAAGCTCGCGTGCGACTGTCGTCCAGACGCAAAAAGGGCGTGAATATCCGCTCCCAGGCGCTTTCCGGCACGCCCGGCCCGTCATCCTCCACATCAATGCGGCAACGCACCTGGCCCACTTGATAACTGATCAGCACCCGGCCCTGGGCATGGCGCATCGCATTGCCCACCAAGTTTTGCAGGGCACGGTGCAGGTAACGCGGCTCGGCGTCGACCCAGGCGTCATCCCAATGCGCCGATGACAGGCAGATACCCCGGGTGACACTGACCTGCGGGCGCAGTGGCGATAATTCGCCGATTACCTGATCGAGCAAGGCATCGAGGTCGACCCGCTGGAAATTCAGCTCCGGCGCACCTTGCTCCAGGCGGGCGTAGGTGAGCATTTCGTCGACCAGGCCGTCGAGGTCCTGGATATCGCTGTCCATGCCTTCCATATATTTACGCCGCGCTTCTGGTGTGGCGGCGTCGCCGATCATCTCCAGGCCGAAACGCAGGCGCGCCACCGGGGTGCGCAATTCGTGGGAGACGGCGCGCACCAGTTCGCGCTGGATCGCCAGCAATTGCTGCAAGTGCTCGGCCATGCCGTTGAAGGCGGCGGCCAAACGCCCTACTGAATCGGCGCCACGTGCCGGTACGCGCACTTCCAGGTTGCCTTTGGCAATGCGCGTGGCCGCCGCCTCCAGGCCTTTGAGGCGGCGCTCAAGCTGGCGCACCAATAAATAGACGATCAAACCGATCAGCGTGAGGCTGATCAACGCGATCAGGATCAGCCACTGCGGCGGGTACGGGTTCATTTGATACAGCGGGCCGATTTCCAGCACCCACGGCGTGCCGACCATGCCGGCGAATACGCGAATGGAGTCACCGCCCTTGCCCAGCGCCATCACCGTGTCGCCCTCCGCGACGCGGCGGCGCTGGTCGTCATCCATATCTGCCTGATCCAATGTCATCAGGTGCATCTCAAAACCAAAGCCCTTGGCCTCTTTTATGTCCGCCAGGCGTTGCGGCTGCTCGGCCACCGGGAAACGCACCAGTTCGTCAGCCAGCAGGTAAATCGTCGCACGCGCCAGTTGCTCGCTGATCTGCTGCACTTCACCGGTGAGCACCAGTTGCGACTGTTCGCTGACCAGGCGCAGCACGCGCGCGGCATGCGGGCCGGTCTGTTCCACCAGCACCTGGCCACGTTGCAGGCGGTTGCGC
This sequence comes from Pseudomonas sp. Xaverov 259, assembly GCF_019352915.1. Taxonomy (NCBI): domain Bacteria; kingdom Pseudomonadati; phylum Pseudomonadota; class Gammaproteobacteria; order Pseudomonadales; family Pseudomonadaceae; genus Pseudomonas; species Pseudomonas sp. Xaverov 259. The sequence continues at coordinate 202,635 of NZ_JAAAFV010000023.1, read as the reverse complement.
TGGGTCAGGTCCAACTGCGCGTCCGCCAACGGCCGCAATTCCAGGGGAATGCCGAGCAAGCGCTCCCACACCGCCAGGGCGCGCTGGCGCTCGATGGGGCTCATGGGTTGCAGGTTGTCGCCCATCAGCGCAAAGGTGCCGTGGGCCAGGCGCTCACGGTACTGGCCGCTGCGCACTTCATTGAGCAGGTGCAAGGCCAGCACGCCGAGCAACGCCACCAGGATCAGCGCCGCGCACATGCCGCCGTAGATGCGCAGGAAGATCGAGTTCACAGCGGCATGTCGGCGGCAGCTTCAGGCACGAACAAGTAGCCTTTGCTGCGGATGGTCTTGATCAGCCGCGGGTGAATCGGGTCGTCGCCGATTTTGGGCCGGATACGCGAGATGCGCACGTCGATGGAGCGGTCCTGGCCGTCGTAGCCAACCCCGCGCAAGGCGATAAAGATTTCTTCGCGGGACAGGATGCGCCCGGCATTCGCCACCAGCAGCCACAGCAGGTCGAACTCGGCACTGGTCAGTTCGATGCTGCCTTCATGCAGCCAGGCTTCGCGCAGGGCGTTGTCCACCACCAGTGGGCCGAATTGCAGGCGCCGCTGGTTTTCCACGGCGGCGGGTATTGCCGGCTCGCTACGCCGTAACAACGCCTGGATACGCGCGAGCAACAGGCGCGGGCGCACGGGTTTGCACACATAGTCGTCGGCGCCCATGTCCAGGCCTTGTACCTGGTCCATGTCGTCGGTGCGGGCGGTGAGCATCAGAATCACGCCGTCATAGCGCTCACGCACTTTGCGGCAGATGCTCAGGCCGTCCTCGCCGGGCAGCATCAGGTCGAGGATCACCAGGTCTGGTTGTTCGGCGATGATGCGCGCCGCCGCCTGGGCGCCGTCGCTCTCCACGGACACCTGCAAGCCGTTGCTCTCCAGGTAATCACGGGTCAACTCGGCCAATCGCTCGTCGTCCTCGACGATCAATATCTGCCAGGCTTCTTGCTCCATGCGCTACCTCGGTTCTCATTATTGTCATGTGCAGCAAACACACTACTGCCTCTTTTTATAGAGGCCGATTGTAGCCATGGGCCAGCCATCAAACACAAGCCGGGAATCCATTCGGTGATCACCATTTTTATGATAGGGTTCGCGCCCTTCGAAAATCGGCAGGTTGTTTTAAAGCCGAAACATTTAAAGACAAACGGTTCAATCCAGCAGTAATGCGGCCTACACAGCGATTCAACCTTTCTTACACATTTTACCCACAGCGTTATCCACAGGTTACTGCGTTGCCAACCCTACGAAAACGCATTATCTTGTACCTAGACGACTTGAAAGACCCTACATGTGGGGTTTTTGATAAAAGCGTCCAACCACACAAGTGGCTAAAAACTCAAGCGTTTTATTGCTTACACAGCATGGAACCAACCGATTTTCAGTAGACCAAACCGCTCACGCGGATGGCAGCTGTTTCCCATCCCCGATATGGAAAACGGTACGGGTGTTGCAGGAAGAGCCTGACACTCGCAATCAAATATAGAACGTGGAGACAACCCCCCATGCAAACCGACACAACTCGCGAGAACCCGCAGGGCTCCGTGCCGCAGGCCGCTGATTCGAACCTGGATCTGTCCGCCACCGCACCTGGCCAACTGCGCGTGATCAAGCGTAACGGCACTGTCGTTCCTTACACCGATGACAAAATCACCGTCGCCATCACCAAAGCGTTTCTTGCAGTTGAAGGCGGCACCGCTGCCGCTTCGTCGCGCATTCACGACACCGTTGCCCGCCTGACCGAACAAGTCACCGCAACCTTCAAGCGTCGCATGCCATCGGGCGGTACCATCCACATCGAAGAAATCCAGGACCAGGTCGAACTGGCCCTGATGCGTGCCGGCGAGCAGAAAGTGGCGCGCGACTACGTGATCTACCGTGACGCCCGTTCCAAGGAACGCGCCGTGCGCTCCCCGGCTGAAGAAGCGGCCGTGCACGCTCACCCGTCGATCCGTATCACCCTGGCCGACGGCAGCTTTGCGCCGCTGGACCTGGGCCGCCTGAACACCATCATCACCGAGGCCTGCGAAGGCCTGGAAGAAGTCGACGGTGACCTGATCCAGCGCGAAACCCTGAAAAACCTGTACGACGGCGTAGCCCTGACCGACGTCAACACCGCCCTGGTGATGACCGCCCGTACCCTGGTTGAGCGTGAGCCGAACTACTCGTTCGTGACCGCGCGCCTGCTGATGGACACCCTGCGTGCCGAAGGCCTGGGCTTCCTGGGCGTGGCCGACAGCGCCACCCACCACGAAATGGCTGACCTGTACGCCAAGGCGCTGCCGGCCTATATCGCCAAGGGTATCGAATTCGAATTGCTGAACCCGATCCTGGCCACTTTCGACCTGGAAAAACTCGGCAAGGCGATCAACCACGAGCGCGACCAGCAGTTCACCTACCTGGGCCTGCAAACCCTGTACGACCGTTACTTCATCCATAAGGACGGTGTGCGCTTCGAACTGCCGCAAGTGTTCTTCATGCGCGTGGCCATGGGCCTGGCAATCGAAGAGAAGCACAAAGAAGACCGCGCCATCGAGTTCTACAACCTGTTGTCGTCCTTCGACTACATGTCGTCGACCCCAACCCTGTTCAACGCCGGTACCCTGCGTCCACAGCTGTCGAGCTGCTACCTGACCACCGTGCCGGATGACCTGTCGGGCATCTACCACGCGATCCACGACAACGCCATGCTGTCCAAATTCGCTGGCGGCCTGGGCAACGACTGGACGCCGGTTCGCGCCTTGGGTTCGTACATCAAGGGCACCAACGGCAAATCCCAGGGCGTTGTGCCGTTCCTCAAAGTCGTCAACGACACCGCCGTTGCGGTCAACCAGGGTGGCAAGCGCAAAGGCGCTGTGTGTGCCTACCTGGAAACCTGGCACATGGACATTGAAGAGTTCATCGAGCTGCGCAAGAACACCGGTGATGATCGTCGTCGTACCCACGACATGAACACCGCCAACTGGATCCCTGACCTGTTCATGAAGCGTGTCTTCGATGACGGCCAATGGACCCTGTTCTCGCCGTCCGAAGTACCGGATCTGCACGACCTGACCGGCAAGGCCTTCGAAGAGCGTTACGAGTACTACGAAGCCCTGTCCCAGTACCCAGGCAAGATCAAGCTGTTCAAGACCATCCAGGCCAAAGACCTGTGGCGCAAAATGCTCTCCATGCTGTTTGAAACCGGCCACCCATGGCTGACCTTCAAAGACCCGTGCAACCTGCGCAGCCCGCAGCAGCACGTGGGCGTGGTCCACAGCTCGAACCTGTGCACCGAGATCACCTTGAACACCAACAAGGACGAGATCGCCGTTTGCAACCTGGGCTCGATCAACCTGCCGAACCACATCGTCAACGGCAAGCTGGACACCGCCAAGCTGGAACGCACCGTCAACACCGCCGTACGCATGCTCGATAACGTGATCGACATCAACTACTACTCGGTGCCACAGGCGCAGAACTCCAACTTCAAGCACCGCCCGGTCGGCCTGGGCATCATGGGCTTCCAGGACGCGCTGTACCTGCAGCACATTCCTTACGGTTCGGACGCTGCAGTCGAGTTCGCCGACAAGTCCATGGAAGCGGTCAGCTACTACGCGATCCAGGCTTCCTGCGACCTGGCCGACGAGCGCGGCGCCTACGAGACGTTCCAGGGTTCGCTGTGGTCCAAAGGCATCCTGCCGCTGGACTCGCAACAGATCCTGATCGAGCAGCGTGGCCAGAAGTACATCGACGTTGACCTGGAAGAATCCCTGGACTGGGCGCCGGTACGTGCCCGTGTACAGAAAGGTATTCGTAACTCCAACATCATGGCCATCGCACCGACCGCGACCATCGCCAACATCACTGGCGTATCGCAGTCGATCGAACCGACCTACCAGAACCTGTATGTGAAATCGAACCTGTCGGGCGAATTCACCGTGATCAACCCGTACCTGGTTCGCGACCTCAAGGCTCGCGGCCTGTGGGACTCGGTCATGATCAACGACCTGAAGTACTACGACGGTTCGGTGCAGCAGATCGAGCGCATCCCGCAAGAACTCAAAGAGCTCTACGCGACAGCCTTCGAAGTGGACACCAAGTGGATCGTTGACGCCGCCAGCCGTCGTCAGAAGTGGATCGACCAGGCGCAGTCGCTGAACCTGTACATCGCCGGTGCTTCGGGCAAGAAACTCGACGTGACCTACCGCATGGCCTGGTACCGTGGCCTGAAAACCACTTACTACCTCCGTGCCCTGGCCGCGACCAGCACCGAGAAGTCGACTATCAACACCGGTAAGCTCAACGCTGTTTCCAGCGGCAACCACGGTGATGATTCGGTGCTTGCAGCGCCAGCCGGCCCGGCGCCAGTGCCGAAGGCTTGCGCGATTGACGAGCCGGATTGCGAAGCTTGCCAATAAGCTGAGTGAGTCCTGGGCTTGAACGCCCAGGATATAAAAAACCGATAAACCTGGATGCATTTGGGTTTATCGGTTTTTTTTGCGCTACGTGAATGCGTAAGCGTTGCCTTCCCGGGGTGTTTCGCCGCGGTCACCCCACGCTTCTATGCGCCCGCCAATCACCGCCATTGAATGGCCGCCATAATCCACAACACCCAGCCTGCCGCTTGCCAGCTCGGCACTCGAAGACTGCCTGTAGAGACCTTTCAGCCCAAGCCGGTCCAGCGCTTCCCAACCCATTTCGCCATTGTTCAAACTTTGCATCGCATGAGCGAAACTCTGTTTTGCAGTATTGGGGTTGTCATCATAGCCATTGCCTTCCATTTGAGCCCGCTTGGCGCTCGCGGCATACATGAAATTTGCGTCGGTAAGCATGCCCGGATTATCGCCCTTGAACTGCGCGTAAGTGGCTGCATGCCTTAACTCGCCCTTCGATAAAGCAAGCTCGAAACCGTCTCGCATTTTCACGTAGTAACCACCTCCCGTCTCTTTCACCTCCTTGAAGACGTCGGTAGGTTTTTGACCAAACTTCATCATCGCGCCCTTTATCGCCGACACGGTGACACAATTGCCGTCAGGGCCCTGGCTGAAGCCACTCCAGATATTGTCCGGCTTTTTACCTGGGTTGCTTGCATCCACCTGGTAGTTGAAGTACTTGGAGCCCTCGGTAATCGGCAGATTACTCATGGGTTCGCGACCGCCGAAATCCTTCGGATTTACCCTGACACCACCACCACCACCACCACCACCACCGGGTGACGGTCGAGGAGCAGGTGCTGGAGACGGCTCATCCGCAAATAAATCCGGAAACAGCCTCTTCAACAATGCGAGCAAATCGGTAGACGCGTCCTTCTTCAGTTGCTCAAGGATCTCCTTGAACTTCTCGCCCCCCAGCGCTTTGCGCTTTTCGTTGAGCTTGTCCCGCAAGTCCTGGGCAGTTTGGTTTTTATTGCCCTTTTCGGCCTCATCCAACTGTTTGAGCATCTGGGCGACGTTTTTTTTATCGGCGTCTACGTCATCCTTTTTGTTCTCTGAACGGCTTACGCCCCACAGGTTTGGCCCCGCACCACCCACGCCATAACGCACACCCCCAGCCCCATGGCCAGACATCGACGAATTCCACATAGCCATTCCCCGTAAGATCCACGACCTTTAAGTCCGATAAGTGGAAAGAACGGCGTAGTCAGTTCCAACAAAGGCAGTTCAGCTTGCAGTCGAGCGCAGGGTGGGAATCGTCTCTGCCCAGGACAACAGGCAAAAAAAAGCCCCTCGCTAGAGGGGCTTTCATTCACAGCCGTGTCAGGCCAACCGCATCAGGTCATCTGAATAATGGTCTGCATGATAGTGCTCTGGGTAGAGATGGTCTTGGCGTTGGCCTGGTAGTTGCTCTGGGCCTTGATCAGGTCCACCAGCTCGTTGGTCAGGTTGACGTTGGAGTTCTCCAGGGACTTGGACACGATCGAACCCAAGGTGCCGGATTGCGGGGCATCGTAACCCGGCTGGCCCGAGGCGAAGGTCTCTTTCCAGGTGGTGCCACCCGCTGGCTGCAGGCCCTGTTCGTTGTTGAAGCTGGCCAGGGAGAGCTGGCCAATGGCCTTGCTCTGCTGGTTGCTGAAGGTGGCGAACAGCACGCCGTTACCGTCGATGTTCAGGCCGGTGATCTGGCCGGTGGCGTAGCCATCGGTGACCGGCGGGTTACGGTAGGTGGCCGAGTTGTACTGGGTGATGTTGCCCATGTTAATGGCAATACCGCCAGGGTTGGCATTCGCGCCGTTTTTGGTCCACACACCATTGGTCACGGTGCCCGGCACCCAGCCGTTCAGTTGCAAGGTGGTGCTGGAAGTGGTGCCGGTAACAATCCCGGTGAGTTTGCCGGCGCCGTCAAAGCTCAACGTCGATGCAACTGGTGGCGTCGAGCCTGTGCCGGTCGGCGCCGAACCATCAGGGTTACGGCCGTCGATCAGGGTGTAGGACTTCCAGGTGTTGGAGTCGGTTTTGACCAGGTACTGCACCATCGGGTGCGCGTTGCCCTGGGTGTCGTACAGCGTGGTGTTGTACTGGGTGCTGAACGAGCTGGATTCGGTTGGATCGAACGGGTGGGCCGTTTGGTCGATTACCGGCGAAGACGAGTTCAGGTTACTGGTGGAATCCACTTTGGTGGAGGCCTTGGGCGGCAGGTTCGACAGGTTCAATTGCAGGTCGGTCAGCGCGCCCTTGATGATGTTGCCATCTGCATCCGCCGCGTAGCCTTGCAGGCGCGAGGTGCCGGTGTTGTTGGTGATGTAGCCGTCTTTGTCCGAACGGAAGGTGCCGCTGCGGGTGTATTCCAGCGAACCGTCACTGCCCTTCTGCACGAAGAAGCCGCCGCCCTGGATCGCCATGTCCAGCAGGCCGCCGGTGTTGTTGACGTCACCTTGAGTGAACTGCTGGGACACCGCCGCCAGGTTCACGCCACTGCCGACACTGTTCTGGCCAGTGCCCAGTTTGGACGCCGCGTAGATGTCGGAAAACTCCGCGCGGGACGATTTGAAACCCGTGGTCGCAACGTTGGCAATGTTGTTGCCGGTTACGTCCAGTTGTTTGTTGGCCGCATAGAGGCCGCTAAGGCCGATGTTAAAAGACATGTTTCTCTCCTTCTGCCGTATTTAGCCGGCTCTATGTACCGATAGTCTGGATTTGCGACAGCTTGACGCTGCCCATGCCGCCGGCAAGGTTGAGCAGCATTTCGCCGCCGGTCTTGCTCAACGTCACGCTGGTGACTGTTGCCGGCAGCGACGTCAACAGGGCAACCGCGTCGCCTTTGTCATTCTTGGTGCTGGCTGCGAAGGTATAAGTGCCGGCGGGTGCGACTTCACCTTTGTCGTTCTTGCCATCCCAGATAAAGCTCGAATCACCGGCGCTTTGGGCGCCCATGTCGATGGTGCGTACCACGTTGCCGTCTTTGTCGGTGATTTTCACCGAGACATTGCCCGTCGCTGCCGTCACGGCCACCGAGCCGGTCATGCTTTTGCTGGTATCAACCATGGCTTTGTCGGTCTGGGTGATGATCGAACGCCCGACCAGCGAAGACGCCTGCAGTGCCTGCGAGGAGCTGAAGTTGCTGGAGATCGCATTCACCGAGTCGTTCAGGGTGTTGATGCCTTCCAGGCTGCTGAACTGTGCCAACTGGGCCACGAACGCGCCGTTGTCCTGAGGCGACAGCGGGTTCTGGTTTTTCAGCTGGGTCACCAGCAGTTGCAGGAATGCATCCTTGCCCAACGCCTGGTTGCCCGTGGCCGCCTTGGCAGCACCATTGAGGCCGCTGTTGTCTGTGGCGGTCTTGACCTTGGAGTTGAACAGGTCCTGGACCGCCGTGTTGGGTGTAGAAGTGGTATCAACAATGGCCATTATTTGGCGCCCCTTATCACTGACCCAGGGTCAGGACCTTCTGCATCATGGTTTTGGCGGTGTTCATCATTTCCGCGTTGGTCTGGAACGAGCGGCTGGCGGAAATCATGTCTGCCATTTCCTCGACCACGTTGACGTTGGGGTAGTAGACGTAACCCTTTTCGTTCGCGGCCGGGTGGTTAGGCTCGTAGCGGGCTTCCAGGTTGCTCTGGTCTTCGACCACGCCGAGCACCTGCACGCCTTGACCCGCCGCGTCCTGGTTCTGGAACAGCGAATCACCGCTGCCGCTCTGGCCGGCTTGGCCGCCCTGGAACATGGTGGCGAATACCGGATGACGGGCGCGGTAGGTCTGGTCAATGCTCGAAGACACAGTCTCGGCGTTGGCGATGTTACTGGCGACGGTGTTCAAACGCGTGGTCTGCGCGCTCATGCCACTGCCGGCAATATTGAAAACACTGGCGAGGGACATGGCTTACTCTCCACGCAGGGCTGACATCAGCCCTTTGAATTTGCTGTTAAGCAGGGTGAAGCTGGCCTGAAAGTTCACCGAGTTCTCGGCGTAGGCCGATTGCTCCAGCTGGGCGTCGACGGTGTTCTGGTCGATCGACGGCTGCATCGGCGTGCGATACAGCAGCAACTCGTCACCATTGCCCAGGCCTTGCGCTTCGATATGACGGCTGTTGGTCATGTTCAAAGCGAAGGTGCCGTTCTTGGTCTTGTCCTGCTGTGCGGCGAGCACGGCGGAGAAGTCCAGGTCCCGAGCCTTGTAGTTCGGGGTATCGGCGTTGGCAATGTTGTTGGCCAGGACTTCGGCACGCTGGGCGCGGAAGCCCAGGGCTTGTTCGTGGATACCGAGCGCTTTATCGAAGCTGATGCTCATGGCGGAAACCTTTAGGCTGACCTGCTGTTCGTAACTGGGTTATAGCAAGGTGCATGCCAATTAGCGCAAGGCCCGTTATTCAAGGGGTTGCGCAAGGTTTGACGGCGGCAATGCCAGAAAAGCGGCAATGGGCTTCCGCGTGGCGCCAGTTAAGCGGCAATGGCGGTTGCCGCTTTTACAGTCGGTGGCAATATTCAACAGGCTGCCCCAATGTGCCGGAGACCTTGACCGCTCATCTGCACTGTCATTTCTGACAGTTGTGGCGCCTGCCCCTCTGCGTGCCTCATCGGGTAATCCCCTACATGCGTAAAGCAGAGGCACACCATGCTTGATATTCCAGCCCTCAAATTCATCCTGCAAGACAGAAGACAACCCATTCCAAACCTGGATACCCGCCTGATCGTGGGTGACGTAGTTGAGTTGCTGTGTGATTTCGCCGTGCAACGGTTGGACTTTATCAATGTGAGCATGAGCAGCCGTATCGTCGGGGGCTATTACAATCTGGGTTTCCAAGTGGGAACTGACGCACCGTCACTCAAGATTTACCTTCCAAAAGACGTGGTTATTGCCAACTCAGGCAATAATGTTCAGTTACTGCTGCGCATCCGGCGCGACATGTCCTATTCCGCACCAGACGCAACCGTGTCCATCGACGCAGGCGGCATCGTTGTGCCTATTCCTGGCACAGTGTGGGATTTCGCCGATGGCACGTTCCAAGGCTGGGTACCTCCGACAATTTATGCAGGCGGGAAGCTGTACGTCGTCAACGGCAGCGTGGTCGTTGACCTGCCCAACAGCCAGGTAACCCGCGCTCACATCATCACTCGACCCGTATCGGTGATCGCAGGGCGCACCTACGATGTCAGCTTTGAGGCCATGGGTGGTACAGCCGCTGGAGATGGCTCGACGCTGTACCTGGCGGTTAATGGCAGACGAATCGGCGACAAAGTACAAAACATAACCAACGCGTCAAAACAGACCGGAACCGGGACATTTACCGCAAGCAGTACCGGCACTGTGCATTTGGGTATTTTCAACGAGAATATCCCCCGCACGAACAATCTTCTATTCCTGGGCAATATCCAAATGACACCCAGGCCCTAAGCACCGTCCGTGAAATAAACTGGCGCTTTGCGCGCATAAAAAACGGGAAGCCTTTGCGGGGCTTCCCGTTTTTTATGCTCAAGGCACCTTCACTTGGCCTGATAAATGATGCCAGGACTGCACTGCACCATCTGGTAATGATCCGGTAGCCCGTTGAGCGCTTCGGACGCGCCAAGAAACAGATAGCCCCCGCGTTTGAGCGTACCGTGAATGCGCAACAGAATGTCCTTCTTCACTTCCGCAGAGAAGTAGATCAGCACATTGCGGCAAAACACCATGTCGAACTTGCCCAGACTGGCATAGCTGTCGAGAAGGTTGAACGAGCGAAACTCCACCCGGCTCTTGATCGGCGCCTTGACCGCCCAGCGCCCTGCCCCTTTGGGGTCGAAAAAACGTTGCAGGCGTTCCTGGGACAAACCACGGCCCAGGGCCAGGCTGTCGTATTCGCCGGTCTTGCAGTTGGTGAGCATGGTGCCGGACAAGTCGGTGGCGACAATTTGCGCACCGGCCTTCAATTGGCCCATGTTCGTGCGCTCGAACTCATCGATCGACATCGAGATCGAGTACGGCTCCTGCCCGGACGAACAGGCCGCCGACCAGATACGCAGGCGCTGGCCCGGGCTGGCCTTGATGGCCTCCGGCAGCACTTTGTTCTTGAGCACTTCAAAGGGGTAGGTATCACGAAACCACAAGGTTTCATTGGTGGTCATGGCATCCACCACCATTTCCTTGAGCCCGCTGCGCGGCTGGCCCTGGATGCGCTGGACCAACTCACCCAGGGACTTAATGCCCTGCTGTTCCATCAGTTTGTTGAGACGGCTGGATACCAGGTACTGCTTGTTTTCACCGAGCAATATGCCACAGGCTTTTTCCAGGAAGACCCGGAACTGTTCGAAATCCAAATTACCCGTAGACAATGATACCGCCTCTTAAATCGTGTGACCGCCAGGGGAATGCCCCCTAGCCGTGATCTGCTGCCTTGATCCGGTCGACTACCCGGGATGCCAGGTCATCAGGGCGGAATTTGGCCAGGAAGTCATCGGCACCGACCTTCTTGACCATCGCCTGATTGAAAACACCCGACAATGAAGTATGCAGGATGATATGCAATTTTTGCATGCGTGGGTCGTTACGTATCTCGGCCGTGAGGGTGTAGCCGTCCATTTCCGGCATTTCAATGTCGGAGATCATCATCAGGAACTCTTCTTCCGGCTTCTTGCCTTCGTCCACCAGCTTGCGCAGGTAATCCAAAGCCTGGCGACCATCGTTCAGGGCCACCACTTCCACGCCGACCGTTTGCAGGCAGCGGCTGACTTGCTTGCGTGCCACCGAGGAGTCGTCCACCGTCAGCACGCGCAGCGACACCGCTTTGTGCGCGGTTTCTGCGTCTACCACGCCCACCGAGATGGTTTCCGAGGTGGGTGCGACTTCGGCGAGGATCTTCTCCACGTCGATGATTTCGACCAGCTGGTTATCCACCCGCGTCACCGCCGTGAGGTAATGATCGCGCCCGGTGCCCTTGGGCGGTGGATGGATCTCCTCCCAGTTCATATTGACGATGCGCTCCACCGAGCGCACCAGGAAACCCTGGGTCTTGGTGTTGTATTCGGTGATGATCACAAAAGGGTTTTCGCGGTCTTGCAAACCTGCCGAACCGGTGGCCATGGCCAGGTCAAGAATCGGGATGGTCGCGCCTCGGATATTCGCCACGCCGCAGACCACCGGGCTGGATTTGGGCAATATGGTCAGCTTGGGGCACTGCAGCACTTCCCGCACTTTAAACACATTGATGCCGTACAGCTGCTTGCCGTCCAGGCGAAAAAGCAACAGTTCCAGGCGATTCTGCCCTACCAGCTGTGTACGCTGGTTTACTGAGTCCATTACTCCTGCCATGCCTTGACTCCTACGCTAAAACCTTTGGCTATACCTACAAGGGCAACGACGCTCACCCAACGCTAAACGGCACGAGCTTTGCTATTTATTGGTTTATGAACCTTAAAACGACAGTTTCCCGACGCATCCCACGCTACCGCAGATTGCTCTGCGTCACGATGGCGCTGCTTGCCTTGGGCTCAGGCACCACGGCTCGCGCAGATAATGTCACCTTGCCTGATCTCCTTATCGGCGTCACTCAAGGCTTTCTTGAATTCACTGTAGAAGATTATCTGGCGACCACTCAGACGCCGGGGCGTTATGAAATCCAGGTCAACCAGTTAGACCCGCGCCTGCGTATGCCCATGTGCGACAAGGAATTGACGGCCAGCCTCGAAAGCCCGGCCCAACCGATTGGCCGCGTAACGGTAAAAGTGCGCTGCGAGGGCGCTTCACCCTGGACCGTGTTCGTGCCGGCGCAGGTCAAACTGTTCCGTGACGTCGTGGTGGTCACGCGTCCGCTCAAGCGCACCGGCATCATTGGTTTTGAAGACGTGGCCTTGCGGGAACGCGACATCAGCCTGATCAACCAGGGCTACCTCACCTCTGTAGATCAAGCCATCGGGCAGAAACTCACCCGACCAATGGTCACCGACCAAGTCATTACACTGGTGCATCTGGAACAGGCAGAAGTGATTCGCAAGGGCGATCAGGTGGTGATTTCCGCCAGCAGCGGCGGGCTGACGGTAAAAATGCCGGGGGAGGCGCTGTCCAACGGCGGGATGAGCGAACAGATCAGGGTCAAGAACCTCAATTCCAACCGCGTGATCAAGGCGCAGGTGACCGCGCCAGGCCAGGTTGAGGTGGCGCTATAGATCACTGGTGTGAAACGCCAGCTTTTCCTACACTGTGCGTGGGATGGCGACCTGTACAGGTTTATTGTCAATCGAGCCTAAAGTTTGTCCGGGTATGGCCGAAAACATGGCAAGCGTCCAAATACCCAGAGGTTTTTTAACATGGTCATTGATTTCAGTCGTTTAAATAACACCCAGGCTTTGCCGGGCAATACGCGCACCAGCGGGGCCAAGGACAGCGTAGAAGCCAAGTCCCAGCCAGCACCTGCGGCCAAGACAGAACAGGCCGGCGCCAGCCAGAGCGGGGAATCGGTACACCTGAGCAATGAGGCTCAACAATTGCAGAAGGTCACTGACTCGCTGAGCGATCAACCCGTTGTCAATAAAGCCCGCGTGGCCGAATTGAAACAGGCAATCGCTGATGGCAGCTATAAAGTCGACAGCAATCGTGTCGCCAGCAAGCTGCTTAACTTCGAAGCCGAGCGCTAGGCAAAGGCCTGCGCAGGGCTTTTGGACGCTTAAAACCCAAGGCCAGCCATGCACCACGACGAACATTTGCTTGAACTGATCACTGATGATCTGGCGCCGACGCAACATTTGCTCGAGCTGCTCAAAGAAGAATCCCTGGCCCTCTATGGCCGGGATATGCGCTTGCTGGAAGAAATCCTGGCGCGCAAACAGTCGCTGATCGTGCTGCTGGAGCAGCATGGCAAGAAGCGCAGCGAAATTCTCATCAGCCTGGGCCTGCCGGCTGACCATGACGGCCTGGCACAACTGGCCAGCCACTCCTCGGTAGGCGACCAGTTGCTGGCGCAGAGTACCGCACTCAATCAATTGCTCGCCCAGTGCCAGGAAACCAACCTGCTCAACGGGCAGTTGATCCAGCTGCAGCAGGCTACGACCGCCAACCAGTTGCGTATACTCCACGGCGGAGAGCCTCCGGCCCTTTATAACGCCCAGGGTTCCACCTCGCGCCTGGTCAAGCCAAGCACCCGCAGCCAAGCCTGACACCGGTTTACTGCGCGCCCTATCCAAGGCGCGTTACATGCTGGCAAAATGCCGGTTCTTGCGTGTAGTCGTATTTTGTCTGGAGATGGAAGAACCGTGTTCAACGCCCTTAATGCGGAAGATGCTCCGCAGCCACCCAAGGTGCTCACCACGCCTCTGGAAATCGCCAGCACGTTGCGGATGCTGCAAGAAAGCCATGACCCGCTGATCATCACTTTCCATGAACGCAGCCAGCGGTTTCAAAGCTATCTGGTGGACATTGACCGGGACAGCAAAACGCTGACCCTGGACGAAATGATCCCACGCGACGGGGAACGCTACCTTGAGAATGGTGAACCGTTCCGTATCGAAGGCTTCCATGACGGCGTGCGTATCGCCTGGGAAAGCAACGGCACGCTGACCATCAGTGAAAAAGGCGGCCACCGCATCTACACCGGCAGCCTGCCCGACGAAGTGGTCTACCATCAGCGTCGCAATGCCTTTCGGGCCGCGTTGAAGCTGGCCCAACTGGTCAGCATCGAGCTGGGTGGCGAAAAGCTCAAGGCACCGATCAGTGGCAAGTTGCTGGACATCTCCGCCACCGGCTGCAAGCTGCGCTTTGAAGGCGACATTTCCGATCGCCTGCAACTGGGTCAGGTCTATGACCGCTTTATCGCCGCCCTGCCCTTTGGCAGCATGACCACCTCGGTGGAGCTGCGTTACCTGCACGTCGAAGACAAGATCAACACCACCTTCGCCGGCGTGCGCTTCCACAACATGAGCGGCTTGGTACAGCGCCAGGTTGAACGGTTTGTGTACCAGCTGCAGCGTGAAGCGCGGCGCTTCGACAAAGACGACGACCTTTAAGCTTTAAAGGCCGCGTCAATAAAAACGGGCAGATCCTGATGGGATCTGCCCGTTTTTGCTTTCAGGGACGGGCCCTGCTCAAGTCATGGGGATGCTCCTCCGGCCCCAGAGGCTCCGGCGGCCCCTCGAAAGGAGGTTCATCCGCAGGTTGTTGCGGGTCGGTTTCAGGTTCCGGATCGGGCACCACGGTCTGCATTTGTTCCTGCACCACCGCCTCATCCACCCGCGGGTCGAGGCACGCCACCAGCGGCGAGCTGGACATGCTGTCGGGCATCGCCACGTGGTGCAGCGGCGCATCGTCCACCTGATGCAGGTTGGTCACCGCCTTCGGCCGGATCCGCCATACCAGGACCAACGCACACAGACTGAAAAACGCATACAGCATGTGGCTGCCGAACAGCTTCATCACCACACCCGCCAACAGCGGCCCGACACTCGCGCCGACGCCGTAGGTCACCAGCAACATGGCTGTCAGCGACACCCGACGATCACCTTCCACGTGGTCATTGGAGAACGCCACCGCCAAGGGATACAGACAGAACTGCACCAGGGAACACAAGAAACCGGCGACGAACAGCACTTCCAGCGGCACCTGGGTCATCACGGCCAACGGCAACGCCGCCACCGCCAGGCACAAGGCAAAGCAGCGAATCAGCAAGGCGCGATCATAGCGGTCCGATAACCAGCCCAATGGCCACTGCACCAACAGACCGGCAAAAATGCAGCTACCCATAAACAGACCGACCTGCTCGGTACTCAAGCCTTGCTGCGAGGCATACAGCGGCGCCAGGCCGTAGAAAGAGCCGACGATGAGCCCCGCACCCAGCACCGTGCTCAGCGACTGCGGCACACGCTTGATAAAGAAGCGCGGCTCCATAGGCGCAGGGTGCAGCGGCGCCGGGTGAATGCGTCGGGTCATGGCCACGGGCACCAGGCACAAGGCAAAGCACAGCGCCACCAGCATGAGCAATTCGAGGCCAAGCTGCGGGTGCATGACCAGGATCAACTGACCCAATACCAACCCGAGGTAGGAGGCGATCATGTAGCCGCTGAACACCACGCCACGCTGCTTGGCGTCCGCCTGCTCATTGAGCCAGCTTTCGATAACCATGTACTGGCACATCATCCCCAGGCCCACGATCATCCGCAGCACAATCCAGGCCGGCAGCCAGTTGATGAGGCCATGGCCCAACACCGCCGCGCCGACAATCCCGGCACAGGTGGCATACGCGCGAATATGCCCGACGCGGGCAATCAGGCGATGCCCGATCTTGCCGCCCAGCACCAGGCCGAAGTAGTTGGCGGCCATCAGCGCACCCACCCACAGGCTGTCGACGTGGTCGGCTGCCAGACGCAAGGCCAGGTAAGTACTGAGCAGGCCGGACCCGATCAACATCATCAAGGAGGCGAAATAAAGGGCTCGAAAAGATTTCCAGATCTGGCGCATCGGCGTTCCGAGCGGCTCCTTGCAGTGAGGGACAGGGCTATCGGCATGATAGTCCGGGGTTGCCGGGAGCGGACAGCCGCAGCGGGCCGTTTTCCGGAGAATATTTTGCTTAATCGTTCAGACGCTGCCTGGCCGCATGCAAGGTACATATGCAACGAACAAAAGCTACGAGAAA
This sequence comes from Pseudomonas sp. Xaverov 259, assembly GCF_019352915.1. NCBI lineage: Bacteria > Pseudomonadati > Pseudomonadota > Gammaproteobacteria > Pseudomonadales > Pseudomonadaceae > Pseudomonas > Pseudomonas sp. Xaverov 259. Next base: position 186,583 of record NZ_JAAAFV010000023.1, on the reverse strand, counting down.
CACACTGCGCACCTGCTGTGAACCCTGACAGGCGGCAAGGTTCGACCGACGTTGCAGGCAAGCACGAAAAAGCCCTGCCAGGGCAACCTGTGCAGGGCTTTTGAAGATGGTGTCCCAGGGCCGGTTCGAACGGCCAACCTTCCCCTTAGGAGGGGGATGCTCTATCCAATTGAGCTACTGGGACAAATGACAGCCATCGGGCACGTGGCACAGCGACGGACGGCGTGCATGTTAACGGCCGAGGTGGGTTTTGTCATGTCGTCCGTGGGCTTTTTGAGTGTAGGCCGATCCTTGTTCGGCCGAGGCCCGCATCGCCCCGCGACCACGGGGCCTAGGCGCCATCGTGCAAAATGCACTACCCCAAAATGCCATCATTGCAAATTGCAACCCAGAGGCGCTTTAAAGTAGACTCAAGTTATTGATTTTAATGAAATAATAGATTGGCACGAGACCTGCAATACTTCTCCTACAAACCCATTCAGCCACGGCGTTTAGCGGAGAACATGACCATGAACAGTGCCCTTCTGTTAGCCCTCAACAGCATAGCCTTGGCTGCACTGGTGATGTTTCATTTCCAATCCACCGGCAGTAATGACCCTGCGCAGCTCAGCCAGGCCGTGCCGCATCACCTGCAACAACGCCCGCAATTGGCGGTGATGACGCCCAACGCGCAATCGCCGGTACGCCTCACCCAAGGCACCCAGACTGCACCGGCATCCGAACATTGGGTTTTCTAAGGACGCCATTCATGAGCAAATCCGCCTGGCTGTTTCTGTGTCTGACTGTCGTCACCGGCCTCTTGGCCCTGGGCGCCACTTCTGAGGAGGGCCAAACCGCTGCTATGGTTGCTGCCGGTGTGTTTACGAGCCTGCTTCTACTGACACTGTTCATGGGCCGCAAAATCAAATTCGACCCCGTTCTACGCTGACCCCTGCGCTGCACCTCCTCCCTCGACCTTATGTCGCCCCGCCCTAGCAAATCGGCAAATTGCCACTAGTCTTAAAGATAAGGGCAAAAGGCCACTTTGCTTTAGGATGTGCGGCCTCAACCCCTGTGCGGGCCTGGACTTACGGGAAGTTCCCTTGAGGAATGACGCGTTGAAAAGTTTTCCAACCAGTCCGCAAAAATACAAATGAGTGCTGGCATTAAGCCTTTAGGCAGTTCAATATTTGTCACAGAATTGACGCCAAGGAACTGTCAAATCTGAGGCATGATGCGGCCTCTTTGCAATTCGGGTTGAACTTTGGTCGTGAGCCTTGTCTTAACACTCATCTTGCGGCCAATTCCAAAAACCGCTCCCCTGAACTAACCGGTTAAATATATGCGCCCATTGAAACAGGCAATTTATTCCAGCCGTACGGCTGACAAGTTCGTCGTACGTCTGCCAGACGGAATGCGGGAACGCATTGCCGAGGTGGCTCGCAATCATCACCGCAGCATGAACTCCGAAATCATCGCGCGCCTGGAGCAAAGCCTTATTCAGGAAGGTGCGCTGGGCGAAGAGTTGAGCATGCGCCTGGACAGCCCCGAGCTGTCACTGCACGAACGCGAACTGCTGCAGCGTTTTCGTCAGCTCTCCCACCGCCAGCAAAATGCTCTCGTCTCGCTTATCGCGCACGACGTTGAGGCGGCCGCAGAAGCCAATTGATCTGCAACTGAAAGCCGAAGCCAGCCATGTGCTGGCTTTTTTTTGCCTGGAATTTGAGGGGCACCGCAGGGGGCTTGTATGGGAGCGGGCTTGCTCGCGAATGCAGTGGATCAGTTAGCAGGCATTTCGACCGCTACACCGCATTCGCGAGCAAGCCCGCTCCCACAGGGGATCAGAGCAGAAAGATCGTTGCCAGACCCAGGAAGATGAAGAAGCCACCGCTGTCGGTCATCGCCGTAATCATCACGCTGGCGCCCATGGCCGGGTCGCGCCCAAGGCGGGCCAGCGTCATGGGGATCAACACCCCCATCAGCGCCGCCAGCAGCAGGTTGAGGGTCATGGCAGCCGTCATCACCACGCCCAGCGACCAACTGCCATACAGCAAGTAAGCCACCACACCAATCACGCCGCCCCACACCAAGCCATTGATCAGGCCCACGGCCAACTCTTTGCGCAACAACCGCGAGGAATTAGCCGTACTCACCTGGTCCAGTGCCATGGCACGCACAATCATGGTGATGGTCTGGTTACCGGAGTTGCCGCCAATACCGGCCACAATCGGCATCAGGGCCGCGAGTGCTACCAGCTTTTCGATAGACCCCTCAAACAAACCGATCACGCGCGAAGCAATGAACGCCGTGATCAGGTTGACCGCCAACCACGCCCAACGGTTATGCAGGGAGCGCCAGACTGACGCAAAGATATCTTCCTCTTCACGCAGACCGGCCATGTTGAGGACTTCGGTTTCACTCTCTTCCCGAATCAGGTCGACCATTTCATCAATGGTCAAACGGCCAATCAGCTTGCCGTTCTTGTCGACCACCGGCGCCGAGATCAAGTCATAACGCTCAAACGCCTGCGCGGCCTCGTAAGCATCTTCATCCGGGTGAAAGCTCACCGTATCGCTGGCCATCAAATCCGCAACTTTCTTGTCCGGATCATTGACCAGCAATCGCTTGATCGGCAACACGCCCTTGAGAATGCCTTCATAGTCGACTACGAACAATTTGTCGGTATGACCCGGCAGCTCTTTGAGGCGACGCAGGTAACGCAAGACCACTTCCAGGCTGACGTCTTCGCGGATGGTGACCATCTCGAAGTCCATCAGTGCGCCAACCTGATCCTCGTCGTAAGACAACGCGGAGCGCACACGCTCACGCTGTTGGCTGTCGAGGGCTTCCATCAGCTCATGGACAACATCACGCGGCAGCTCAGGCGCCAGGTCAGCCAGTTCGTCGGCGTCCATCTCCTTGGCGGCGGCCAGAAGCTCGTGATCGTCCATGTCGGCGATCAGGGTTTCACGGACCGAGTCGGATACTTCCAGGAGGATGTCGCCGTCGCGGTCAGCCTTGACCAACTGCCACAGGGTCAGTCGATCATCGAGCGGCAAGGCTTCAAGAATATAAGCGACGTCGGCGGAGTGCAGGTCATCGAGCTTGCGTTGCAGCTCGACGAGGTTTTGTCGGTGAACCAGGTTTTCAACGCGGTCGTGGTGCGGACCTTCCTGGCGGTGCGTGAGGTCTTCGACCACGCGCTGACGCTGCAGCAGCTCGATGACTTGAGCCAGGCGATCCTGCAGGCTGTCTTGTGTTTTCTTTACTTCTACTTCGGTCATAGGCGAACTCCACTCCCAGCAGCGGGGCACGCCGGAAGGATCAATCAGTCAATTCATGATTGGTAAAACGGGGTACTGAGCAACTACTGGGTAAGTCCATGGAGGTATTCCACAAGCCCCGGCGGGGCTGACGGGCGCAATGATACACGCTGCGCGCGCTTTAAACGTTAAAAAACTGGAAAGAACAAGCGCTTGCGAGCCAAAGCTGAGCATTGGCTGCATCTATGAACTGCGACGACGCAGACGGAAGGGAAAACACATGGGCGCGCGAGAAAAGATGAAATCCTACACAAACCCCAGACGGCAAAAAGCCCGCACTAGGCGGGCTTTTTGTTTGTATGGTGCACTCGACAGGATTCGAACCTGTGACCGCTCGGTTCGTAGCCGAGTACTCTATCCAGCTGAGCTACGAGTGCAGATTGTGTTTTTAGACCAGATCACAACTGGTTGAAGCCAAGTCACCTGCATTGCTGCAACTGACTCTTAAATGGTGCACTCGACAGGATTCGAACCTGTGACCGCTCGGTTCGTAGCCGAGTACTCTATCCAGCTGAGCTACGAGTGCATTTGTTGCCGCGCATTATAGGCCGTTCAATCTCTATGTAAAGCTATTTTTTCGTTTAATTTCAACAACTTAGCGAAAAAACCAGATTGCAACGTACTAAGCAAATAATGGCGGAGAACGGGGGATTCGAACCCCCGACACCCTTTTGAGGTGTACTCCCTTAGCAGGGGAGCGCCTTCGGCCACTCGGCCAGCTCTCCGCAACACGGGGCGTATATTAACCACGTTCATCCCCGTTTGCAAACATAAAAAACGATAAAAATTAAAGGCTTGGTTCTTCGTCCTTCTCTTTCTTGATCCGCAGGTAGATTTCCTCACGGTGGACCGCTACCTCTTTCGGAGCGTTAACCCCGATACGCACTTGATTGCCTTTGACGCCGAGCACAGTCACGGTGATTTCGCCATCACCGATAATCAGGCTTTCTGCGCAACGACGAGTCAGAATCAGCATACCTTTCACCTCACGCATTTCAGTTCAGGAACAACAGTCTGCAAAAAAAAGGCGTTCGGCCTACAACCTGACGGCCGTAGCCCTAACGGCCTAAGTATTGTCGAGCCCACGCAAAAGACCATGCGCCCCACAAAAAAATGAAAGGCGCGGTAAACCGCGCCTTCCTGGCATTGCCTTACTCGCCTTGTCGCGCCGGCGCGTCCAGCTCAAAAGCGGTGTGCAGCGCGCGTACCGCCAGTTCCAGGTACTTCTCCTCGATCACCACCGAGACTTTGATTTCCGAGGTGGAGATCATCTGGATGTTGATGCTTTCCTTGGCCAGCGCCTCGAACATACGGCTGGCAACGCCGGCATGGGAGCGCATGCCCACGCCCACGATCGACACCTTGGCAATCTTGGTATCGCCGACCACTTCACGGGCGCCAATCTCGCTCGCGGTGTTCTGCAGGATACGCTCGGCTGCATCGTACTCGTTGCGGTGCACGGTGAAGGTGAAATCGGTGGTGTTATCGTGCGAAACGTTCTGCACGATCATATCGACTTCAATGTTCGCGCCGCTGATCGGGCCGAGGATCTTGAAGGCCACGCCCGGGGTGTCTGGCACGCCACGGATCGTCAGCTTGGCTTCATCGCGGTTGAAAGCGATGCCGGAAATGATCGGCTGTTCCATGGATTCCTCTTCATCAATAGTAATGAGGGTGCCCGGACCCTCTTTGAAGCTGTGCAATACGCGCAGCGGAACGTTGTACTTGCCGGCGAACTCCACCGCGCGGATCTGCAACACCTTGGAACCGAGGCTGGCCATTTCCAGCATCTCTTCAAAGGTGATCTTGTCCAAGCGCTGAGCCACGGACACCACACGCGGGTCGGTGGTGTACACGCCGTCCACGTCAGTGTAGATCTGGCATTCATCGGCCTTGAGAGCCGCTGCCAGCGCCACGCCGGTGGTGTCCGAACCGCCACGCCCGAGGGTAGTGATGTTGCCCTGCTCGTCCACACCCTGGAAGCCTGCTACAACTACCACGCGGCCGGCTTTCAGATCTGTGCGGATTTTCTGATCATCGATCTGCAGGATGCGTGCCTTGGTATGCGCGCTGTCGGTGAGGATGCGCACCTGGCTGCCCGTGTAGGACACTGCCGGCACGCCACGCTTGTTCAGAGCCATGGCCAGCAAGGCAATGGTCACCTGCTCGCCGGTGGACACGATCACATCAAGCTCACGCGGCAGCGGCTGTTGATCACCACTGATTGCCTTGGCCAGATCGATCAGGCGATTGGTCTCGCCGCTCATGGCCGACAGCACCACCACCAGATCATCGCCGGCGTCGCGGAATTTCTTAACCTTGTCAGCGACCTGCTCGATTCTTTCGACAGAACCGACCGAGGTGCCTCCGAATTTCTGTACGATCAAAGCCATTTCTAAGCCGCCTCAGCCCGTTAAGGGGCGCCCAATAAACAAATCTTCCAGCACCCAAACGAGCCCATGACTAGACCATGGGCTCATTACAGTGCCTTAAATGCCGGCCTCGACAAACGGCACGGTCAGGGCCAGGGCCGCGTCCAGGGAGCCTGCGTCTACACCACCGCCTTGCGCCATGTCCGGACGACCACCGCCCTTCCCGCCCACTGCCGCAGCGGCTTGCTTCATCAAATCACCGGCCTTGAGTTGGCCAGTCAGGTCTTTGGTTACACCGGCAACCAGAACGACCTTTTCCTCATGGACACCGCCGAGCAGGATCACTGCGCGGCCGAGCTTGTTCTTCAACTGATCGACCAAGGCCAACAGCGCCTTGCCGTCCTGGCCGTCCAGGCGCACAGCCAGCACCTTCACGCCCTTGACGTCCAGCGCGGAGGCCGACAGATCGTCGCCCGCTGCGCTCGCCGCCTTGGCCTGCAACTGCTCCAGCTGTTTTTCCAGTGCGCGGTTGCGCTCCAGCACGGCCGACAGCTTGTCGATCAGGTTGTCGCGGCTGCCCTTGACCAGGCTGGCCGCTTCCTTGAGTTGTTCTTCAGCCGCATTGAGGTAGGCCAGGGCCGCAGCACCAGTGACCGCTTCAATACGCCGTACACCAGAGGCCACGCCGCCTTCACTGATGATTTTCAGTAGGCCGATATCGCCGGTACGGTTAGCGTGGATACCGCCACACAGCTCCACCGAGAAGCTGCCGCCCATGCTCAGTACGCGCACTTCGTCGCCGTACTTCTCGCCAAACAGCGCCATGGCGCCTTTCTTCTTGGCGGTCTCGATGTCGGTTTCTTCGGTTTCAACCGCAGTGTTCTTGCGAATCTCGGCGTTGACGATGTCTTCCAGCGCCTTGATCTGCTCAGGCTTGATCGCTTCAAAGTGGCTGAAGTCGAAACGCAGGCGCTGGCTATCCACCAACGAACCCTTCTGCTGCACATGCTCACCCAACACTTGGCGCAACGCAGCATGCAGCAAGTGAGTGGCGGAATGGTTCAAAGCAGTTGCATGCCGCACGTCGGCATCGACTTGAGTGTCGACCGGCGCGCCGACCGTCAGGTTGCCCAGCACCAGCACACCGTGATGCAGGAACGCCCCGCCGGTCTTGGTGGTGTCACGCACTTCAAAACGCCCGGAGGTCGAACTGAGGAAACCACAGTCACCCACCTGGCCACCGGATTCGGCGTAGAACGGCGTCTGATCCAGCACCACCACCGCTTCGTCGCCTTCGCTCAATACGTCGACCGACTTGCCGTCTTTGTAGATGGCCACGATCTTGGCCGCGCCAACGGTCGCCGCGTAACCGGTGAACTCGGTGGGCACGTCAACCTTGACCAGAGTGTTGTAGTCCAGGCCAAAGGAGCTGGCGGAACGGGCACGCACGCGCTGGGCTTCCATCTCACGCTCAAAACCCGCCTCATCGACGGTCAGCTCGCGCTCACGGGCGATGTCGGCGGTCAGGTCCATCGGGAAACCGTAGGTGTCATACAACTTGAACACTACATCGCCCGGCACCACGGTGCCTTTGAGTTCAGCCAGGTCCTGCTCAAGGATCTTCAGGCCGTGCTCCAGGGTCTTGGAGAACTGCTCTTCTTCAGCCTTGAGCACGCGCTCGATGTTGGCCTGCTGCTGCTTGAGTTCCGGGAAGGCATCGCCCATCTCGGCCACCAGCGCGGCAACGATCTTGTAGAAGAAGCTGCCGGTGGCGCCCAGCTTGTTACCGTGGCGGCAGGCACGACGGATGATGCGGCGCAGTACATAGCCGCGGCCTTCGTTGGACGGCAGCACACCGTCAGCGATCAGGAAGCCGCACGAACGGATGTGGTCCGACACCACCTTGAGCGAAGACTGGTTGTCATTGGCGCAGCCAATGGCGGCCGCCGATGCGCTCAGCAGGTTGGTGAACAGGTCGATTTCGTAGTTGGAATGCACGTGCTGCATCACCGCACTGATCCGCTCCAGGCCCATGCCGGTGTCCACCGACGGCGCCGGCAGCGGATGCAACACGCCATCGGCGGTGCGGTTGAACTGCATGAAGACGTTGTTCCAGATCTCGATGTAACGGTCGCCGTCTTCTTCCGGCGAGCCCGGTGGGCCGCCCCAGATGTCGGCGCCGTGATCATAGAAAATCTCGGTGCACGGGCCACACGGTCCGGTATCGCCCATGGTCCAGAAGTTGTCGGACGCGTAAGGCGCACCCTTGTTGTCGCCGATGCGAATCATGCGCTCGACGGGCACACCAATTTGCTGGGTCCAGATGTCGTAGGCTTCGTCGTCGGTCGCGTAGACCGTCACCCAGAGTTTTTCCTTGGGCAGCTTCAGCACGCCGGTCAGGAAGGTCCAGGCGAAGGTGATCGCATCTTTCTTGAAATAGTCGCCGAAGCTGAAGTTACCCAGCATCTCGAAGAAGGTGTGGTGGCGGGCGGTGTAGCCGACGTTTTCCAGGTCGCTGTTCTTGCCGCCGGCGCGTACGCACTTCTGGCTGCTGGTGGCGCGGGTGTAGGCGCGCTTTTCCTGGCCCAGGAAGCAGTCCTTGAACTGGTTCATCCCCGCGTTGGTGAACAGCAGGGTTGGGTCATTGCCTGGGATCAAGGAGCTGGAGGCTACACGGGTGTGGCCTTGCTCTTCGAAGAAGCGAAGGAAGGCTTCACGGATTTCTGCGCTTTTCATTAGGTTCTTCCACGGAGTCTGCGGCCAAAGGCCAGTGCGCAACATCATCAGACGGAGCGACGGCAAAGGGCCGCATTATATCGGCCCTTTGCCGGTGGTACAGCGTGTTTATGTGATAGAAACAGTCAATTAGACGGTCTGCACGATCATTTTCGGGAAAACTCGACAAATGTCTGCACCACTTGCTCCATCTGCGCCCGGCTGACATCCAGGTGAGTGACCATGCGCAGTCGTGGCGCGGCGCTCAACTTAATCCCGCGTTCGGCGGCAAAGGCCTTCAGCGCCTGGGCCTGATCACCGATCTGCACATACACCATGTTGGTTTGCACCGGCTCCACCTCAAAGCCGGCGTCGCGCAGTGCATCCCCCAGCCATTGGGCGTTGGCGTGGTCGTCCGCCAGGCGCTGCACCTGATGATCCAGGGCATACAGGCCCGCCGCCGCCAGCGAGCCGGCCTGGCGCATGCCACCGCCGACCATCTTGCGCAGGCGCCGCGCCTTGGCGATCAGCGCCGTGGAGCCACACAGCACCGAGCCGATCGGCGCGCCAAGGCCTTTGGACAGGCACACCGACACCGAGTCGAAATGCTGAGCAATCTCCCGCGCATCCACACCGAGCTTCACCGCAGCGTTGTAGAGTCGCGCGCCATCCAAGTGCAACGCCAGGCCATGTTCACGGGTAAACGCGCGGGCTTTGGCCAGGTATGCCAGCGGCAGCACCTTGCCCTGCATGGTGTTTTCCAACGCTAACAAGCGGGTGCGGGCGAAGTGGAAGTCATCGGGCTTGATCGCCGCCAGTACGTGGTCCAGGTCCAGCGAACCGTCGGCTTGCACCTCCAGCGGCTGCGGCTGGATCGAGCCAAGCACCGCCGCGCCACCGCCTTCGTATTTGTAGGTGTGGGCCTGCTGGCCGACGATGTATTCCTCGCCGCGCTCACAGTGCGCCATCAGCGCCAACAGGTTGCTCATGGTGCCGGTGGGCACGAACAGCGCGGCAGCGAAGCCCAGGCGCTTGGCCAACTCGGCTTCCAGCTGGTTGACGCTCGGGTCTTCGCCGTACACGTCATCACCGCTGACGGCAGTGGCCATCGCGTCGAGCATGCCGGGGGTGGGTTGGGTCACTGTGTCGCTGCGCAGGTCTATGACGGTCATCCGGGGGCCTCTGAACATGGTTGTCGTATTGACGATTACTGCGGGCAAAGCCACGCAATATCAAGCCCCACGTGCATTCAATCGAATACCAACCAAACAAACCGATATAGCTTATCGATACGGCGATCGTGCAGTTTTTGAAAAACCATGTTAAAAACTCTCCGCCGCCAGGGTTCTGGCGGCAACGTTCTCAGGGCGGGGTGTAATTCCCCACCGGCGGTAATTGCACGCAATGTGCATAGCCCGCGAGCGCTTGGCGCCTCGAACTGCTCACGCAGGACGGCGACAAGGTCAGCAGACCCGGTGTGATCCCGGGGCCGACGGTCATAGTCCGGATGAAGAGAGAACGGGATTGGCACCCAAGGGCCGCGCGCTGAACTCATGCCTGCATGACGCCGCCGTTCGTACCCTTGAAATCCCATTCGATTCATAACGCCCTGTTTTTTTCTTAAACAGGAGTCAGAACATGCAACCCACCGCAATCGACAGCAAAAGCAAAAACCACCACGGCGAGCGCGTCGCGTTTATCCAGGCCTGCTGGCACAAGGATATTGTCGACCAATCGCGCAAAGGCTTCCTCGCCGAAATGATCGCCCTGGGCTACCAGGAATCGGACATCGATTTCTTCGAAGTCGGCGGCGCCTTTGAAATGCCCCTGCACGCCAAGCTGCTGGCCAAGACCGGCCGTTACGCCGGTATCGTTGCCGCCGCGCTGGTGGTGGACGGTGGCATCTACCGCCACGAATTCGTCGCCCAATCCGTGGTCAGCGGCCTGATGCAAGTGCAGCTGGAAACCGAAGTGCCGGTGTTCTCGGTGTCCCTGACCCCGCATCACTTCCACGCGGGCAGCGAGCACCACACTTTCTTCTATGAGCACTTCGTGCACAAGGGCCAGGAAGCCGCGCGCACTTGCGCCGACACGCTGCACAAGGTGCGTGCGATCCGTCGCAGCGAGCCGCGTGCTGTAGCGGTCTAAGCAACACCACAAAACCCGGCCTCAGAGCCGGGTTTTCTGTGGGAGCTGGCTTGTGTGGGAGCTGGCTTGCCTGCGATAGCGGCAGGTCAGTCAAAATCACTGTTGCCTGTGCCGCCGCCATCGCAGGCAAGCCAGCTCCCACATTTGACCGAGCAAGCCTTTAGATTTATGCCAACCCAGCATCCGTGGTCGGCACGATCAATATCCCCGCCCGCAAACCATTCTTGACCTTCGGGTTCGGGAAGATGATGCGTGCGCCCTCCTCCTCGATCACCCATCGGGTCTTGGCCACGTCTTCGGCCAGCAGGTAGCCCTTGGCCAATGGCGAAAAGTTCTCCACATCCGCCGGCAGGTGCAGCAGGAAGGCATCACTGTGCTTGATTACTTCGCGGGAAACGGCAAACAGTTGCAGGCCATCAAGGCTCTCGGTTTCAGGCTCATTACCCTCGATGATCTGCTTGAGGCGCGTCTCCAGGCGTGACACATCCACACCCTGGTTCTGCCCGAACGGCCGGGCCTTGCCCAATTCCAGGGTGAAGGCCTCAGCGTCCAGTTGCTCGTAGGTGAACGCGGTGAAGGTGATCGAGGTTTTGTTCTGCAACAACACCGCCTGCATACCGGCAGCGTTCAGGCGCGCCAGCTCATGGCGCGAATGCTGGCGCCCGTCCTTGAACGGGTACAGCGCGAACTGCTCGATCTTCGAGCCCCGAATGGCCGTGTGCAGGTCGTAATGCAGGCGCGAACGGCCCGGCAGGCTGAAGAAGCTGCGAGCCAGTTGCTCAAGCTCGGCGGCGCGCATGGCCTCCGGGCCGATGTTTTGTTCGTGGCGGCCGTTGAACAGCCGGTTGACGTCCAGTTCCAGGTAACGCTCGCCGCGGCGCATGGCCTCGGGGTTACCGAACAGGAACAGAATACGATTGCGGGGTTTGATCTCCCCACGGGCGATGCCATGCAACAGGCGGTCGAGCAATTCGATCGGCGCAGTTTCGTTGCCATGGATGCCGGACGACAGTAGCAGGTCGCTGCCATTGTCCAATGCCTGCGGCGGGCGCACTTCAAGCGCGCCTTCGCTGAGCCAGCGCATCTGCACGCCGTCGACAGTCAGTTGAATTTTTTGCGCCGGTTCGCGACCGGCGAGGGTCAGTTCAAGCAATTTGCCGAGGGCGAGCATAAGCAGCTTCCTTAGTGGTTGCAGCCAGGACCATGAACGTGATCGTCGTCATCACCTTCAACGTCGGCCGGTTCCATTTCCAATTGCAGGCTCATCAGGTTGGTGGCCAGCGGGCGCATCAGCAGGTTGGCGTATTCAGCGTCACCTTCTTCCACGTCCACGCCGATCAGCAGTTGGCCACGGCCGTCGTGCTGGATCCAGATCTCCTTGCCCTGCCACACCACGGCAACGCGGGTGCAGGAGGTTTCCAGCTGGGTGCCGTCGGTGTCTTCAAGGATCAGTTTCAGGGTGTCGGTGGTCATAAATAGTTCTCAGCCATAGGGTGTAAAAAGAGGTGGCGTTAATTGATCTGGAAAGGATAAACCGAGCCCAGTTTAAGGATTTGCGTCAGTTCATCCAGTGCCGTCCGGCACTCAAGCAGCAATTGCGGGTCAGCCAGGTCGCTTTCACGCAGGCTGTCGCGGTAGTGCTTGTCGACCCATTGGGTCAGGGTTTCGTACAACGGCGCGGTCATGATAACGCCTGGGTTCACCGCCGCCAGTTCCGTTTCATTCAAGGCCACACGCAAGCGCAGGCACGCCGGGCCACCGCCGTTCTGCATGCTTTGCTTGAGGTCGAACACTTTCACTTCGCGGATCAGCCCACCGGAGGCAGTGAGGCCTTGCAGGTACTGCCAGACGCGCTCGTTGGCGCGGCATTCTTCCGGCACGATCAGCAGCATCGAGCCATCAGCGCGGGTCAGCAACTGGCTGTTGAACAGGTAGGAACGCACCGCGTCCTCGACGCTGACCTGGGCGCGCGGCACACACACCGACTGGAAGTTACCCCCCAGTTTGCCCAGCTTGCCCTGCAGTTCGGCGAGCATCTGTTCGGTATTGAGGAACGCGTCCTCGTGGTAGAACAGCACCTCGCCGTTACCCACTGCGATCACGTCGTTGTGGAACACGCCGGCATCGATCACCGCCGGGTTCTGCTGGCCGTACACCACGCTGTCGTCTTTCAAGCCGTGCAGGCGTGCAACCGCCTGGGAGGCTTCGAGAGTCTGGCGCGCCGGGTATTTTTGCGGCGCCGGGTAACGGGTGTCGAACGCACTGCGGCCGAACACGAAGAACTCAACGCCGGCCTCGCCGTACTCTCGGCAAAAACGCGTGTGGTTGGCCGCGCCTTCGTCACCGAACTGCGCCACCGCCGGCAACGCGGCGTGATGGGCGAAGTGTTTGCCGTCAGCGAACATCGCCCCCAGCACACGGCTGGTGGTCGGGTGCTCGATACTGCGGTGGTATTTGCAGTTGAGGTTGGCAGCAGTGAAATGCACGCGGCCATCCGCCGTGTCGGCGCTCGGGCTGACCGTGGCGGCGTTGGCCACCCACATGCTCGACGCAGAGCAACTGGCGACCAGCAATGGCATCGCCTGCTTGGCGGCTTGCTGAATCACTTGGGCGTCAGTGCCGCTGAAGCCCAGGTTGCGCAAGGCGGCCACATCCGGGCGCTCTTGCGGCGCCAGCACACCTTGCACAAAGCCCATGTCCATCAGGGCTTTCATTTTCTGCAGGCCCTGCAACGCCGCTTCCTTTGGGTTCGAAGACTGCTGGCTGTTGCTCTGGGACGCGACGTTGCCGTAGGACAAACCGCCGTAGTTATGGGTCGGCCCCACTAGACCGTCAAAATTGACTTCATAGGATTTCATCGGCGAGGCTCCACGAACATCTGTTTTTATAGGCATCTGGTGCAGATCTGTATCTGTAAACCCGGTCAACTGTGGGAGCTGGCTTGTATGGGAGCGGGCTTGCTCGCGAATACGGTGTGTCAGTCAATACATCTGGCGACTGAACCACCGCTTTCGCGAGCAAGCCCGCTCCCACATGGGCCCGCACCCACCTTTAGATCAGTGTAATGCCCGGCGTCAGTGTCGCTGGCAATACCAAACTTGGGGTTTCCAGGGACGCCACCGGGTACGCGCAATAGTCCGCCGCGTAATACGCACTGGCGCGATGGTTGCCCGAGGCGCCCACACCACCGAACGGCGCAGTACTGGCGGCGCCGGTCAGCTGTTTGTTCCAGTTGACGATACCCGCGCGGCTTTCCAGCCAGAACTGCTGATAGCGCGCTTCGGAGTCCGACAACAGCCCCGCAGCCAGGCCATATTGAGTGTTGTTAGCCTCGGCGATCGCCCCAGCAAAATCAGCGTAGCGGATCACTTGCAGCAATGGGCCGAACAGTTCTTCATCTTCGCGCTCGGTCACGCCAGTCACATCGATGATGCCAGGGGTCAGCAAGGCTGCTTGAGCCTGAGGCTGGGTCATTTCCAGCAGCGCCACGGCGCCATTGGCCAACATCAATTCCTGGGCGTCCATCAAGGCTTTGGCAGCGCCCAGGGAAATCACTGAACCCATGAATGGCGGCGGTTGCTGGTCGAATGCACCGACTTCAATCGTCGCGCTCACCGCCACCAGACGCGCCAGCAAGGCATCGCCCCAGGCGCCTTGCGGCACCAGCAAACGACGGGCGCAGGTGCAACGCTGGCCAGCCGAAATAAATGCCGACTGAATAATGGTGTAGACCGCCGCGTCCACATCGGCCACTTCGTCGACCACCAGTGGGTTGTTGCCGCCCATTTCCAACGCGAGGATCTTGTCCGGGCGCCCGGAGAACTGCTGGTGCAGATGATTGCCCGTACGGCTGGAGCCGGTGAAGAACAAGCCGTCAATGCCTGGGTTGGCCGCCAGCGCTATGCCGGTTTCCCGCGCACCTTGCAGCAGGTTCAGCACGCCCGCCGGCAAACCGGCTTCGATCCAGCATTGCACGGTCAGCTCGGCGACTTTGGGGGTCAGTTCACTCGGTTTGAACAATACCGTGTTACCCGCCAGCAAGGCCGGGACGATATGCCCGTTGGGCAAGTGGCCCGGGAAGTTGTAAGGGCCAAACACCGCCACCACACCGTGGGGTTTGTGGCGCAATACGGCCGTGGCGTCGCCCAATGGGCCGCTCTTCTCGCCGGTACGCTCGCGGTAGCTTTGCACCGAGATGGCAATCTTGTTGGCCATGCTGGTGACTTCGGTGGCCGATTCCCACAGCGGCTTGCCGGTTTCCTCACCGATGCAGCGGGCGATTTCATCGGCGCGCGTTTTCAGCGCGGCGGCAAAGGTTTCCAGCACACTGATGCGTTCTTCGAGCGGGCGGCGCGCCCAGCCTGGAAACGCCTGGCGCGCGGCCTGCACGGCGGACTCAACCTGCTCGGCAGTGGCACCATTGCCGGCCCACAACACCTGCTGGGTCACCGGGTTGCGCGATTCAAACAGTTCACCCTGGCCAGCCAGCCAGCTACCTGCGATATACAGCGAATTCATTATTTCGACTCCCGAGCAGCAGACAACGCAACAGCGCGCACTTGGTCACCCACCACCAGTTGCAGGCGCTTGGCGGTTTGCGGATCGACCACCAAAGTGCCTGCCGCCAGCCGGGCCGGAGCGGCCGTAATGCGGCACTCCTCGCGCTTGCGGTTATGGATCAGGAACGGCGTAGCGTCGTCCCCCGGCGTGCCGATGGCCAACACCAGCGACTGGCTGTCACGCACCGCACGGATTTTGCTGGTTTCACATTCCACCGCCGGGCCGGCGTCGAAGATGTCGACATAGCCCTGGTAGCTGAAGCCTTCACTCTTGAGCATGCTCAGCGCCGGCTCGGTGTCCGGGTGAACCTTGCCGATGACATTGCGCGCGTCTTCAGACAAGAAGCAGCTGTACAGCGGAAACTTGGGCATCAGCTCAGCGATAAACGCCTTATTGCCCACACCAGTGAGGTAATCCGCCTGGCTGAACTCCATCTTGAAAAAGTGCCGGCCCAGGCTTTCCCAGAACGGCGAGCGCCCGGCTTCGTTGGACACGCCACGCATCTCGGCAATGATCTTGTTACCGAACAGCTGCGGGAACTCGGCGATAAACAGCATGCGCGCCTTGGCCAGCATGCGGCCGTTAAGGCCGTTGCGGTAATCGGCGTGCAGGAACAACGAGCACAATTCGGAATTGCCGGTGAGGTCGTTGGCCAAAAACAGCGTCGGAATCTCGCGGTAAATGTTCAGCTCCTGGGAAGCGCTGACCGTGAGGCCGACCCGGAAGTTGTACCAAGGCTCACGCAGGCCGACGGCACCGGCGATGGCAGAAATGCCCACCACGCGGCCTTCGTCGTTTTCCAGCACGAACAGGTAGTCGGCATCGCCACGCCCGGCTTCGCCACGGAAGGTTTTTTCCGCCCAGCCAACCCGGTGGGTCAGGCGTTCTTCGTTGGCCGGCAGGGTGGTGAGGCCGGTGCCGGTGCTGCGCGCCAGATCAATCAGGGCCGGTAAATCGCTGCTGCGTACGGGACGAACGATCATGCTATCTCCTCAGACGGGCCGCCGTTAAGCCACCCGCGAAACTCAGTCTTAAACAGCCACCAGGCGCACGCTTGCGCCTTCGCCAACGCCCAAAGCTTCGGCCGCTTGCAGGTCCAGGGTCACTGGCTTGCCGGGCGCGTAATCCAGTTCCAGCATCACCGCGCGGTAATCCTGCAACTGCGCGTTGCTCACCAGGTACTGGCGACCGACACCCTTGGCCATCTCGCCGATTTTTACCGGCACCACACGGCTCTGGGCGATCGAGCGAATGCCCGAAACCCGCGCGTGCAACGTTGGGCCACCGTCGAAGATGTCGATGTAATGGTCGGTCTCGAAGCCTTCGCGCATGAGGATGTCGAAGGTGATCTGTGCACGTGGATGCACCTGGCCCATGGCTTCCTGGGCTTCGTCCGGCAACAGCGGTACGTAGATCGGGTAATGCGGCATCAGTTCGGCGAGGAAGGTGCGGCTTTTAAGCCCGCACAGGCGCTCGGCGGCGGCGTAGTTGAGGTCGAAGAAGTTGCGACCGATGGCGTCCCAGAACGGCGAGTCACCGTTCTCATCGCTGTAGCCGACAATTTCGGTCACCACCGAGTCGGCAAAGCGCTCGGGGTGGCTGGCGACGAACAACAGGCGGCCACGGGAATTGAGTTCCGACCACGGCGAACCGACCAGTGCAGGCTGCACATAAAAACTGGTGAGCAGGCTGTTGCCGGTGAGGTCGTGGCACTGGGAAAGCACGTGGATCTTGTTGTGGATCTTCAGCTCGCGCGAAGCATGCACGAAGGTCTCGTTACGAAAGCTGTAGAACGGCTCCGAGTAACCGGCCGAGGCGACAATGGCCGAGCAGCCGGCAAGCTTGCCGGTCTCGGTGTCTTCGAGCACGAAGAAATAGCTTTCTTCACCGTTGAAACTCACCTCGGCCGCGAAGGACGCTTCGCTGGCGGCGATCTTGTCGCTCAGGCGTTCCACATCGTCCGGCAAGGAGGTGACACCAATCGGGCTGTCCGCAGCCAGACGCTGTACCTCGCCCAGATCAGCCATTTGCGCGGGGCGCATCACCAGCATGGTGTCACTCCTTAACTCGAAAAACTCACAGAGGGAAAAATGCCGGGCACGGTCTTGAAAACAGTGAGGTCAAGTGTGGGAGCGGGCTTGCTCGCGAAAGCGGTATGTCATTCAGCATTTAAGGTGACTGAACCACCGCCTTCGCGAGCAAGCCCGCTCCCACATTGAATCTTCACAGCTCCAATTAAGGGGCCCGGCACAAAAAATTGGGTTCGATGCTCAATCGCCTGAGCACCGAACGGTCTATCAAGCTTGCGTCAGCGTCTTCACAGCACGTTCGAAGCGGTCCAGGCCTTCGTTGATATCCGCGTCTTCCACCACCAGACTCGGCGCGAAACGCACCACGTCGGGGCCGGCTTGCAGGATCATCAGGTTTTCTTTTTCGGCCGCGTTGAACACGTCCTTGGCACGGCCTTTGAACGCGTCGCTCAGCACGCAACCGATCAGCAGGCCCAGGCCGCGCACTTCGGTGAAGATGCCGTATTGCTTGCCGATCTGCGTAAGGCGCGCCTTGAACAGGTCGTGCTTGGCGTTCACACCGGCCAGCACTTGCGGGGTGTTGATCACGTCGATCACCGCTTCCGCCACCGCACACGCCAGCGGGTTGCCGCCGTAAGTGGTGCCGTGGGTACCGACCACCAGGTGCTTGGCCAGGTCTTCACGGGTCAGCATGGCTGCGATCGGGAAACCACCGCCCAGGCTCTTGGCGCTGGTGAGGATGTCTGGCGTCACGCCGTAATGCTGGTAGGCGAACAGGTGGCCGCTGCGGCCCATGCCGGTTTGCACTTCGTCGAACACCAGCAGCGCGTTATTGGCGTCGCACAGTTCGCGGGCGCCTTGCAGGTAAGCCAGCTCGGCCGGCAATACGCCGCCTTCGCCCTGGATCGGCTCCAGCACCACAGCGCAGGTCTTGTCCGACACGGCCGCTTTGAGCGCGTCCAGGTCGTTATAAGGCACGTGGGTGATGCCGGTGATCTTAGGCCCGAAACCATCGGAATACTTGGACTGGCCACCGACATTGACGGTGAACAGGGTACGGCCGTGGAAGCTGTTCAGCGCGGCAATAATTTCGTATTTCTCGGTACCGAAACGGTCGAACGCCACGCGACGGGCCAGCTTGAACGCGGCCTCGTTGGCTTCGGCGCCGGAGTTGCAGAAGAACACGCGCTCGGCAAAGGTGGCGTCGATCAGCTTATGGGCCAGGCGCAGGGCCGGCTCATTGGTGAACACGTTGGAGACGTGCCACAGCTTGTTGGCCTGTTCGGTCAGTGCACCGACCAGCGCCGGGTGGGCGTGGCCCAATACGTTGACCGCGATGCCGCCGGCAAAGTCGATCAGCTCGCGACCGGCCTGGTCCCAGACGCGCGAACCTGCGCCACGCACGGGGATAAAGGCGGCAGGTGCGTAGTTGGGCACCATCACCTGGTCGAAATCGGCACGTTGCACCGGGGCTTGCTCAACGGACATCGGAGTCTCCTGAAGAGGAACGCCTGCCTGGAACTGGCGGGCGATGCAGGGATTGTAAGGACAGTTTTCAGTGCAGCCTTGTCGCCAAGCGACAACTTCTTATAGCGCCAACCCGCGTTTTTGGCGGGTTTACGCCAATGCGACAAATAGCGTCGCAATGGCGCAGTTTAAACGCTGCATCGTTTCAGAGGCAGGGGCGTTGCCGGTTGATTTTCGCCAATTGCATTAACTATCTGCCTCTCTCACGTCCATCAGGCTTGCTGTGATGTCGGTGCCGCAACTCACTGAAGAATCAGCCACATGCCCAATCCGACTCAAACAACACTCACCCCACACCTTGAAAACGCTGCTGGCCGCGTGCCCATTAGCGTCCACAGCCGCCTTCCACCCTGGCTGGGCGAGGCCTCGAGTGCCCGGCGCGACGCCTTGAAAACCACCCGACTGCACTTCGCCGGCTGGCTGGCCGACGCCAATCGCCAGCAACACACGCCGCTCAAAGAGGCCATGGACCACCATTGGACCACGCAAAACCAGCTCGACAGCGCCCTGGCTGCACTTGAATCGCCTCAGGCTTTCGCCGCGCCCCTGCTGCACCAGGCTCTCAAGACTCGGTTTGGCATTGAGCGTGATGTCAGCACGACGTTTTTGCGCCTCTACGCCCCCCTGACGATACCGCTGTTCCCCATAGAAACCGGTGGGGTCAAGGCATGGACGGTGTCGCTGGTGGACGCGGCGCTGCACAATTTCGACGCAACCGAAGGCCAACCAGCCGCCTATACCGACGACTCCACCTTCATCACCCAACCGTCGGCCACCGGTCAGTTCGACACCCTGCCCGCCGTGACCGATAAAATCAGCATCGTGCAATTTGTCGGACTGTGCCGTGAGCTGGACATCGGTGCGCAGTACCAACGCTACCTCAAAGGCTTTTTCGGCTTCCAAAATGCCACGCTCCAGGCATCGCTGCGCAGCAAGGTGATCGCCAATCTCAAAGCCGAGGCGCTTACCTGCGTGCAGATGGCGCGCCTGAAAAAAGACGCGAGCGAATCGACGCTGCGCACACTCCGGGCGCACCTCTCCGAGCATCGCGGCCTGACGTTGCAAGGCAAGACCCTGCTCAACCACGATTTGAGCCTGATGGGCGCGCCGCTGACGGGCGTGGTGCTGTTCGCCGCCGACCTTGAGTCGCACCAGACTGCCGTGCCCGTGGTGGCGTACATTCCCGGCGACCCACAGGCACCTCTCAAGTACTACGCCAACGGCACTGCGTTCATGCGCGACCTCGCCGACAAGCTGAGCGACCCCGACTATCAGGCGTTTTTCAGCCGTTTCGTCAACCAGGAACACCGCGCCTACTTTTTCGCCGACCTCAACAACCGCCTGTCCCACATTGTCTGGCACCCGCCGCAGCCAGGCGACCCGCGTCCCACCTGGCATAAAGAGCCCGTGGCAAAGCCCAACCTGCAGTTTTACGCGACAAAAATCCCTGGCGAGCTGTTCGAACACCTGTATCAGCGCAAACTCAACAAGCTGCTCAATGATGCGCGAGCCATCGCCGTCCCCACCGCCGACGCCGACAGCAAGGCTCGCTGGCAGCGTTGGGACATCGTGCAGAAGGTCGGCAAAGCCATTCTCGAAATCGCCGCCTTTATCGTGACCCCTTTTGTGCCGCCGCTGGGCGCGCTGATGCTGGGCTACAGCGCTTATCAACTGCTCGACGAAGTGTTTGAAGGCATCATTGACTGGGCCGAAGGCCTCAAAACCGAGGCCCTTGAGCACTTGATGTCAATCACAGAACAAATGGTGCAATTGGGCCTGTTCGCGGTCGGCGCCCCCATTGCTCAAGGCTTGTTGCGACAGGCGCTGCCGAAAAAACTATGGGATTTTTTTGACTCCCTCACCCCCGTTACCGACGGCGACAAAACTCGCCTGTGGCCCGCCGACCTGGCGCCCTATGCCCATGACATTCAACTGCCGCCCGAGTCACGCCCCAGTGACGAGGGGCTGCACGCGCACACCGACAAACAGATCCTCGCGCTTAATGGGCAACACTTTTCCATTCAGCAGGAAGCAGGCAGCACCTACCTTGGCCACCCCGCCCGCACACACGCCTACCGCCCGCGGATCAGCGGTAGTGGCAAGGGCGCCTGGCTGATGCCCACCGATCGCCCGCTGACATGGGATCGCAACACCTTGCTGCGTCGGCTCGGTGCACCGGCCGACGAACTCACTGAAGCCCGCCTGGAATGGGCCCATCGCATCAGCGGCAGCGACGATGGGGCTTTGCGCAAGCTGTACATGGATCGCCAACCTGCGCCGGGGCTGCTGGCCGACACCCTCAAGCGCGTCGCCATCGACCAGCATCTCCAGGATTTCATCGACCAGATGAACAGCGATGATCAACAGCAATATCAAAAAGCCGATACCCAAACCCAACTGTGGCTGCTGAGCCAGACCAGCCTGTGGCCAGAAACCAAGACCCTGCGCTTTCTCAACGCCAAAGGTGAAACCGTCTGGGAGCACCGGGGCCGGGAAGACGCGGCAGTGGCCCAGATACATGAAGCCCAGATGAAAAATGGCGACTTGCTGAAAACCCTGCTGGAAACCCTGAACGAATCAGAGCGCAAAACCCTGCTTGAAGAACCCTTCGGTACGCCTGCCGCGCAACTGCACGTGCGCGCGGCAACATTGCGTAAACGGTTGGCACGCCAAGCCCGGAACCGTCAAGCCAGCATGTTTGACTCACGCTATCGAGGGCTGGAGACAACCCGCGACCCGCGCGTGCAAAAAATCATCGACAGCGCACCCGGCCTGCCCATCAGTGTTGCGCAGGAGGCGCTATTCGGCGCCACGGGCCAGGAGCTGCTGGAGATGGATCAAGGCATCCTGCCTCAGCGCCTGAGAGACCTCGCACACTGGGCCGCCCATGAGGTCAGAATCAGCCGCGCATATGAAGGCCTGTATATGGAGGCCCTGGAAAGTGGCGATACGCAGCGGCTCGCCCTGCATTCCCTGGAAAACCTGCCGGGCTGGTCGCCCCTGGTACGCCTGGAAGTACGCAATTTTCGCCGCACCGGCGCCTTACGGGACGCCGTCGGGCCTCCCGAGGGATCAATCCAACGCATTCTCGTGCGTACGATCGAGGGCCAATACATCCCTGAAGACGGCAAGGGCACCCTGTTCGGTGAAACCGACCTGTATACCGCCGTTATCCAAGCCTTGCCCGATACGCAGCGCGATGAACTGGGCATGCAAATCGGGCAAGGCCCACTGCTGCAAAATACCCTGCGTCAATACGCCCTGGGCCGTGAGCCACTGGGTGAGCTGCTGGCGACCGACCCGGTGCGCAAGCCCAATTACGACCCCACGCTGATGCGCCTGCCCGGCGGCATGGAGGGCTACGGCGCCGTAGCGCCAAACCATAACCTTGAGGCTCAATTACTGCGCGAGCTATACCCCAGCCTCAACCAGGAGCAAACAACCTATCTACTGTCCGCGCTCCACACCTTTGCGGGCTCACCCTTACAGACGCTTCAATACCTCAAGAGCGAGTTCTCACAGCTGGAAACCGCCCTGGCAAGCTGGCGCTCCAACCTCTCCGAAGTCTTCCTCAACCCCCAAGTACCGCTGTTTTCCTCGAGGGTGGCCGAAGAGCGGCTTCATCGCTGGATCTGGACCCACCAACTGATCCGTGCCTGGCGTCATGAAACCCCGCAGGACACAGAATTTGCCAGCGGCCGCCAATTACACCTCACCGCCCCCACACACGGCGAACTCCCGGTGCTGAGTGCCAACTTCGACCACATCTCCAACCTGGGATTGAGGGGCTATCCCACCACGCGCGGTGCGCCTGCCTTCGTGGCTCGCTTCCCCAATCTGCGCACACTGGCGATCAACGATATAGCACTCAACACCCTCCCCCCCGAGGTAATGGCGCTGCCCCATCTCAACAGCCTGACGCTGCGTAATTGCAACATCAACCTGACCCTGCAAAGCCGTGCCCAGCTTGCCCTGATGACCCGGCTTAAAAACCTGGACCTCTCCAACAACCGTCAACTGTCACTGTCCCCCAACCTTGGGCAAATGCCCGAGTTGCAGACACTGAACCTGAGCCACACGTATATTTCGCTGTTCCCCGAACACCTGCTGACTCGCCTTCAACTGACGAGCGCCAACCTCAGCAATAACTACTTGAGCAGGTTGCCTGAAGGCCTGTTTAACCTGCCTGCCCAAAGAGCCAGAGTCTTTAACTTGTCGGGCAACCCGCTCTCACGCGTCACGCTGGAAAAGATCAAAACCTATTGCCAAACGACCGGCGAACACTTCGGCGCAGACGCCAACCCGGCCGAGCGCCGCCTGGTTCAAGAGCTTTACCCCACCTACAGCGCCAATCAGGCGAATAACTTGATCTTCAGGTTGCCCGGTGGCCTGAATAACTCAATGGCAATACTCGAACGCCTCAAAGCTGATAAGGCCGATTACGAGCGCCTGCAAGCAGACTTGGGAGAATGGGTGCTGGGTGTACCCGAACGGTATCCGTTCATAAACACCCCTATAGACGAAGGGGTCCGCGCGCAGCAACAAATCCTTCGACGCCAGGCCAAGGCTGTATTGGAAGCCGGCTGGCGCGGGGAAACACGACTGGACTCAAGCCAGGAGCCACCGACAAGCACCCATGAACTGGAGCTGAAACTGCCGCTGCTCGGCGATTTACCGGCACTGAATATCAATTTCAAACATGTGTCGAAGATGGAACTGGCGGGAGAGCAAACAACCTCGATCCCGCAGGGTTTTCTTGAGCGCTTCCCCAACCTGGAAACCCTGCATATCCGCAGTTATGCCCTGCCAGACATCCCTGCGGGGGTGTTCAAGCTGACGCAGCTCAAGACACTGATCATCTCCCGTAGCCGTGTACAGCTGACGGCCACCAGCGCAGCCGCCCTTAGCGACCTGCACAATCTTGAATACCTGGACCTGAGTGGCAATCCATTGGGGCTGACGCCGGACGTCAGCAAGATGACCGGCTTAACCGGCCTGATCATCGAAGGCGCGGGCCTTACAGAGGTGCCCAACGGAACATTCAATCTGCCATTGCTCGGTCAACTGGATTTGCGCGACAACCAGATCACCGAGTTGCCCACCGACATACTGGAAGTGGAGCCAGACAGAGCCGAAGGCTTCGTTCTCAGCGGCAACACCTTCTCGCCGGAGACCATCACGCTGCTGGTGCCCTATTACCATCGCCACGCTGTGGACTTTGAAATCCCTGAAGTCAGGCAGCGCGCGCAGTTGAACCCAACCAACTCAACCGACACGTCGGAGGACGAGTCGGAACAGTAACAGGGCGCTCAACCGCGCTCAGACGGCACCGACGACAATTCAAACGGGCTGCTGCTGCGCCGCTGGTTACGGTCTTCACGCGGGGTGGCGCCAAAGAAGTTGCGGTAGGCGCTGGAGAAGTGCGGCCCCGAGGAGAAGCCGCACGACAAGCCGATCTGGATGATCGACTTGCTGGTTTGCATGAGCATCTGGCGGGCCTTGTTCAGGCGCAATTCCAGGTAGTACTGGCTGGGGACGCGATTGAGGTACTGCTTGAAGATCCGCTCGAGTTGTCGTCGCGACACGCACACATGCTGGGCAATTTCGTCGGTGGTCAGCGGCTCTTCGATATTGGCTTCCATCAGCAACACCGCCTGGGTCAGCTTCGGATGGCTGGAACCCAGGCGGTTTTGCAGCGGAATACGCTGACGCTCGCCGCCTTCGCGGATGCGCTCCACCACCAGTTCTTCGGAGACCGCACCGGCCAGTTCGGCGCCGTGGTCACGGGCCAACACGGCCAGCAACAGGTCGAGCACCGACATGCCGCCGCAGGCGGTCAGGCGGTCGCGGTCCCAGTCGAACAAATGGCTGGTGGCGATCACCTTGGGGAAACGCTCGGCGAAGTCATCCTGCCAGCGCCAATGCACGGCGGCGCGGTAGCCGTCGAGCAAACCCAGTTGGGCCAGTGGGTACACGCCCGCCGACAAGCCACCAATCACACACCCGGCCCGAACAAGCTGCTTGAGCGCGGTGCTGAGCTGAGAGGCGATCACGGTCGGCGGTTCGTCCGCCAGCAGGAACAGTTTCTGGAAGCCTTCAAGCTTGCCGGCCCAGGGCTCGCCCGGTAATTGCCAGGCCCCTTCGGTGCGCGGTTCGGCCTGCAAGAACGACAGTTCGTATACCACGTCCGGATGCACCCGCTGAGCAACGCGCAAAGCCTCCTCAGCCAGCGCAAGCGTGAGTGCTTTTGTGCTGGGCCAAATCAGGAAACCAATTTTATGGGCGGTCATTTAGGGGCTATCCGAAGCGAGTAACAGTAATGAAGACAAGGGCCAATGCTAGCCGGTAAACCAACACAAATCTCAAAACATATGGAGATCCAAGGTGGGAGCCGGCTTGCCTGCGATGGCGGTGGGTCAGTTGGCACATCTTTAACTGATACACCGCCATCGCAGGCAAGCCAGCTCCCACAGGGAACGAGGCGACCTCAAGGCTGCGAAATATGCACTATTTGAGTGCACAAAAGCAGTCTTGATTATTTCAGGCTACCCGAAAGGAACTGCTGCAACCGCTCGGACTGCGGGTTCACCAGCACCTCACGCGGGTTGCCACGCTCTTCGACGATACCTTTGTGCAAAAACACCAACTGGTTGGAGACTTCACGGGCAAAGCCCATTTCGTGGGTCACCACCACCATGGTGCGGCCTTCCTGGGCCAGGTCCTGCATCACCTTGAGCACTTCGCCAACCAGCTCCGGGTCAAGGGCTGAGGTCGGTTCGTCGAACAGCATCACCTCCGGCTCCATCGCCAGGGCGCGGGCGATGGCCACGCGCTGCTGCTCACCGCCGGACATGTGGCCGGGGAACGCATCCTTACGATGGCCCACGCCGACTTTGGCCAGGTAGTGCTCGGCCTTTTCACGCGCGTCTTTTTTCGACATGCCCAACACATGCACCGGCGCTTCCATCACGTTTTCCAGCGCAGTCATGTGCGACCACAGGTTGAAATGCTGGAACACCATCGACAGCCGCGAACGCATGCGCTGCAGTTGCTTCGGGTCGGCGGCCTTCATGGCGCCGTCCTTGTTGGCCACCAGTTTCAGCTCTTCGTTATTGAGCAAAATCTTGCCGGCGTGGGGTTGCTCCAGCAAGTTGATGCAGCGCAAAAAGGTACTTTTGCCCGAACCACTGGAACCGATGATGCTGATCACATCACCGGCCGCTGCGGCCAGGGACACGCCTTTGAGCACTTCATGACTGCCATAGCGTTTATGCAGGTCTTGGACTTCAAGTTTGTACATGCGGTCGGTTCTCACAAAAACAGGTGGTCAGTCGTTGAGCAAGCGCCCGTGACGCAGCGCTTCGCGCCCCGCCACCTTGGCCAGCCAGAAACCCGCTTGGGCATAACGTAGCCGTTCAACGGCAAACAACACCCCGGACGTACCCGCGCAAACAATGCTGACGCGATCAGTCAGGGGGTCAATCACTTCAAAAATCTCATCGCCCGCCTGCACCGAATCACCGGCTTTACGCAGGTAACTGATCACACCGGCATGGGGCGCGAACAACAATTCGGTGCCTTCAAACGGCAAGCCTTCGCACGCTTCGTATTGCGGCGCCGGCCATTGGCCTGTGATCAAGCCCTGCTCGGCCAGAAAAGCGAGGATGCCTTCGGCGTGGAAAATCGCTTCGTCACGGCCGGTGTCGGCCTGGCCGCCCAATTCCAGGGTAGTCGCCAGGCACGCCAGTGGAATCTGCGCGTCCGGGAACGCCTGCGACAGACGCAACCACGGCAGCGAGCACGCCTCATCAAACGAACTGCCGCCGGAGTCTTCCGCCAGCAGGCCGACTTTCACATTCAAGTGCGCCGACAACGAGCGCCACTGCGGCCAGTGTTGCGGCAACGCATACATGTGCAACGCAGCTTCAGCGTCGCAATGCAGGTCAAGGACGATATCGGCAGTGCAGGCGTGGCTCAGCAAGATGCGCTGCATGCCTTGCAACTGACTGCTCGGCGCGGGCAATGCGGCGAGTGCGTCGGCCATCGCCTGGCGGATCATGCGCACATTGGCGTGCGCATCATCTCCCAGCTTGCCCTTGAGCAACTCGGCTACCGGCGCGCTCAACTCGACGAAATCACGGTTGAAATTCTTGCCGCTACCCACCTCGAAACGCCCCTGGTGGCTGCCTTGCAGCAACTGGCCCAGGCCCATCGGGTTGGCCACCGGCACCAGCTCGATCACCCCGTTGAGGGCGCCTTGCTGTTCAAGCTCGGTAAGGCGCTTTTTCAGCTCCCACGCCGCGCGCATCCCCGGCAATTCGTCGGCGTGCAGGCTGGCCTGGATATAGGCCTTGCGCTCGCCACTGCCGAAGCGAAACACGCTCAGTTGGCGTTCACACCCCAGGTGACCCCAGGGCAACAGGTGATCGATACGTTCCATATCAATGCTTCCGTGGAGCCAGGTAGCTCAGCCAGCGGCGCTCGGCCAACTTGAACAGGCGCACCAGGATAAAGGTCAGGCACAGGTAGAACACGCCCGCGGTGATATAGGCTTCGAACGGCAAGTAGTACTGGGCGTTCACGGTGCGTGCAGCACCGGTAATGTCGATCAAGGTGACGATGGACGCCAGGCTGGTGGTCTGCAGCATCATGATCACTTCGTTGCTGTACTGCGGCAGCGCGCGGCGCAGGGCCGACGGCAGCAGGATGCGGCGGTACAGCTTGTAGCGCGACATGCCCATGGCCTTGGCCGCTTCGATCTCACCGTTCGGCGTTGCCTTGAGGCTGCCGGCGATGATTTCGGCGGTGTAGGCGCTGGTGTTGATCGCAAAGGCCAGGCATGCGCAGAACGTGGCGCTCGACAGCAGCGGCCACAGGAAGCTTTCGCGTACCGCTTCGAATTGCGCCAGGCCGTAGTAGATCAAAAACAGCTGCACCAGCATCGGTGTGCCGCGAATCACGTAGGTGTAGAGCCAGGCCGCGCCGTTGATGACCGGCTGCTTGGACACGCGCATCAAGCCCAGGGGCAAGGCAGCAAGCAGGCCGAAAAACAGCGAAATGGCCAGCAGTTTCAGGGTGGTTACCAGGCCGCCAAGGTACAGCGGCATGGCTTCCCAGATGACGTTGTAGTCGAAGATCATAGATCAGCCGCCCTTACGCCTACCGAGTAGCGCTTCTCAAGATAACGCAGGGCCAGCAACGACACGCTGGTGATCACCAGGTACATCGCCGCCACTGCGAGGAAGAAGGTAAAAGGCTCGCGGGTGGCGTCTGCCGCCTGCTTGGCCTTGAACATCATGTCTTGCAGGCCCACCACCGAAATCAGCGCGGTGGCCTTGGTGAGTACCAGCCAGTTGTTGGTGAAACCAGGGATCGCCAGCCGGATCATCTGCGGCACCATCACCCGGAAAAACACTTGGAAACTGCTCATGCCATACGCAAGGCCGGCCTCGGCCTGGCCCTTGGGGATGGCCATGAAGGCGCCACGGAAGGTTTCCGAGAGGTAGGCGCCAAAGATGAAACCCAGGGTGCCGATACCGGCGGCCAAGGGGTTCAAGTCGATATAGTCGTCATAGCCGAGCATCGGCGCGACGCGGTTTAACAAGTCCTGGCCGCCGTAGAAAATCAGCAGAATCAGCACCAGGTCGGGGATCCCGCGGATCACCGTGGAGTACAAGTCACCCAGCCAAGCCAGCCAGCGCACCGGCGACAGGCGTAACGCGACCCCGATCAGACCCAGAACAATGGCCAAGGCCATGGACGACAAGGCGAGCTGAAGCGTCAACCATGCGCCATCGAGGATGACAGCCCCGTAGCCGTTCAACATGATTCAGGTCCTCGAAAAGGGGGATGAAAAAATGGCGCAAACCTCAGGAATTCTGTTGCTTGCGCCATTTAGGACAGACAGCTGCGACGAGTTACTTAGGGTCAGCGCCGTAAATATCGAAGTCGAAGTATTTGTCCTGGATTTTCTTGTATTCGCCGTTGGCACGGATCGCCGCGATGGCCGCGTTGATCTTGTCCAGGTCGGCCTTGTCGCCTTTGCGTACCGCGATGCCGATACCGTCACCGAAGTACTTGGCGTCGGTGAACTGTGGGCCCACGAACGCGTAGCCTTTACCGGCCGGGGTTTTCAGGAAGCCGTCTTGCAGCAGGGTGGCGTCGGCCACGGTGCCATCGAGGCGACCGGCTTCCACGTCCAGGTAGATTTCGTTCTGCGAGCTGTAAGGCACAACCGTGACACCTTTAGGCGCCAGGACTTCCTTGGCGAAACGATCGTGGATCGAACCGCGTTGCACGCCGATTTTCTTGCCCTTCAGTTCATCCAGGCTGTCGCTGACCTTGGTGCCTTCCTTCATCACCAGCTGCGCTGGGCTCAGGTAGTAGCGGTTGGTGAAGTCCACAGACTTCTTGCGGTCTTCGGTGATGGACATGGACGACAGGATCGCGTCGATCTTGCGCACTTTGAGCGCAGGGATCAGGCCGTCGAATTCCTGCTCAACCCATACGCACTTGACCTTCATCTCAGCGCACAGGGCGTTGCCGATGTCGTAGTCAAAACCGACGATGCTGCCATCCGGCGCCTTCGAGGCAAACGGAGGGTAAGCCGCTTCGATACCAATTTTCAGAGGCTTTTCATCAGCGAAGGCCTGCATGGACAGCACGGACAGCGCCAGGGCGCCCAACAGCACAAGTTTCTTCATCTTGGGACTCCATCGGTATAGGGCAAAAAGCAGAATGAGCCGTGGCCCACGATGCGACTTAAGTGAAACCGAATAGCGGTGCTGCGTCCTACCCCGAATTGATACAGGAGACGACGAGCGAGTGATCGGCATTCTAACGACAGGCCGGAAGCCGATATTTCCTCAATGCGACAACAATTTACAGAAGCACTGAGAAAGCGGTTCCAGCACATTGACAGCCTCTGAATTTTATGCAGAGACAAAAGATATTAAACCTGTTGATGCTGCAAATTGCGGGCCTATTATTCGCAAACCCTTCTAGCACGGCAAGTCTGGCGTTTAATCTTATTTCCGCGGGTGTCTAAAACGCGGGTTTTCGGGGCGCAGGCGTAGCACATTGCCTCAGGAATGGGCGTGGGGTTACACATTTGGCGGCAGCGGTAACATTCAGAAATGCCCTACATGAAAAACCGATATTTATTGGCTTGGTGGTTTGCAGGGCCGCCTGACAGCTCACCTGCCGCCATTTGAAATGCGATCCAACTGTGGGAGCGGGCTTGCTCGCGAATGCGGTGGTTCAGCCACACATCTGCCAACTGACCCACCGCTTTCGCGAGCAAGCCCGCTCCCACAGGGAATCTCCACTGTTCTCAAGAGCCCACAAAAAAGCCCCACCCGGTTTTCACCGAGTGGGGCTCTTTACGCGGCCTTACGCGACGTTCATGGTCTTGTGCGTCTCAATCAAATGCGCCACCACACCTGGGTCGGCCAAGGTGGAGATATCCCCCAAGCCGTCATACTCAGCCGTGGCAATCTTGCGCAGAATCCGGCGCATGATTTTCCCCGAACGTGTCTTCGGCAAGCCCGGCGCCCACTGGATCACATCCGGCGAGGCAATCGGCCCAATCTCTTTGCGCACCCAGTTCTTCAGCTCCAGGCGCAGCGCTTCGTTCGGCTCCTCGCCATTCTTGAGCGTGACATACACATAGATGCCCTGTCCCTTGATGTCATGGGGCACACCCACCACCGCCGCTTCAGCGACTTTCGGGTGCGCAACCATCGCGCTTTCAATCTCGGCGGTGCCCATACGGTGGCCGGACACGTTCAGCACGTCGTCCACCCGCCCGGTGATCCACCAGTAGCCGTCTTCATCGCGGCGCGCACCGTCGCCGGTGAAATACATACCACGGAAGGTCTTGAAGTAAGTGTCGACAAACCGATCGTGGTCGCCATACAGCGTACGCGCCTGGCCCGGCCATGAATCGAGGATCACCAGGTTGCCTTCGGCAGCGCCCTCGATGATGTTACCGAGGTTGTCCACCAACGCTGGCACCACACCAAAGAACGGGCGTGCCGCCGAACCCGGCTTGAGGGCGTGGGCACCCGGCAGCGGGCTCATCAAGGTGGCGCCGGTTTCGGTCTGCCACCAGGTGTCGACGATCGGGCAACGGGATTGGCCAACATTCTTGTAGTACCAATCCCAGGCTTCCGGGTTGATTGGCTCACCCACCGAACCGAGCAGGCGCAGGCTGCTACCGTCAACGCCCTCACAGGCGGCGGTGCCCGACGCCATCATCGCGCGGATCGCGGTCGGTGCGGTGTAGAGGATATTGACCTTGTGCTTGTCGACGATCTTGCCCACCCGCGTGATATCCGGGTAGTTCGGCACGCCTTCAAACAGCAGCGTGGTCGCGCCATTGGCCAGCGGGCCGTAGACGATATAGGTGTGGCCGGTGACCCAGCCGACGTCGGCGGTGCACCAGTAGATTTCACCCGGGCGGTAGTCGAACACGCGTTCGTGGGTCAGGGCGGCGTACAGCAAGTAGCCGCCAGTGGTGTGCTGCACGCCTTTAGGCTTGCCGGTGGACCCCGAGGTGTAAAGGATGAACAGCGCCTCTTCGGCGCCCATCTCTTTTGGCGCACACACAGTGCCCGCCACTTTCATCAGGTCTTCGTACCAGATGTCGCGATGCTGGTTCCACTTGATGTTGCCATTGGTGCGCTTGCACACGATGACTTTCTGGATGCTGCTGGTTTCCGGGTTGGTCAGCGCGTCGTCGACGTTGGCCTTCAGCGGAATTTTCTTACCGGCGCGGATGCCTTCATCGGCGGTGATCACCACCTTCGACTTACAGTCGATGATGCGACCGGCCAGGGCTTCCGGTGAAAAACCGCCAAACACCACGGAGTGAATCGCACCGATGCGGGTACAGGCCAACATGGCGACCACGGCTTCGGGGATCATCGGCATATAGATAGTCACTACGTCGCCGCGATGCACATCCTGGCCACGCAGGGCGTTGGCGAACTTGCAGACTTCTTCATGCAGCTCGCGGTAAGTGATGGTGCGGCTTTCGGAAGGGTCATCGCCCTCCCAGATGATCGCCGCCTGATCACCACGCTCGGCGAGGTGGCGGTCCAGGCAGTTGTAGGAAACGTTGAGGGTACCGTCGGCGAACCATTTGATGTCGACATGGTGGTCGTCGAAAGAGGTCTGCTTGACCGCAGTGAAAGGCTTGACCCAGTCAAGGCGCTTGGCTTGCTCGCGCCAGAAGCCATCGGGGTTGACCACCGACTGCTGGTACATGGCCTTGTAGGTCGCCTCGTCGGTCAGCGTGTTGGCTGCTACTTCGGGGCGAACGGGGTACAGGGAAGCCGCACTCATCTTTCTTACCTCGGTGACAATAGTTGTTTTTGTATGCCCTGTTGTAGCCGGGGCGCCCCCATAGAACCATTCGACGATGGTAGTAACAAGCCCCTACAAAATGCCCTGCTATGCCCTTTCAGGGCTCTGGCCCGCGCCCTGCGTGGCTTTCACGCCTGATGAAAAAACCTTTACCACGGGATTGTTACAAAAACCGCCAATAGTGTTTATCAAAAGCACGGGTATATGAATATAACCCGCAGGCCTAAAATCAACTCCGCCAACAAGGCACCGTGATTAACACCGTAACAGCCCCCACGAAGGCAACGTTAATCCGAACTTCCCAACTCTTAAGTTACACACGCGGCCTCATAAGGGCCCCGTGACCCCTTTCGCCCTGAAGAAGGTAAATACACAAATGAAAGCTTTAATAGTTATGGCCCTCAGCAGCTTGTGCGCTACCGCCGCCCTGGCCGACGAAGCCCCGACTGAGCTGGCTGGTCAGAACGCACCGATAGTTGAGGATTACACTTACAGCACACACTTGGATGTGGCCAAAGTATTGTCCATGAGCAACATCCCAGATGTCTGCAACGTTGTACCAGTGCAAATGGAATATGAAGACTCGCAGGGCCAGCGTCATATTCTTAATTATCAAGTGATGGGCAATGGTTGCTCTAACGGGTAATAACTTTTTCAGTAAGATTTAAACCCGGATCTTGGTCGCCGCAAGAAATCGTTCTTGCGGCCAAGAACCGCCCCCTGGCCCACTGCCAACCCAATGTGGGAGCTGGCTTGCCTGCGATGGCGATCTCAGCCAAACACACCCCACTCAGCCCTCCACCACTCCCCCTCTCCCAGCCCTACAAAAACTATCCCACCGCCCGTCAAAAAATTCCTACCCCAGCAAAGCCTTGCAAACACACGCTCCGGCCGAAAACCACAGCATTTTGGCCCTCAATCGTGACCATCCGCCGCAACACAAAGCCGATTTTTTCCCTATAATGCGCGGGTAAATCGGGCCTGCAATATCCCTTTACACTGGGATAAAGAGCCAGACCTGAGGCCTCCGCGCGAGCCTGCATCTGTTGCTGCGCACCTCAAGCCTCAAGCAGAACCCGTAATCCTATTCCGTTTAATTGCCTGCGCGAGCTGTTGCAACAAACGATTCCTTAAGATCCACCGCGGCCTCAGGGCCGTGTGAACACCCAACCATCCGGTTTCACACGGGCACCTTTGAGCCCTCACGCAGGAGACGACACGTCATGCTGAGCTGGGACGAATTCGACAAAGAAGAAGAAGGCGAAGTAGCCGCCAAAGGCGCCAACGCCGGCCACGCCACCGAAGCCAACATGGACCGCCTCGACGGTGCCGGCGCTGCCGCCGCCATCGAAGCCCGCGCCGTCACCGCCAGTGACTCCGCCGCCATCGTGCGCGCCAAGGCCGCCCTGGACAAACTCGACGTCGCCGAAGGCCTCGCCGAACTCGAAGGCTCCGCCGCCCGCGTCGCCGTTGACGAAAAGCGCATGATCAACTGCCGCGCCGACCTCAACCAACTCGTACCCTTCAAGTACGACTGGGCCTGGCAAAAGTACCTCGAC
>NZ_JAAAFV010000023.1:126156-152992 GCF_019352915.1 Pseudomonas sp. Xaverov 259 | reverse complement strand
TCAACCACTCAGGTCGGCTTTCAGGCCGCCGTGCTCTGCTTTTGATCTGCTTTTGATCTCAAATCGCCCCGTTAACCACGATGGCCGAACGCAGGCTTGAATCCGTGGGTAACCCGGCAGGACGCCGGGTTAGCCGCGCTGGGCCAAGGATGGCCCATCGCGGCGGCCCACGGATTCAAGCCGGAGTGCGGGCATGCCGAGCCACAGCGAGGCACCGAGTGGTGGGGCGAGGACTTTTTGGTTACCTTTTTGGTCCTTCAAAAAGTGACCCGCCGTCAGGGCGGAACCCTAAGTAGCCATCACCGCAGCAACGGATATGCACACCGAAAAACCGCCATCACAGGCAAGCCAGCTCCCACAGTTCATATTCGCATGGCTTGAAATATCAGTGAGTGCCGGGGTTGGCGCGCAGGTGGGCGACTTTTTGTTCCAAGCCCTTCCATTGCGGCGCATTGGGTGCAAAACGTAGGCGCAGGTAGTCGACCAAATCCGCTACCTGGCTATTCGACAGGCTGTCCTTGAAGCCCGGCATATACCCCAAGTCCCGGGTCGCCGGGTTGCTGATACCTTGCAAAATCACCTTGATCAAATTATCCGGCTGTTCGCTGAACACATTGGTATTGGTCGCCAACGACGGGCTCACCCCAAACAGCTTCGGCCCCAGGCCATCGGCATGACAGGCTTTGCATGAACCTTCGAATACACGTCGGCCATTGGGGTTCGGAACGGTCGCGACCACAACTTTCGCCTCGGCAGTCGCCTCGCCATTGAGCGACGCCAAGTACACCGCCATCGCGCGAATATCGGCCTTGGGCAGCTTTGACAATTCACTCACCACCGGCCCCATCGGGCCTGCCGCCACGCCATGGGCATCGGAATAACCAGTGCTCAGGTAGTTGAACAACTGGTCCTCGGTCCACGGCGTCGGCGCCTTGGACAGGCCCGTCAACGCGGGCGCCTCCCAGCCATCAACCATGCCCCCGGCCAGAAAGGATTTACCGCCCTTCTCCGCGCCCATCAGGTTACGCGGCGAGTGGCACGCAGCGCAGTGGCCCAGGCCATTGACCAGGTAATTGCCGCGATTCCATTGCTCACTGCGCGCAGGCTGCGGGGTGATTTCGCCCCGGCGCAGGTTCAGTGCATTCCAGCCGGCCATCAACGGCCGGAAATTGAACGGAAAGCGCATGGCATTCGGGGTCGGTGCCTGGCTGACCGGGGCCTGGGACATCAGGTAGGCATACAGCGCCTGCATGTCCGCCTCATTGATATTGCGAAACGCCGTATAGGGAAACGCCGGGTACAGGTTGCGCCCATCGCGGCCAATGCCGTCACGCATCGCCCGCTCGAATGCCGGGTACGACCAGGCGCCGATACCGGTTTTCACGTCTGGTGTGATATTGCTGCTGTACAGCGTGCCGAACGGCGTTTGCATGGCCAGGCCTCCGGCATTGGTGGCGCCACCCGGGGCGGTATGGCACACCGCGCAGTCACCGACCGCCGCCAGCAAGCGCCCGCGCTCCAGGGTGGCCTTGGACCAGGTGCCCGCACCGGGCGGCGCGATCGGTGCGATTTCAGGGTGGAACGGCCAAGCGGTGGCCAGCACTGCGCCCAAGGTTGCAAACACCGCACCGAACCACCACTTCCTGCGTTTCTCCGGCGACTTGGCAGGCTCGCCAAGGGTGCCGGCATTCAGCGCCGCCAACATCCGTTCCGGCGTAATCGGCAGCTCGCGAAAACGAATACCGGTGGCGTCATAGATCGCATTGGCAATCGCCGCCGCACTCGGCACCGAGGCCGACTCGCCGGCGCCCATGGGCGGCTGGTCCTGGCGCGGCATCATCAGCACGTCGATCTTGGGCACTTCGGGAAAGGTCAGGATTGGGTAGCCGCCCCACTCCTTGCTCGCCACCGTCGACTCCTCAAAGGTCACCCGCTCCTTGAGCACACGGCTGGTGGACTGGATCACATTGCCGTGGATCTGGTGCTGCACGCCCGCCGGGTTGATCATCATTCCCGAGTCATGGCCGATCACCACCCGCGTCACCGACACATCGCCGGTGTGCTTATCGATGGCCACATCCGCCACCCATGCCGCCCACGCGGCACCGAAACCGGGGAACTTGCTGTGGATATAGCGCGCATAGGCAAAGCCGCGACCGCGCAACAGGTGGTCGTCGCTGGCGGTTTGCATCGGCGCCGTGCGCGGTGACCAGTTGGCGCGTTCGGCGGTGGATTTGACCAGGTCGATGGCGCGCTCGTCCTTGAGGTAACGCAGGCGGTATTCCACCGGGTCGACGCCCGCGGCAAACGCGAGTTCGTCGATATAGGATTCATGCGCAAAAGTGTTGGGCAACGCCGACACGCCGCGCATCCACGAGGCCCGCACGATGGGCGCCATGTCGTTGATGGTCACGCGCATATTGTCGATGGCGTAGGGCGGAATCGAGGTGCGGTCGCCCATCTCGAACATCGCCGCCACCGGCTCCACGCGACCGGTGAGCAACAGCGCCAGGGTTGGCGCGCCGTTGGACGGGTAACTGGTTTCAAAGTCGTAGGCGGCGATGCTGCCGTCGGCATTCAACCCGCCGTCCACATCCATCAACTGCGCGGTGCCCTTGGGTTCCCACAGGTGTTCCTGTTCACGGGTCAGTTGCACCCGTACCGGCTTGCCCACGGCGCGCGACAGCAGCAAGGCATCGGCGCACACATCGTCCGCACAGTTACGCCCGTAACAGCCGGCGGCTTCCATGCGGATCACGTCGATCAGTGCTTCGTCGCATTCCAGCAACCACGCCAGGTCTGCACGCAGCAGGTGCGGGTTTTGGCTGCCGGACCACACGCGGCTGCCGCTTGCTTGATAATCCGCCACACCACACGAAGGCCCGATCGAGCCATGCATCTGGTACGGCCACAAATAGCTGCGTGGCATGCGCTGGCTGGCGCCCGCCAGGGCTTCATCGACATCGCCCTGGTCGACTACCGTGCGGCGTACCCGAGGGTTGTCGCGGATGGCTTGCTCGACATCGCTCATGTCCGGCAAAGCGTTGTTCCACGGCTTCCATTGCACCTGGAGTGCGTGGGCAGCCTTGATTGCCTGTTCTTCGCGCAACGCCACCACGCCGACAAAATCGCGAATCACCACCACCGCGACAATCCCGGGAATATGCGCGATGGACGCCTCATCCACACTCAGCAGGCTGTTGCCGACAAAATCGCCGCAGTCGAGCCCGGCATACGGTGGGCGTACCACGCGGCCATGGAGCATGTCCGGCACGCGCATATCATGTACGTAGGTCAGCTCGCCGGTGGCCTTGCCGGGAATATCCACGCGCGCGGCGCCCTTGCCTACCAGGCGGTAATCCTCGACAGGCTTTAACGGCGCCTCGCCGCTGATGCGCAACTGATCATGCTGGCCGCTGACCAGTTCGCCGTAGGTGGTGGTGCGTCCGTCGGCGGCATGCACAACCCCGGCATCAACCTTGAGGCTGCCTGTGCTCACGCCCCAGCGCCCCGCTGCGCGCGCGAGCAAAAAGCGCCGTGCTTCGGCGGCCGCGTTACGCAGCGGGATCGCCGAAATCTGCAAGGTCGCACTGGCGATGGTGGCGCCCTGGTTGGGCGCACGCTCGGTATCGCCCAGCACCATCTTGACCTGCTGCAGGTTCAGGTCCAGCTCCTCGGCCACAATTTGCGCCAGCGACGTGCGGATGCCGGTGCCCAGGTCCACATGGCCGTTAAAGGCATAGACCAGGCCGTCATCGTTCACCGCAATGAACAGTCCCAGTTCCTTGGGTTTCACGGTCGGTGTGCCGCCCTTGGCTACCGGGCCTGAAGGAGGCAGCACATCATCGACAATCAATAAGACGCCTGACTTGGCCAGCCATTGGTCACGGGACATATCAGTCATGGTCGGCCCTCCACACTCAAGAGGTGCGCAGCACGCAGCACGGCGCGCAGGATTTCGATATGGGTGCCGCAGCGGCACAGGTTGCCCGACAGTTCATTACGCACCTGGGCTTCGCTGGGGTTGGGGTTGCGGTCGAGCAAAGCCTTGGCGGTCATAATCATGCCGTTGAGGCAATAACCGCATTGCGCTGCCTGCTCATCGATAAAGGCTTGCTGCACGGGGTGCGGCGCCTGGCGGGTGCCGAGGCCCTCAAGGGTGACAATCTCGCGCCCGGTTGCACCCGCCAGCGGAAACACACATGACCGCGCCGCCACGCCATCGATGATCACGGTGCAGGCACCGCACTCGCCCAGACCGCAGCCGTATTTGGGGCCGTTGAGCTGCAGGTCATTGCGCAGCACCAGCAGCAGCGGCGTATCCGCCATGGCACTGACTTCGCGGGTGTGGCCGTTGACCTTGAGGGCAACCGTGATAGGTGGGCTGATCATTCGCTTCGCCTGTGTCAGTTGATGAAGCATCCACTACACGAAACAGTCAAAAAAAAGCGTCGCGGCGTTGGGGCCTCGCGACACACTTGACACGTGAAGTGACTACTACATGAACTCAGAGCAAAAACGATGCCAAAGGGTGGGCGCTTGTTGTGGCGAGCGGGCTTGCCACAGGAAGGACGCTATTCCTGCGGGTCGTCGATCATCTTGCGCAGCAGGAACAGCACCGCCACCCGCTCTGCAGGGTTGAGGTTGCTCATGGTCAGCTCGCTGATCTGTGCGGCACGCGGCGCGGTTTGCGCGACCAGTTCGGCGCCGGCTGGCGACAGGTCGACCACCACCTTGCGCTTGTCCTGAGGGTCCGGCTCCAGGGTAATCAGTTCTTTGGCCTTGAGCCGCTCGACGATACCGCGAATGGTCGCCTGGTCGACGGCCGTGGCCTTGACCAGTTCGGTGAGCGAACTTGCACCCTGATCGCGCAGCGCACACAGGGTCACGAACTGCACGGCGGTGAGCTGTGAGTCGCCGACATTCTGCTGAAAGATCGCCAAGTGGCGCTGGTAGGCCTTGCGCAGCAGGTGGCCAACTTGTTCAGAGAAAACGTAGGAATCAGGCACGGCGCGGCTCGGTGGGTGATTGGCGATGGTGGGCATGATGGCGGGGATGGTGAGCGGACTCAAGCCTCGAACTCAAGGAACACACTCAAACTGTGGGAGCTGGCTTGCCTGCGATAGCGCCGGGTCGGCCAGCCATGATGTGCCTGCCAGACCGCTATCGCAGGCAAGCCAGCTCCCACCTTTGAAAACTCAGCGTGCCAGCGACGCCTGCGGTGCGACTACATCTCCCGCAATCACCACCGCCTCATCATCCAGGTACACATCACAGTTACGCAGCGGAATATCCATATGGCACGGCGTCTTGCGCGTGCCACCCACTTCGGTATTCGGCCCGGTGGAGAACAG
Organism: Pseudomonas sp. Xaverov 259; assembly: GCF_019352915.1. Taxonomy (NCBI): domain Bacteria; kingdom Pseudomonadati; phylum Pseudomonadota; class Gammaproteobacteria; order Pseudomonadales; family Pseudomonadaceae; genus Pseudomonas; species Pseudomonas sp. Xaverov 259. Next base: position 147,638 of record NZ_JAAAFV010000023.1, on the reverse strand, counting down.
GAAGTTGCCGTAGAACGCCCGCGCATCCATGCACATGCCGTCGTTTTTGTCGTGCAAACCCATGGCCGTCCACTGCGCCTTGGGCTGCAAGCCCCAGCCGATATGAGAGATGCCGTACACCTGCGGATCATTGAAATACTTCATGTAGTCGCGCAGGTACTCGGCCTCGAAACCACCGTGGATCTTGGTGATAAAGCCCTTCTCGATCTCCAGGGTGATCTTCTCGCGGGTGTAGGTTTTGAACGGCAGCAGGATGTCGCCGATATCCAGCACCAGCACGCCCTCGGCGGTTTCTTCGTTGGGCCAGGAGAACAGGAAACCACTCGGCCAGTGGTCCCAGCGCCCAGGCTCATCGGCAAAACCGTATTCGGTGACCGACGGATACTGGCCCAGCGCTGCGCGGAAATCACTGCCGGCGCGGGACTTGACGTGAATCGAGCGCGCCTTCTTCAGCAACTGCTCGGCCGCCAGCACGCGCACCTTGTCGGCTTCGGTGGGCAGCATGCGCGCCAACACTTCCGGCGGCTCCACGGCCAGCAGGATGCGTGTGCCGGTCTTGAGGATCTGCTCCTGCTCCGGCGAGTGCAGCAGCATCATGGTGTCGACGATCAGGTCGGCGGCCTCCAACGCGCGCTGGGCCGCGATATTGCCGGTGAGTGCGGTGTCGCCGCAGTAGGCGGTCATGTCGTTGCCCATGGCTTTGGGATGGTTGAACGACGGCAGTTCCACCGCATACACCTTGGCCCCCAGGCGCTGCGCCGCGTCCATCGCGGCGCGCACAGTGCGCGGGTCGGAATAATGGCTCTTGAGCACGGCGACGCTCTGGGTCGGGTCGACCTTCGACAGCTTCAACACGTGTTCAAACATCTGGGTCAGTTCGCAATCGCTTACCGGCATTTTCCTGTCTCCTGTGGGGCTGCACCAAGTTCAAGCACCGCGCTTCACTCTAGTGCGTTTTTATAGCGTATACGCCAATTAACAACGATAAGACCCGATTTGCAGACGAACTGCAAGTGGCGCGCCAAAACGTTACCAATTCACACAAACCACACAGATAAAGGCCACAAACCGTTACACAGGATAAATACGGCCAAAAAACAATTTTGTAAAAGCAGGCTTCCCATTTCAAAAAATGAGCGTATACACTTTAAAAACCTTGCGGACAGATGCCGCCAAAAATCAAAAAGAGAGAGGTTCACGCCCCATGGGAAGCACACAAAAAATCGCCATCGTCGGTGCCGGCCTGGGCGGCGCGGCGGCAGCCACCCTGCTGCAACAAGCCGGTTTCGATGTCGATATCTATGAACAGGCGCCGGAGTTTTCCCGCTTGGGTGCAGGCATCCACATGGGGCCTAACATCATGAAAATCTTCCGCCGCATGGGCATCGAAAAACAGCTGGACCTGATGGGCTCGCACCCCGAGCACTGGTTCAGCCGTTGCGGCGAAAGCGGTGACTACCTCTCGCGTATTCCTCTCACCGGCTACGGCGCTTCCTACATCACCGTGCACCGTGGCGACTTGCATGCATTGCAGATGTCGACGCTCAAACCCGGCACCCTGCACTTCAACAAGCGCCTGGAAACCCTCGAAGAAACCGATACCCAAGTGCGCCTGACCTTTGCCGACGGTGAAGTCACCTACGCCGACATCGTGATCGGCGCCGACGGCATCAACTCCAAGATCCGTGAAGAGCTGCTTGGCGTGGAAAAACCGCTGTACAGCGGCTGGGTCGCGCACCGTGCGCTGATCCGTGGCGACCAGTTGGCCAAGTACGACTTGAAGTTCGAAGACTGCATCAAGTGGTGGACCGAGGACCGCCACATGATGGTTTATTACACCACCGGCAAACGCGACGAGTACTACTACGTGACCGGCGTGCCCCACGCCGAATGGGACTTCCAGGGCGCGTTCGTGGACAGCAGCCGCGAAGAGATGTTCGACGCCTTCAAGGGCTACCACCCCACCGTGCAGGCGCTGATCGAGTCCACCGAAAGCGTGACCAAATGGCCGTTGCGCAACCGTAACCCGTTGCCGCTGTGGAGCCGTGGCCGCCTGGTGTTGCTGGGCGACGCCTGCCACCCGATGAAACCGCATATGGCCCAGGGTGCCGGCATGGCCATCGAAGACGCGGCCATGCTCACCCGCTGCCTGCAGGAAACCGGCATCAGCGACTACCGCACCGCGTTCCAGCTCTACGAAGCCAACCGCAAGGAGCGCGCGTCCCGCGTACAAGCGGTGTCCAACGCCAACACCTGGCTGCGCACCCAGGAAGACCCGGCCTGGGTCTACGGTTATGACCTGTACGCCCAGGAGCTGAAATCGGGGGTGGCCGCGTGAGCACCTTCCTGTATGGCGCCAATGTGCAAGCCAATGGCATTCGCCAGCACTACCTGCGCTACGGCGGCAAAGGCCCGGCGCTGATTTTGATCCCGGGCATCACCAGCCCGGCGATTACCTGGGGTTTCGTGGCTGAGCGCCTTGGCGCACAGTTCGACACTTACGTGCTGGATGTGCGCGGGCGCGGTTTGTCGTCCACCGGGCCGGAGCTGGACTACAGCGGAGACACCTGCGCCGAGGATATTGGCGCGTTTGCCGATGCACTTGGGCTGCATAGCTACGACCTCGTCGGCCACTCCATGGGCGCACGGTTTGCCGTGCACAGCGCGGTCAAGCATCCCCAAGGCGTGAATCGCGTGGTGCTGATCGACCCGCCAGTGTCCGGCCCTGGCCGGCGTGCATACCCGAGCAAGCTGCCGTGGTACGTCGACTCGATCCGCCAATCGCTGGTCGGCATGGACGCTGACGCGATGCGCGCCTTCTGCGCCACCTGGACCGTCGAGCAATTGCAGCTGCGCGCCGAATGGCTGCACACCTGTTATGAGCCCGCCATCGTGCGTGCCTTCAATGACTTCCACACGGTCGATTTCCACCAGCACCTGCCCAAGCTCAAGGCCCCTGCCCTGTTGATGGTGGCCGGGCGCGGCGGGGTGATCCTGGATGAAGACATCGCCGAAATCCAGGACCTGCAACCGGCTATCCAGGTCGCCCGCGTGCCGAACGCCGGGCACATGATTCCTTGGGACGACCTTGAGGGCTTTTTTGCCGCCCTCGACGGCTTCCTCACACAACAATAAGGAAACCACCATGCTCAAGCCTTACCGCATCGGCCAGATCGTGCCGAGTTCCAACACCACCATGGAAACCGAGATCCCGGCGATGCTTAACGCGCGCCAGGCGATCCGCCCCGAACGCTTTACCTTTCACTCCAGCCGCATGCGCATGAAGCAGGTGCGCAAGGAAGAACTGGCGGCCATGGACGGCGAGTCCGACCGTTGCGCCATCGAGCTGTCCGACGCCAAGGTCGACGTGCTGGGTTATGCCTGCCTGGTGGCGATTATGGCCATGGGCCTGGGTTACCACCGCAACTCCGAACAGCGCCTGCGCAAAGCCACCGCTGATAACGACGCCAACGCGCCGGTGATCACCAGCGCCGGCGCCTTGATCGAAGGTTTGAAAGTGATGGGCGCCAAGCGCATCGCCATCGTCGCGCCCTACATGAAGCCGCTGACCGAGCTGGTGGTGAACTACATCCGCGAAGAAGGCTTTGAGGTGGTGGACTGGCGCGCCCTGGAGATCCCCGACAACCTCGAAGTGGCGCGCCACGACCCGGCCAACCTGCCAGCCATCGTCGCCGGCATGAACCTGGAAGGTGTGGACGTGATCGTGCTCTCGGCCTGCGTGCAGATGCAGTCGTTGCCGGTGGTGGCCAAGGTTGAAGCGCAAACCGGCAAGCCGGTGCTCACCGCCGCCATCGCCACCACCTACGCCATGCTCAAGGCCTTGGACCTGGAGCCTATCGTGCCCGGCGCCGGCGCCCTGCTGTCCGGCGCTTACTGAGGAGTATGGTGATGAGCGAACAATCCGCCGACGCCAACTACCAAGGCGTCTGGGGCAATCGCATCGGCTTCGGCAAAAAATCCGCGCTGCTGATGATCGACTTTATGCAGGGCTACACCACCGAAGGCGCGCCGCTGTATGCCCCCGAAGTGGTGGTGGCCGTGGCTGAAAGCGTCGAGCTGCTGGCCACTGCTCGCCGGCACGGGATTACGGTGGTGCACACCAATATCCGCTACCATCCCGGCCATTTCGCCGACGGCGGTATCTGGGTCAAGAAGGCGCCGGTGATGAAAGACATGGTCGAGGGCAACCCGCTCGCGGCGTTCTGCCCCGAGCTGTTGCCCCAGGCGGATGAAGTGGTGATCACCAAGCAGTACGCCAGCGCGTTCTTCGGCAGCAGCCTGGCCCCGATGCTGCACGCCCAAGGCATCGACACTGTGGTGCTGGCCGGCTGCTCCACCAGCGGCTGTATCCGCGCCACGGCGGTGGATGCGGTGCAGCATGGGTTTCGCACCATCGTCGTACGCGAATGCGTCGGCGACCGACACCCGGCGCCCCATGCAGCCAACTTGTTTGATATTGATAGCAAGTATGGCGACGTGGTGAGCAAGCAGGAGGCGATGAGCAAGTTCAGGGAGCAATAAAAGGTTACGAAGAACTGCGCCATAGAGCGCGGTCTTGCACAAAACTGTGAGCCGCCCCCGCCCAACGGTGGGAGCTGGCTTGCCTGCGATAGCGGTGGGTCAGCAATAATTATGTTGCCTGACACTCCGTCATCGCAGGCAAGCCAGCTCCCACATTAAAAAGCCGGTGCAGCTTTCAGTCTTCTGTCACTGCCTTTGGACGTCGCTTTTACAGCACTCCGAAGTGCTGGAAAAAAGCGGCTGTATAAAAACCATAAGTCACCGCCAGGAGACACGCCAATGCCCATTGCGAATGCAGCGCCCGCGACCACGGTCGCCGACCCCGTTACCACGCTCTACCACAAGATCACCTGGAAGCTGATTCCGTTCCTGTGTTTCTGCTACCTGGCCGCCTACCTGGACCGCATCAACATCGGCTTCGCCAAGTTGCAGATGCTCGACCAGTTGCACTTCAGCGAAACCGCGTTCGGCCTGGGTGCCGGGTTGTTTTTCGTCGGCTATATCATCTTTGAAGTGCCCAGCAACCTGGTACTTGAACGGGTCGGCGCGAAGATCTGGATCGCGCGCATCATGATCACCTGGGGCCTGCTTTCGGCCTGCACCATGCTGGTCACCTCCACCACTCAGTTCTACATCCTGCGCTTTCTGCTCGGCGCCGCCGAAGCGGGTTTTTTGCCGGGTGTTTTGTATTACCTGACCACCTGGTTTCCGACGCACCGACGCGGGCGCATCATCGCGCTGTTCATGATCGGCCTGCCGCTGTCCAGCGTGATCGGCGGCCCGCTGTCCGGCTGGATCATGGGCCACTTCGACAACATGGGCGGCCTGCGGGGCTGGCAATGGTTGTTCCTGATCGAAGCAGTACCCAGCGTCTTGCTTGGCGTGCTGACCTTCTGGGCATTGCCCAACTCCTTCCAGCAGGCCAAATGGCTGTCGGACGAAGAAAAAACCTTGCTGGAAAGCGAACTGCGCAAGGACGACGCCGACGCCACCGGCAGCAAGCACAGCTTCCGTGACGGCTTCTTCAACCTCAAAGTGTGGATGCTTGGCGGCATCGACTTCTCGATCCTGCTCAGCGCCTATGCCATGGGCTTCTGGATGCCGACCTTCATCCGCAATGCCGGGGTGACCGACACCTTCCACATCGGCGTGCTGACTGCTTTACCCAGCGTTGCCGCATTGCTGGGCATGCTGCTGATCGGCGCCAGTTCCGACAAACACCGCGAACGTCGCTGGCACATCATCGTGCCCTTCTTCATCGGCGCAGCGGCCATGGCCACCAGCACATTCTTTACCCACAGTGTGGTTGCCACCGTGTTGCTGTTCGCCATCGCGTCAGCTGCGATCATCGGCGCCGTGCCGGTGTTTTTCAGCCTGCCGGCAACCTTCCTCAAAGGCACCGCAGCAGCGACCGGCTTTGCCCTGGCCTGTTCGGTGGCGAATATCGCAGGCCTGGTCAGCAACTCGTTGATGGGGGTTGCGATCGACGTCACCGGCAGCAGTGCGGGTGCCTTGTGGTTTTTCGCCGGCTGCCTGATCCTCAGCAGCTTCCTGGTCATCGCCTTGCCGGCGAAACTGGTGAACCGTTAATAACAACAATTTTCTGCGGATGAATCACCATGCAAGGTTTTCTTAAAAGCTGCGCGTTGCTTGTCGCCGTCGGCCTGTGTGCCGGTACTGCACAGGCAGCGCAACCCGCGCCGGAAAAAGTCATCTTCGACACCGACTTCAACGTGCTCAATGATGATGGCCAGGCCTTTATCATGCTCGCGCAGTTGCACGCGCAAAAACGCATCGAGCTGCTTGGCATGACGCTGGTCAGCGGCAATGCCTGGGTCGACCAGGAACAGGTCGACGCCCTCAAGGCGGTAGAGCGCATGGGCGTGGAAAAACAGATCGGCGTCTATTCCGGCGCCGCCTACCCGTTGCTGCATGATTACGCCACTTACGAAGCGGAAAAAGCCCTGTTTGGTTCGGGCTGGCCGGGCGCGTTCAAAAACCCGCGCCCGACTTCACCCTCGCAGCTGGTTGCGCCACCGGATGGCCTGGCGAAGCACACCCAACTGCGCAGTGAAACCGCCGCGCAGTTCATCGTGCAAAGCGTGCGGGCCAACCCACACCAGGTGACGATTCTGGCGGTCGGCCCGCTGACCAACATCGCTCTGGCGATTCGCTCGGCGCCGGACATCGTGCCGCTGATCAAGCGCATCGTGTACATGGGCGGCGCCCTGGAGATTCCGGGCAACACCACGCCGGCGGCGGAATTCAACTGGTGGTTCGACCCGGAGGCCGCGAAGATTGTGTTGCGCTCACCCATCGAGCACGTGATTTTCCCCAACGATGTGTGCGAGAAAGTCACCTTCGACAAGTCGGTGTACCAGCGCGTGATAGCCCACAAAGGCGCAATTGCCGACCTCTACACACACGAGTTCGGGCCGTTGTTCGACAAAGACCCTAACTACCACAGCTTTACCTGGGACAGCTTGCCGGCGCTGTTTCTGGTGAGCCCGGAAATCGTCATTGAGTCTCGCGACCTGTGGGTGGATGTGGACGCCACGTTCGGCGCCGACTACGGCCGGGCGCTGGGCTACAAAAAAGGCGCGCCGGTGGGCACGCAAAAAGCCAAGGTGGTGTTTGGGGTCGATCAGCAGAAATTCTGGGATGGCTACGTCAACCTTGTAACGTTGCCAACACCCGTCAAACCCTGACGGTTTAAAGCTGAACACGATCTAAATGTGGGAGCGGCGGTGCGACGATTCGACTTGCTCGCGAAAGCGGTGGGTCAGTCAGCCTGTTTGTGACTGATGTACCGCATTCGCGAGCAAGCCCGCTCCCACATTCGACGGGTGACAGGCCCTGAAAATATGCAACAGCCTCAATGCCAGATCACTGGCCTGTTCCGCCGTTGCCACATTGGTAAAGCCCATCAATAAACCCTGCCCACCTCCCGGCTCAAGGGTCCAGGACGACAACGCGTTAACCGCCAACCCCGCCTCATTGGCGGCCTTGGCAATCACACGATCCGGCACGGGCACCAGCAACCGCGCCAACAAATTAATCCCCCCGGCCTGTTCATCCACGCGTAAAAAATCCGCGCAATGCAGTTGCAACGCCGCCACCAAAAAGCCCCTTCGCAGCGCATACAACTGACGCATCTTCTTCAAATGCCGGGTGAAGTGGCCCTGTTCGAGAAAATCCGCTGCGGTCAATTGCAACAACTGCGCACCGCGCTGCTGCAAGGCCTCGGCGCTGCGCCCAAACACCTCCAGCAAGGCTGCCGGCACCACCAGATAGCCCAGGCGCAAACCCGGAAACAGCATTTTGCTGAAACTCCCGGCATGGATCACTCGGTCGTGCACATCCTGGCTCTTGAGCGCCGCCAATGGCTGGCCCTGGTAGCGAAACTCACTGTCGTAATCATCCTCCAGCACCCAACTGCCCTGCGCGTGCGCCCAGGCCAGCAAGGCCTGGCGCCGCGTCAGGCTCAACGCCACACCCAGCGGGCTCTGGTGGGCCGGCGTCACAATTGCCAGCCGCGCCTGCCGATCACGCTGGAGGCCCTGCTCAACATCCAGCCCTTCACGGTCGACCGGTACCGGCACCAGCTCAACCCCTTGATGGAGCAACAACTGCCGTGCATGCACATAGCCCGGGTCTTCGTACCAGCAGCGCTGCCCGGCCATTTGCAGTGCATCGCACAACAGCGTCAGCGAGCCGGCATAGCCCGAACAGATAAACACCTGCTGGGGCGTACACTCCACGCCCCGGTACAACGCAAGATAACTGGCAATCGCCACGCGCAACGCCAGGGCGCCGCGCACGTCGCCCATGGCCAGGCTGTCGGCGTCGGTGCGGCGTACTTGCTGGGTGACCAGCCGCGCCCAGAGCTTGCGCGGGAAAGCATCCAGCGCCGGCTGGCCCATTTGCAAGGCTGGCGGCGCCGATGTCGGCGGTGGTGCGGGCGGTTGGGGCTTCATCGCCACCTGCGGCAATGTTCGCGCAATCACGGTGCCCGCCTGCCCACGCGCCTCAAAAAAGCCCTCGCTGACCAGCAACTGGTAAGCCGCCTCCACGGTCCCGCGGGCGATCTTGAGTTCCAGCGCCAGGCTGCGCACCGACGGCACCCGATCACCGGGGCCGAGCTGGCCCTGGTCGATGGCCAGGCGGAAGCGGCGATAGATTTCCTGATATTTGGGCAATGACGACATCACAAGGGGCTCGGCAGGACGACAAGGTGGAGTCTGATCATGTCCCAACCCACTTGTCCAATCATGCCCCTGTCGAGCGCCCCTGCCACCACCGAAAATGGCGTATCTCTTAACGCAACCCAAGGATCCCCCATGAAGCACCGTCTCGATTACGGCAACGCCGCCCCTGCTGGTTACAAGGCCCTGGGCACCGTGCACAGCTATGTGCATGGCTGTGGCCTGGAAAAAGAACTGATTGAACTGGTGTACTTGCGGGTTTCGCAGCTCAATGGCTGTGCCTATTGCCTGGATTCCCATTCCCGCGACCTGCTCAAGCAAGGCGTGAGCCTGGAAAAGATCATGCTGCTGGCTGCCTGGCATGAAGCCCTGCCGCTGTTCACCGTGCGTGAACAAGCCGCCCTGGCCTGGGCCGAAGTGGTCACCCAGGTGGCACAAACCCACGTACCGGACGCCGATTACGCCGCCGTGGCTACGGTGTTCAACGACAAAGAAGTCGCTGACCTGACCCTGGCCATTTCCTTAATGAACGCCTTGAACCGCGTAGCCATCAGCTTTCGCAAAGTACCCGCGGCGGTCAAGGCACACCTGGAGAACCTCAATGACCAGTGAGCCCATCGAATTCGCTTTGATGGAAACCGAGGCCGACTGCGTTGCAAGCTTTGCCGTGATGCAGCAACTGCGCCCGCACCTGACCGACGCCGCCAGCTTCGCCGCGCAGGTTCAGCGCCAGCGCCAGAACGGCTATCACCTGCTGGCCGCGCGTGAGCACGGCAAGGTCGTTGGCCTGGCTGGCTACCGCCTGACCGAAAACACCCTGTACGGCGAGTTTATCTACGTCGATGACCTGGTGGTGGACGCCACCCTACAGCGCCGCCGCCTGGGCGAGCAGTTGCTCGACCGGGTCCGCGCAGAAACCCGCGCACGCGGTTATCGTTACCTGGTGCTGGACACCGGCCTGCACATGGCCCTGGCCCAGCGCTTCTACTTCCGCCAAGGCCTGCTACCGCGAGGCATGCACTTTACCCAGGACCTGAACCAATGACCCGCGCCCTGCTCCTCAGTTTCAGCCCCCACGGCAAGGCCGCACAGACCTTCAAGCTGGCCCGTGCCCTGCTCAACGATCTGGTGCCTGGCGCTGACGTCATCGAGCGCGACTACGGCAGCCAGGCACTGGCGCCGCTGACCCGTGAATACGCGAATGCACTCACTACACCTGGTGGCTTGAGTGGCAGCGCCACGGCGTTGTCGGAACAATTGATCGTCGAGCTGGAAGCCTGCGACCTGTTGATCGTCTGCACGCCGGTGCACAACTTCACCGTACCGGCAGCGCTCAAGATCTGGATCGACCATGTGGTGCGCATTCATCGCAGCTTCACCATCAATGCGCAGTTCGAAAAAGTCGGCCTGCTCAAGGACCGGCGCACCTTCGTGCTGGTCAGCAGCGGCAATGCGCGCAAGGGGCATGAGCCGGACTTTCTTACACCTTACATGACCACCATCCTGTCTACGGTGGGGATCCACTCGGTAGATTTTGTGTATCTGGGCGCCATGGTGAGGGGTGAAGAAGCGGTCGCCCGGGCGGTAGAGCAGGCACACCGGCAACTGTCGGCGACAATCAGCACTGGCCTATAAAATTAATGGCGCTAGAATCAGCGCCATTCTTGCACCTGCCTCCCTGATACGAGCCACCCATGAGCTTTGATTTCGACACGATCCACCCCCGCCAAGGCACCGGCAGCACCAAGTGGAACCGTTACCCGCAAGACGTTCTGCCGATGTGGATCGCCGACATGGATATCGCCGCGCCACCCGCCGTACTGCAAGCCCTGCATGCGCGTCTCGACCAGCAGGTCCTCGGCTACAGCGTGGCTGGCGCGGATGTGCGTGAAGCGATCATCGCAGACCTGTGGGCCAAGTACGCCTGGCGCGTACAGCCTGAAGAGTTGCTGTTCCTGCCCGGCGTCGAGCCCGGCTTCAATATGGCCCTGCACGCGTTCGTACAGCCGGGCCAGCCCGTGGTGCTGCAAACCCCGAACTACCGGCCGATCCGCCTGGCACCCGGCCACTGGCACCTGCCGCGTATCGAGGTGCCGTTTGAGTTGATCAATGGCGAGTACCTCACACCCATGCCCGCCATGCGCCAGGCGCTGGAGGGTGCCGGTGCGCTGCTGCTGAGCAACCCGCACAACCCCGTGGGCAAGGTCTTTACCCGTGAAGAACTGTTGGCCGTGGCCAACGCCTGCGTGGAAAACGGTGCGCTGATAATCAGTGACGAAATCCATGCCGAACTGTGCTTTGACGGCCGTCGCCATATTCCCACCGCCAGCCTCAGCCCCGAGATCGCCCAACGCACCATCACCCTGATGTCCGCGAGCAAGGCCTATAACGTCGCCGGCCTGAAGACCTGCTTTGCCGTGGTGCAGAATGCCGAGGTGCGCGAGCGCTTCAACAATGCCCGTTGCGGCATGGTCGACAGCGTCAGCCCCTTGGGCCTGGAAGCTACCCGCGCTGCCTACAGCCAGTGCAGCGAATGGCTGGATGCGCTGGTGCAGTACCTGCAAGCCAACCGCGACTACCTGCTGCACGCCGTGCAAACCCGTTTGCCCGGCGTGGTGATGCACGCGCCACAAGGCACCTACCTGGCCTGGCTCGATTGCAGCGCCCTGGACCTTGCCGACCCGCAGCAGTTCTTCCTGGAGCAGGCCAAGGTCGGCCTGAGCGCAGGCATCGAATTCGGCGATGACAGCCAGCAATTCGTGCGCCTGAACTTCGGTTGCCCACGATCGATGCTCGAAGAGGGTTTGCAGCGCATGGAACGTGCGCTGCGTCACCGCTAAAACGCATTTCACAACTTTTCGCAACGAGTGCCGAACCCTGCTGTTACTGTTTTTGCCGACCCGTCCCACCGGCAACAGCAGGAGTTCCATGGCATGTCGACCCAGCCACTTGATCGCTCGTCCGAGCCCAAAAGCCTTCCGCGCACGCCATCAACCTCGGGCGAGGCGTTTGCTGTATTGCTCAAGAACAGCGCCCATAAAAAAGTCGAAACCCATGACAAGCCGCCATCGGGGCTCGATGCGAGCAAAAAAGACGGTTATGAACTCGCCGCCAAGGACGCCACGCCGCCTGCTGCCCTGGCCGACTACAAGGCCATCGGCCCGCCCGATGAGGTGGGTCCTGGGCTGATTCGTTATGAAACCCAGGACGGCAAAAAGGTCATCGTCAGCGAGCACGACAGCCCGGAGCTGTTCAAGCAGGTCAGCCAGGACTTCAAATCCCTCTCCGGTGTGGTCGCCAGCCAGAATGCCGGTTATCAGAGCCTGAGCGCCGATGGCACGGCGCCGGATGCGCTGGCCGATTACAAAGCCCTCGGCCCGCCCGATGAAACCGGCCCCGGCGTGATCCGCTACGAGACCCAGGACGGCAGCAAGTTCGTGATCAGCCAGCGCGACAACCCCGAGGCGTTCCAAAAAGCCAAGGAGGCCTACGAAAGTTTTACCGGCCTCTCCAGCAGTGAGGATGCCGGTTACCGTCGCGCCACCGACAACGAAGTCTGGCCACCCTACGGCGGCACGGCCGTAGGCCCGGTGGACGAAGTCGGCCCTGGGCTGATCCGCTACGAAAGCAACGGTGAAAAAGTTGTCGTCGCCCGTGAAGACAACCCCAAGTTGTTCGACTACCTGGCGGGCCTCAACGCGGTGTACTCCGACCCCGGCAAAAAAGCCGTGATTGAGGGCGAACTGAACAACGGTGCAGCCCTGGCCGACGCCAACACACCCGTACCGGGCCTCAACGACTACAAGAACTTCAGTTGGAACAACGACCAGAAAGACAGCGTCCTCACCTACGAACTGCAGGACGGCACCAAGGTGGTGGTGTCTGCCGACATCAGCCCTGAGCTGTTCAAAAGCGTGGCCACGGCCAACGACACCTGGGCCAAGATCCACACCAGTGAAGACGCCGGCTACAAACTGGCCGGGCCAAATGACTTCCTGAAAAACACCGACATCACCTTCGGCTCGCCCGATGAACTGGGCGACGGCCTGATCCGCTATGAAACCAGCGAAGGCAAGGTCATCGTCTCCAAGGAACTGAGCCCCCAACTCTACGATGACGTGCTGGCCAAATGGGAAGCCTTCAGCGCCAGTTCCATCGACGACACCCGCGCCAAGCACAACCTGCCCAGGGCCGGTGACCTGGATGTGCTGAACATGGACACCGGCGTGCATTCGGACCCCAAGGACGACAAGTCGCCGACCATGAGCGTCAGTGAGTTGGCCACCACCCAACTGATCGACACCTACCGCGCCGGCGTCAAGGACGGCTCGATCCCCAAGGATGACCCCCGGGCCAAGCTGGTGCGCGCCCTGGAAGCCCAGGCCGCGTACCAGAACGGCCATGGCATCACCGGTTATGAAGAAGCCAAGCGCCCATTCAACACCACCTGGCGCGAGTCGGATGACAAGCAGACCGAGCTGAGCTCGGCCGACATGCACGACATCATCGACGGCAAGGCCGTGCAAAAGCAGATCGGCGAGCTGTTCAACGACCCGACCATCCAGGCCGACTACAAGTCGAAAATGGACGATGCGCTCAACAAACTGCCGAACAAGGATGAGGTCAAGCAGAAGCTGCTGGACCTCACCGCCAACCCCGATTACGTGCTGTACCTCAAAGACCTGCAAGACCAGGGCAAGGCCAGCGACGCGCAAAAGGACTTGAGCGACACCCTCACCTCCCTGTCGCTGTTCGACCCCGAGGCGGCCAGCAAGGCCGCGCAGAATATCCAGGCCGATGGTTTGACCACCGACCTGAATGCGATCCTCTCGGACCCGAGCAAAATCTCCGACGACAACAAGGAGCTGGCGACCAAGGACCTGTTCGGCCTGCTTAAAGGCGTGCTCAAGGGCAACCTGCTTGACCTGCCACGCCGTACTCAGGAAACCCTGGAAAAATTCCTCAACGAGGGGCTGCAAGGCAAGGAGAAATCCGCTGGCGTTACCAAGGCCCTGGAAGAACTCGGCGATGTCTACAAGAACAGCGGCACCATCAGCGAAGCCGACGTCAAAAAAGCCCTGAGCAAACCCTACATCGCCGTGGCGGATCGCGGCATGCTCGGCGAGGTGTTCAACACCCTCAACAGCAAAGGCATTCTCGGCTCCCTGGGCGCCGGTGTGACGCTGTTTTCAGCGATTTACCAATTGGTGGGCAAAGGCGGCAAACTCGGCGAAACCCCGGCGCAGCGCATGAGCATCGCCAAGGACTTTTTGAGTTTTGCCGGTGGCGCCAGCCACTTCGTGCGCCTGGGTGACAAGATCGGCGAGACCCTGGGCAAAGGCGGCCTGGTGAACTTCCTGGGCCTGGACAAAACCTTGCCGGAAATCTGGGGCAAGGAAGGCGTGACCGGCAAAATGCTCGATTTTGGCCCTGGCGGCGAAGTCGACGCCAAGGTCAGCAAGGAAATTTCTGCGGCCCTGGATGCCGTGCCCGACAGTCAGTACGACGGCATCGGCAAGTTGTTCGGCGAAGGCGACACGGCGGTCAAGCAAGCCACCGATGGCCTGGCCACGCACCTGGATGACGGCCTGGCGGCTGCCGGTGCAGCCAAGTTGGGCGCGTCCAAGTCCGCAAAAATCGCCGGTTCCGTGATCAAGGTGCTGGGCCCGGCCACGGACATTGCCGGGGGTTTTGCCGATATCGTGCTCGGCGCCTTGGCGATCAAGAGCGGCATCGCCAGCAAAGACCCGCTGGCCCAGGCGGCCGGCGGCCTGCAAGTGGCCGGCGGTGCGTTCGGTGCCTCGGCCGGGGTACTCGGCGCGGCAGCACTGTTTGGCGCAGGCACGGCAGCGGCATTGACCGGGCCGCTGTTCCTGGTCGGCGTGGTGCTGGCGGTGGTGGGTGGGATCATCGGCTACTTTGTCGACCACAACAAAAAGCAGAAGGCTACCAACGCGGAAAACGATTGGTATCGTGGTTTGGCCAACGACGGTTTATTGCAAAACGACTGGGCGGAAAAGGTCGAGTACGCCCACTACGAAATCCACCACTACCACGGCCGCGACACGCCGACCGACGACAGTATCTTTCGCTTCCAGCAATCGGAATGGCAGCACTTCGAGGAGACGCCCGGCAAAGGCGGCTCCTCGAGCAATCGGCTGGATGGGGATTTGCACAAGCACTATGAAGACCCGAACACACCGCCGAAGAACTTGCCCAGCGATGCGCCACCGGATAAACCGCAGCCGCACCAGCCGGGCGGTGGTGGGCCACGCATTAACTGAGAACCAAGCAGGCTCACACATCAATGTGGGAGCTGGCTTGCTTGCGATAGCGGATTAACAGTCGCCATGTTTATGACTGATACACCGCCATCGCAGGCAAGCCAGCTCCCACACTTTCGAACACATTTACAGCTTGGCAATCGACACTTCAGTCGACTTCACAAAGGCAATCACTTCACTGCCCACTTTCAATTCCAGGTCACGCACCGAGCGGGTGGTGATCACTGATGTGACGATGCCGGACGCGGTTTGCACATCAATTTCGGACACCACTTCCCCCAGCAGAATTTCCTTGATCACGCCCTTGAACTGGTTGCGCACGTTGATCGCTTTAATGGTCATGTCGGCTTTCCTTTTGGCTGTTGGGTCAATCCGCACGAATGCGCAGGCCCTCAAAATGCGTTATCGGCACAAACATTAAAAGGAATATATAACTCTTTATTTATTCGATATGGATATATGTGAACATTTGGCCCGCGCACGCCGCAGGATCTACGCCAGGGCTCGACTCAATGTCACCCAGTAACGCGTGCGCGCTCGCACCTCAAACCCCAAGGTCTGGGCCAGCAGCGTGAGGATGCGGTCGGTGTCATCCAGGCGAAAGCTGCCGGTGACCCGCAGCGTTTCCAGGCTCGGGTCCCAGCGCAACACGCCAGGGCGGTAACGCTCCAGTTCGCGCAGGAAGTCGCCCAAGGGCTGATCCTGCGCAGTCAGTACGCCGTCGCGCCAGTCCAGTTGCTGTACATCAAACGCGGCCCTTTCGGCCAAGCCCTGAGGCTTTAATGACGCTTGCTGACCGACGCTCAAAGTCGCCAGTTGCCCGCTACGGTCACGCACCAGCACCGCGCCCTTGAACACCGACACGCGGCAGCCGGACGCCAATTGCCGCACGCACACTTCGCCTTGGCGCACCTCAACCTGGCCGTAGCGCGTGTACACACTGATCGCCGCTGCGCCCGGCACCGTCAGCGCCAATTCGCCGTCCACCAGCGTAATGCGCCGCTGTGCCAGGTCAACATCCACCGCCGTCGCCGTATTGAGTTGCAGGCTGCTGCCATCGGCCAATGGCAGGCGTTTGCGCTCGCCGGTGGCGGTGTGCAGATCAGCCCGCCACGCCTCGATGGGCAACTGCCGGCTGATCAACCAGGCAGTCGGCACCAGCGCCGCCACGCCCAAGGCCCGCTTGAGCAATGCGCGCCGCCCCGCTTGCGGACGGTCGAGGCTGGCCATTGCCACGGCCTGGGGCAAGTCATTGAAGCGCTGACGTAGCGCCTGGGCTTTCTGCCAGGTCTGTTCGTGCTGAGGGTGGCTGTCGCGCCAAGCCTGTAAATTGGCGTGGTCACGCTCGGTGGCCGCGCCGGATTCCAGCAGCGCCAACCACTGAGCCGCAGCACGCGCCACGTCGCGACTCAAAGGTCCACCATCAGGCAATGTTCATAGGCCTGGGCCATGTAGCGCTTGACCGTGCGCTCAGAGACGTCGAGCCGCTCGGCAATCTCGCGATAGCCCCAGCCTTCCAACTGGCTCCACAAAAACGCGCGGCGCACCATCGGCGGCAAACCGTCAAGCAGCTCATCCAGGGCGTGCAGGGTTTCCAGCAGCAGCCAGCGTTGCTCCGGCGACGGCACGCAGGTTTCAGGCAAACTCGCCAGCGCCTTCAGATAGGCTTGCTCAAGGCTGCGGCGCTGATGAAAGTTGGCCAGCAAGCGCTTGCCGACGGTCACCAGATACGCCCGTGGTTCCTGCATCTGCGCAATCGGCTGGGCACTGGCCAACACCCGCACAAAGGTGTCCTGGCTCAGGTCCGCCGCATCCCAGGCATTGCCCAGGCGCCGGCGCAGCCAGCTTTCGAGCCAGCTGCGATGGTCGCGGTACAAACTCGACAGGGTTTGATCACCGGCGTGGGTGGGAGCAACAGCATCAGTCATGGCAAACAACCTGCGCGGCGCGAGTGAGTCTCAAATGAGATTCATTCTATTTAATATCGCTGCTGATCACCACGCTCTTTTCAACATCGTGTTTATGCCCAGGGTGACAAACCAGACTTTACTATTTGTCTTAATATGGATATTTTATCCACATTCACCCACGAGGTCCGCCCATGCACTTGCCTGACTACTCAGATGTCATCGCCGCCGCCCAACGCCTGCAAGGCTTTGCCCATCAAACGCCGGTGTTTACCTCGCGCACCCTCGACGCTGAAACCGGCGCCCAGGTGTTCATCAAGTGCGAAAACCTGCAGCGTACCGGCTCGTTCAAGTTTCGCGGTGCGTTTAATGCGCTCTCGCAGTTTGACGCGCAGCAGCGCAAGGCCGGGGTGGTGGCGTTCTCCTCCGGCAACCATGCCCAGGGCATTGCGCTGGCCGCGCAATTGCTCGGCATGCCGGCGACCATCGTGATGCCCACCGACGCACCCGCCGCGAAGGTGGCCGCCACGCGGGAATATGGCGCCAGCGTGGTGCTGTATGACCGCTTCAACGAGG
The DNA here is from genome assembly GCF_019352915.1 of Pseudomonas sp. Xaverov 259. Lineage (NCBI taxonomy): Bacteria > Pseudomonadati > Pseudomonadota > Gammaproteobacteria > Pseudomonadales > Pseudomonadaceae > Pseudomonas > Pseudomonas sp. Xaverov 259. The sequence goes on along the minus strand of NZ_JAAAFV010000023.1, from coordinate 130,124 downwards.
ACCGTGAGCAGATCGGCCGCACCTTGGCGGTGGAGCATGGCATGACGTTGATCCCGCCTTACGACCACCCGCACATCCTCGCCGGCCAAGGCACGGCCGCCAAGGAACTGTTGGAATTCACCGGGCCTCTGGACGCTTTGTTTGTCGGTCTGGGCGGTGGCGGCATGCTCTCGGGCACCGCGTTATCGACCCGTGCGCTGGCCCCCGATTGCCAGCTGTTTGGTGTTGAGCCCCAAGCGGGCAATGACGGCCAGCGCTCGTTTCAAACCGGCAGCATCGTACACATCGACACCCCGGCGACTATCGCCGACGGTGCGCAAACCCAGCACCTGGGCGACTGCACCTTCCCGATCATCCGCGACAAGGTGACCGACATTCTCACCGTCTCCGACGCGCAGTTGGTGGCCGCGATGAAGTTTTTTATGCAACGCATGAAAATGGTGGTCGAACCCACCGGCTGCCTGGGCCTGGCGGCGTTGCGCCAGCTGGGCGAGCGATTCAAGGGCCAGCGGGTGGGCATTATCGTCACTGGCGGCAACGTCGATATCGCGCGCTATGCCGCGCTGCTCAGCGAGGCATCATGAACATCATCCACACCGAGGCCGCCTCGCAACCTGCCGGGCATTACTCTCAGGCCGTCAGCCACGGCGACACGCTGTATATCTCCGGGCAATTGCCGGTGAGCCCGGAGGGTCGCCATAACCTTGAAGCATCGTTTGCCGAACAGGCCCAGCTTGCGCTGACTAACCTGCTGGCCATCCTGAAAGCCGCCGGTGGCTCGCCGCAGGATCTGGTGAAGGTCACGGTGTATGTGGCCGGGGTGCAGCACTGGCCGCAATTCGACCGTATTTACGCCGCCGCGCTGGGCGAGCACCGCCCTGCCCGCGCAGTGGTGCCGGTGCCCGAGTTGCACCACGGTTATTTGGTGGAGATTGAAGCGGTGGCGCGTTACTTGGCGTAGGTGTAGACCGCCGCACGGGACACGCCCAAGTGGGCCGCAACGGTTTCCATGGCCCGGCGAATGTCCATGCAGCCCGAGTCTTTGAGTTCTTGCAGCAACAGCCGTCGGTCCGCCGCTTTGAGCGCACGCGGCGTGGTGGCCAGGCGTGCGGCGAACTGGTCGATGCGGGTGCGAATCACCTCGGCGCCGGACGGTTCCAGGGACTCTATAAGGGTGTCGCCGGTGACCGAGCCAAACTGCTCAAGCATGCCCTGCAGGCCACGGAACAGTGAGAGGTCGACGTTCATGCACAAGGCGGCGACGTACTTGCCGCTGGTGTCCTTGATGCCGATGGAGGTGCTTTTGACTTGGCGGCCATCGGCGAACTGATTGCGGTAATTGGCAATGATCTGCGGGTAGTCAGGGTCGGCAATCCGCGCCAGGCCCAACTCGGTGGTCGGGTCGCCCGGCGAGCGTCCGGAGAGGTTGTTATGGATCGCCAGGATCGCCTGCTGCGGGTCGCGCAAATCGTGCAGCACCACTTCGCAGAACGGGCTGAAGGTTTTGCTCAAGCCTTCGGCAATCTGTTCGAGCTGGCTGATCAGGGTGGTTTCTTCGGAAGAGGTCTTTTTCATGCAAGACAACATATCCAGTCCTGGACAGGCCGTCAATTTGGCCGCTGTCCGCCCTTGTGGAGCGTTAACCATGGACACCCCAGCGGCATTGATAGACTGCGTGAAAATGCAGCGCAACATCCAGCGCATGCAACAACGCGCCGACCATTTGGGCGTGCACCTGCGCCCCCACGTCAAAACCCACAAGTGCGCCGAAGTGGTGGCCGCGCAGATAGCGGCCGGTGCCCGTGGCATCACCGTATCAACGCTTAAGGAAGCCGAATACTTCTTTGAACTGGGCATCCAAAACATCCTCTACGCCGTCGCCATGGCCCCGCACAAACTGCCCAAAGCCCTGGCGCTACGCCGCCGGGGTTGCGCGCTGACGCTGATCACCGACAGCCTCGCCGGCGCCCAGGCGCTCGTCGATTTCGGCAGCGAGCAGGCTGAAACCTTTGCCGTGATGATCGAGATTGACTGCGACGGCCACCGTTCCGGGGTCAAGCCGCAGGATCCGCTATTGCTCGACATCGCCCGCTTGCTCGGTGACAGCCTCGTCGGCGTAATGACCCACGCCGGGGAAAGCTACGGCCTGGATACGCCTGAAGCATTGCAGGCCATCGCCGAACAGGAACGCGCACGCTGCGTTGAAGCAGCGCAACGTATCCGTGCCGCCGGGATGGCCTGCAATCAGGTCAGTGTCGGCTCCACGCCCACCGCATTATCAGCCGTCTGCCTTGAAGGCGTGACCGAACTGCGCGCGGGTGTGTACGTGTTTTTTGACCTGGTGATGCACAACATCGGCGTATGCAGCATCGACGAACTGGCCTTGAGCGTGCTGACCACAGTGATCGGCCATCAAGCGGAAAAAGGCTGGATCATCACCGATGCCGGCTGGATGGCCATGAGCCGCGATCGCGGCACGCACGCGCAGAAACGCGACTTCGGTTATGGCCAGGTGTGCAATGAGCACGGGGCGTTGATTGACGGCTTGCTGTTGAGCAGCGCCAACCAGGAGCATGGCGTAGCGCGGTTCGAAGCGGGTGGCGTGGATGTGGTCAAACAGTTTCCGCTCGGCACGCGCCTGCGTATTCTGCCCAATCATGCGTGTGCCACGGGGGCGCAGTTTGGCAGTTACCACGCGGTGCTGCACACGGGTGAGGTGCAGATCTGGGAGCGGCTGCGTGGTTGGTAGGCCACCCGCTACAGATCGAGCTCCATCTTGATAATCTCGATGGACACCGGGCTATTGCCTCGGCTGAAGGTGCCCTCGCCGATCTTTTGAAAGCCGAAAGCGGCATAGAATTTTTCAGCGTTGAGGGTCGATTCCAGATAGGCCTTGGCATGGCCGGCGTTTTTGATGCGCTGCAAGGCTTCATTCAACAAACGTGCGCCAATGCCCTGCCCTGCGGCATCGCCGCGCACGAACAGTTTGCTGATTTCATGCCCGTCGATTTCGATAAAACCCTGCAGCCTGTCGGTATGTGCCAGCCACAGGTTGCCGGCGGCGATGGCCTCGCGGTAGGTCGCCGGTGAGCGGCCGTCGAGCCACATGGCGATCTGTTCGGGGCCGTAGTCGTCTGTGCAGAGTGTTTCGACGGAGTTCCTATGCACGTCGAAGAGGCTTTGCGCGTCTTCCAGCAGGGCGGAGCGGATCCGTAATTTTTTCATTCCCTTGAAATTCCACCGTCACTCAATGAACCCAGGCTTTATAGCTCAACGGGCGCTGCGCCGCGACCCAAGACCGCACATCTTGTGCGTTGACCTGTTTTGTTACACACAATATAGTGTGCCCACAAACACAAACCACCACTACATAGTGTGCAGTATCGGTATTTACCGACCACACTCTGCGCAGTATTTCAATGCCTTGAAGCCTGCAAAAACCTATTTTTCGAGTACCAGGAAGGAGAATTTCAATGTTGAGTTGGGATGAAGTCGACAACGAAGACACCAGTGCAGCGGTGATCAAAGGCGCCAACGCCGGTCATGCCAGCGAAGCCAACATGGACCGCCTCGACGGTGCCGGCGCCGCTGCCGCCCTGGAAGCGCGCAACGTGACGGCCAACGACTCCGCCGCCATCGTGCGCGCCAAGGCCGCCCTGGACAAACTCGACGTCGCCGAAGGCCTCGCTGAACTCGAAGGCTCCGCCGCCCGCGTCGCCGTTGACGAAAAGCGCATGATCAACTGCCGCGCCGACCTCAACCAACTCGTGCCGTTCAAGTACGACTGGGCCTGGCAGAAGTACCTCGATGGCTGCGCCAACCACTGGATGCCGCAAGAGGTCAACATGACCGCCGACATCGCCCTGTGGAAAAACCCCGAAGGCCTCACCGACGACGAACGCCGCATCGTCATGCGCAACCTCGGCTTCTTCTCCACTGCTGATTCGTTGGTCGCGAACAACCTGGTG
>NZ_JAAAFV010000023.1:110530-126146 GCF_019352915.1 Pseudomonas sp. Xaverov 259 | reverse complement strand
CGCCGACATCGCCCTGTGGAAAAACCCCGAAGGCCTCACCGACGACGAACGCCGCATCGTCATGCGCAACCTGGGCTTCTTCTCCACTGCTGATTCGTTGGTCGCGAACAACCTGGTCCTGGCCGTGTACCGCCTGATCACCAACCCGGAGTGCCGCCAGTACATCCTGCGCCAGGCCTTCGAAGAAGCGATCCACACCCACGCCTACCAGTACTGCATCGAATCGCTGGCCATGGATGAGGGCGAGATCTTCAACATGTACCACGAGATTCCATCGGTCGCCAAAAAGGCAGCCTGGGGCCTCAAATACACCCGCTCGATCTCCGATCCGAAGTTCGAAACCGGCACCGTCGAAACCGACAAAGAGCTGCTGCGCAACCTGGTCGCCTACTACTGCGTCCTGGAAGGCATCTTCTTCTACTGCGGCTTCACCCAGATCCTGTCCATGGGCCGTCGCAACAAAATGACCGGCGTGGCGGAACAGTTCCAGTACATCCTGCGTGATGAGTCGATGCACCTGAACTTCGGTATCGATGTGATCAACCAGATCAAAATCGAAAACCCGCATTTGTGGGATGCCGAGATGAAGGAAGAAGCGACCCAGATGATTCTGCAGGGCACGCAGCTGGAGATTGAATATGCGCGCGATACCATGCCGCGTGGGGTGCTGGGCATGAATGCGGCGATGATGGAGGATTATCTGAAGTTTATTGCTAACCGTCGTTTGTCGCAGATCGGCCTCAAAGAAGAATACCCAGGGACGACTAACCCGTTCCCTTGGATGAGCGAGATCATGGACTTGAAGAAAGAGAAGAATTTCTTTGAGACCCGTGTGATCGAGTACCAGACCGGCGGCGCGCTGAGCTGGGATTGATCTATCAAGCAGATCTAAAAAATGTGGGAGCGGGCTTGCTCGCGAAAGCGGCGTGTCAGTCGCTAGATACATCGACTGATCCACCGTATTCGCGAGCAAGCCCGCTCCCACATTAGGTCCGTGGTGTTCTACAGACTTTGCAAAATGCCTTTTATGCCCAACCAAACCATCAAAACGCCCTGCGTCGGCCTGTGCTCCACCGTTTACGGCGACCTGGTCTGCCGGGGCTGCAAGCGTTATCACCATGAAGTCATCCAATGGAATGGCTACAACGCCGAGGAAAAACAGGCGGTGTGGCTGCGCCTGGAGCAATTGCTGGTGCAGGTGATGGCCAGCAAGCTTGAGGTGTTTGACCCGCAGCTTTTGCGTCAGCAACTTGAAACCCGCAAAATTCGCTTTGTACCGCACCAGTCGCCGTATTGCTGGGCGTACCAGCTGATTGCCCGGGGTGCGCGGGTGATTTCCAGGCTGGATGCGTATGGGCTGGCGTTGCTGCCGGAGTTCCGCGAGCGTCACCTGGCGGATTTGCGTGACGCGATTGACCGCGAGTTTTTCCTGCTGTCCGAGGCACACTACGAGCGCTATATCGCACCGGGCTTTTTGAAAGAAGCCTTTGGGCCAGCGTTGATTGCCTCTTTATAACAAACACAATCAACCCCTGTGGGAGCTGGCTTGCCTGCGATACAGACTCCTCGGTCTTCCACTAAGACTCGGTCGATGCTATCGCTGGCAAGCCAGCTCCCACATTTGATCTGTGTTGCTCAAGAGTTCCAGGACGCTGCTCGATCAGCCTGCAAGTTATACCGCTCAATTGCGCGCTGACACACGCCACGCTCCAAACTGCCCTGCTCCACCAACGCCGTCAGTGCCGCCAGTACAATGTGGTGGCGATCCACCTCAAAAAAATCGCGCAACGCCGCCCGTGTATCACTACGCCCAAACCCATCTGTACCCAACACCGTGTAGCGGCTATCCAGATACGAAGCGATCATCTGCGGCACCGCCCGCACATAGTCTGACACCGCAATCACCGGTACACCTTCAGGCAAACATGCATTCACATGACTGGTGCGCTGCGTATCCTGAGGATGCAACCGATTCCAGCGCTCCACCTCCCGTGCATCCCGTGCCAGCTCGCTGAAACTGGTGACACTGAACACCTCGCTCGCCACCTGCCAATCCTCAGCCAGTAACTGCGCGGCCGCCTGAGCTTCACGCACCAGTGTGCCTGAGCCAAGCAGGCGTACCTTGGCCTGCGCAGCACCTTGCAACCGATACATACCCTTGATAATCGCCGCTTCCACGCCTGCCGGCAGCGTCGGCTGCGGGTAGTTTTCGTTCATCAGGGTCACGTAGTAGAACTCGTCCACATCGTGCTCCAGCATTTGCCGCATGCCGTGGTCGAGGATCACCGCGAACTCGCCGGCAAATGCCGGGTCGTAGGCGCGGCAATTGGGCACCGTTGCGGCCGTGAGGTGGCTGCTGCCGTCCTGATGCTGCAAGCCTTCGCCGCCCAGGGTGGTGCGCCCGGCCGTGGCGCCGAGCAGGAAGCCTCGGGCGCGCTGGTCGGCGGCGGCCCAGATCAGGTCGCCGACGCGCTGGAAACCGAACATCGAGTAATAGATGTAGAACGGCAACATGCGCAGCCCATGCACCGAATAACTGGTAGCCGCCGCCACCCAGGAGCTGATGGCACTGGCTTCGCTGATGCCTTCTTCGAGAATCTGCCCGTCGGTGGCCTCGCGGTAGCTGAGGATCGAGCCAATGTCTTCCGGCTCATAGCGCTGGCCGACGCTGGAGTAAATGCCGATCTGCTTGAACAGGTTGGCCATGCCGAAGGTACGCGCTTCATCCGCCACAATCGGCACGATGCGCGGGCCGAGCGCCTTGTCCTTGAGCAGGTTGGTGAGCATGCGCACAAACGCCATGGTGGTGGACATCTCCTTACCCTCGGCTGCCGTGGCGAAACCGCCGTAACCTGCCACCGGCGGCACGCTGACGGGCGCGGCCAGCGGGCTGCGGCTTGGCACATAACCGCCGAGCTTTTGCCGACGTTGATGCAGGTAACGCAGTTCAACGCTGTCCTCGGCGGGTTTGAAAAAACTCAGGGATTCGGTCTGCGCATCCGTCAGCGGCAGCTGGAAGCGATTGCGAAAAGCGAGCAACGCGTCGCGGTCGAGCTTTTTCTGCTGGTGCGTGGTCATCTTGCCCTGCCCGGCTTCGCCCATGCCGAAGCCCTTTTTGGTCTGGGCCAGGATCACCGTGGGCCGGCCTTTGACCCGGCGCGCGGCATGGTAAGCGGCGTGGATCTTGACCATGTCGTGGCCACCGCGCTTGAGACGGTCGATCTGTTCGTCGCTCATGCCCGCCACCAGGGCCGCCAGCGACGCGCTTTGGCCGAAGAAGTGCTCGCGGTTATAGGCGCCGTCTTTGGCTGCAAAGGTCTGGAATTGCCCGTCGACGGTGTGCGACAGGGTTTCCACCAACGAGCCGTCGGCGTCCTTGGCCAGCAAGGCGTCCCAGTCCGAGCCCCACACCAGCTTGATCACGTTCCAGCCGGCACCGGCAAACAAGGCTTCGAGTTCGTCGATGATGCGCCCGTTGCCACGCACCGGGCCGTCGAGGCGCTGCAGGTTGCAGTTGACCACCCAGGTCAGGTTGTCCAGGCCTTCGCGGGCAGCCAGGGTCAGGGCCGACATGCTTTCCGGCTCGTCCATTTCGCCGTCGCCGAACACACCCCAGACGTGCCGGTCGGTGGTGTCCAGCAAACCGCGATGGTGCAGATAGCGCATGAAGCGCGCCTGGAAAATCGAGCTGATCGGGCCGATGCCCATGGAGCCGGTGGGGAACTGCCAGAAGTCCGGCATCAACCATGGGTGCGGGTAGCTGGACAGGCCGCGTGCGCCGGCTTTTGGCCCACCGATTTCCTGGCGGTAGTGCGCCAGGTCGTTATCCGTCAGGCGACCTTCCAGATAAGCGCGGGCATAAATCCCCGGTGCCGAATGCGGCTGGTAGAACACCAGATCGCCGCCGAAGGTGTCGCTGCGCGCCCGGAAGAAGTGATTGAAGCCCACTTCGAACAAGTCCGCCGCACTCGCATAACTGGCGATATGGCCACCCAGTTCGCCATACGCCTGGTTGGCGCGCACCACCATGGCCAAGGCGTTCCAGCGTACCAGCGAAGCGATTCGCTCCTCGGTGGCAAGGTCGCCGGGAAACGCCGGCTGTTGCTCAACGCTGATGCTGTTGACGTAGGGCGTGCCGTGACGCGGTTTCCAGTCGATGTGCGCTGCGCTGCCTTCGCGGGCCAGCAGGTCGAGGATCTGGCGCGCGCGTTCCGGCCCGGCATTGGCCACCAGCGAGGCCAGGGCGTCGCGCCACTCATCCAGTTCTTGCGGGTCTTGGGCTGTGTGATTGACTGCACTCGCGAAACCGTTCATGGGCACCTCCGGGCTTTTTTTCCAGTTTATGTCGGTGCCTGAGGATTTTTTGCCTGTTATCAGGCGCAGGCTCAAGCATTTTGAGCATGAATCACTGCTAATCGTCTTTTTAGCAGCACGTTGTGCTCAAGCACGACGAAGCACCGCAACTGTGTTTAAAATGCCGCCCGCTCAACGACTGACGCTCAACGATGAACCCAGACGCACTCGCTACCCTGCACACTCATTTGCTCACCGCCCTGGCTAACCCGCCGAGTGAAACCCGGCGCCTGTTCCACGGGCGTGGCCGCTGCTGGCCGGGCCTGGAGCAACTGACGGTGGACTGGTTGCAGGGCGTGCTGCTGGTCTCGTTGTTCAAGGAGCCTGCGCCTGAGCAGCTCGAAGCCCTTAAACAGCTGCTGCAAACTCAGTTCAATGCTTACACGGTTGCGCTGCAACACCGCTACCTGCCGCAAAGCACCACCGAATGGCTCGCGGGCGAAGCCGTAGACGAGCTGACCATTACCGAAGGCGGCCTGCGCTACCTGATCGACCTGGGTAAAAAACAGAACAGCGGCCTGTTCCTCGACATGCGTTACGGCCGCAATTGGGTGCGCGAACAGGCCAAGGGCCAGCGCGTGCTCAACCTGTTCGCCTACACCTGCGGTTTTTCGGTGGCGGCCATCGAAGGCGGCGCCGACCATGTAGTAAACCTGGACATGGCCCGTGGCGCCCTTAGCCGGGGTCGCGACAACCATCGCCTCAATGGTCATGACCTTAGCCGCGTCAGCTTCCTGGGCCACGACCTGTTCAAATCCTGGGCCAAGGTGACGAACAGCGGCCCTTACGACCTGGTGATCATCGACCCGCCGTCATTCCAGAAAGGCAGTTTCCTGCTGACCAAAGACTACCAGCGCGTGCTGCGCCGCCTGCCGGATCTGCTCACAGCCCACGGCACGGTGTTGGCCTGCATGAACGACCCGGCCTTCGGTGAGGACTTCCTGATTGACGGCGTAACCCGCGAAGCACCGGGCCTGCGCTTTGTGCAGCGGTTGGAAAACCCGCCGGAATTTCCCGATGTCGACCCGCAGAGCGGTTTGAAGGCATTGGTGTTCCATCAGGGTTGATGCCGAAACGTCTGACCCTTGCTACGCTAAGTGATACGCCGGGGCGGTGAACCTTATCCCCCCCTTCCCGGTCGATACCTGCATTCCCCGGCCAGACTCGACGGCGTTACGTCGTCGGCTGCCCTGTTTCATCTTTTGGAGAGCCGCCCGTGATATCGACCCTGCATGTAGCCAGACTCAAAGCCTGGGGCGCCCACGGCTTTACCGCCACCGGCGTGGTGCTGGCGTTCCTGGCCACCCTGGCCTTGCTGGAAAACTCACCCAAGGCCTGCCTGCTGTGGCTGGGCCTGGCGCTGGTGGTCGATGGCGTCGATGGCTCGCTGGCGCGACGGGTCAATGTCAGCACGGTACTGCCCAGCTTCGATGGCTCGGTGCTGGACCTGGTGATTGACTACCTGACCTATGTGTTTATTCCGGCGCTGTTTATCTACCGCTATATCGACCTGCCGGACTTCACCCACCTGTTTACCGTGTCGGTGATCCTGGTGTCGTCGCTGTTCTGCTTCTGCAATGTGAACATGAAGAGCAAGGACAACTACTTTGTCGGCTTCCCTGCGGCCTGGAATGTGGTGGCCTTGTGCGTTTACATCATCCAGCCGGACGCCTGGGTGACCTTGGCCACGGTGATCGGCCTGGCACTGCTGACGGTCACGCCGATGAAGTTTCTGCACCCGTTTCGGGTCAAGCGCTTTATGCCGATCAACATCGCCGTGACCACAATCTGGTTGCTGTGCAGCTTTTTGATGGTGGTGGATTATCCCAATACCAACCCATGGACGTTTGGGTTGTGGTCGGTGATGTCGGCTTACTTTCTGGGGATTTGTGTGTGGCGCACGGCGCTGGAGTGGCTCGGCACCCATAAATAGCCAGGCGGGCTCGGTTTAAAGGTGGGAGCTGGCTTGCCTGCGATGGCGTCGGGTCAGTTACAGCAGTTGGGCCTGCCCTACCGCTATCGCAGGCAAGCCAGCTCCCACATTTGGATCTGTGTACATCCGGCAGGTAAGATGGCGATCTTTGGCGCAGCCCCTTCCTGCGCCCTGCCCATAATAAGCCCTGCCCATGCCCTTCGAACTCAGCGTTGACCTGACCACCCTCGCCATTCTTGCCTGCGTGGCCTTTATTGCCGGCTTTATCGACGCCATCGCCGGCGGCGGCGGCCTGCTTACCACGCCTGCCCTGCTCACCGCCGGCATGCCACCGCACCTGGTGTTGGGCACCAACAAACTCAGCTCGACCTTCGGCTCCGCCACTGCCAGTTTCACCTTCTACCGGCGCAAGCTGTTCCACCCGCGCCAATGGGTACACGCCATCGTCGGCACGTTGGTCGGCGCATTGGCTGGCGCCGTGGTCGCCCACTACCTGCCGGCCGAAACCCTGAACAAAATGCTCCCGGTGATCGTGTTCGCCTGTGGTGTGTATTTGCTGTTCGGCGGCACGCCCAAGGCGCCGCTGGACGCTGACGCACCGATCAAGAAGAAATGGCAGTCCACCCAAGGCTTCGGCCTGGGTTTCTACGACGGCGTGGCCGGTCCCGGCACTGGCGCATTCTGGACGGTGAGTACGATGCTGCTGCACCCCATCGACCTGGTCAAAGCCAGCGGCGTGGCGCGCAGCATGAACTTCGTCAGCAACGCGGCGGCGCTGTCGGTGTTTATCTTCAATGGCTCGGTGGACTGGATCGTCGGTCTGGCAATGGGCTTCTCGGTGATGTGCGGCGCGTTCTTTGGCGCACGCAGCGCAATCAGCGGCGGCGCCAAATTCATTCGCCCGGTGTTTATCACCGTGGTCCTCGGCCTGACGGTGCGCCTAGCCTGGCAGCACTGGTTCAGCGTGGCCTAGACGGCGCGCCAGGTAGAGGTCGATCAGGTAACGCGCAATCGAACGTGACGCCGGCAACGGCGGCAGGTCGTGGATATTGAACCATTGCGCGTCTTCGATCTCATCGGCCTGGGGCACGATGTCGCCGCTGGCGTACTCGGCATGGAAGCCCAGCATCATCGAATGCGGGAACGGCCAGCACTGGCTGCCCATGTACTGGATGTTCTTGACCTCCACCTGCACTTCTTCGCGCACTTCACGGATCAGGCAGTCTTCGGCCGACTCACCCGGCTCGGCGAACCCCGCCAGCGTGCTGTACACACCGGTGACAAAACGCGGCGAACGCGCCAGCAGAATCTCGTCGCCACGGGTCACCAGCACAATCATGCTCGGCGAAATGCGTGGGTAGCTGCGCAGGTCGCAGGCCTGGCAATACATCGCACGTTCACGCGGCACCTGGACCATGGCCTGGCCACAACTGCCACAGAACCGATGCTCCCGTGCCCAAGTGCCGATCTGCGCGGCGTAGCCCAGCACTTTGTACAGGGTGTGGTCGCCCTGCAACATGAAGCCGCGCAGGCCCTGCCAACTGCAACCCGGTACTTCGGCTGCCGCGTTCAGCTCCAGCAAGTACACCGGCTCACCGTCGAGGTGGCCAATGCCGTGTTCGGCGAACACCGACAGGTCCTGGCGCTTGAGCCATTCACGCGGGAACAGCGGGCCATTGGTGTCATGCAAAAAGCCCTCGCGGCTGCGGGCGACAGCCCAGCCGCCTGGGGCGTCGTTGTCCAGCAGCGTTGTGGTAATCCAGCCTGGGGTCATGTCAGTCAATCCACGAATTCGGGTTTCTGCTTACTCATATGGGCCGCGATGGCCACGCGCAGGTCGTTGGATTGCAACATAGCCGAGTTCCAGGTGGCAACGTATTCCAGACCATCATTGACCGTATGGTCACGCATGTAGCTGATCATGGCTTTGGTGCCGGCCACGGCAATCGGTGATTTGCTCGCGATTTCATGGGCGATTTCCATGACCCCGGCCAACAGGCTGTCCTGATCGGGGTACACGCGATTGACCAAGCCAATGCTGCGCGCTTCTTCGGCGCCGAACGGGCGACCGGTGTAGGCCAGTTCACGCAACATGCCGTCGCCAATGATGCGTGGCAGACGTTGCAGGGTGCCGACGTCGGCGGCCATGCCGATGTCGATTTCCTTGATCGAGAACTGCGCGCCTTCGGCGGCGTAGCGCATGTCACAGGCGCTGATCAGGTCGATGGCGCCGCCGATGCAGTAACCCTGGATCGCCGCCAGCACCGGCTTGCGGCAGTTGTCGACGGCATTGAACGAGGCTTGCAGTTCGAGGATCTTGCGCCGCAGCAGGCGTGCGTTGCGGCCTACATCTTTGCCGAAGCTATTGGCTACTGAGGCCATCATCATCAAATCGATGCCGGAGGAGAAGTGCTTGCCGGCGCCGCTGAGCACCACGGCGCGCACGGCGTCGGTGTCTTCGACCCATTGGAAGATGTCGATGATCTCGGTCCAGAACGCCGCGTTCATCGCGTTGATCTTTTCCGGGCGGTTGATCTGCACATGGGCAACATTGCCAGTGAGTTCGACGATGAAAGCTTGGTATTCGGACATGGCAGTGATCCCTGACTGGCGAGTAATAAGGCTCGAACTATAACAAGGGAGCATGACGGCGCATCGGCCAAAAACGGGACTGGCAAAAGTAATGAAATGTTGTGGGCGGCGGGTTGATGGCCTGCCGATACATTTCACCCAGGCACCGCGTTTTATCGGCTATACACTCAGGGCCACTGCCTGGAGCCCGCTATGCCGTCCACCTTTCGTTCATCATTGATTCTGGCCCTGGTGGTCGTGCTGACCGGCATCGGCGCCGGGCTGGGCGGGATGCTGCTGGCGTTGCTGCTGCATGGCATCCAGCACCTGGCCTACGGCTACAGCCTCGACAGCCTGGTCAGCCACGAAACCTTTTTGTGGGGCGTCACCGCTGCCGCGCCGGAGCGCCGCCTGCTGGTGCTGGTGGTGTGCGGCCTGGTCGCCGGGCTGGGCTGGTGGATGATTTATCGCTATGGCCGCCCACTGGTGAGCATCAAACAGGCCGTGTCTGAAAACATGCCGATCATGCCGCCCAAGACCACCCTCGCCCACGCCGTGCTGCAGATCATCACCGTGGCCCTCGGTTCGCCGTTGGGCCGTGAAGTGGCGCCGCGTGAGGTCGGCGCGCTGGCCGCGACCTGGCTGTCCCAACGCGCCCGACTGGAACCGCACATGCACCGTTTGATCGTGGCCTGCGGCGCCGGTGCCGGGTTGGCGGCGGTGTACAACGTGCCGTTGGGCGGCGCGGTGTTTGTGCTGGAAGTGCTGGTGGGCGCCTTCAGTTGGCCGGCGGCGGTGATTGCGCTGGCGACCTCGGCGATTGGTGCGTCGGTGGCGTGGATCGGGCTGGGTGCGGAATCGCAGTATGTAGTACCGCACTTTGTGCTCAGCCCGGCGCTGATCGCTTGGGCGGTGGTGTGCGGGCCGGTATTTGGCGTGGCCGCCTATGGGTTCAGCCGTTTTACCGCCGGCGCCAGGGCCAACGCCGCACGCGGCTGGCGCCTGCCGGTAATGTCGCTGATCAACTTTACGCTTATCGGCGGGCTGGCGATGCTGCTGCCGCAGATCCTCGGCAATGGTAAAGGCCCGGCGCAACTGGGCTTCGACAATGAGCTGGCGATAGGCCTGGCCGCTATCCTGCTGCTGGTCAAGGTATTGATCACTGCCAGCAGCCTGCGCGCGGGCGCCGAGGGTGGCCTGCTGACGCCGGGTTTGGCCAATGGCGCGTTGCTCGCGATTCTGCTCGGCGGCGCCTGGAGCCTGGTGTGGCCCGGGGTGCCGCTGGGCGCATTTGCGATCATCGGCGCGGCGGCGTTTTTGGCGTCCAGCATGAGCATGCCGCTGACAGCGATTGTGCTGGTGGCCGAATTTACCCGCATCGAGCATGACTTTCTGGTGCCGATCATTCTGGCGGTGGTGGGTTCGATGTGCGTGAGCAAGCTGTGTCAGCGCTGGGAAATAAGTGGAAAAAAGCCCGCCCAAGCGCCATCCTCTGCGCTTTAAGCCGCCCACTTCGCGGCGCTCGACGTTTAAAGGATATGCCCATGCTCGCCCAACCCCTCACCCCTGCCGATTTCGACTTCATTGACGAAACCCTGTTGAAATACGGCGACGATCATTCGGTGCTGAACCTGGCTGAACTCGACGGCTACTTCACCGCGCTGGTCTCCAGCCCCGCACAAGTGGACGTCGCTGAGTGGTTCCCGGCGATCTGGGGTGGGCAGAACCCGGCCTGGGAAAACGTGGAAGAGGCCCAGCGTTTCCTCGAGCTGTGCGTGCGCCATATGAATACGCTGGCGGCGCAATTGGCCACCGATGCGCAAAGCTTCAAGGCGCGTTTTGATGACACCGAACACCAAGGTCAAACCGTCACGCTGGCCGAGGAATGGTGCTTCGGTTATATCCGTGGCGCCGCAATTGGCAACTGGCCAGAGCTGCCTGCCGAACAGGCGGCGCTGCTGGAGAAGATTTCCTGGTGCGCCGAGCAGGACAACTTTGAACTGCCGGCAGACCTGGATGTAAACGCCCACCAGCAGCGGGCTCGAGCTATCGAACCCGCTGCGCGGGCGCTGCATGACTACTGGTTGGCCCAGCGTTAACAGCGCTTAGTTGAAGTCCAGGTCAAACGCCTGATAGAACGCGTTGCCGGTGTTGGCCACGATCCACATCAACACCACCACATGCCGACCTTTCTTGCCCTTGGGCAGCGTGACCTGGTGTTCGACCTTGGCCTTCATTTCATCGGCGTGCTGGTAGTACGGCACCTGGGTGTAGAAGTCTTCGAAAAACGGCTTGGCCTCAAGCTGCGCACGGCTGATGCGTTGCTTGGGGTCCCAGCCATCCTTGGTGATCAGCCAGCGATAACCACGGGTGACGTGAGCGGCGGTGTATTCCCACTGCACCTTGAACACCTGGCCAGCCTCGACATTCAGCAATGGCCAGGTAAACGGCGTGTTGAGCTTTTTGCTCATCTCCTCATCCGTGAAGTTGAGGCAATCGCGATCGTCGGTTTTGCCGCCACTCAGGATATGCCCGTCGGCCGGCGGCGTGACGCTTGGATCATCGGTTTGATAGGGCGCGGGGAACGGCCCGGCAGTGAGCGATGGGAAGTTTTTACCGCCTTCCATCTCGTTGACTTGCCAGTTGCCGAGCAGCCCACGCTCCACTGCCACTGAACCACGGCTGTCCGGATCGACTACGCGACCATGGCGAAGTTGGGTCTGGGGTTTGTTCATTTCAGTCACTCCTTGATTGAATGTGCCCCGTCATGGAGCACGCCTCGAACTTACCTTGGCGGGCGTTATTGTCCAGCCGCTGCTTCCCTCGGAAAGTTCGCACACTGCCTGCGTATCGCTGACTAAAGGGCATTGTCCTGCATCGGATTTACTGCTTGTCCTACGCGCAAAGGAGTAGTCCGACTACAACAACAGTCCGTTCCCCGGACACGTCGGCGACAGCCTCGAAATACACGCCATACAACGATCCCCGCTCGACAAGGGTGGCGTGTTTGGCTGATTATTCGGGTCCGCCCGTCGGCCACTCCATACCGCCTTGCCTTGATCAGGAGCCTTGTACCTTGAGTTCGCAGAAAACCGTGACCGTTACACCGCCCAATTTCGCTCTGAACGGCAAGGTCGCGCCCCCCGGCTCCAAATCCATTACTAACCGCGCCCTGTTGCTGGCCGCGCTGGCCAAGGGCACCAGCCGCCTGAGCGGTGCGCTGAAAAGCGATGACACCCGCCATATGTCAGTGGCCTTGCGCCAGATGGGCGTGAGCATCGATGAACCAGACGACACCACCTTCGTGGTCACAGGCGCAGGCAAGCTGCAATTGCCGTCGCAGCCGCTGTTCCTCGGCAATGCTGGCACCGCGATGCGTTTTCTCACCGCCGCCGTAGCGACCGTCGAAGGCACCGTGGTACTCGACGGCGACGACTACATGCAAAAACGCCCGATCGGCCCGTTGCTGGCCACCCTCGGCCAGAACGGCATCCGCGTCGACAGCCCGACCGGCTGCCCGCCGGTGACCGTACACGGCGTGGGCAAGGTGCAGGCCAAGCGTTTTGAGATTGATGGCGGCTTGTCCAGCCAGTACGTGTCGGCGCTGTTGATGCTCGCCGCCTGCGGCCAGGCGCCGATTGAAGTGGCATTGACCGGCAAGGACATCGGCGCCCGTGGCTACGTCGACCTGACACTGGACTGCATGCGTGCATTCGGTGCGCAGGTCGAGGTGGTCGACGACACCACCTGGCGTGTGGCGCCCACCGGATACAGCGCCCATGACTACCTGATCGAACCCGACGCCTCCGCCGCCACTTACCTGTGGGCTGCCGAAGTATTGACCGGCGGGCGCATCGACATCGGCGTAGCTGCGCAAGACTTCACCCAGCCGGACGCCAAGGCCCAGGCCGTGATCGCGCAGTTCCCGAATATGCAGGCCACCGTGGTCGGCTCGCAGATGCAGGACGCAATCCCGACCCTGGCGGTGCTGGCCGCGTTCAACAACACCCCGGTGCGCTTCACGGAACTGGCCAACCTGCGCGTCAAGGAATGTGACCGTGTACAGGCGCTGCACGACGGTCTCAACGAAATTCGCCCAGGGTTGGCGACCATTGAGGGCGACGACCTGCTGGTGGCCAGCGACCCGGCACTGGCCGGCACGTCCTGCAATGCGCTGATCGACACCCACGCCGACCACCGCATCGCCATGTGCTTTGCCCTGGCCGGGCTGAAGGTGGCGGGAATCCGCATTCAGGACCCGGACTGCGTGGCCAAGACCTACCCTGAGTACTGGAAGGCCTTGGGCAGCCTTGGGGTAACGCTCAGCTACTGAGCCAACACGTCGGCTTGGGGAGGGAATGCACATGACAATTCGCCAACCCTGCCCACCCGGCGTGTGTGCCTGTGACCGCGAACAGCTGTTACAAGCGCCCGGCGCCGACCTGCGCATTCTCAGCCTGACGCGTCAGGAAGAAAAAAAGCTGGTCGAGCGCCTGGAAAACCTCCAGAGCCTGCAAGACCTGGAACACATGCAACAGAAGATGTTTGAACTATTGGGCATCCGCGTGCAGGTGGCGCCAGGGCACACCGAGGTCAAGAGCATGCGCGGCATTCAGATCAATATCGATGAACAGCCCGGCCTGTGCCGCAAAACCCGCCAGGCGATTCCGGCGGCGATTCGCCGTGGCCTGGAGAAGCGCCCGGAAATTGCCTACCGCCTGCTGGATGCCCACGATCTGTTTCGCGAAGGCTGATTCAGCCGGCAACCACTTCGCGTTCAAACAGGCTCTGCCCGATGGCCTTGGCGGTGCGCAAATGCGCTTGCGCAGCGCCGCCCTCCGAATCCAGCAGCAGCTCTGACGTCAGCACCTGCGCCCCACAGTAATCAAAAATCCCGTAGTCGATCTGCGTGCGCATGGCCTTGGCGTAGCCGTGACGATCAAACGCGCCTTCATCCGCCGCACCCAGCGCCAGCAGGTGCACCTGCAAGTGCCGCAGTTTTTTCACCACCGGCGTGTCGGGCCCATAATCAATCGCCCAGCCGTTGACGAACACGCGGTCGACCCAGCCTTTGAGCAGGCCCGGCAGTGACCACCAATAAATCGGGAACGCCAGCACCAGTGCATCGGCGCGGTCGATGCGCGCCTGTTCAGCCAGCACATCCGCGGGCGGTTCTGCGCGAGTGCGGTGTACCAAGTGGTCGGCGGCGCTATAGCGCGGGTCGAAGCCTTCGGCGGCAAGGTCGGCGATCTCGTAGGTGTGGCCGGCCGTCGTGAGCCCCGCCGCTACGTGTGCGGCCAGGCTATGGGTGAGGGATTGCGGGTCGTGATGGGCAACAACGATCAGTGCGTGCATGACATTGACTCCATTTCGAGCTAGGCTGGGCGCTAGCTACTTTTAGTAGGTTACGCACTTTAAGTTACTTTTGGTATATAAGCATGTCAAGCGCTGAATCCCCTGCCCCACGCCGCCGCCTATCCCGCGAGGACCGCCTGCGCCAATTGCTCGACGTAGCCTGGCAACTGGTGCGCGAGGAAGGCACCGAAGCCCTGACCCTGGGCCGCCTGGCCGAGCTGGCGGGCGTTACCAAGCCGGTGGTCTACGACCATTTCATCACCCGCGCCGGCTTGCTGGCTGCCCTGTACGAAGACTTCGATAGCCGCCAGAACCAGGTGTTTGCCGAGGCGCTGGACACCAGCGCCGCCACCCTGCAGGAACAAGCCTGGGTCATCGCGTCTTGCTACGTCGATTGCGTGTTGTTGCAAGGGCGGGAAATTCCGGGGGTGATCGCCGCCTTGAGCAGTTCGCCGGAGTTGGAAACGCTGAAGCGCAAATACGAGGCGGTCTTTCTGCAAAAGTGCCGCGATGCACTGGCGCCGTTCGCGCCCAACGGCACTGTTTCCCAGGCCGGATTACGCGCCATGCTGGGTGCCGCCGAAGCCTTGTCCCAGGCAGCGGCCAGTGGCGAGATCAGCCGCGAAGAAGCGCAACAGGAGCTGTTGGCGACGATTCTGGCGATGGTCAATCGCGGCCGCGTTTAACTAATTATTCACGCAGGAGGAATAAAGCGCCGCGACGGGTGTTTACCTGGGTACACCTTCTCAAAACCAGAAAAACCCAGGAGCTAGTCATGCTGAAAAAATCCTTCCTCGCCGCCGCCGCCCTCCTCGCCTGCGCTTCGTCCATGGCCTTCGCCGCCCCGGCCAAGGTGGCCGACAGTGCCAAGGGCAAAGTGCTGGTAGACGGCCACGGGATGACCCTCTACACCTTCGCCAAAGACAGCGCCGGCAAATCGGTGTGCACAGGCCAGTGCCTGGCCAACTGGCCAGCGTTCACAGCCGCCGCCTCGGCGAAAGATGCCGACGGCTACAGCGTGATCAGCCGCGATGACGGCAGCAAACAGTGGGCCTACAAAGGCCAGGCGCTGTACACCTGGGTCAAGGACGCCAAACCTGGCGACATCACCGGCGACGGCGTGGGTGGCAACTGGAACGTGGCTAAGCCATAAGGTCTGACCCGCTGATAAAAACCTCCCGAGGGAGTGTGAATATCTACACAACAAGGATGTAAGAGCCGGAGCAACAGCAACAGCAGAGCCATACTCGGTCAAAGGTGGGAGCGGGCTTGCTCGCGAATGCGGTGGGTCAGTGACAGATGAATTGACTGACCCACCGCATTCGCGAGCAAGCCCGCTCCCACATTTAGACTGCGTTGCATCAGGTAGAGAGTCTTTTGCTTCGCACTTGATCTGGCTCTTGT
>NZ_JAAAFV010000023.1:86426-110520 GCF_019352915.1 Pseudomonas sp. Xaverov 259 | reverse complement strand
AGAAAGAGAAGAATTTCTTTGAGACCCGTGTGATCGAGTACCAGACCGGCGGCGCGCTGAGCTGGGATTGATAGTGGCCTAACGCCATGCTATAACAGCGCACCTTACAGGGATGTTAGGACGCTAAATAAAGCCTCGCATTAGCGAGGCTTTTTTATTTCCTGAAATCCAACAAGTGTGAGCTCAATCCAGATCAAGTCAAAGGCCAGCTCTTATGATTTTAATTACAGGTTTATTTCTCCGGCACTACGGCGTATACAAAAATATAAATTACATACCATTATCCGACGGAGAAAATTTCACCTCACTAATTGGTGAAAATGGTGTCGGAAAGAGCTCAATACTTGACGCCCTTGATAAATTCTTCAACCACAAAGACTCTAAGGACTGGGTAATAAACAAACAGGCTCAACTCGAAGGTGGAATTAGCACCAACGACAAAACCCCATTTATTAGCCCGTTATTTTTAATATCAAAGAATGCTTCCAGAGAGCTTCTTAGCGAAGAGTCAATTTCCACAATTGAGATAATAAGTAACTATTTTTGGTCAAGTTCAAAAAAATCTGCTCTTGAAGACTTTTATAACCATCGCGACATCATTAAATCCTCAAACGAAGAGTCCGATTATTACCTCTTAGCTATTGGCAAAAGGCACAATGAAAAAGATGCATTTTTCCTTACTTTTGAACCAGAGCTCAAGAAACTATTTGACGATGCAAAACTTGACTTCAAGGCAGAATCCTCAAAGCTTTTAAGCTGGTTAATTGACAACATAACCTACCTATACATCCCCGTAGAAACAAACGTAAACTCATTTACAAAACTAGAAGCTGCCGATATGCAAATTCTTATGGATAAGAATATCCATACAGAGGTTAGCGTAGCCATTGATGACAAAACAGTTAAAGCTATCAATAAAAATTTAGACACTTTCTTGATAGAAATTGAGAAAAACTTACCTGAATACAAATACAAATCGACGGGAAAAAGAAAAAACCTGACAAAGCTCGACATTGTACAAAAAACCATTGAGGCCTATTTCTCAGTAAAAATACTGCATAGGAAAGTCGGCAGCTCAGAAGTGCCAATTCAGCACCTGAGCTCAGGAGAGAAACGCAGAGCGCTAGTAGACCTGGCTTACGCCTATCTCGTACATGGTGAGGATCGACAGAAAGACGTAATCCTAGCAATCGACGAACCAGAAAGCTCGTTACACGTAAGCGCTTGTTTTAATCAATTTGAAAACCTGAAAAAAATCGCACAAAACAATACACAACTTATTATTACGACCCATTGGTACGGACACCTCCCAATTTTAAGTAGCGGAAAATCCATACTCATCTCCAAAGAAGGAAATGAAATCCTCAAAGACTCTTTTAATCTCTCAAATTATCGAGAGCAAATAGCACAAGAAAAGAAAGAACTAAAGCAAAACACCCCACCATACTCGGTTCAATTAAAAAGCTATAACGACCTGACACAGTCGATAATCGAATCGCTGCAAAATGGTTACAACTGGATAATATGTGAAGGGAGTTCTGAGAAGGTCTATTTTGAACACTACTTTTCTGAAGAGATAGACAAGCAGAGATTATGTATTTTACCTTGCGGAGGTTCCGCCGAGGTATTGAGGATGGCACGTTACATCAAAACCCCACTCCAAGATAAAAATATTTCTATAACGGGAAAAGTCTTATGCCTAATTGACACGGATATAGAAGCAAAAACCTTTGAGCAAGACAACTCCCTAGACAACCTGCTTGTCAAAAGGCTTTTAAATATCAACAACAATATTGAACTAGTCGACATCAATGACATTCGAAAAATACCCGCAACCGAAATAGAAGATGCTCTAGAACCACTTCTTTACATTCAAACTTTAGAGCACTTTAATAATCCCGACATACTAAAAGTACTAGGAGAAAGCGACTTCATCGAAAGTGCCAAAAATTCAGCAGACTGCATGGACCTAAAAGTTTCCGGAAGGTTGGCTATAAAGGAATTTTTCCAAGGGCAAGACATAAAGTATTTATTTGCTAAAAAATATGTCGAATTTTCCGAGCTTGATTTAATCGGGGTACTGCCAGATTGGGTTCAACAAATCAAGGCGGAGTTCGCTGAAGTCAAACCTAAGGTACCGAAACGTCGTAAGCCATCGACGGCGACCGCATAAGATTGACCAAGCTCAGAGAACGCTCTAGTCTTGCTATTGGTGCCTAAGAAACACCTCACACAGCGGACTGACCGCACCCGACAGTAGCGGCTTTTTTGTGCCTACGGTTTCTCCGTGGGCATAGAAAATCTCTGTTATGCCGGGAGTGGGCTAATACAAGACCCGAAAGGGGAATATGTCCGGCCCTCTGTGTGGGGTTTCTTAACTCCCGGCACCCAGCCCTAAGAAAGCTGACATCACACAGAGGTAATGGAAATGCCTAGAATTTTCACCTTCCTTGCGAAGGCTATCTACTGCAAAAGAACGGTCCTTCAAGCACCTCTGATAAAGGCGGTGCGCCATGCATGATCCCTTCTCCCCTACTGTCTTCACCCGCCAAAATCTCCCATTGCACGCCCTCCTACTGGAGAACCAACCGTGGTTCTGCGCTCGCGATCTTGGGCGCTTAATGGGGTGGTTCCTAGATGAGCGCACGACTCGCAAGCTTGATGAAGACCAACGAAGAACTTTAAAACTGCTGTTCCACGGTCAGCCCGAAGAAATGCTGATGATCAGCGAATCCGGTGCTTACGCGCTGTTGGTCTATCACTACACACCGGGGAATCGCCTTCTCCGTAGTTGGCTCACTCATGAAGTGGTTCCGACGTTGCGGGACGAACGTCAGCCAAGGACGGTGGAACGCCCACTGTTGAGCATGCTGGATTGGCCGGAGATGTCGTTGAACCTGCTGCATTGGCAGGATGAGGGCTGGATACGGCTTCGGGACATGCCGTATTTGCTGGTTAATCGGACCTATCTGAGGGAGTCAGCAAAGACTCCGTGGTGGCGAAAGCTCACCCAAATTTTCCGAATTAAGCAGCGACTGTACTGAAGATAACGAACGGTAAATCCCACCGATTCGTAGGAAATTTCGTAGACGCAGTAATGGCTACTCAGTATCGTCCGAGGGTTTTCTACCCTCGGCGGCTGTATGGATATTGCGAAAGACAAAACGGACTGGAGCGACTCGGAGTTGGCAGCGGCGGTCGAGGCGTACCTGAAGATGTTGGCCTGGGAGAAAAACGGCCAGCCTTTTAACAAAGCCCTCGAAAACCGCCTCCTGCGCGAAGGCCCGGTGGCGGGTCGCGCGAAGGGTTCAATTGAATTTCGCATGCAAAACATCTCCACCGTGCTTGTGCGTATGGGCTGGGACCGTATCGAAGGCTATAAGCCTGCAGAAAACGTGGGTACGGGCGTTGAGCAACGCATCCGCCGAGCGCTTGCCGCGCAGGGTGTATTCGAATCCGAAGACGCAGCCCAAACGGCAGATGAGCAAACGCTTATCCGCCGCGCATCCAAACTGCAGCAGCAACCTTTCCAAAAGCTACCGGATGGCATCGCCAACCCGCAGAAAGTGTCGACCGTCAGCACCGCCTTTGTCCGCGACCCAAAGGTACGCGCCTGGGTACTAAAAGAAGCCAAGGGCATCTGCGAAGGCTGCGGTTCAAACGCACCTTTCGAGGTCGATGGTTTGCCATTTCTTGAAGTACATCACGTCAAGCACCTCGCCCAGAAGGGTTCGGATCGCACGACCAATGCTGTAGCCTTGTGCCCCAATTGCCATCAGCGTTGTCACCGGTCGAGTGACCGGGAGGCTTTCACTGAGGGGCTTTACTCCAAAGTCGGAAGATTGGCACGGGAGTAAACTCCAGTGGTCACACCTGATGAACGCTCAAAAAATACTAGATAGGACCGAGGCCAACCCGTGAACCCAGACATGCTCGAAGCCGGCCCCATCGACGCCAAAGTACTCTCCGTCTTTGACTTCGACGGCACCCTCACCCACCACGACAGTTTCGTGCCCTTCCTCAAATTCGCCTTCGGCCCAGTTGAGTTTTATGGCCGGATGGTCAAACTCGCCGTGCCTGGGTTGCGATTTTTGCTGCAGCAAATCAGCCGGGATGAGTTGAAGGCGCAGTTGATCCGCACCTTTATGACGGGCGTGGAGAAGGCGTGGGTGCAGCAGCAGGCTGAGGCGTATTGTCAGCGCTATTGGACCAAGCTGATGCGCCCCAAGGGCTTGCAGTCGGTGGAAGATGAGGTGAGGTCCGGGGCGGTGGTGACGCTGTGTTCGGCGTCGCCAGCGTTGGTGTTGCAGCCGTTTGCGAATCGGCTGGGCATCAAGTTGATCGGCACTGAGCTTGAGGTGGTCGACGGCGTGTTGACGGGCAAGCTCACGGGGAATAATTGCCGCTGTGAGAACAAGGTGCTGCGGCTTGAGGCGGTGTATGGGGATTTGGGTGAGTATCGGTTAAGGGCTTGGGGCGATACGCGTGGGGATCGGGAGTTGCTGGCGGCGGCGCAGGATGCGCATTTTCGGCATTTTCATTCGAAGAAGAAGCAGGGCAAGTTGCAGCGGTGATGCGGGTGGGTGGGGTCGGCGGGTGGACCGAGGCGATCCCATCGCTGCCTCGCTGGGGCTCGAGAGCTCCCACATTGGGATCGGCTTCAGGCTGGGAAGCTCACTAGCATGGGGTGCTAGGGGGTCGATGCAGATGGATGTGCTCGGAGGCTGGACCGAGGCGATCCCATCGCTGCCTCGCTTGGGCTCGAGAGCTCCCACATTTGAACATTGTTGAGGCTTAGGCCGGCGTCTTCAGGTCCACACCCAGCGCCGTTGCAAAGGCTTTTACCATCGGGCTTCTTGGCGCGTTATGGCGCAGGATCAGGTTAAACGCTGTGCTCAGGTGAACCTGCTCCGGGCACAGCACACGCAAGCGCCCTTCCCTCACCAATGGCGCGGCGTAGTGTTCCGGCAAAAAGCCTAAGAAGCGGCCGGTGAGGATCAGGATGGCGACGGCTTCCACCTGTGAGGCCGAGGCGGACTGGCTGTCGTAGGTGACGAAGTTGGCTTTGTCGCGATGGATCGCGTACCGGTGGTTGACCACTTCGTATTGGCGCAGCACCTCTGGGGTGGTGTCGCTCGCGTTGAACAGTGGGTGTCCTACGGCGCAGTAGGCGTGGGCTTTTTCTTCGTAGAGGGGGAAGTAGTCGAATTCTTCGCGGCGTTGGTACACCGGGACGATGCCGACAATCAGGCGGCCCTCCACCACGCCGCGTTCAACTTCGTCGAGTTGCGAGGCATGCAAGCGCAATCTAATTTTCGGCGATTCGCTGTGTAATTTACCCAGTGCGGTTATTAGCGGGGAATTAACGTCAGAGACGGTGTTATCAATAACGCCGACACTAAGGTCGCCAATCAGCTCGTTTTGCGCCGAACTAAGCTTGTCGCGAAAACTGTCTACCGAGGTAAATAACTCGATGGAGGCTTGATACACCAACTTGCCTTCTTCGGTGAGGCCAAAGCCTTCGCGGCCCCGCTTACACAGGCGCATGCCGATGCGAATTTCGAGGTCGGAGATCTGTTTGCTGATGGCGGCGAGGCCCACGTTCAGCTCGTTTTGCGCGGCGCTGAAGCCGCCGGCTTCGACCACGGCCATGAACACGCGCAGCAGTTTGAAGTCCAGCCCGCTCAGTTGCAGGGGCGGTCGTGTGCCGGGTTTTGGCGGCATGTTTCCAGAAGTGGAAAGTGGGGTTTCCATAATACGCGTTGACCTCAAGTGCCATATTCAACAGGCTTCAACCCAATCCTTGAACATAGCCAGGCGGCGATAATGAACATAAACATCCGCCCTTGGCAACCTTGAATACGGCGCGTCAGACGCTGGTTCAGTCTAGTTGAAATCTTATTTTTACTGCCTCCGACTCTTCTAAAAACAAGCGTGAGGAATACCGATGTCCCAGCCCACCGACCGCCTTTGGGGCGCTCGTTTCAAGACCGGCCCGTCTGCTGCTTTGGCGGCGTTGTCCCGCTGCCCCGAGCGTTATTTCCGCCTTACACCCTACGACCTGGCCGGCTCCCGTGCCCATGCCCGTGAATTGCAGCGCGCCGGGTTGCTGGATGAGTCGGAAACCTTACGCACCCTCGAAGCCCTGGACCGTATCGGTGACGATTTCGCCGCCGGGCGCCTGCATCCGACCCTGGATGACGAGGACGTACACACCTTTATCGAACGCGTATTGACCGAGCGCCTGGGCGCCTTGGGCGGCAAATTGCGCGCCGGGCGTTCGCGTAACGACCAGACCGCCAATGACCTGCGCCTTTTCCTGCGTGACCACGCGCGCACCATCACCACCGAGGTGTTGGGTTTGCAGCAGGCGTTGGTGGAGCAGGCCGAGCAACACATCGACAGCATTTGCCCGGGCTTTACCCATTTGCAGCAGGCGCAACCGATTGTGTTCGCCCACCACTTGCTCGCCCATGCGCAGTCGATGTTGCGTGATGTGCAACGTTTGGTGGATTGGGACGCGCGCACGGCGTTGTCGCCGTTGGGTGCCGCAGCCATGGCCGGTTCCGCAATTGCGCGCCAGCCCGAGCATTCGGCCAAGGAGATGGGCTACACCGGGCCGTGCGAAAACTCCATTGATGCGGTGGCCAGCCGTGACCATGTGGCGGAATTCCTGTTTGTGGCGGGCATGCTCGGGGTGAATATTTCGCGGCTGTCGGAGGAGTTTTGCCTGTGGTCGTCGCGCCAATTTCGCTGGGTGGTATTGGACGATGCCTACGCCACCGGCAGCTCGATCATGCCGCAGAAAAAGAACCCGGACATTGCCGAACTGGCACGGGGCAAGGCTGGGCGTTTGATTGGCAACCTGACCGGGTTGATGTCGACGCTTAAATCCTTGCCGCTGTCGTACAACCGCGATTTGAGTGAAGACAAGCACAGTGTGTTGGACAGCGTCGACACCTTGCTGCTGGTGCTGCCGGCGATGGCCGGGATGGTGGCGACCATGAAGGTGCAGGTAGAGGAGCTGCGGCGTCAGGCACCGATGGGCTTCACCTTGGCGACCGAGGTGGCGGATTGGTTGGCCACCCGAGGCGTGCCGTTTAAAGAGGCGCATGAGATTACCGGCGCGTTGGTGCAGGCCTGTGAGCAGCAGGAGATTGAGTTGTGGGAAGCCTCGCCGGCGATGTTAGCGCAGGTGGATGCTCGGTTGCTGCCTGAGGTGCGTGACTGCCTGACCCTGGAGGCGGCGATTGCGGCGCGCAGTGGCTGGGGTGGGACGGCACCGGAGCGGGTGAGAGAGCAGATTGGGCGGTTGAAGGTGGCGTTGGCGGCTCAGCAAAAATGGGCTGAGAGTTACACCGGATTCCGAATCTGATCGTTCCCACGCTCTGCGTGGGAATGCCGCCCAGGACGCTCCGCGTCCCGTTGCATGGCTCCAATTCTGCGCAATGGTGACGCGGAGCGTCACGTGATGCATTCCCACGCAGAGCGTGGGAACGATCGTGCAACACCTATATTTTTTGGAGTAGCACCATGAACCAAACCCCGGCGGAGCGCTTGGAAGCCGAGCGCAAGTTGTCCGAGAACCAGTTCGATATCACCCAGTACGAGCACGTGCCTCGGCGTTATTACGGGCGGATGTTTTTTGCCACCTTGATCGTGATCGCCCTGGCCGCGCTGTTGCGTGCATTTGCCAATGGCCAGATCGAATGGTCCTACATCGGCCAGTTCCTTACGTCTGAAGCCATCCTCTGGGGCCTGGTCAACACCATCGTCATGTCGATCCTGGCGATGGCGTTGGGCGTGGTGATCGGGGTGATCACGGCGATCATGCGCATGTCGGCCAACCCGATCCTGCGGTATGTGGCCATCACCTACACCTGGCTGTTCCGGGGTACGCCGCTGATTCTGCAACTGCTGTTGTGGTTCAACCTGGCGCTGATTTTTCCGGTAATCGCGATTCCCGGCGTGTTCAGCATCGACACCGTCGACCTGATGACGCCGTTCGTGGCCGCCCTGCTCGGTTTGAGTATCAACCAAGGCGCCTACACCGCCGAAGTGGTGCGTGCCGGGTTGCTCTCGGTGGATACCGGCCAGTATGAAGCCGCCAAGTCCATCGGCATGCCGAGCTTGCAAGCTCTGCGTAGGGTGATTCTGCCGCAGGCCATGCGGGTGATCATTCCACCTGTAGGCAACGAGTTCATCAGCATGGTGAAAATGACCAGCCTGGCCAGTGTGATCCAGTACTCGGAGCTGCTGCACAACGCGCAAAACATCTACTACGCCAACGCGCGGGTCATGGAGCTGCTGATTGTGGCCGGTATCTGGTACCTGGCGGTGGTGACTGTTCTTTCATTTGGTCAAAGCCGCCTTGAGCGTCGTTTTGCCCGCGGCGCCGGCAAGCGTTCGTAAGTTTGGGTTGAGGAGATTTGCCCCATGAGAAGCATCGTCAAGGCCGTCAACCTGAACAAGTATTACGACCAGTATCACGCGCTGCGTGACATCAATATCGAGGTCGAGCAAGGCGAAGTGATGTGCATCATTGGCCCGTCCGGCTCGGGTAAAAGCACCCTGCTGCGTTGCGTCAACCAGCTGGAAAAAATCGACAAGGGCGGCCTGTGGGTCGACGGCGAGCTGGTGGGTTACCGGGTGGTCGGCAACAAGCTGCATGAGATGAATGAATCGCAGATCGCCCGCCAGCGCCTGGCCACCGGCATGGTGTTCCAGCGTTTCAATTTGTTCCCGCATATGACCGTGTTGCAGAACATCATCGAAGGCCCGGTACAGGTGCTTAAGCGCTCGCCCAAGGAAGCCATCGAAGACGCATTGGAGTTGCTGGCCCGCGTCGGCCTGGCGGACAAGCGCAATGCTTACCCGGTGGAATTGTCCGGCGGCCAGCAACAACGCGTGGCCATTGCCCGCGCCTTGGCGATGCGCCCCAAGCTGATGTTGTTTGACGAACCCACGTCAGCCCTCGACCCAGAGCTTGTGGGAGAAGTGCTATCGGTGATGCGTGATTTGGCTACCACCGGTATGACCATGATCGTGGTCACCCATGAATTGGGCTTCGCTCGCGAAGTCTCCAACCGCATGGTGTTTATGGATGCCGGCCAGATTGTGGAAGCCGGCAGCCCCGAAGAAATTCTAATAAGCCCACAAAACCCGCGTACCCAAAGCTTTATTTCTGCCGTTCGCACTTAACTAAAAAACTAACGAGAACGCCCCCATGAAAAAATTGTTTATCCCAACGTTGCTCGCAGGCCTGATGGCCTCCTCGTGTGTATTCGCGGCATTGCCGGCGGCAATCAAGGACAAGGGTGAGATCAGCGCGGCCATCGTGCCGAACTACCCGCCGATGGACTTTAAGGACACCGCCACCAACAAGCTCACGGGCCTGGATTTCGACCTGGGCAATGCCCTGGCCGAGCGCCTGGGTGTGAAGATCAAGTGGCAGGAAACCGGCTTTGAGCAAATGCTCAGCGGCCTGACCACCAAGCGCGTCGACATTGTGCTGTCGGGCATGAGCGACACCGCCGAACGCCAAAAGGCCGTGACCTTCATCGACTACTTCACCAGCGGCCCGCAGCTGTACACCTTGGCCAAGCGTGAAGACCTCAAGGAATTGACAGACCTGTGCGGTAAAAAAGTCGGCACCAGCCGCCGTACTACCTGGCCGTCGGAAATTGCCGCGTGGAGCAAGGAAAACTGCGAAGCCGCCGGTAAGCCGGCCATTGTGGTGATCGGCACTGAGGGCTCGGCGGATGCACGCGCGCAGTTGCAGCAGAACCGTCTGGATGCGGCGATGCAGGGCAGCGAGACCATTCCTTATCTGATGTCGCTGGATAAGGGCAAGTACAAGCCGGTGGGTTTGGCGATTTCCAAGCAGTTCACGGGGCTAGGGATTGAGAAGAGCAACACTGAGCTGGTCACGGCGATCAGTGAGGCACTGCAGGGCATGGTGGATGATGGCACCTACGGCAAGATCCTGAAGAAGTGGGATCTGGAGCAGGGTGCGGTGGAAAAAATCAGCATCAATGCCGGCCAGTAAACATACGATCTAAAAATGTGGGAGCTGGCTTGCCTGCGATGGCGGTGCGCCAGTGAACAATATTCAAGCTGACCCACCGCTATCGCAGGCAAGCCAGCTCCCACATTAGCTCTGTATTCAAATTGGTTCTGTGTTCACAGTTGATCTGTGTTGTCTTGAAAAAACAACAAGGACGCTCGCCCCATCGTGGCCACCTACTCCCTGGTAATCCGCCGCCTGATGATCTGCTCGGTGACCATCGTGGTCAGCCGCGCCATGACCAGCCCGTTGCTGACCTTGCTCTTGAGTACCCGACTGGGCCTCAACCAGCAGGATATCGGCCTGCTGATGGGCATCGCCGTATTCATCGCCACGTTGCTGGGCCTGTATGGCGGCTACATCATCGACCGCCTGGAAAAGCGCAAGCTGCTGATCCTGGCCATGCTTTCCAGCTCCATCGGTTTTCTATTGCTGACGTTCGCCAGCAACCTCTACCTCACCACCCTGACCCTGGTGATTACCGAAGCCGCCTCGGCGCTGTTCCTGATTGGCTCCAAAGCCATCATCAGCGAGAACTTGCCCGTGGGTGATCGCGCCAAGGTGTTTTCCCTGCGTTACACCCTGACCAACGTCGGCTACGCCACCGGGCCGATGGTCGGCGTAGTGATTGCCGGGCATATGCAATTGGCACCGTTCTTGATCGCCAGCGCCATTGCGTTTGGCAGCCTGTTCCTGATGATCGGCATCCCACCGACTCAACGCGATGACAGCCACAAACCCTTGAGCTTCCTCAGCACCCTGCGCACCTTGCGCAGCGACCGCACGTTGATCCTGTTCACCAGTGGCAGCTTGTTGAGCACCATCGTCCACGGGCGCTACACCCTTTATCTGTCGCAATTTCTGCTGGTGGCCTACAAGCCCGCCGAGGCGCTGAAGATTTTGTCGGCAGTGCTGGCCTGCAATGCCATCACCGTGATTGCGATGCAGTACCAGATTGGCCGGTTTCTCAAGCGCGAACAGCTGCGCTACTGGATCGTGCTGGGCACGTTGCTGTTCATTGCCGGGCTGATCGGTTTCAGCCAGGCCGACAGTCTGCTCACCTGGTGCCTGGCGATGTTCGTGTTTACCTTGGGCGAGATGATCATTTACCCGTCGGAATTCCTGTTTATCGACACCATCGCCCCCGACGCATTGCGCGGCAGTTACTACGGCGCACAAAACCTCGCGGCGTTCGGCGGAGCGATGAGCCCGGTTATTTGCGGCTATTTGCTGATCAACGCTGCGCCGACCAGCATGTTCTATGCGTTGGGCGCACTCACTGCGATGGGCGGCACTTTGTGTTTCTTGAGTGGCCGACGTGTACCTGACACGCCTCTTATCTAATGTGGGAGCGGGCTTGCTCGCTCCCACATTTTGCTCTCCGTAAAGTCTGGTATTTGCGTAATATCCAGTCATTCATCTCACGGACCCGAGCCCCATGAAATTCGACACGGCCTACAGCCTGAGTCTCGACGACAAGCTGTCGATCTACGACGTTCGAGACCTGAATTTCGACGAAACCGCCGACTTCGACTCCGACAAGGACAGCTTCCTGTGCCCCAACGATGAATGCCGCGCGGCGTTCGAAACGGGCAATACGCTGAGTACATTCAACGCGAAAAACGTCAATTACCAGCGCACGCCACACTTCAAGAACAAGACCAGCACCCGGCATATCGACGGCTGCCGCTATGCCAGCACGCACAAGTCTGCGACGGGTGAAAGCGACGACGAGCGCGAGGATAATTTCCCATCGGAATTTGTACTGACGCGGCGTCAGTACCAGCGCAAGACACCGCCCGTCGTCATTGAGGGAAGCGTCCCACAAGATTCGGCGAAGGCGCCTGCAACCAGTACCCGCTCATCCCACGCCAGCAACGACACAACCCCGGACAAAACCAGCGTCTTCGCACACCCGGTCGAGTGCTATGTGTCGAATATCGACGACAAGGACAAGCTCAAGGCCATGCCGCTGAAGGTTGGCGAGCACTCCGCTACCTATTGGACGTTTTTCAAAAAGATCGAATACCTGCAAGACAACAAAGGCCTGATCTACTGGGGCAAGATCAAAGCGATCAAGGACTACACCAGCAGCTTTCGCATCGACTTCGAAAAAAAGGTGTGGCTCGACAAAAAGCCTTATTCGGTGAACGTCTACCTGAGTAAAAAACTCATCGAAAACTACCGCAAGCGCACGGCATTCCTGGAGCAGATCAAGGCGGCAGCCAGTAGCGAACGGGCTTTATATTGCTTCTTTTACGGCGTGACGCCGGAGCTAAAACAGGTGCCGAGCAAGAAGAACCCCGAGCAGACATTCGGGGTGTTCAGCGCCAATATCGAGAACCTGGACCACCTGATCATTCGTGAGGCGCCAGGAATGCAGGAGCATTAGGAAAGGGCGCGTGATCGCCGAGCTTGCCGGTAATGTTCGCGTACAGCTCGGGCGGTGGCCGCGTCTATCGCGCCAAATGCCGTCAGCCAGTGAATCAGCATTTCTTCCTCCGGCCAACCATAGCCCTTTATCCCGGGAATGGTTCTGGGCGTGCGATTGATGGCTTCGTCATAACGTCGCGCACTCCACGGCTGCTTTACAAAGTCGAAACCTTCAGCGTCCCATTTAAATACGCGCAGGATTTCATTGATTTGGCCCTGGCTGCTGCGGTCGCTGCGCGGGTAAAAGCAATAAGTGCTCCCCAAGCCACTCAGCAGCGGATCACACACCTGCGGCGCGAGTATGTCCAGCACGCCACACTTCAACGCTATATTCATCACACCATCGGCCCAGCGATGGGTAAATGTTTTCACAAAACCCGCATCATCGGCCTTTTTCATATCGAAAAACAGCATGCTGTAGCGCGTCTTCAAATGCGTCGCCACCAGCACATGCTTACGTTTAACTGTCGCCGCATGGACCAGCCACTGGTTAGGGTCTGCGTGCAGCGCATCCCCCTCTGCGCTTGGTATCGGTGGTTTTTCAACGGGGGTAATTTTCTTACCCTTGTGAATACGGCTGAAAAAGTCGCTGCCGGCTTGTGAGCAATTAAATGTCAGCACACTGTGTTCCTGCGCAAAGTGATTAACGCCATGTGCGCCCTGTTTACTCGCGGGGCAATCGCTCTTCAACCCACTCAAGTTCATAAGGCTGTCTGACGGCATAGCTGATGGCATCAAGCGTTTCTTCGCTGAGTATTGCCAACTCGGCGTCGGTCAACAGGTCCTGGTGCACCATTAATGCCAGGCACGAATAGGTTGATGAGCGACTGTAATAGTCGAACATATCGGCCATATCCTTGTTGCGGGCATGAATCACGCCGTACAGCATTAGGTACCGGGCGTGAGCGGACAATGCATCGTGCTCACTGATGGTCCTGGCATCCGCGAGGACACCGAGGCAAAAGCGATCAAGGGCCAATGCCCTCAAGCCTTTGAATTTCTTCCAATCACTTTCGGAAATAGACATGGCGTCGTTCTCTCGTCAGCTCGATCAGTCTGTGGATTTTCCTATTCACCTGCGAGCGTTGCAACCTCCACAGCCCCTTCTGGAGACAGCAAGTGAGAACCCGATAAAAAATCCAGTTGATGAGCGGTACAAACAACTGTACAAAAACACAGTATAGTTTGCCTTCCCCCGTCGAACCTGGAGAAACCCCATGTCCTCTCTGGCAATGAGCTCTTACGTAGAACAGCAGATTGTCCTGCACCAATTCACCGCCAAGCACAGCACACAGGCCCGCGTGATGCTGGGTTGGAGCCGCGAAGACCTGGCCCGCCAGGCCGGGTTGGCGGTGGAGGTGGTTCAGCGCTTTGAAAGCCTGGGCGAGGTCGAGGATGAAGTTCGGTTAGCCCTCGCGTTCCGGCTGGAGGCTGAAGGCCTGGTGTTTTTCCCAGGGTTTGCGCCGGGCTGGGGGATGAGCGCGCGCAAGTTTGAGGCCGCCCCCGCCGAGCCCGCCGCACCCAGCCTCATCTCGCGATTGATGGGCTCAGCAGCGGCATCAAATGACTCACCAACGCCTCAGCCGAATGGTGCGTAGAGTCCAACCGAAGCACCGGGCAGGTCAGCGGTTTCAACCAGCTTTCATGCCGTCTCAAGCTGCGTAAGCTGTGGTTACCGCCATCGTAACGGGCGGCCCAGGCCAGGAATGCGACGCTGTTTTCGTGGCGGCTACCGCCTTCCAGGATCTGTTCGCCGTAGCGTTGCACTTCGCGCAGTTGCAGGCGGTGCAGGCGCAACTGCGGGTCCAGGCGCAGGAACACCACATGGGTGAACTGCGGGATCATGGCATCGCCCCAGCCGCACAGTGAACCGGACAGTACCCAGCCCTCAAGGCCGGCACTCTGTTCCTGCAGCAGGCGGATGCGTTCATCCTTGGGCCGGGCGACGGTGAAAGGCTCTGACGTTTGTTGCCAGTAGAAATAGTCAGAGTCGAAATAAGCAACGCCCAGGCGTTTGGCCAGAGCCCGGCCCAAAGTCGAGGTACCGGCGCCCGCAGCACCGAGGATGTGAATTTTGTAGGCCATGCCTGCCCTCCATGGCCGTGAGTGTAATACGCGCAGTAGCACGCAACGCATCATTTACAGCTCGGGTTTTACACCGGCTTGGGCAGCCTGCTCGTACCCGTAGGCGACTGCCAGCAAATCGGGCTCGGCCCAGCGGGTGCCGAAGAAATAGGCACCGGTCGGCAAGCCATCTTCATTCGTCCCAGAAGGCACGGTGATCCCTGGGTAACCTGCGGCGGCAACCGCGAAGTAGATGTTGGTCTCATAGTCGGACACCATGGCATCCAGGTTTTCGTCCTTGATCGGGTCATCCACAGAGCTGCGAAATTTCTGGATAAGCTCGTCCCACAGTGTCTTGCGTTGCTCCGGGGTCAGGGTGGAGGCGCTGATTTTCTTGAGTTCCGGTTGATGGTCCTCCACGGTGCCATCACGGTCTTGGTTGAATGCTATCAACTCGGCCAATGATGTGACCGGCAGGCCCGGACGTTTGGCCAGGTAGGCATTCAGCTCTTCCTTCACGTCCGAGAGCAATAGTTCGTCATAACGTGAAGCATCTGCCAGCCGCAGGTTGATCGGTATCAACGTAGCGCCTTGCTCACGAAGTACTTGCAGTGTCTTGCTAAATTGCGGGCTGTTGTCTACCGGCAAACTTACACCGTTGAGGGTAAAGGTCTGGGGATAACCGATACGCTTGCCCTTCAACGCACCTGGCACCAGCAGTGTGGTGTAGTCGATGCCTTGAGGGGCGCCCAGGCTTTCGGGATCGCCAGGGTCACTGCCGGACATGGCATTGAGCATCAACGCAACGTCATACACCGAGCGAGCCATAGGGCCGGGTGTGTCTTGTCGGCGGCTGGCGGGAATAATCCCGTTGCGATCCAACAAGCCCACGCTGGGTTTGAGCCCCACCACACCATTAAGCGCCGCCGGTACGATGATCGAACCATTGGTTTCTGCACCGACCGACAGAGGTGCCAGCCCGGCCGCTACCGCTGCGGCAGACCCCGAACTGGAGCCGCCGACGTCGGCACCCGCACGGTGAGGGTTAAGTGTTTGCCCGCCTCGGCTACTCCAGCCATCGGGGCCACCGCGAAACCCGGCCAGTTCAGTCATGTTGGTTTTACCCAGGATCACCGCCCCTTGCTTGATGAGGTAATCGACAAGAGGAGCATTCTTGCCGGCAGCCGCCCCCACAAGACCGAATGCGCCTGCACTGGTTTGCATGCCGGTGGTTTCGATGGTGTCCTTGAGCAAAATGGGTATGCCGTGCAACGGGCCTCGCACCTTGCCATTGGCGCGTTCACGGTCCAGTTCGCGCGCAGCCTCGAGTGCATCAGGGTTGAGTTCGATGACAGAGCACAGTTGAGGGTCCAGCGTGCGGATACGCTCTTGCAGGAAGTTCACCAGATCAAGCGACGTAAGCCCGTTCGGCCGAGCCATTTGTTCGCCCAGTTCGCGAACGCTTGCGTATGCAGTCTCTGGCGCAACGGGCTTTGCAGCTATTGGCGTCGCGGTTACGGACGAGGTCTGCGCCGGCAGGGCTTGCGCAGCCTGACGAATCATCGAATAGATGCTGTAGGCAACCGTCATAAAGGTCTCTCCTGAGTTCAGAATTCATACGGGATGTAGTCCGCCATTCTAAAAAATCCAGGTGTTCAAGACCTTCAGGCAGTCTCCCTTCACATCGTAGGAGGGTTAAGCACTTCCTGTAGTTGTTACGAGTCCTTTGACGCGCCGGCGCTGATCTGGCGATAGGCACGCAACAACAGCGGCAATGCATCACGCGACCATCGGGCACCGTAAAACCATAGCTTCGCCCCATCGCCCAGTGGTTCGCTGAGTGAGGGATAGCCGCTGACACAGGCACGATGAAACGCGTCGCTCTCGCTGCCAGAGACCAGCGCATCCAGGCGATGCGCGGTCACGAGGTCGTCGATCTCATTACTTTGCAGGGAAAATTGCAGGCTGCTGTCTTCACGCCGCGCGTCCACCGGCACCAGCTGCGCACCGGCCTGGCGCAGGAGGGCGAAGGCTGCACACAAGGCTTCGCTGTGTTCGACGGCTTCGCGATGACCGCCTTGCACATAGCGATCAGCAAAGCCGATACGCCAACCCGATAGCAACTGGGTAGCCGTAAAGCTGGTGTTATTCAGCACCAGGGGGACTTCAACCATGACCGGCCCAGTGGGGTCGATACCACTTAAAGCCGCGAGTGATAACGCGGGATCCCGCGCGGGTCTTGCCGGTAGGGCCGGCGCGTTGTAGCCGGGAATCGGCGCCGCGCCCACCACGTGCGCCGCGCCAAAGACGATACCTGCGCGGCTCAGATTCTCGGGTTTAGCATGAACGGACTCGTCCGCCTGCCCTGCGCTGCCTGCCTCCTCGGTCACAGGCAAGGACAGGCCCGGGCAACACGGCATCCCCAACCGCCAATGTTCGCTACAGTTTTTTTCCATCAGAACCCGACTCCCGACAATTGAATACGCGGGATCATCGCACTCTCATCTGGCGTTTGTCGCAGCCCTGAAACACCCTGAAAATCCTTTTCCCAGGCGGCAACGCTTCAACCCGTTGCGTGTTCTTTTACACCTTGAGTTTCCACCTCCAGCCACCACGCGTGCCCGCGCTCCGGCTGGTGCAGGCTGAACGCCTGTCCCATCGCGGGCGTGGTGATCGACACGTTGCGCTCCCAGGCCAGGGCCATGATGCGGTCGAACGGTTCGTGCCAGGCGTGGAAGGCCAGGTCGAAGGTGCCATTGTGAATCGGCAGCAGCCAGCGGCCTTTGAGGTCGATGTGCGCTTGCAAGGTTTGCTCGGGCTGCATGTGCACATGAGGCCAGTCGACGTTGTAAGCACCTGTTTCCATCAGCGTCAGGTCAAACGGGCCGTACTGTTCGCCGATCCGTTTGAAGCCGTCGAAATAACCGGTGTCGCCGCTGAAGAAGATCCGCCGCGCGCCGTCGATCATCACCCAGGAACACCACAAGGTCTGGTTGCCATCAAACAGGCCACGCCCGGAGAAATGCTGGGCCGGTGTGGCGATAAAACGGATGCCATCGACCTCGGTACCTGCCCACCAGTCCAGTTGCCGAACTTTGCTGGCGTCCACGCCCCACTTCACCAGCGTGTCGCCCACGCCCAGCGGCGCCAGAAAATAGCGGGTCTTGTCGGCCAGTTGGGTCACCGCGTTGCGGTCAAGGTGGTCGTAGTGGTTGTGGGAAAGGATCACCGCTTCGAGCGGCGGCAGGTCTTCAAGGCTGATCGGCGGCTGATGAAAGCGCTTTGGTCCAGCCCAACTGAAAGGCGAAGCGCGCTCGGCAAACACCGGGTCAGTGACCCAGAACTTGCCGCGCATTTTCAGCAGCACGGTGGAATGCCCCAGGCGAAACACACTGTGATCGGGGGCTGCCAACAGCAGCTCGCGCGTCAGCGGTTGCACCGGGATCTTGCCCACCGGGCGCGTGCTGCGCGGCTTGTTGAACAACATGTTCCAGAAAATGCGCAAGGTT
Source organism: Pseudomonas sp. Xaverov 259 (assembly GCF_019352915.1). Classification (NCBI taxonomy): domain Bacteria; kingdom Pseudomonadati; phylum Pseudomonadota; class Gammaproteobacteria; order Pseudomonadales; family Pseudomonadaceae; genus Pseudomonas; species Pseudomonas sp. Xaverov 259. The sequence goes on along the minus strand of NZ_JAAAFV010000023.1, from coordinate 92,448 downwards.
TTGCCAAAGCCACCGTGCTGCACCGGGGCGTCGTTGCTGAAATGCCCTGGCGCCTGCTCCGCAGTCTTGGGCGCAGCAGGCGCGGGGTCGAGACGGGTTGAAATCGTGGCCATTGCAGAGTGACTCCAGGGTCGGCTCATAAAATACACCGCGCAGACCAACTACACTGCACAGTGTAGTTTCTAGATTGCAACAAAACCCTGAGCAAGTAAACTACCGAGTGTAATTTCCTTTTAGAGCCGACCATGACTGCACCTCTGCGCCTCACCGACCGTAAACGCGAAGCCATTGTGGCAGCCGCTATCGCCGAGTTTCGCGCGAATGGGTTCGAGGTCACCAGCATGGACAAAATCGCCGCCACCGCCGGCGTTTCCAAGCGCACGGTGTACAACCACTTCCCCAGCAAAGAAGAGTTGTTTGCCGAAATCCTCCACCAGTTGTGGGCCAGCAGTGTGGCCCAACTGGACGTCAGCTACGCCAGCGACCGCCCGCTGCGCGAGCAACTGCGCGGGTTGCTGGAGGCCAAGATGCTGATGATGTCGGACGCCAACTTCCTTGACCTGGCCCGTGTCGCGATTGCCGCCACCATCCATTCGCCGGAACGCGCGCAAGACATGGTCAACCGCCTGAGCAAGCGCGAAGAAGGCTTCACCCAGTGGGTACGCGCCGCGCAGGAAGACGGCCGGCTGTCCTGCACCGACCCCGCCTTCGCCGCCCACCAGATACAAAGCTTGCTCAAGGCGTTCGCGTTCTGGCCGCAGATCACCCTCGGCCAACCGGTGCTGGACGCCGCCTGCCAGGCCGGCGTAATTGAATCGGCCATCGACCTGTTCCTGGCCGGTTACGAAGTGCGTGCTCCTGGGCCGCAGTAAACCTGTTGCATGCGCGACATTCCAGGTCGCTTTTGGCGTATTCGCACGCGGCGCTGCGCAAATGGCCTGGAAGGACACTGATTATTCCCACGCGAATAACTGACAATATTCACACTTAATATCCGATCAACGGTTCTACCCGCTGACGCGCGCTGTCGTACCCGCAAAAAAGAGCTGACCCGGAACACTATGGAAAACAGACGAGGCAAAGGGCTTTCATTTGCCAGACGTATCTACAAGCCAAGGATCATCGGCCTGGGTATCGGTTGTATCAGTGTGGCCGGCGCCCTTTACCCCTTGGCGATGCCGGGCTGGGTGTGGGCGTTCCTGCTGTTCAATGGGTTTGCCTGGGCGCATGTGGCGTATCAGCTCTCGGCCCGTTCGCAATTTCCCTATCAGGCGGAACAGCGCAACCTGCTCTATGACTCGCTGTTCGGTGGCTTCTGGGCCGCCGCCACCCAGTTCACACCTCTAACGGCCGTGACTGTGCTGTCGATGATGACCATGAACAATGTCGCGGCGGGCGGCAAACGCTTGTTTCTGCGCGGGCTGTTGGCACAAGCGGCGGGTATTGCGGTGGCGTGGGGCGTATTCGGGGTCAAGTTCAACCCCAACGTCAGCCTCAGCCAGGTCTACACCTGTCTGCCGATGCTGACGCTCTACCCGATGGCCATCGGCATGGTCTGCTACCAACTGGCAATCAAGCTCTCGGAACACAAACGCGCCCTCAGTGCCCTGAGCCGCATCGACAGCCTCACCGGCCTGCTCAACCATGGCTCATGGAAAGACCTGTTGAACCTCAAGTTCCACAAGTGCCGGCAGCAAGGCAGCCACGCCACCATCGCGCTGATCGACATCGACCACTTCAAGCAGATCAATGACACCTACGGTCATATTGTCGGTGATGCGGTGTTGCGCCAACTCAGTCAGGAATTGCGTCTGCACCTGCGGGAAAAAGACTTGGCCGGCCGCTACGGCGGCGATGAGTTCTGCGTGATTCTGCCGTTAATGCCGCTGGAAGAAGCCGCGCAAGTCATGGAACGCATGCGCGAAAAATTCAGCAACTATCGCAATACGCAGATTCCCGAGCTGCGCGTGAGCCTGAGCATTGGCCTCGCAGACTTCCAGCCGCTGTTCAGCGATGCCGCGATGTGGCTCAACGCGGCGGACCGCGCCCTGTACGCAGCCAAGGAAACCGGGCGTAACCGGGTGAATGTCAGCGACTACGTGGTCGCCCATTCCGCTTGAGTTGTCCGATAACACCTCGTCTGAATCTTCCGCCCGCGCCTCGCAGCGATAGCATAATGCCGCCACTGGTCGCCTGCCCAATAATGGTCCTGCCCTAACGGCGAACTTCTTGGCAGGCTGATCACTCTGAACCCCTTGTTCCGCCCCCCTCTGTCAGCACCAGGAAGCTGACAATGAGCAAGTCAACCGTAAGGCCCAGGGCCATACGGGGTCAGGCGCCTATTCATGGATACCTCTGACGCGTGCTTCCCCGAGCCCTCGAACATGCTATTTAACGCCCATAAAAAAACCATCAGTACCCTGCAACATACCAATGCCCAGCAGGCCAGCCTTCTCGACGCGATTGAGCGCTCCATGGCCGTTATTGAGTTTGACCTGCAAGGCACCGTGCTGCGTGCCAATGACAACTTCCTCAAGACCATGGGCTACCGCGCCGAGCAGATTCTGGGCCAGTCACACCGGATGTTCTGCACGCCCGCATTTGCCCGCAGCGCCGACTACAACCAATTGTGGACGCACCTGCGCAATGGCCAATTTCAGTCCGGCACCTTTGAGCGGCTGGCCGGCAATGGCCAGTCAGTGTGGCTGGAAGCCAGCTACAACCCGGTGCGCGATGAGGCTGGCCAAGTGATCAAAGTGGTGAAGTACGCCATGGACGTCACCCCACGCCTGCAAGCCGAAAGCGAGGCCAACGCCAAGCTGGGTGCCATTGACCGCGCCATGGCAGTGATCGAGTTCAACCTCGACGGCACCATCATCACCGCCAACGACAATTTCTTGCAGCGCATGGGCTACAGCCTGGCGCAGATCCAGGGCAAACATCATCGACTGTTCTGCACGCCGGAGCTGGCCAACAGCTCGGCGTACAGCGAGTTCTGGAAACGCTTGAACCAGGGCGAACTGTTCAACGGCCAATTCGAACGCGTCGATAAACACGGCCAGACCCTGTGGCTCGAAGCCAACTACAACCCGGTGTACGACGCCAGCGGGCGTCTGTGCAAAGTGGTCAAGTTCGCCTCCGACGTCACCGCCAGGGTGCAACAACACGCTGCCGATGCTGCCAGTGCGGCCCAGGCTTACCATATTTCCCTGAACACCCGGGATGTGGCCGAAAAAGGCGCCGACGTGATTCAGCAAACCGCCAGTGGCATGCGCGAAATTGCCGCCGACATCGACACCTCCTCGCAGCTGATCGCCAAGCTGGGTGAGCGTTCGCAGCAGATCACCGCCATCGTCAACACCATTCGCGGAATCGCCGACCAAACCAACCTGCTGGCACTCAACGCCGCCATCGAGGCGGCACGCGCGGGTGAGCAAGGCCGAGGTTTTGCCGTGGTGGCTGACGAAGTGCGGCAACTGGCAGCCCGTACCAGCGGCTCGACGGCGGAGATCTCCAGCATGATCGCGATGATCCAGGATGAAACCCGCCAAGCCATCGAGAGCATGGACAGCACCCGCGACCGCGCGGCGCTGGGGGTCGACCTGGCCAACCGCGCAGGCACGGTGATCCTGCAGATTCGCGAAGGCACCACCGAGGCGGTGCAGGCGGTGAGCGCGTTTGCCAACGAGCGCGGCAACAACTGACCGGTTCTTCATGTGCCCGGCGGGGGGCTCGGTCTATAGTGCTAGCTTGTCTTAACGCCTAGGATTCGAGCCCGCCATGACCCCCGACAAGCCAGACGCCGTACCTGTCGACCACCTGCGCTTCCACCGCGGCCACGCCCATCTGGCGCCGACCTTTGGCAACGACACCTTTGCCCTCAAGGCCGAAGCCTTCGCGCGTTTCTTTGGCACGCCGACCTTTCTCGGCGCGCAAACCGCGATCGTGGTGTTGTGGGTGGTGCTGAACATCACCGGCGTCACGCATTTTGACGTGTACCCGTTCATCTTGCTCAACCTGGCGTTCAGCCTGCAGTCGGCTTACGCTGCGCCGCTGATCCTGCTGGCCCAGACACGCCAGGCCGCCCGCGACAAAGCCCAGTCCGACGCCGATGCGCAACACCGCGAAGCCCTGGCCATCGCCAATACCGAACGCCAGGCCCAGGCCGCGCAAACCACCAAACAGTTGCTGGAGTTGCTGGAGCAGAACACCCGGTTGACGGAAATGACCAAACAACTGACCGAGCGTATCGAGACGTTGACGTGCGAGATGCATGAGCAGTTTGTGCGCAAGCCCTGAAACGCTTGTCCATAGGAGCTCTCTTGGGACTGGCAAGGTTACTGTTGCTGGCAGGCTTGTTGTGGCGAGCACGCTTTTTGCAGCAAGCCAGTTCGCCAGAGAAGCCCGTTTGCTACAACGCTCAAGGCAGCCGAATATGCCGCCCCAACTCATCAAACAAGGTCACCACCGAGCGCAGTGCCCGGCAATCCGGGCGTGTCAGCAACCATAGCGCCGTATCACGCCCCGCCAGCGCGGGGCCGAGTGGTTGTAAACCCTCTTGCAACAGAAAGTCCGGCAACGCTGCCACGCCCAACCCTGCCCGCACCAACTCGGCGACCGACAACATGCTGTTACAGCGATAACTGGGACGCACACCCGGCAGGTGTTCACGCCGCCAGGCCACGGTGGAGTGGTCGGGCAAAAAGTCATCCGGCGCGATCCACGCCAGTTCGGCCAATTCACGCCCTTGGTTTTGTCGGGCATACCCCGCGCTGGCGCACACCTGATAGGCCACGGTGCCCAGCCGGCGGCCCACCAGATGCTCCGGCGGGGTCTTGGTCAGGCGCAGGGCAATGTCCGCGTCGCGGCGGCTGAGGTTGGCAAAGTCATTGGACGTGCTCAATTCCAGGGTCAGCGCCGGGTAGGCCGGCATAAACTGCGCCAGTGCCGGCAGCAGCAAGCCTTGCAGCACCGAGTCGGTACAGGTCAGGCGCACGGTGCCGCTGATCACTTCACCGCCCTGCTCCACGCCGATGCGCGCGGCCTCCAGCGCCTGTTCGGCCTGTTCGGCCTGCTGCGCCAGGTGGCTGGCCAAACTGGTGGGCAGGTAGCCGGCGCGGCTTTTTTCGAACAGGGTCTGGCCCAGGGCCGCCTCCAGCCGTCGCACCGCCCGGAACACCGTGGACACGTCCACCCGCAACAGCGCCGCCGCCCGCGCCAGGGTGCCGCCACGCACCAGCGCGAGAATCAGTGACAGGTCCGGGTAATCCAGTTGATAGTGCGTGGCTGCATTAAGCATGTGGGCAAACGCCAATTTTGATTGCGTGAGCGCCAATCTATAGTGCGCCCCAGGACACCACAAGCCATGGGATATACGCGATGAAAACCACCCCCCTGCACCTCGCCCTGATCGGGGATTACAACCCTGACGTAACGGCCCACCAGGCCATCCCCGTAGCGCTGCAACAGGCTGCTGACGCTTTGGGCCTGAGCGTGCAATGGCATTGGTTGGATACGGACTCGATCACCCCGGCCACCGAGCTGCATGCCTTCGACGGCTTCTGGTGCGTGCCCGCCAGCCCCTACCGTGATGCCGACGGCGCACTGCGGGCGATTCGTTTTGCCCGCGAGCAAAAACGCCCCTTCCTGGGCACCTGCGGTGGTTTTCAACACGCGGTCATCGAATATGCCCGCAACGTGCTGGGCTGGACGGATGCGGAGCACGGCGAACTGGCACCCGAGGCCAGGCGCGCGGTTATTACGCCGCTTGCGTGTTCACTGGTCGAGGCCACTGGCAGCATCCGCCTGGCGCCCTACACGCGCATCGCCGAGGCTTACGCCAGCCTGGACACCCACGAAGGCTACCGTTGCAGCTACGGCATCAACCCCGCGTTCGCCCAGGCATTGCTCGCAGGCGACCTGATCCCCAGCGGCCACGATTCGACGGGCGACCTGCGCGCCATCGAACTGCTGGACCATCCGTTTTTCGTCGCCACTTTGTTTCAGCCCGAACGCGCAGCAC
>NZ_JAAAFV010000023.1:75681-86348 GCF_019352915.1 Pseudomonas sp. Xaverov 259 | reverse complement strand
AAAGAAATTACGCCGCCACTGGCGGTTGCCCTGCTCAAAGCCTGCCAGGCGCAATCGGTATGATCGCCAACACACCCGCCCCGCCCTATTACGCCGTAATTTTCAGCTCGTTGCGTACCGAAGGCGATCAAGGCTATGCCCAGGCTGCCAACCGTATGTTGGAACTGGCGCGCGAACAACCGGGGTTTCTGGGTGTTGAGTCAGCGCGGGAAGACGGCTTGGGCATCACCGTTTCCTACTGGGAAAGCGAAGCGGCGATTTTGGCCTGGAAGCAACAAGCCGAACATAGCCAAGTGCGCGAGCAAGGCCGCGCCCATTGGTATTCGGCGTTTCACACCCGCGTGTGCAAGGTGGAGCGGGCTTACACTTTCCAGCGTTGAAACACAGCCTTAAGCCCCCTGCAAAAACCTGTGGGAGCTGGCTTGCCTGCGATGACGGCAGGTCAGTCAGCTTTGTGTTGCCTGGCACACCGCAATCGCAGGCAAGCCAGCTCCCACAGGTTGATCTCCACTCGCCTGGACCTAACTCACCAAACTGCGCAACGCACTGATCTGCGGGATCTCCACCCGGCGCATATACACGCGCAACGGCTCGGTGATGTTGATACGGTCATCGATATTCTGGTCCAGCAGCAACTGCAGGCGCTCGCGCGACAGGGTCATGGTGTGGTCGGCGGCCGGCAGCCAGACAAATTCGGCGGTGGGGATGATGCCGTCATCGGCCACGTCCATGCCGAAGGCGTCTTCGCTGAAACGCACGATGTAGTGGCCGGTTTTGCGGTTCAGGCCAACAAAGCCATGGAGTTGGTCGGCGGCCTGGCAGATAAGCTCGGAAGTGATGCGCATGGTAAACCTCACTGAAAAGTCCCACGGGGACTGGAAAGATGGTTTACACGCGTGGCAGAAATTACTGCCCTCTAACGGGGCAGCTTCGGCCAAGAATACTGCAACGCAGCACAAAAAAACCCACAAAAATGCCTCGTGAGTAGCTTAATGTCGGTTTGGTGATAGCGCCTTTCGCAATCAATTGTTAAAAAGGACGCCTTCTCAAAGTTACCTCCACGAAAGGACTTCGCATATGCCTGTCACGTTTACCAAGAGCGCCCTGCTGCTCGCTCTGATGCTCGGCCTTGGTCAGGCACAGGCTGCCGACCCGATCAGCCCGGCTGAATTGGCGACAAACGAAGGCATTCCGTACCCGGCTGTCATTGCTCACCGTGGCGCGTCCTACGATGCCCCCGAATCCACTGCCGCCTCCTACAAGCTCGCCCGTGACCTGGGTGCCGACTACCTGGAAATGGACCTGCAGCGCAGTAAAGACGGCGTGCTGTTCGCCCTGCACGACAACAACCTGCAACGCACCACCGACGTGGCCACCAAGTTCCCCGAGCGCAAAGACGCCCCGGCTAATGAGTTCACCTGGGCCGAATTGCGCACCCTGGACGCCGGCAGCTGGTTCAACGCCGCTTACCCGGACCGCGCCCGCCCGGCGTTTGTTGGCCTGAAAATCCAGAGCCTGGACGAGATTATCAAGATCGCCGAAGGCAACCCGCAGCACAAACCCGGCCTGTACATCGAGACCAAGGAGCCCAAGCAGTTCCCGGGCATCGAAGCCGATCTGAAAAACAAGCTGCTGGATAAAGGCTGGTTGAGCTCGGCCGGCTCCAAGCTGGGCAAGAGCAACACCGGCGTAGGCCAGGGCAGAGGCCGCGTGGTGCTGCAGACGTTTGAAAAAGACAGCTTGAAAGAGCTGCAAAAAGAAATGCCCAACACCCCGAAAATCCTGCTGTTGTGGGTTGGCCCAGGCAGCATCGAGCCTAAATCGGCACAAACCTTTGCTGAGTCCGGCGAAACCACCAAGGCCGCCTACTACGCCAAGCAAGAGCCAAAAGACGCCGCCGAGTTCGAAAAATGGGTGGACGAAGCCAAGAGCCTCGGCGCCATCGGCACCGGCCCTTCGGCCGAGCTGACCAACCATGGCGACCAGAGCTACACCGACCTGGTGAAGCCTGAGATGAACAAGCTGACCCACGACAAAGGCCTGCTGGTGCACGTCTACACCGTCGATGAGCCCGTGGACTTCGAAAAAGTCATGAAGGCCGGCGTTGACGGCATCTTCACCAACCGCGCCGCCGAACTGCTGAAGTTCTACAAGCGCTGGCCTTCGTCGAGCGTGCAGGACCTGCTCAAGGACAACGGCTACTGAGTGAAACCCGAATGGTCAGGCCGCCTGTGGTTGGGGCATGACTACGGCCTGATCTTCGGCGAGCTGGGGCGTACCGCGCCCCATGCGCACTATGCTCATCAGTTGATGCTGTGCCCCGGCAAGCCGGTCACGGTCAGCCTCGATGGTCGTGTCACCACGGCCCATCGCCTGTTTATCCCCTCGCGACAACCCCACGCCATTCTCGCCAGCGACGGTGACGTGCTGGTGCTGTATGCCGAACCTGCCACCTTTACGACCCAGACCCTGGAGCATCTGTTGCTCGATGCGCAGCCGTGCCTTGAGACACTGCAGTTGCAACTGGGCCAGTTACCCCGGCGCGCCCTCGTCGACCCGCGCCTGGAACGTGCACTCTCGGCCCTGGATCAACAGCTTGCCGGCAAGGTTTCGGCCCAGGCATTGGCCCACGCCGCGCACCTTTCATTAAGCCAATTGGAACGCCTGTTCACCCATCAGTTGGGCGCACCCGTGCGCCGCCTGGTGCTGTGGCGGCGCTTGCGTGTGGCGCTGCAAGTGGCCCTCGGAGGCAGCACGTTGACCGAGGCCGCCCATGCCGCCGGGTTTGCCGACTCGGCGCATTTTTCGCGCACCATGAAGCAGTTGTTTGGCGTGACGGCCGGCGCGTCATTGCGTCAGCTGGACGTGCGGCTGCTAACGTAGCGCGTCCGGCAACGGCGGTTCTTTGCTCATGCGTGCCGGCATGAACGGGTCGCGTAACTGCGCTACATAGGCCACCGGGAAGTCCGGCCGGCTGCCGATACCCAGATCGCCAGGCCCCATGGGAGCGTGCTCGCGATAAAACGCCGTGCCCAACAGCCAGTCCCACAGGTTGAAGAACAAACCGAAATTCACATCCCCGGCGCGCCCGTACTTCATGTGATGGAAACGATGCACCGGCGCCCAGGCGAATACCCAACGCAATGGCCCTAAACGCATATCGACGTTGGAGTGCTGCAACAACAGCTGGATCGCAATCGCCAGGGCCAGCAACTGCGCAACCTCCACTGGAATACCCAAGAGCACCAGCGGCAACAAACCCGCCGTCGCCTCCAGCATCTGATGCAACGGGTGTTTCATCAGCCCATTGAACCCATACAGCCGCTGCACGCTGTGGTGCACCGCATGCAGGCGCCAGAGCGGCGCAATACGGTGGCTGGCGTAATGCATCAGGGTAATGCCGGCATCAGCCAATACGATCGACACCAGCAGTTGTGCCCATAGTGGCCAGTCGCGCGGCCAAATGCCTTCGAACGCCAGCAGGGCCGTGAGCCCCGGCAGAGTCAACAGGCCCAGGGCATTGAGGCTCTCGTTGACCAACGCATGGAGCGTATCCCGGCGCCGGTCCCCGTGGCTGCGATTCCATTGCGGCTCATAGGGCAGCCATTGCTCCATCACAAATGACACGGCTAGTGCTGTCGCAAACACCAGCACCAGCCAACCGGGTTGCCAAAGCCCCCAGGCTAAAAAACCCACCAGGAATACAGGCGCATAAAGCCAAGCTACTAAACGTTTCATCCGAGTCTCCCTTCCAGTGAGCCCCCAGCATGAAACCCTCCACACCCAGCGAATTGAACAAACGGCGCAACCGTTTGAAATAATTAAGCGTGAGTTAAGTTGCGCTGGATAACCTGAGGCCACTTAAACAGCTCACCGAAGAAGGACACACACCATGAAAACCCTGACCGCCCTGTTCGCCGCCACCGCCCTGACCCTGACCGCCGGGTTGGCCCAGGCGGATGTTCGCCCGGACCACATTGAAGGTTTGCTCAAGTCCGGCGCCGTGATGCCGTTCGAAAAACTCAACGCCGCCGCCTTGGCCAAACATGCCGGCGCGACCATTAACGACACCGAGCTGGACCACGACCACGCCGGTGTTCTGGTCTACGAAGTAGAAATGACCGACACCGCAGGCAAGAAGTATGAAGTGAAGCTCGACGCCAAGACCGGCGCCGTACTGGAAGACAAGCTGGACACTTGATTATTTGATTCCCAAAAAACCGCGCCACCTCAGGGTGGCGCGGTTTTTTTATGCCTGTTCATCCGCCAAACCCAGAAAAGATCTCCGGATAGTTAATGAAATTACACCTACAAAGCGCAAGGTCGCTAGAATCCCCTTCATCGACCTGAGCCGAACGCTCACCACCTTCCTATCGAGATCGCTGCATGGGGCAAAAAGCCGCCGACATCGCCACCATTGGCCGCATCAGTGCGGTACCCGCGATGCTCAAAGTCATCAGTGACATGACCGGCCTGCGCTTTGCCGCCGTGGCCCGGGTGACCGACGACACTTGGACCGCCTGCGCCGTGCTCGACCAACTGGAGTTCGGCCTGGGCGTTGGCGGCGAACTCGACCTGACCACCACCATCTGCCATGAAATTCGTGGCTCCCACGTGTCGGTGGTGATCGACAAAGCCAGCGAAGACCCGCTTTACCACGACCATCACACCCCGCGCATTTACCACTTTGAGAGTTACATCTCCGTGCCGGTATTTCGCACCGACGGGCGTTTCTTCGGCACCATTTGCGCGCTGGACCCCAACCCGGCCCCTCTGCGCAGCAGCACCATCCAGTCGACCATGGAGTCGTTCGCCCGCGTACTGTCGTTGCAGATTGAAGCCGAAGAAGCCTTGCAGCAGACCGAAGCGCAATTGCAGGAAGAACGCAGCACGGCCGAGTTGCGCGAGCAATTTATCGCCGTGCTGGGGCATGACTTGCGCAACCCGCTGTTCGCGATCAATTTCGGCGCCGAGCGCTTGCTGCGCAAACATCCGGACCCCGCGACCGACACGCTCATACGCCATATCCTCAGCAGTGGCCGGCGCGCCGCGCAATTGGTCGAGGATGTGCTGGACTTCGCCCGTGGCCGCATGGGCAGTGGCATCCCGTTGCACCTCAAAGACTGCCAGGACCTGCAAGCCGCTTTGCAGCACGTGGTGTCCGAAGTGCAAAGTGTGCACCCGCAGCGGCTGATCCAGGCCGATATCGGCGACCTGCGTGGCGTGTATGGCGACCGCGATCGACTGGCGCAATTGCTCTCCAACCTGGTGGCCAACGCCATTCATCACGGCAGCCATGACGGCCCGGTACACGTCACGGCGCAGATCGAGCATGACCACTTCACCTTGGCCGTCAAAAACCCCGGCCAGATCGACGCACTCGCCCTGCCCCGGCTCTTTGAGCCCTACGCGCGACCGCTTAAAGACACCCCGCAAGCCGGCCTGGGCCTGGGGTTATATATCGTCAAACAGATTGCCGATGCCCACGGCGGGCAGCTCGAGGTGTGCTCTTGCGAGCAAACCGGCACCCAGTTCACCTTCAGCTTGAAAATACGCTGAGCAAGTTTTCAAACTGTCACAAAATCGTCATCCCGCCTTGCAATGATTCGCCCACGCGAACCTGTGAAACGTCCTACAGGCGCTTTCTCTGCGAGCCGCCATGAACCACAGCATCGACCACAGCCACCAGGATCCCGATCTGTTTGGCTTGCTTTACGGTTTTCGTTTTCGGCCCGGTGAAAAGGGCGAGCAGATTGATTCAGCGACCGCGCTGGCCGCGTTAAAAGCGCCGCAAGACCCGCAAGAGTTCCTGTGGCTGCACCTCAACCTGGCCCACGCCGCCTGCGAGCGCTGGATGCAGGCCAACCTGGCATTGCCGGAGGAGTTTTTCGAAGCCCTGCACGAAGGCTCGCGCTCCACGCGTATCGAACACGTCGATTCAGCCTTGCTGGCAGTGGTCAACGACGTGGTGTTCAACTTCAGCAGCATGGTGTCGTCGGATATCTCCACGCTGTGGGTCTGCGCCCGCAGCCATTTGCTGGTGAGCGCACGCCTGCAACCGTTGCACTCGGTGGATAAATTGCGCTCGTCGGTAAAGGCCGGTGAACGCTTTCGCTCGCCGCTGGAGCTGCTGGTGCATTTGCTGCGTGACCAAGGTGAAGTGCTGACGCAGATCGTGCGTAAAACCAGCATCAGCGTCGACCATATCGAAGACCAGTTGTTGTCCTCACGCCTGTCCACCAACCGCTCCGAACTCGGGGCGGCGCGCCGGGTGCTGGTACGCCTGCAACGCCTGCTGGCACTGGAGCCGGGCTCGCTGCTGCGCCTGCTGAACCGCCCGCCGCAGTGGCTGCAAAAAGAGGACGTGAAGGAATTGCGCAAATCCACTGAGGAGTTTGCGCTGATCATCAACGACCTCACGGCCCTGGGCGAGCGCATCAAGCTGTTGCAGGAAGAGATTGCCGCCAACCTCAACGAACAAAGCAACCGCACGCTGTTTACCCTCACGGTGGTGACGGTGCTGGCGTTGCCGATCAACATCATCGCCGGTTTTTTTGGCATGAACGTGGGCGGCGTGCCGCTTTCCACCGACCCGGAAGGGTTCTGGATCCTGGTGGCGCTGGTGGCGACGTTTACCTTGATTGCCGGGCGTTGGGCATTCCGTAAACGCAAAGACTATTGAATTGAAATACAGTCGAAATGTGGGAGCTGGCTTGCCTGCGATGGCTCACTATCAGCCAACTTTTTTATTGCCTGATGCACCGCTATCGCAGGCAAGCCAGCTCCCACATTGATTGCACTCTGACATTAGCCTTCGGGTGTTTTATAGATCAGCGGTAGGCTCAATTCCTTAAACACTGACCTACCGCAGCATCTCTGTAACATTCTGCAATGATCATCAGGAGCATCCTCCCCACACTGGATGCTCCGGCATGGCCACCCCTTCCCTGACCGCTTCCAACACCACCTCACACGCAGACCCCAAACCCCGGCTGGATAAAAAGCCCGGCCTGCTCACCGTGATCATTTTCTTCGCCGTGCTCGCCATGGGCCTGTTGTTCACCGCCTACAGCCTGATGCACGACATGCACGAACTGGGCACGGTGGTCACCACTTGGACGCCGTTCCTGCTGCTGGGCGTGGCGCTGTTGATCGCCCTGGGCTTTGAGTTCGTCAACGGCTTCCACGACACCGCCAACGCTGTGGCGACGGTGATCTACACCAACTCGCTGCCGCCGCATTTTGCGGTGGTGTGGTCGGGCTTTTTCAACTTCCTCGGCGTGCTGCTCTCCAGCGGCGCGGTGGCGTTTGGCATCATCGCCTTGCTGCCGGTTGAGCTGATTTTGCAGGTCGGCTCATCGGCCGGTTTCGCGATGATCTTCGCGCTGCTGATCGCGGCAATCCTGTGGAACCTCGGCACCTGGTGGCTGGGCCTGCCGGCTTCGTCGTCACACACCCTGATCGGCTCGATCATCGGCGTCGGCGTGGCCAATGCCCTGATGCACGGACGTGATGGCACCAGCGGCGTGGATTGGGGCCAGGCCACCAAGATCGGTTATGCCCTGCTGCTGTCGCCGCTGATCGGTTTCGCGTTTGCCGCCCTGTTGCTGCTGGCCCTGCGCGCCTTCGTCAAAAACCGCTCGCTGTACAAGGCCCCCAAGGGCGACACCCCGCCGCCGTGGTGGATTCGCGGTGCATTGATCGCCACCTGTACCGGTGTGTCGTTCGCCCACGGCTCCAACGACGGGCAAAAAGGCATGGGCCTGATCATGCTGATCCTGGTCGGTACGCTGCCGATGGCCTACGCGCTGAACCGCACCATGCCCGCCGAGCAGTCCTTGCAGTTTGCTGCGGTGGCTGAAGTGACCCAAGTGGCACTGGTGAAAAGCGCACCACAAGTATTACCGGGCGACCCGCGGCCGATTCTCTCGACCTATGTGCGCACCAAGGAAGCCACCCCGGAACTGGTGCCAGCCCTCGCCGCCCTCGCCGGCCAGATTGGTGACGAAGTAAAAGGCTACGGCTCCCTGGCCAAAGTCCCCGCTGAGGCCGTCGGCAACGTGCGCAACGACATGTACCTGACCAGTGAAACCATCCGCTTGATGGACAAGGGCAAGGTCGGCAACTTCGACGCCGACACCCAAGGCAAGCTCAAACTGTTCAAAGACCAGATCGACGCGTCCACACGCTTTATCCCGCTGTGGGTGAAGATCGCCGTGGCCATCGCCCTCGGACTGGGCACCATGGTCGGCTGGAAGCGCATCGTGGTCACGGTGGGCGAGAAGATCGGCAAGACGCACCTGACTTACGCCCAGGGCGCCTCAGCTGAGACAGTAGCGATGCTGACCATCGGTGCGGCGGATATGTTCGGCTTACCGGTGTCGACCACCCATGTGTTGTCGTCGGGTGTGGCGGGCACGATGGTGGCCAATGGCGGTGGCTTGCAGATGAAGACCATCCGCAATCTGCTGATGGCCTGGGTGCTGACATTACCAGCGGCGATTCTGCTGTCGGGCAGCCTGTACTGGCTGTTCACCCAACTGTTCTGACCCAACTGTGTAACGGTTGATCGTTCCCACGCTCTGCGTGGGAATGCAGCCCCGGACGCTCCGCGTCCCAAAGCGTGACGCAGAGCGTCACAAGAGGCATTCCCACGCAGAGCGTGGGAATGATCCTTATTGACTTCAGTGATTGAAGAGCGCAGCCATGGCCTTGAGCCGCTTTTTGTAGATCCGCCGCGCCTCCAATGCTTCCTCCAATGTCACCGCCACAAACCCCGCCCGCTGGTTCGGCTGCATCTGCCCGATCAAGTCCAGGTCCGCACTGATCACCGTGCCGATCATCGCGTAGCCGCCACCCGACACCGCATCGCGGTGCAGCACAATCGGCTCCAACCCCGCCGGCACCTGGATCGAACCGATCGGGTAGCAACTGTCGACGATATTCGAGGGGTCCGAGCCCGCGCCAAAGGGTTGTTCGCGCGGTTGAAAACTCAAGGCACTGCCGCCCTTGAAGCGATAGCCGATGCGATCCGCCTCGGAGCCCACCGTCCACGGCTCGGCAAAAAAGCTGCTTTTTGCCGCGTCCGTCAGGCGCTCGTAATACAGCCCTGGCACCACGCGCAGGGTCACATCGCCACCGACCGAACGGCGCAAGGCCATCGGTAAGCTATTGCCCGCACGGCCTGTTCCGCTGGCCTCGCCGATCGGCAGTTCATCGCCTTCCTGCAAACGCCGCCCTTCAAACCCACCGAGCGCGCCAAGGGTGTACGTCGAGCGGCTGCCGAGCACCAACGGCACGTCGATGCCACCGGCCACCGCCAGGAACGTGCGTGCGCCTGCCTTGGGAAATTCAAAGCGCAGCACCTGCCCGGCGCGTACCTGAAAAGCGGTGTCCTGATGCACCACCTCGCCGTCCAGACGCGGCGACATCAGCGCGCCACTGAGCGCCACCAATGCGTCCTGGCGAAACTCCAGTTCAGGGCCGATCAGCGTGCATTCCAAACCCGCCGCACCGGCTGGGTTGCCAACCAAATGGTTGGCCGCACTCAACGCGTACTGGTCCAACGCGCCCGAAGGCGGAATGCCCAAGTGGTAATAACCTTCACGGCCAAGGTCCTGCACAGAGGTAGCGAGGCCGGGTTTAAGCACCTTGATCATGCCAGCGCCTCCTGCAGGGTTTTCGGGTAGCCGATGGGATCGGCGAGAAACGCATCGAGGGAAAATTCCACCGGGCGGATACGCAGGTCGAAACGCCCCGCCTCCACTTCGGCCACCGCCAGGTCGTAGGCGTCACGGTCCATTGGTTTGAACTGCACGATGTCACCGGGGCGGAAGAACACCATGTGCTCCTTGAGGTACGCCAATTGCTGCGCTGGGTCGTAGATCGGCGCCGGGGTTACGCCAAACATCTGGTAACCACCCGCACCGCGTACCGAGTAAATGCAGCCGAAGCAGCCGCCATGGCCGAGAGTCAGCTTGGGCGTGTCAGTACGCGGGCGCAGGTACTTGGGCACCTGCAATTGCCGCTCGCGCTCGACCATCTGAAACATGAACGGCAGGCCCGCAACAAAGCCGACCATCGACACAAACCACGGCGCGCCACTGTGGGCGGCAATAAACGCGTCCACGTCAGCCAGGCCGTTGATGCGCGCGGCGTATTCCAGGTCGGTGCCGCTGGGGTCTTGGTGGCGGTCGCGAAAACGCATCAGGGTTTCGTGGGTCCAGGGGTCGTTGTAGAGCACCGGGATTTCGATGATGCGCGTGTGCAAGGTGCGTTCGGCCACGGCCTGGGCTTCGGCGCTTTGCACGGCGTCGAGCAGCACATGCGGCGCAATACGGTCGGGGTCGAAGCGAATCTGGAACGATGCATTGGCCAGGCACACATCCAACACGCCCTCCAACGCCAGGCGCTCCACGGCGCGGGTCACGGCCATGCCTTTGAAAAAGGCTTCCAGGGACATGCTGTCGCTGACCTCGGCAAACAGGTGTTCATCACCGCCGAAGCTGTAGCGGATGGGGGACGTTTGAGCCATGTCTGTTCCTCTTGGAATCATTGTAGAAAGGCAGGCAAAAAATCAAATGGATGGTCAGCTTATTGTGGTGTGGTTAGCACGCTTGTTGTGGTTAGCAGGCTTGTTGTGGTTAGCAGGCTTGTTGTGGCGAGCA
>NZ_JAAAFV010000023.1:0-75480 GCF_019352915.1 Pseudomonas sp. Xaverov 259 | reverse complement strand
GGGCAAGCCTGCTCGCCACAGAAAGCCCACCCATCAGGGCAAGTCTACTAACCACAGAAAGCCCACTCACCCAACATGCCCGTTCAACCCGGAGCGCTCGTTGGTCACCACAATGCCCGCTTGATCCAAGGCTTCGCGGGTGGCTTCCACCAACTCCAGCGCGCCAGGCGTGTCGCTGTGCAGGCAGATGGAATCGAATTCGATCTGCAGGTCTTCGCCTTCTACGGTTCGCACCCGGCCGGTCTGACACGCACGCAGCACACGCGCCGCAACGGTTGCAGGGTCCAAGGCGCGAACATTGCGAGTAAACACGATGGAGCCGCTCAGGTCGTACTCTCGGTCGGCGTAAAACTCGCGCACCACCGGTTGCCCCAACTCCTTGGCCACGCGCCAGATCACCGAGTTGGGCATGCAATACAGCAACAGCGTCGGCTCGATGATTTGCAGGTTCTGCACCAGCAGCCGCGCCGCTTCTTCGTCGCGGGCCAGGTGCATATAAAGTGCGCCGTGGGGCTTGATATGTTGCAAGACCAAACCCTGGGCACGCGCAATTTCGCGCAGGGCACCGAGTTGGTAGAGGATGTCGTCCACCAGTTCCTGGGCCGGCGCGTTGATGTGCCGACGGCCGAACCCCACCAAGTCACGAAAGCCCGGATGCGCACCAATGCCCACGCCCAGTTGCTTGGCGCGTTCGACCGTGCGGCGCATGGTGCCAGGGTCGCCGGCGTGGAAGCCGGTGGCGATATTGGCTGAGCTGATATAAGCCATCAGGTCAAAGTCGACGCCATCGCCGATGGTCCACGGGCCGAAGCCTTCGCCCATGTCCGAATTGAAATCCACTGCCTGCATCGAGGTCGCTCCGCCAAAAGGTGATGGCTGAAAGTAGGCCGGGGCTTGACCCCTTGGGAAGATCTATTATCAGATGGCCCATCTTCTGAAAAACAGATACCCAAAGATCGTTCCCCAAAGATCGTTCCCACGCTCCGCGTGGGAATGCAGCCCAGGACGCTCCGCGTCCCAAAACGTGACGCAGAGCGTCACAAGAGGCGTTACCACGCAGAGCGTGGGAACGATCGGAGAAAGCCATGTCCCTGACCTTGCGCCAAGTCCGCTACTTCGTCGCCACTGCCGAAATCGGCCAGATTTCCCAGGCGGCCATTCACCTGAACATCTCCCAGTCGGCGGTGACCACCGCCATCAAGGAGCTGGAGGCGATGCTTGGCGTGCAACTGTTCGTGCGCTCGGCCCAAGGCATGAACCTCACCGACGCCGGTCGGCACTTTCTCAACCGCGCCTATGTGATCGTGCGCAGCGTGGACGACGCCCTCAACAGCCCCCTGCCCGACTACCGTGCCAGCGGCGTATTGCGCGTAGCGGCCAGCTACACGGTGCTGGGTTACTTCCTGCCGCATCACTTGCAACGCATGCAACACTGGCACCCGGACGTGACCATCGACGTCTTTGAGCAGGAGCGCCAGGCCATCGAACACGGCCTGCTCGACGGCCAGTTCGACATGGCCGTGGTGCTCACCGCCAACCTGACTCACGCAGATATCGTCTCGGAAATCCTGTTCAACTCCGAACGCCGCCTGTGGCTGCCCAGCCATCACCCGTTGTGCGAACGCGGTGCCGTGAGTTTGGCGGATGTGGCGCAAGAGCCTTATATCCTGCTGACCGTCGACGAAGCCGAGCACAGTGCCATGCGCTACTGGGAACAGGCCGGGCAAACGCCCAACGTGCGGCTGCGCACCAGTTCGGTGGAGGCGGTGCGCAGCATGGTCGCTAATGGCAGCGGCGTGGCGATCCTGTCAGACCTGGTGCACCGTCCGTGGTCGCTGGAAGGCAAGCGCATCGAAACCCTGACCGTCACCGACCCGGTCACGCCCATGAGCGTTGGCCTGGCCTGGCACCGCGAACGTGCGTTTACCCCGGCGATGCAGGCGTTTCGTGATTACTTCCACGACGCCTTCCTGGCGCCGCAGCAGTTGTCGGCGCGGCGTTAAATACGCGCCTGCAAGGTAGCCGCCAGCCACTCCATAAACACTCGCACCCGCAACGGCAAATGCCGTTGGCCGGCGTAGAGCATCGACACGTCCAGGGGCGGTGCGAGGTAGTCCGCCAACACTGAAACCAATTCGCCACTGGCCAATAAATCGCGAATGCCGAGCAGCGGCACCTGGACAATCCCCAAACCGCCGAGACACGCCGCCTGGTAGGCATCGGTGCTGCTGACGGTCACGCGCCCGGCCATGGCCACGCGCTGCACCTTGTTGCCTTGCAGGTATTCAAACCCGGCCGAGCGCGCACCGAGCGGGCGCACGTAATGCACCAGTTGATGCTGCGCGAGGTCGGCAATGGTTTCGGGCACGCCATAACGTTGCAGGTAGGCGGGGCTTACACAGTTGACCATCGGCATGCTGCACACCTTGCGGGCAACCACGCTCTGATCGGGTTGCGCGCCCACGCGCACCACGCAATCAAAGCCTTCAGCAATCACGTCGACCTGGCGATCCGAACTGCTGATTTCCATCTCCACCAACGGGTGGCGCGCCATGAACGACGGCAGCTGCGGCATCACCAGGCCGCGCGCCATGGCGTTGGGCATATCCACCCGAATGCGCCCGGCCAATTGCGCTTCATCCTGGCGAAACAAGCCTTCGAGTTCTTCCATGTGCGCGAGCAAATCCTTGCTGCGTTCATACAGTACGCGGCCGTCCTGGGTGGCTTGCACAGTGCGCGTGGTGCGCTGCAACAGGCGCGCGCCCAGCAACGTTTCCAGCGCCTGCACATGCTCGGACACGGTGGAACGCGGCAGGCCCAGGCTCTCTCCGGCCTGGGTAAAACTCGACAGTTCGGTGACACGCACGAAGGTGCGCAGCAGCTCCAGTTTGTTCATGGGATTGTTCGCCTTATCCGGCCAGTGATTCCGATATCAGCCTGTTTATCACGTTATGGGCGTACAAATACACTCAGTCCCACTGATCACCCAATGAGGACTATCCCATGACTCGTAAAATCGCACTTATCACCGGCGCCAGCCGTGGCCTTGGCAAAAGCGCCGCTTTGCACCTTGCCGCACAAGGCGTGGATATCATCGGCACTTACCACAGCGCCGCAACCGAGGCCCAAGCAGTGGTGGCACAGGTTGAAGCGCTGGGCGGCCGCGCCGCCATGCTGCAACTGGATGTCAGCCAGAGCGGCAGCTTCGATGCTTTTGTCGGGCAAATCGCTACGGTGCTCAAGGACGTTTTCGCCCAGCAACATTTCAACTTTCTGATCAACAACGCGGGCATCGGCGCTCACGCAAGCTTTGCCGACACCACCGAAGAGCAGTTCGACAAGCTGGTGGCCATTCACTTCAAGGCGCCGTTTTTCCTCACCCAGAAACTGCTGCCGCTGATCAGCGATGGCGGGCGCATCATCAACATCTCCAGCGGCCTGGCGCGGTTCAGTCTGCCGGGCTACGCCGCCTATGCATCGATGAAAGGCGCCGTGGAAGTGCTGTCGCGTTATCAGGCCAAAGAACTCGGCCCGCGTGGCATCACCGTCAACACCCTGGCACCCGGTGCGATTGCCACCGATTTCAGCGGCGGCGCAGTGCGCGATAACCCGCAGCTGAATGCAATGGTCGCCGACAACACCGCCCTGGGCCGTGCCGGCTTGCCGGACGATATCGGCGGCGCGATTTCGATACTGCTGGCCGATGGCAGCAACTGGATCACCGGGCAGCGCATCGAAGCGTCGGGCGGCATGTTTCTGTAAGCATTCTGCGCTAGCATCAATGCCTTCAGATCACTGACGGGCAATCACCGATGAGTTTTGATCCAGGCTTGGCCGGCGGTATGGGCGTATTGGCCGCCGTGGTCGACAGCGGCAGCTTTGCCCGCGCCGCCAACAGCCTGGAGATGACGCCTTCGGGGGTCAGCCGGGCGATTTCCCGCCTGGAAAAACGCCTCGGTATTCGCCTGTTCGGCCGCACCACCCGCTCGGTGCAATTGACCGACGAGGGGCGACGTTTTTACCAGCAAATCGCCCCGCTGTTGGCCGGGCTGGAGGAAGCCGCCGATTCGGCGGCCGACAGCGCCCTCACCGTGCGTGGGCGTTTGCGGGTCAACATCGACCCGTATTTTTCGCGGCTGGTACTCGGTCCGGTGCTGGGCGACTTCATGCGCAGCTATCCGCAACTGCAATTGGATTTGCACACCCGCGACCAACTCGGTGACCTGGTGGCCGATGGCTTTGACTTGGCCATTCGCTTCGGCATCCCACAGTCCTCTTCGCTGATCGCACGCAAGCTGATGGAAGTGCGCGTGCTCACCGTGGCCTCCCCTGCCTACCTTGAGCAATACGGCCGACCCACAATTCCGCAAGACCTGGAAACCGGGCACATGTGCCTGGATTTTCGCGACTCGCAAACCGGTCGCCCGTTTGCCTGGGAGTTCCACCGGCCCGGTGAGCAAGTGATTGTGCGCACCAGTGGCCGCTTGGTGGTTAACGACGCCAGCACCTTGTACAGCGTGTGTGAACACGGGCATGCCGTGGCGCAGATGCTCGACCTCGGCCTGGATTCGGCGATCAAGGCCGGCAGCCTGGTGGAGCTGTTTCCCGACTGGCCGGACGAGCGTTTCCCGTTGTACGCCTATTACCCGTCGCGGCACTTGCCCGCCGCCAAGGTGCGGGCATTTCTGGCGTTTGTGGCCTCGCTCAAGCTTGGCTAGGCAGCCTTTGCTGTACGATTTTTTCCCGCAGCACGTCATACCCCCAGTGGTACACATAGGTGTACGGCAGGAAGAACAACAGCACGCCGATGTCGAGGATAAAGGCTTCCAACAGGCTGATCTTCATCAACGCGGCAATCAACGGCACCGCCAGGATGATCAGGCCGCCTTCGAACAACAGCGCATGCACCACGCGGGTCCAGCCGCCGTCGGTCCATTGCAGGCGGGCTTTGAGGCGGTCGAACAGGCTGTTGAAAATCACGTTCCAGCTCAGCGCCAACAGGCTGATGCCCAGAGTCACCGCACCCATTTCCAGGGCCGGCCGGCCGGTGATCCACACCAGCAACGGTGTACAGATCAATAAGGCCAGCCCTTCAAAACCAATGGCCTGGCAAACACGTTCAGTAATCGACTTGGTAGGGTTCATGACCCGGCTCCTTGAGTGACGATGGTTGCCATGATTACCCTTTGACTCGATACTTCATAACTAATAACCATCGATAAAGGCGATAGTCATGGCCTCCAATGAAGTGCTGCAGGCGTTTGTGCAAGCCGCTACCCAAGGCTCGTTTTCGGCGGCGGCGCGCAAGCTGGGTAAAAGCCAGTCCACCGTCAGCGCGGCCGTGGCGAGCCTGGAGATTGACCTGGACGTGGTGCTGTTTGATCGCAGCAGCCGTAAGCCGACACTCACGCCCGCCGGCCATGTCTTATTGCAGCGCGCCGAGCAGGTGCTGGAGGCCAGCAGCCGCCTGGAGCTGGCGGCGAGCCAGCTGTCACAGGGCCTTGAGCCCAAGCTGACCATCGCCATGTCCGATACTTACCAGTCCGACCGCTTTGAAGTCGCCCTCAAGGCCTTTGAACAGCGCCACCCCGACCTTGAGCTGGAATGCCTGATCGCCGAATGCGAAGACCTGATCGCCCTGGTGCAAAGCGGCCGGGCGCAGATTGCGTTTATCGAAAAACAAGACACTTACCCGCCCGACCTGACCGGCGCGCCGGTCGAAGAACGCACCGAAATTGCCCTGTTCGCGGCGCCCACGCATCCGTTGGCCAAGTTGAAGAACATCCCGGCGCAGACCTTGCAGCAACACCGCGAATTGCGCCTGGCCAGCATTATCAACCCGACTGAAACCCGCCCGAGCGGTCGGGTGTGGTCGGCGCCCAGTTACTTGATGCTGATGGAGATGGCACAGTTGGGGTTCGGCTGGGCACCGATTCCGCGCTGGTTGGTGGAGCGTTTTGGTGGCGACCACCTGGTCGAACTCAAGGCCCGCAGCTGGCCGCGCTCGGTGGCGGTAGATGCGCTGTGGTCAAGGCACCATCCGCCGGGGCCGGCGGGGAGTTGGTTGCTGGGCAAGATGTTGGAGTGATCCTGTCCAAACACTGAGGTCCACATTTGGACTGCGTTAAACACTAGGTTTGGGTCAGGCTGCTGATAGCTGCGGTGGGCGGTTGTTCTGGAAGTATTCGTGCAGGGCACGCAACGCGGGCAATTCCAACGCCTGCGCGGCGAAACATAAACCCACCCGCCGCGTCGGCGCCGGCAGGTGCCATTCGCGAATCACCACCCCAGCACGTTCAGCCGCCATCGACTGCGGCAACATCGCTACGCCCACACCCGCTGCCACCATGTGCAAAGCCTGGGTCAATGACCCGGCATGCCCGGCCACCGCTTGCGGCGAGCGGCCATAAAGCGCCATCAAGCGCTGATGGGAATCGTGCTGCGGACAGGTAATCCAGTCTTCAATTGGCGCCCACGCTTGCTCCTTGCCCGCGTGCGCCATGGGATGCTCGGCTGGCAAGGCCATCACGTAAGGCTCCTCCCACAACGGCAAAAACAACTCGTCCTCGCAGCACATTTCTTCCACTGCCAACCGCCCTTGGCCTGCGCAGCCTTCCTGCAAGGTCAACAGCAAGCCCGGCAGACCCTGGTGCGCCATGCGCAGGAAGGTTTCGATCTGGCTGTCGGCAATATCGCCCTCCACGCCCAGCTCCAGCGCAATGCGGTTTTCGCGCCCGCGAAACAGTCGGCTCAAGGCGTGCGCTTCGGCGACCATGCGCCGCGCCTGCGGGTACAGCACCCGCGCTTCGGCACTGACCTCCACGCCACGCGGCTGACGCACGAACAGCGCCACACCCAGCTCGTCTTCCAATTGCTTGATGGTCACCGACAAGGTCGGCTGGCTGATGAACAAACGCTGGGCAGCTGCGGTGATATTACGCTCCTCGAACACCGCCAGAAACGCCTTGAGGTGACGCACATCCATAGTTTTATCCGATGACAGACAGAGGAAAAAGGCATTTTTAAGCCTTGCCGGGGGTAAACATACTGCACCCACGCTTTACGTTATCGGTTTTTCTTATTCCAGGAGTGCATTTATGAGCAAGCCACTGATCATCATCACCGGCGCCAGTTCCGGTATCGGCGAAGCCACCGCGCGCCTGCTATCGGCCGCCGGTCACCCGCTGCTGCTGTTGGCGCGACGTATCGATCGTCTTAACGAGCTGGCCCTGCCGAACACCTTGAACCGAGGCGTGGACATCACCGACCGCGCCGCACTGGTCGCCGCCGTGAAGGAAGCCGAAGCCCAGTTCGGCCCGGCCGATGCACTGATCAACAACGCTGGCGTGATGTTGCTGGGTGCGGTCAGTGAACAAGACCCGGAACAATGGGAGCAGATGCTCGACGTCAACGTCAAAGGCCTGCTCAATGGCATTCACGCGGTGGCCGCCAGCATGGTCGCGCGCAAGGGCGGCACCATCATCAACGTCAGCTCGGTGGCTGGGCGCAAGACTTTCCCCAATCATGTGGCCTATGTAGGCACCAAGTTTGCCGTGCATGGGATTTCGGAGAACCTGCGCGAGGAATTGTCGCCGAGCAACGTGCGCGTGATTACGATTGCCCCGGGTGCGGTGGAGACTGAGTTGCTCAGCCATACCACGGATGAGGCGATCAAGAGCGGTTATCAGGCCTGGAAGCAGGACATGGGCGGCACGGTGTTGAGTCCTGATGATGTGGCTTCGGCGATTGCCTATGCGTACCAGCAGCCGCAGCATGTGTGCATTCGTGAAATCGTGTTGGCAGCGACCCGTCAGCAGCCTTAACGGAAATAGTGCAAACAACACTGTTCAATGTGGGAGCTGGCTTGCCTGCGATAGCGGTGGGTCAGCTTAAACATGTGTCAGCTGATAGACCGCCATCGCAGGCAAGCCAGCTCCCACCGTTTTGATTTTCATTGTGTGGAGATTTTGAGTTCGGCCAGGCGCCGCTCTATAAAGCGTTTTTCTGGGGTTTGCTGGGTGAGTGAGAGGGCTTTTTCGTAGGCTGCCCGCGCCTCTTCAACCCGCCCCAACTGCCGGCAAAACTCCCCGCGTGCCGAATGCGCCAGGTGGTAATCCAGCAACTCCCCGCGCTGCAGTATGCCCTCCACCAACTGCAACCCCGCCAACGGCCCCTGCCCCATCGCCACCGCCACCGCGCGGTTCAGCTCGATCACCGGCGACGGTACTTCGCGCAGCAACACATCGTAAAGCCCGACAATCTGCAGCCAGTCCGTGCCCTCAGCCTGGGTCGCTTCGGCATGCACCGCCGCGATCGCCGCCTGCAGGCAATACGGGCCAAACCGCCGTGTACTCAATGCCTGCTCCACCAGTGCACAGCCTTCAGCAATCAAGGACGCGTCCCACAATGCGCGGTTCTGTTCATGCAATAACACCAACTCACCCTCGGCCGAGGTGCGCGTTGCTCGGCGCGATTCATGCAGCAGCATCAGCGCCAGCAAGCCCATCACCTCCGGCTCTGGCAGCAACTCCAGCAGCAAACGCCCCAAACGAATGGCTTCGCGGGTCAGGTCTTCGCGAGTGAGGTCGGCGCCCATGGACGCCGAATAGCCCTCGTTGAACACCAGGTAAATCACGCGCAACACGCTGTCCAGACGCTCGGGCAACTGGTCCAGGGTTGGCACTTGGTAGGGGATTTTCGCTTCGCGGATCTTGCCCTTGGCGCGCACGATGCGCTGGGCAATGGTGGTGGGCGTGGCCAGAAAGGCGCGGGCGATTTCTTCTGTGGTGAGGTCGCAGATCTCACGCAAGGTCAGCGCCGCCTGGGCATCGGGCGCCAACGCCGGGTGGCAGCAGGTGAAGATCAGGCGCAGGCGGTCGTCTTGCACGTCTTCCTCACTCCAGTCAGCCGCCTCCAGCGCGTCGGCCTGCTCCTGTAATAACGGGGTGAACCGTGCCTGACGGCGCAGGCGGTCGATGGCTTTGAAGCGGCCGGTGGAGACCAGCCAGGCCCTTGGATTGGCCGGCACGCCGTCTTGCGGCCAGCGCTGCACGGCAATAAAAAACGCTTCGTGCAGCGCCTCTTCAGCCAAGTCGAAATCACCCAGCAAGCGAATCAGCGTCGCCAGTACGCGGCGTGATTCGCTGCGGTAAATCGCCTCGACCTGCGGGGTCAATCGGGCATGCCCTGGGTCACCAGCGTCACCAGACGGTCGAGGCTCTGGCCCCAGCCATCATGAAAACCCATGGCTTCGTGGGCCTGCTTGTCGGCTTCGCTCCAATGCATGGCGCGGGCGGTGTATTGGGTCTTGCCGTCGACCTCTTCGAAAGTCACTTCGGCGGTCATGAACGGCTTGCCCGACGGGATCCAGCCCGGCGCATAAGCATCGGTAAACACCAGCCGGCTCGGGGCCTCGATTTCCAGGAACACGCCAGAGGTCGGGTACTCGGCGCCATCCGGCGCGCGCATCAAGGTGCGAAACAGGCCACCTACCCACAGGTTCATTTCACACTCCGGCGTGGTCATGCCGTGTGGCCCCCACCATTGCTGCAACAGCTCGGGCGTGGTCCAGGCGCGAAACACCTTGCTTGGCGGTGCGTCGATCAAACGGCTGATGGACAGTTCAAATTCAGCGGGTTGGGTATTCATGGGTAAACCTCCTGTCTTGTGGTTGTTGTGTTCAGAGATTCAATGCACGCACGGGGCGCACTTCCACACTGCCGACCCGCGCCGCCGGTATGCCGCCAGCCAACTGGATCGCGTCGTTCAAGTCCTTGGCCTCGATCAGGTAAAACCCGGCGAGCTGCTCCTTGGTTTCGGCGAACGGCCCGTCGGTGATCGACAGCTTGCCATTGCGCATGCGCACGGTGGTGGCGGTGCTCACCGACTCCAACGGCTCGGCGGCGAGCATGCGGCCGCTGGCCTGGATGGCCTCGGCGTAGGCAAAACACTCCGGGTCCGCCGGGCTGTCGGGCGAGGTGTGCAACAGCTCTTCGTTGCTGTAGATCAGGCAGAGGTATTTCATGGTGCTCTCCGTTTTCGGACTACTGACTATAGTTCGTGGCAGTCAAGGTTTCAGGTCGAACAGTGCCGTGCCGCTTTCCATGTCGAAAGGCGCCGACCAGTGCTCATGCACCACCTTCCACTGCCCGTTGATACGCTGGTAGCCGGCGGTCACGCGCATCCAGCACGCCTTCACCACGCCATCCGGCCCAGCGCCGCCGCAGTGCGCCAGCCAGTGGGCAAACGCGCTGTCGGGCGCCTCGACGATATGCAGCTCATGAAACTCGAAAATACCCGGGCCGGGGCAATGCTTCATGCATTCGTCCCAATGGGCGCGGTAAGCGGCCTTGCCCTTGAATTGCAGCGCAGTGACGGCATCGAACGAGACGATATCGTCGGCGTAATAGCTGACAATTTTGTCGATATCACGGGCCAGTACGGCTTGTTTCCATTGCTCGATCAGGGTGTTGATTGCAGTGCTCATGGCGATACTCCTGGGGGTTGGAAATCACAAAGGACACCCTTGGTCGAATGGCGTTTGAGCAAATCGACACACCGTTGAAAAATAATTTCGCCTACGCCAAACCCGCTAGAATCCACGCCTCTTTGTAGGATTTCGGATGCGCCCCCGATGGAAACCCGCCTCGTCGCCTATGAGACGCTGAGCCTTGTGCAAAAACAGCACCTCGACACTCTGCAAGTACACCCCGAGCAACTGGCGTATTCCGGCGATATCTACTGCGCGCTCAACAGCCTGCTGGTCAACCCCAAGCCCGGCGCAATCAAAGGCTTTGCGCTACTGGCCGACGAAATGCCCGTGGCCTTCCTGCTGCTCAAACGCCCGCCCTGCCTGCCCCATTGGGCCGATGAACACAGCGCCACGCTGCACGCGTTGCAGGTGGACCGGCATCAGCAAGGGCGCGGGTTTGGCAAAGCGTGTTTGCAGGCACTGCCGGCCGTGGCATTGCAGGCGTGGCCGCAGATCAAGGCGCTGGAGTTGTCGGTGGACGCGGACAATGCGGCGGCGATGGGGTTGTATCTGGCGGCTGGGTGGGTGGACAGCGGGGAGGCGTATAAGGGCCGGGTTGGGTATGAGCGTAGGTTGAGCTTGGTATTTACCTAATGGGTGTTGACACCCATCCGATGTAACACAAACATGACATCACAAAGATAATGTAATGGTAACGCGACATGGATGCTTCGCTCATCACGCAAAGACTCGCCAAGCAAATTCGGGCGAAGCGTCTCAGCAAAGGCTACAAACAATCAGATTTGGCCACATTAGCGGGCGTAACACGCCAAAAACTCATCGAGATCGAGCAAGGCAGTATGTCCGTATCAATGGGTGCCTACACACGCGTGATAGGAGCCCTGAGCAGCGAAATGGAACTGGTAGCAGCGCGCCTTCCAACGCTTGATGGACTCCCAGATATTTTCAAAGATTAAGCTCTGTGTCTTTCGCAAAGGTGATCCATGCTGACAACCCTCGAACAACTCGAAACCCTCTACGGCCTGCCCCACGAACGGGCGGTGCGCAAGGAGATCGCGTTTCTCAACGAGGATTACCAGGCCATGGTGCGGGCCTCGCCCTTGGTGGTGGTGAGCTCATCCGGGCCGGAGGGCATTGATGGCTCGCCGCGCGGTGATGTGCCGGGGTTTGTGCGGATTGTGGATGAACGCACCTTGGCGATCCCGGACCGGCCGGGCAATAACCGGCTCGATACCCTGCGCAATCTGGTGCAAGACCCACGGATTGCCTTGCTGTTCATCATTCCGGGGGTTGGCGAGACGTTGCGCGTGAACGGCCGCGCGCAGATTTGCGTCGAGCCCGAGCTGCTGGAGAGTTTTGCGGTGAATGGCAAACCGGCGCGTTCGGTGATTCTGGTGCAGGTGGAGTCGGCGTATTTCCATTGCTCCAAAGCCTTTGTGCGCTCGGATTGCTGGAACCCCGAAAAACATTTGGACCGCTCGGCACTGCCGTCGGCCGGTGCGTTTCACAAGCGGCTCAATGCTGGGCAGTTTGATGCCGAGGCCTATGACCGAGAGATGCCGGAACGGGTCAAAAACACGCTGTATTGATACCTCTGGCGGCGCCGTCTTGTCGGCGCCGCCAGCACCGCCGTCAGCCCTTTTCGCCAACCGGCAGCCAGATCTCCACCGTCCCCGTGCCCTTGCGCGCGTCGAAATCGGCGCTGTAGCGCTCGAAATCCGCGCCCATCACCTTGTAGCCCGAATGCGGCAACCACTCGAACATGATGCGCTCGTAGGTTTGCTCAAGTGCCTGTACCGGCCCGTAATGCGGGAACACGGCGTAGTTGAGCGGCGCAATTTCGATGAATTCAAAGTTGCCCGGCACGTCGCTTTTAGTCGGGACTTCCACCCCGGCCATGTAGTCGAATTCGCCATGGTGGGGGTTGTGGCACACACCATAGGTCACGCCCCCGACGCGCTTTTTGATGTCTTTGACGCAGGTGTCGAACAACTCCCACAGCTTTGGGATATCACCCACTGTGGCCTTTGAATAACGCCCTTGGACGCCTGCGATTACCAGGGCTTTACCGGCTTCCATGCGTGGCTCTAACGGTTGTTTTTTTGTCTGCTGATCCATACGAACAGTCTCCTTCTTATGAGGGAACAAACCCGCATCGAGTATAGGGGCATATCCACGCTGTACTCCAAGTAGAAATTTTTCCTACGCATCTGGACAACTGGCCATCATCGACCGTATTGTCTGCCCCGCAGGCCACCGCAGTGGCCGACGTCGCTCGGACGGTTCCGGGCGCTTACGTACCTCGAGGCAACAATGGCAGACCAAGGTTCGCCGCGCCGCTTTGCGCGCATAGATCGACTCCCCCCTTACGTTTTTAATATCACTGCCGAGCTGAAGATGGCTGCGCGTCGGCGCGGCGAAGACATCATCGACTTGAGCATGGGTAACCCTGACGGCGCCACGCCTCCACACATCGTGGAAAAAATGGTCACCGTCGCCCAGCGTGAAGACACCCATGGTTACTCCACCTCCAAAGGCATTCCGCGTCTGCGCCGGGCCATTTCGCGCTGGTACAAAGACCGCTATGCAGTGGATATTGACCCGGAATCCGAAGCCATCGTGACCATCGGTTCCAAGGAAGGCCTGGCGCACTTGATGCTGGCCACCCTGGACCAGGGCGACACCGTGCTGGTGCCCAACCCGAGCTACCCGATTCACATCTACGGTGCCGTGATTGCCGGCGCCCAGGTGCGTTCGGTGCCGCTGGTGCCGGGCGTGGACTTCTTCGCCGAGCTGGAACGGGCGATTCGTGGCTCGATCCCCAAGCCGAAAATGATGATCCTCGGCTTCCCGTCCAACCCCACCGCGCAGTGCGTGGAACTGGACTTCTTCGAACGCGTGATCGCCCTGGCCAAGCAGTACGACGTGCTTGTTGTCCACGACCTGGCCTACGCCGATATCGTCTACGACGGCTGGAAAGCCCCCTCGATCATGCAAGTGCCAGGCGCCAAGGACATTGCGGTGGAGTTTTTCACCCTGTCCAAGAGCTACAACATGGCTGGCTGGCGCATCGGCTTTATGGTCGGTAACCCGGAACTGGTCAACGCCCTGGCGCGGATCAAGAGTTACCACGACTACGGCACCTTCACCCCGCTGCAAGTGGCAGCGATTGCGGCGCTGGAAGGCGATCAGCAGTGCGTGAAGGACATTGCCGAGCAGTATCGCCAGCGCCGTAACGTGCTGGTCAAAGGCCTGCATGAGCTGGGCTGGATGGTGGAAAATCCCAAGGCGTCGATGTACGTCTGGGCGAAAATTCCCGAGCAGTATGCCGCCATGGGTTCGCTGGAATTTGCCAAGAAACTGCTGCTGGAGGCGAAGGTGTGTGTGTCGCCGGGGATTGGCTTTGGTGAGTATGGGGATGATCATGTGCGCTTTGCGCTGATCGAGAACCAGGACCGGATTCGCCAGGCGGTACGCGGGATTCGCGGGATGTTCCGGGCGGATAAAGCCTGATCCAATGATCGTTCCCACGCTCCGCGTGGGAATGCAGCACGGGACGCTCTGCGTCCCCAAGCGTGACGCAGAGCGTCACAAGAGGCATTCCCACGCAGAGCGTGGGAACGATCATTGTGTGGTGTTACACCACCAACGACAGCAGCATGATAAAGATCAGTGCCACCACCGACAGAATGGTCTCCATCGCCGTCCAGGTCTTGAACGTCTCGACCACGGTCATATTGAAGTACTGCTTCACCAGCCAGAACCCCGCATCGTTGACGTGAGACAACACCAACGAACCCGCCCCCGTCGCCAACACCAGCAGCTCACGGTTCACGCCTGGAATCATGCCCACCACCGGCACCACAATGCCTGCGCCGGTAATGGTCGCGACCGTCGCGGAGCCTGTGGCCACACGAATCACTGCCGCCACCAGCCACGCCAGCAGAATCGGGTTGATCTGCGCGTTCACCGCCATATGGCCGATCACGTCGCCCACGCCGCTGGTGACCAGCATCTGCTTGAAACCACCACCGGCGCCGATGATCAGGATGATCGCAGCGGTCGGCGCAAGGCTGGCGTCGAGCAGCTTGAGGATTTGCTTGGAATGAATGCCCTGGCGATGGCCAAAGGTGTACAGCGACAGCAGCAACGCCAGCAGCAGCGCGGTGATCGGGTGACCGATCATGTCCATCCAGTTGCGGATGGCGTGGCCGTCCGGCAGCGCGACGTCTGCGAAGGTCTTGAGCAGCATCAGGAACACCGGCAGCAGCACGGTGATCAGGGTGATGCTGAAGCTCGGCAGGCTTTTGGACTCCGGCTCGCGGGCCAGTTGATCGACCAGTTCCTGGGACGGGTTGCCCGGAATGTATTTGGCGATAAACGTACCGAAGATCGGCCCGGCAATAATGGCGGTCGGCAGTGCGACGATCAGGCCGTACAGGATGGTTTTGCCAATATCGGCACCAAACACGCCGATGGCCAGCAGCGGGCCAGGGTGTGGTGGCACCAGGCCGTGTACCGCCGACAAGCCGGCGAGCAGCGGGATGCCGATCTTGATCAGCGACACGCCGGTGCGGCGCGCGACGATGAACACCAGCGGGATCAGCAGCACAAAGCCGATCTCGAAGAACAGCGGGATGCCCACCAGGAACGCGGCGAACATCATGGCCCACTGGACTTTTTCTTTGCCGAAGGCGCGGATCAGCGTTTGCGCGATCTGATCGGCACCGCCGGATTCGGCCATCATTTTGCCGAGCATCGTGCCCAGCGCGAGGATGATGCCGACAAAACCGAGCACGCCGCCAAAACCGTCCTGGAACGCCTTGATGATCTTGTCCACGGGCATGCCCGAGGTCAGGCCGAGGAAGCCGGCCGCGATGATCAGTGCAATGAACGGGTGCACCTTGAACTTGGTGATCAGAACGATCAACCCGATGATTGTGACCACTGCATCTAGCAGCAGGTAGGACTCGTGGGACATGCCAAACATGGGGGGTCTCTCCTGTTTGTTGTTGTTATTAAAGCGGGTATTGAATCTTTCGCCGGGGGTAGCGCTACCTTTTCCGGCAAAAAATTAATGAGTAGGTTCAAAGCCGTGTTGCAGCCACCAGGCATTGGTTTGCTCGGCCAAGTCCTCAACGCTGTCTTCGCTGGCATTGAGCGCCAGGGTCAGCGGCTCACCCACGGGCGATTCGAGGGTGGCGAACTGGCTGTCGATCAGGCTGGCCGGCATGAAATGGCCGGGGCGATGGGACACGCGGTCAGCGGCCACGGCGCGGGTCAGCTCCAGGAACACAAAGCCCAGGCCCGGCGCGGCTTCGCGCAGGTGGTCGCGGTATTTCTTTTTAAGGGCTGAGCAGGTGAGCACCGGATGCTCGCCCGCTTTGAGCGAGCGGCGCAGTTCATCGCAAAGGATGTCGAGCCAGCCGGCGCGGTCGTCGTCGTTAAGCGGGTGGCCGGCGCTCATCTTTTCGATATTGGCGGCAGGGTGAAAGCTGTCGCCTTCAATCGCGGTGGCGCCGTTCAGGCGGCACAGGGCCTCGCTGACGCTGGACTTGCCACAGCCGGAAACACCCATGATGACCA
Organism: Pseudomonas sp. Xaverov 259; assembly: GCF_019352915.1. Classification (NCBI taxonomy): domain Bacteria; kingdom Pseudomonadati; phylum Pseudomonadota; class Gammaproteobacteria; order Pseudomonadales; family Pseudomonadaceae; genus Pseudomonas; species Pseudomonas sp. Xaverov 259. The sequence continues at coordinate 59,402 of NZ_JAAAFV010000023.1, read as the reverse complement.
GGGCGGTAACAGGTTGACTCATGAAACACCTCAGGACGCAGATAGCGCTACCTTTGCACGCTGTAAGGCTAGTGCAAAAACAGGCTTTTCCCGCGCCGACTTGTCATTTTTATGGAGTGACGCGTGCATCCTCTCCAACCGTTTGAACAGGATCAGGCAACCCAACGTTCAAGTATTTGCAGCTGTTTGGAGACAGCGCTACCTTAGTGCCTCGATTTTTGTTTGGCAACAGCCTGATGACCTCCAAGAACGATAAAAAATTACGCACCACCGGTCGCCCGACCCTCAATGAAGTGGCCCGCCTGGCGGGTGTCAGCCCCATTACCGCCTCCCGCGCACTGCGTGGCGTCAGCACGGTTGCTACCGAGCTGGTGGAAAAAGTGCAGCTGGCCGCCGCCGAACTCAACTACGTGGTCAACCCCGCCGCTCGCGCCCTGGCCTCGGCGCAGAGCCATTCGGTGGTGGTCATCGTGCCGTCGCTGTCCAACCTGCTGTTTATCGAAACCCTCGAAGCCATCCACGCAGTACTGCGGCCCAAGGGCTTTGAAGTGCTGATCGGCAACTCGCACTATTCGCGTGATGAAGAAGAAAACCTGCTGCGCAACTATATGGCTTACCAGCCACGCGGTTTGCTGCTGACCGGGTTTGACCGCACCGAAAGCGCACGACGGATGGTCGAGGCCAGCAACGTGCCCTGTGTGTACATGATGGATCTGGACCCGAATGCGGGCGTGAATTGCGTGGGTTTCTCGCAATTGAGTGCCGGCGAGACAGCGGCAGCGCATTTGCTCTCCCGTGGGCGCAAGCGCCTGGCGTATATCGGCGCGCAGTTGGACCAACGCACGTTACTGCGCGGTGAAGGGTTCCGCCGCGCCCTGCAACACGCCGGTATGTACGACCCGGCGCTGGAATTGCTGACACCGCGCCCCTCCTCCGTAGGCTTGGGTGGGGAGTTGTTTTTGCAGCTGCTGGCGGCGCATCCGGATGTGGACGCGATTTTCTTCGGTAACGACGACCTGGCCCAAGGCGCGCTGCTGGAGGCGATGCGTCACGGTATCAAAGTACCGGAACGGGTGGCGGTGCTGGGCTTTAACGACTTGCCCGCCTCTTCATTCATGGTGCCGCGTTTGAGCAGTATCAGCACGCCGCGTGAGGCGATCGGGCGGCGCTCGGCGGAGCATTTATTGACGATCATGGCGGGCAACAAGATCGCCAAGCCGGTGGTGGATATGGGGTTTGAGTTGCAGGTGCGCGAGAGCACCTGACGTGCTCGTTCCCACGCTCTGCGTGGGAATGCCTCTTGTGACGCTCTGCGTCACGCTTTGGACGCAGAGCGTCCTGGGCTGCATTCCCACGCGGGAGCGTGGGAACGATCGGAGTGGTGTGGGACGCCTGTAGGACGCGGCTGACATTGCCGTAAGCGCCTTGCCCGGTTGCCTACGCTTACGTCAGAATCCGCCGGCTTGTGCGCTTGGGGGGTGGTCTTTAAGGTTGGTCGGTCGCTGAATTTCTCGGCGATCGGGTTTAGTAGCCCGAACTTCCCAACACAATATGCACAAGCCAATTATGGCGGCTGTGCGTAGGGCGCCTTCGGGCGCGCCGGGTTTGTGTGGGATTACCGGTCTACTAACCTGCGCACAGTTGCCACCCAATTTGTTTAGTAGCGATGCGGGTATTGGCACTAACCAGGTACTTCAACCATGCAAAGCGTCAATCCCCCGAATACGCTCTTCACCCTCACACCCGACACACCCATCGAATCCCTACTGATCAACAGCTACGAAACCGTGTGTTCCGTCAGCACCTTGTTGCTCGACCTGTCCAATGACCTCACCGGCAAACACCGCGACGTGGCACTCGCCATTCATCAACTGAGCGAGTTATCAGTCTTGATGGTCGGCAAAGCCATGGACCAGCAAACACCACGAATTTAACAGGCTACTCGGTCAAACATGTGGGAGCGGGCTTGCTCGCGAAGGCGGTGTGTCAGCTAGCACATTCCTCACTGACCCACCGCATTCGCGAGCAAGCCCGCACATTTTGTCCGTGCCCACTTAAGATATCGCCGTAAAGTCCTGCCCCTGCTAGATTGACCACTCGCCATCGTCAGGGAAGCACCATGGGACACTCACTGAAAATCCTCGGCCGCACGTCCTCCATCAACGTGCGCAAAGTGCTCTGGACCTGCCAGGAACTGGGCATCGACTACGTGCGTGAAGACTGGGGCATCGGCTTCAAGCCCACCCAGTCACCCGAATTCCTGGCCTTGAACCCCAACGCCCAGGTGCCGGTACTGATCGACGACCACGGTGTGTTGTGGGAGTCCAACACCATCTGCCGCTACCTTGTCGGCCTCTACCAACGCACCGACCTGCTGCCCGCCGAACCCGCGCCACGTGCGCGAGTCGAGCAATGGGTGGACTGGCAAGCCGTGGAACTCAACCGCGCCTGGGGCGACGCCTTCACCGCGCTGGTGCGTAACAATCCGGACGGCCTCGACACAGCGCAGATTGCCGCCGCCGTACAGGTGTGGAATGACAAGATGGGCCTGCTGGAACAACAGCTGGCCAAAACCGGCGCCTATGTGGCCGGGGATGAATTCACCCTCGCCGATATTCTTATCGGCCTCTCGGTGCACCGCTGGCAGAACACGCCCATGCAGCGCCCGCCCTACCCTGCCATTGCGGCGTATTACCAACGCCTGGGCCAACGCCCAGGCTTCAAGACCTTCGCCCTCGACGGCCACAACTAACAAGAGGTACTGGATTGCGAGGATTTATCCGCTGGAAGTGCTATTCGGGATAGAAATAGCTTTAAAGGACCGTTGATCCTGCCCCTTTAAAACCTGTTATTTATGACAGTATCCATTTAAGGGAGAGGGTCTTAACCTGACTTTGAACCCACATGAGTCGACTCTGCCCATGTGCCGAATGCACGACCCGACCAATAAAGGATGACGATCATGTCCGAAGGAACATTTGAAGCAACGTCAAGCAAGTTTGGCAACCTCGCCCTTCCGAACAAGACAATACGTTTCGACTCGAGTTATGGGGAACTTAGAATTATCGCCACCAATGATAAAGACGAAAATTCAAACCAAACTGTCATTCTCACACTGACGCATGAAGCGATCAAAATCGGCACGCACTCAGTGAGTGAACACGGAAAGGCCTCTACCACGTTCGGCTATCGCCCCGTATCTTACCCAGGTATAAGTGGCGAGATTAAAATCACCGAGCTGGACTCAGAAAAACAGCATGTTAAAGGCAGCTTTTCATTTGAAACCCTACACGGAGGCGGCGTGTCTGGTCATTTTGACCTGAACCGCTTTCGCGTTAGCCCTTAGCGCAAGAGCCGGTTACCCAAAAATGAAGGTCTGGCATTGCGACAGCCACTGTTAGACCTTCATCATCAGCAACCCAAACTTTCAAGCGCCTGATCCCGCACTCAGGCTTCAAGACCTTCGCCCTCGACGGCCACAACTAAAACAAGGACTCCACCGTGAACGGACTCAACGTACTGCTGACCGGCGCCTGCGGCAGAATCGGCAAGACATTTTTCGAAGCCTCGAAAGACCGCTACCGCTTCACCCTCACTGACCGCATCGCGCCGGCGTTCGACTTGGGCGAGCACCGTTTCGTCCACGCCGACCTGAGCGACAAAGCCAGCCTGGCCGCGCTGCTCGACGGCATCGACGTGGTGGTGCACCTGTCGGGCATCCCCCACGCCAGTGCTTCATTCGACGAATTGCTGCCGAACAATATCCTCGCCACGACTTACCTGTTCGAAGCCGCCGTGGCCGCCGGCGTGAAACGTTTGGTGTTCGCCAGCAGCGCACAGACCATCGAAGGCTACCCGGTGGACCGGCAGATCACGCCCGGCATGCCGGTGATGCCCGCCAACCTGTACGGCGTGAGCAAATGCTACGGCGAGGCGCTGTGCGGCTATTACGCCGCCAAGACGCCGCTGTCGACCATCGCCCTGCGCATCGGCGCCTTTGAGTTCGCCGAAACCCACGACCTCAACAACGCCCGCGACCTCAGCGCCTGGCTCAGCCCGCGTGATGCGGTGCAACTGCTGCAACGCTCAGTGGAAGCCGAAGGCGTGAAACACCTGATCGCCCATGGCATTTCCAATAACCGTTTCAAGCGCCTGGACCTGAGCGAAACCACACGGGTGTTGGGTTACCATCCGGTCGACGATGCATTCCAGGAATTTGAAATCCCGATTACTTATTGAGTTCTGCCCATGCCCGCACCTTCCACCGCTGACGGCATCGACCCGATCCGCGCTGCCCACATCAGCGCGCGCATTGACCGCCTGCCCGCCGTCGCCACCGTCTGGCGCCTGGTGGCGCTGCTGTCGATCGGTGGTTTTTTCGAGCTGTATGACCTGTTCCAGACCGCCTATATCAGCCCTGGCCTGATCAGCGACGGGATCTTCCACACCGGCAGCGAAGGCGTGTTTGGCTTCTCGGATCAAGCGGCGTTCGCCTCGGCGACCTTTCTGGGTCTGTTCCTCGGCGCCAGCCTGCTCAGCCCCATCGCCGACCGTTTCGGGCGCCGGGCGATCTTCACCTTTGCGTTGATCTGGTACACCGTGGCCACGGTGCTGATGGGCATTCAAACATCGGCGCTGGGCATTATCGGCATGCGCTTTCTGGTGGGCATTGGCCTGGGGATCGAGCTGGTAACCATCGACGCCTACCTGTCGGAACTGGTGCCCAAGCGCATGCGCAGTTCGGCGTTTGCCTTCGCGTTTTTTATTCAGTTTCTGTCGGTGCCGGCGGTGGCGTTGATGTCGTGGTGGCTGGTGCCCCAGGCGCCGTTCGGGGTTTCGGGTTGGCGCTGGGTGGTACTCAGCAGTGCAGTGTTTGCGCTGTTTATCTGGCAACTGCGCAAGCGCCTGCCGGAATCACCGCGCTGGCTCGCGCAAAAAGGTCGCTTTGATGAGGCCGGGCAGATCATGGACAACCTGGAGGCGCGCTGCCAGAAGGATCACGGCAAACCGCTGGATGAACCCGAATCGCAGGCCGTCAGCGTGCAAGGCAGCGGCCGTTTTGCCGATATCTGGCAACCGCCGTACCGGCGCCGTGCGTTGATGCTGATCGTGTTTCACGTGTTCCAGGCCATCGGCTTTTTCGGCTTCGGCAATTGGTTGCCGGCGTTGCTGTCGGGCCAGGGCGTGAGCGTGACCCACAGCCTGATGTACGCCTTTATCATCACCCTCGCCTACCCGCTTGGGCCGTTGCTGTTTGTGAAGGTGGCCAACCGTTTCGAAAACAAATGGCAGATCGTCGGCTCGGCCATGGGCGCAATGATCTTCGGCAGCCTGTTCGCCCTGCAAACCACGGCGGTGGGGCTGGTGATCTGCGGGGTGATGATCACCTTCTGCAACGCCTGGCTGAGCTTCAGTTACCACTCGTACCAGAGCGAACTGTTCCCGACCAATATCCGCGCACGGGCGGTGGGGTTCTGCTATTCGTTCAGCCGCTTGTCCACGGTGTTCAGCAGTTTATTGATCGGTTTTATCCTGGAGCACCTGGGCACGCCGGGCGTGCTGGCGTTTATTGCCAGCAGCATGCTGATTGTGATGATCACCATCAGTTGGTTCGGGCCACGCACGCGTAACCTGGCGTTGGAGAATATTGCGCACTGACGTGTAACCCGCTGGTCGGGTAGACGCCCAAACCTGTGAAATATGACAGTAGACGGTTTGTTTTATAAGTCACTAAATAGCCTTACTGACGCTGCCGGATGCAGAGTCGATAAGGAGCTCACAATGACCACAGGTACTTTTAACGTCACAAAATCGATTCACGGCGCCTTTACTGCGCCCACTTTAGAGTTTTATGAAAGTAGAGCAACACTCACCATCGGAGCATGGCATCCTAATTTAGCTAATAAAAAAGTGAATATTGAGCTCGCCGTAAAATCTATACTTGGCCAATCGAACGGTGCGTTCAAAGGAGACGGAAAAGTTCCCTTATCGCATTTCGGCATACACAAAGATGGCACTTCAATTTTTTACTCTTCAGCCACCGGCAGCTATGAAGTGACTTATGACAAAGCAAAGCAGCATGTAAAGGGCAAGGCTCATTTCCAATCGCGCGAATTGGACGAACAGGGCAAGCCGATCGAGTTTGCCTTCGATTTCGACCTCACGGGCTTCAGCTCATAAAACTGCCCGCCAACTGGCTCCCTGACGGCTAAACATGGCCGCGCAGCGGACAATGTTTGCCGCGGCCGCCACGCCATCCCCAACAAAACTGGGGGTGGCGCACCCGGCATGTTATTTGCTCCACCTGACGCACCGAACACATTCCAGGTGAGCAATCATGCTGATCAACAACAACACCCAAGCCGTATCGACCGTGCAACAGCTCAAGCGTCCCGACATGGACCCGGCCAACGCTGCCGCCAGCACGTTGTACAGCGGCGCCCTGCAAGCCGCACAGCAGAGCGTGACTGTGCCGGCTGCGCAAAAGGATTTGGACAAAGCCAACGACCGCATCGACGAAGCCTTCGCCAAGACCCGTGTGCAGCTGCAAGCCACCACCGCCGCCCCTGCCGCATCGACGGATGTGCCGGCAGCCGGTTCGGGCACCAGCACCGCACGTGCTGATTTCACCGACTACATGAACAAATCCCCGGCCGAACGCATCCGCGAGCAGTTGCTCAAGGAACAGGGTTTGACCGAGGCGCAAGTGCAGGCGATGCCGAAGGAAAAACAGGACGCGATTGCCAAAGAAGTGGCAGACCGCGTGAAGCAGCAGCAAGAGCAGCAGGTAGCGGCGAAAGCCACTGATCCGGCGCAGGCGGTTAAAGAAACCCTGGCGGCGATCTAACCGACACCGCTGGGTAAATGTGGGAGCCAGCTCCCACATGGATCGTGCTCACTGCGCTACAGCGCTTTGCCCGGCTGATCCGTCGGGGCGCTGAAGATCTGCTCCATCTGCGTGGAAAAGGGCACTTCGAGATTAAGCGTCTTGACCACAATCGGCGACTCAAACCATTTGGCATACAGCGTCTTGGCGTCCCCGGACGCCATTAACGCAGCCAGGGTCTTGTCCACAGTACGTTTTAACGCGGGGTTATTTTTCGGCATGATCAACCCCAGGTGTTCCACCACCAGCACATCGTTCAAAAACTGATAACGCGCAGGTTCGGCGGCGCTTGCCATCAGCGGCGCCACTACCACTTCATCGAACACCAGACTGTCGGCTCGGCTATCAACCAACATTTTGAATCCCTCAGTCAGGTTTTTGGCATGTACCTTTTTAAGGGTCCACCCTTCGCGCTTTTCAAGTTGTTGAACCACCTCGCCAACGGTGGTGCCATCAACAATCACCACGGATCGACCATTGAGGTCCTTCAAGCTATCCAACTTTTCACCGACCCTGGAAACCACTTTAATCGAGGCCGCGAAGGTTGAAACGCTGAAATCAACCTGCTTCTGGCGCTCCAGCGTGTTGGTGGTAGAGCCACATTCGAGGTCTACCGCACCGCTGCTGACGGCAGTGAGACGGTCTTTGAAACTCAAGGGTTTGAAGCTCAAGGCCAGTTGATCAAGCTTGAGGTTTTTCTTCACGTCATCGGCAATGCGCCGACACAGGTCGATGGAGTAACCCACCGGTTCACCCGCGCCGGTCTGATAGGAAAAAGGCAGCGCTTCCGCCGGATACCCAATGACCATTTGCTTCTTATCGCGGATTTTTTCCAGAACGGCATCGTTTGCCAGCGCGCTGGCCGACAGCATGCATAACGACAGGAATAAGGCACCTTGCAACTTCATAGTTCGTCTCACGCATTGAATAACCTGCGCTCTTATACCGACGCCGTTGAAGCTGCTCTGTAGGGCAAATCTGCGCTCGCTGCCGAACCTGTCTCGCCAGCAAGCGCGATGATGTCTATTGCAGTTGCAACGTCGAGTTGAACTGGCTGATGGCATCCACCACATGCCGCGAGCCTTCCTGAATCTCCAGGATCACCTGCCCCGCCTCATTCGCCAACTCCACACCCAGCCCTGTGCGGCTCAGGCTCGACTGCATGCTCGACACCGCGCTCAGCGACAGGTCGTGGTTCTTGCGTACCACATCCACAATCTCCACCGTTGCCTGGCTGGTGCGTGCGGCAAGGCTGCGCACTTCATCGGCCACCACCGCAAAACCACGCCCATGCTCACCGGCCCGGGCCGCTTCAATGGCCGCGTTGAGCGCGAGCATATTGGTCTGTTCGGCAATGCTGCGGATGGTCTGCACGATGGAGCCGATGATGTCCGATTGCTTGCTCACCGCATCGATACTCTGAGCCGCCTGGTTCAGGTCGTTGGAGATCGCCTCGATGATCTGCACGGTTTGCTGCACCACCTCCGAGCCTTTGCGCGCACAGGCGTCGTTCTGCACCGAGGTGGCATGCGCCGAATCGGCAGCGGTGCGCAGGGTGGTGACCTGGTCGGTGATGTCGCTGGCGAACTTCACCACTTTGTACAGGCGCCCGTTGGTGTCGAAAATCGGGTTGTAGGACGCTTCCAGAAACAGGGTCTTGCCGTATTTGTTCTTACGCTCGAAGCGGTGGGAATGGTATTCGCCACGGTTGAGCGAGGCCCAAAAGGCCTTGTACGCCGGCGATTCAACCTCGGCGCGATGGCAAAACATGCTGTGGTGCTGGCCGATGATTTCTTCGCGTGAGTACTGCACGGTGCGCAAGAAATTGTCGTTGGCGTTGAGGATCTGGCCTTGGGGCGTGAACTCGATCACCGCCATGGAACGGCTGATGGCATCGATCAGGCTCTGGTTCTCGTGTTCGTGGTGGACCCGCGCCGAAATATCCGATGCCACTTTGATTACGCTCTGCACCTGGTTGTGGCTGTCGAGCACCGGCATATAACTGGCTTCCAGCCACACCTCTTCGCCACGCTTGTTCAGGCGCATGAAGGTGCCGCTGAGGGCTTCGCCGCGCGCCAGGTCACGCCATAGCTTGGTGTAGGCCTCGGTGTGGGTGTAGGCCTCTTCGCAGAAAATACGGTGATGTTTGCCGCGAATCTCCTCCACGCTGTAGCCCATGGCTTTGCAGAAGTTGTCGTTGGCATCGAGGATCACGCCATTGCGGTCGAACTCGATCATCGCCATGGACCGGCTGATGGCAGCGAGTTTGGCGTTGGACTCGGTGAGGGCACAGGAGAAACGTTCGATTTCTTGCAGGTCGGATTTGTGATGGCGGTTGAACATGGTCAGATCACCCTTGATTCCCGGCGCCTGAAAGGCGCATTCCATTTATTTTTTGGATAGTACTGGCTAACCTTCATGGGGAAATAACCATCCGAAACGCTTTATATGCCAAACGTCATCAACGGTTCTGGGTGAGCATAGACAGGGCTTGGCGCTATGCAAGGCCACTAGTCAGCCAGCATTTTTAACAATGCGCAGGCTGCGGCTGAAGGCGCCCGGGTGGTGGAGCCGACCAAAGCAAATTCACGGTGCAGCGCCACCGTCAGCGGCATCACGCGCAGGCCATTGCGCTGGGCCGGCAAGGCCATTTCCGGTACGAGCGTGACACCGACGCCCTCGCGTACCAGGCTGTAGGCGCTGTTCCATTCGCGCACCTCTACGCGGATATCGCGCAAGCTCAACCCGGCAGCCGCGCCCAGGCTGCGGGCGTTGGCGGTGCAACCGCCGGTGGCGAGTACAAAGGGCTGTTCGAGCAACTCTTGCAGCGACACGCTGGCATCGGCCGGGCGCTGCGCGATGGGATGATCAACCGGCAGCACCGCCATCCAGTAATCACGCCCCAACACCGTGGCATTGCGCTCGGGCTTGGGGTTGAGGACGACGCCCAGGTCGATCAGGTCAGCGTCGAGCAAGGTAAGCACCTCGCTGTCGGTGACATCCAGGGTGGTGACCTCGATACCGGGGTTCAACTGACGGAAACGCTGCAACAACGGCGTCAGAAAGGTTGCCAGCACCATAGGGAAACTGGCGATGCGAATGCTGCCGCGCAACAACGGGCGGGCTTCATCGACGGTAGTGCGTATGGTCTGTAATGCCGCCATCATCACCCGCGCCTGCGCGATCACACTCAACCCGAGGGCAGTGGGCAAGGTCTTGCGCGGCTCACGGGTGAACAGTTGCGCACCCAGGGTGGCCTCCATGGACGCCATGGCCTGGCTGGCGGCGGACTGGGTCATGCCCACCTGTTCGGCCGCCGCCGTGATGCTGCCGTGATCGGCCACGGCCACCAGCAAGCGCCAGTGCATCAGGTTCATCATGGCAGTAGCTGTCCTTATGGATGGGGTCTGAAGGTTTAATTTTACCCACGGTGCCATGCCCATGAGACTGGCGCAAATTCAACCGAGCGCGCCAACATGAAACTGTATTTTTTCCCGAATGCCTGTTCCCTCGCCCCGCATATCGTGTTGCGCGAATTGGCCTTGCCCTTCGATTTGGTGCTGGTCGACAACCAGGCCAAAACCACCGCCAATGGCGAAGACTTCCTGCAGATCAACCCCAAGGGCTACGTGGCGGCGCTGCAACTGGATAACGGCCTGGTGCTGACCGAAGCCAGTGCGATCCTGCAATACTTGGCCGATCTGCAACCCACCGCCCATTTGGCCCCGGCCAATGGCAGTTGGGAGCGTGTGCGCTTGCAGGAATGGCTGAATTTTATCGCCAGCGAGATTCATGGCGGGCTGGCGATTTTCTTCAACCCGGCGATTCAGGGTGATGTGCGGGCGATGTTTGTGGCTACGTTGTACAAGCGTTTGGCGATTCTGGTGCAGACGCTGGAGCGTCAGGATTATTTGCTGGGCGAGCGGTATTCGGTGGCGGATGCGTATTTGTTTGTGGTGCTGCGCTGGGCTGGTTTCCACGATATTGATCTGCAGCAGTGGCCGGCGCTGGCGGCGTTTGTGCAGCGCGTGGGCGCACGGCCTGCCGTGACTGCGGCACTGGCAGCCGAATCTGCATGACCTGAAATGCAATTAAAAATGTGGGAGCGGGCTTGCTCGCGAATGCGGTGTGTCAGCCAGCACATGCATTAACTGATACACCGCATTCGCGAGCAAGCCCGCTCCCACATTTGATCTGCTTCGCTTTAAAGAAAGGGTTTCAGGTGGCCATTGTGGATGAAAGTGCTCAGTGCCAACACATCCACCGAACCTGAACGATCCTGATCCAGATGCGCCACCCGACTGCGCACCGCCGCATGAATCTGCCGAGCGCCCTGCCCCAGCCGCAACACACCACGCAGGTCCACCGCCTGCGCAGCCACGATCAATTCAATGCTGGCCAACCACAACACTCGCTCGGTCAAGCGCCGGGTCTTGTCGACCACGGCAAGCGCCTGCCCGGCATAGTCTTCCACCCGATCCGCCACCGGCACGCTCACGGCGGGCAATGGATTGGCCAGATGCCCAATCTCTGCCACCAACGCCGAACTGGTGCGCTGCAAGGCCGCCATGCCGACATGCCCCGGTTGCGTGATCAGAAAACGTGGCAAGTCACTGGAGGCAGGCGACAGCAATTTGGCAATACGTTCGGCACTGCATGCGGCCACTCGACTGAGGGCCAAGCCCAACCCTTCAGCGGCCAGCGCCAAGTGCGTGCTGTCGAAATTGGCCGTGGCCAGTACCATCGATTCTTCGCTGATCAACGCCGGGTTATCCGCGCCGCTGTGCAGTTCCAACTCGACCAGCGCGTGCAATTGCTGCAACGCCTGTTGCGCCGCGCCCTGCACAACGGTGGCGCAGCGAAAGCTCAACGGGTCTTGCAAACGCCGTGGGCTCTGCGCCAACTCGCCACCGTCCAACAGTTGCAACAACGCCTCCGACTGCTCGGTTTGCCCAGGCGCCGGGCGCAAACGTGAAGCCCACGGCTGAAATGGGCTGAGGTTGGCGCGATAGCCTTCGCACGACAAGGCCAGCGCGGCCAATAACGCCTCCAACACCTGCTGCACCTCGGCCACCAACAGCGCACCAAGGCCGACACTCGCAGCATTTGCCGACACCAGCGCCAAGCCATCCTTGCCGGTCAATGGCACGTCCAGCGCCAGGCTCAAGTGCGCCAGCGGCGCCAGATCACTCTCACCCAATGAGCCGAGCAACGGCACTTCGGGTTCGATGCCTGAATTAAGCAAATTCAACAATGCATCAGCCGCTGCCAGTGAAATACCCGAGCGGCCCTGTGTTAATCCAGCCAGACGTGCAGCGGTGATCGCGCGCAGTTCCTGGCGATTGGCCAACCGCCCAACCCCGACCGCACGGCCCAATGGAATATTCGTCTGAACCGGCGCCACCGGTGTATCCACCGCCGCACCGAGGCCGGTAGTCAGGCCATAAATAGGTGTGCCTTGCGCTGCCAGTTTCAGCAGCAACCGGTGGCCTTCGTCGATGCGTTGGCGCGCCTGGGCGCTGAAGTTTGCCGGACCATCCTGGCGTGCAATGGTCAGCAAATCATCCAGCGTCAAACCCTGGGGGTCGAAGTGAATCATGCCCAACGCAACCGCTGCCCGATGCCTAGACGCTTGGCTTTTTCCAGCAGCGCATGGCCCAAGGCGATGTCACTGAGGCTCAGGCCACGGTGCCAGAACAGGATGGTTTCCTCGGGGTTTTCGCGACCGTTTTTCAAACCGGCAACGACCTGCCCAAGCTCGGCGTGCAGGGTTTCGGCGCTGAGTTTTCCGGCGTCCACGTGCGCCCGCAGTGCGCCGAACATGCCGCCTTTGCACTGGCCCCAATCGTCGACCACCAGCTTGCTCATAATGTCGGTCAGCGACAGCTCCACTGCGCTCATTGTGCCGTAGGGCACCACAAAGGCGCCGGGTTTGATCCAGTCGGTGCGCAACAGCGGCTCGGGCTGATCCAGGCGCGAGGCCTCGACCACGATGTCGGCGCCGCGCACGGTGCTTTCCCAATCGTCGGTGACAATTACCGGCTTGCCCAGGTCTTGGCGCAGGCGTTCGGCAAAGGCTTCGCGGCTTTCACTGCGGCGCGAATGCACGCGGATTTCCTCGAAGTCGAACAGATGATCGAGCAAGCGCACATTCCAGTAGGCCGTGCCGCGCGCGCCGATATGCGCCAGCACTTTGCTGCCCGGCCGGGCCAGGTATTTGGCGCCGATGGCGGTGACGGCGCCGGTGCGCATGTCGGTAATGGCCGAGGCGTCGAGGATGGCTTTGGGAATGCCGGTGGCCGGGTCCAGCAGGTTGAGGATGGCCAGTTCCGATGGCAGTCCCTTGCGGTAGTTGTCGACAAAATCGCCGACCACCTTGACTCCGGCGTAGCCGATATCGCCACCCAGCACGCCGCGTAATACGTTGAAGTGACCGTTGATATCACCGCCGGGAATCAGGTGCGTACGCGGCTCGATCACCGCCTCGCCGCGCCCCTGGATACCCAGGCTGGCTTCGATGGCGCTGAGGATTTCGTCATTGCTGAGGCCCAGTTCGTCGATGTCCAGGCCGTTGAGAAAGTCGATGTAGATCGGTTGCATGGTCTGCTCACTGATTGAAGTCGTTGGACTTGTTTACCTTGTGGCGAGCGGGCTTGCCCCGCGTTGGGCTGCGAAGCGGCCCCATTCAAACCCCACCGTGCTACTCCTGATTAAACGCGTTGAATGGTTTTGGGGCTGCTGCGCAGCCCAACGCGGGGCAAGCCCGCTCGCCACAGAGATTTGTGCACAGCTCAGTTAGGCGCTTTGAACACGATTTGCTGCACATCGACCTTTTTCGGGATCAGCCCGTTGGCGAAGAACAGGTCGGCGGTGCGTTGCTGGTTGGCGATATCGATGGCCTGCAGCGGGCGAATCGGCTCCGGCGAGCGGTGTTCGAAGTAGCTTTTAACCACGGCCGGTTGCAGGCCCAAGGTCTTGGCCATCAAGGCGATGCTTTCTGCGGGCTGGTCCAGGGACAGGCGCTGGGCCTTGCCGAGCGTCTTGATGATGGTGGCGACGGCGTGCGGGTACTGTTTGGCAAATGGGCTGTTGACCACAAAGAAACTGCCGGCCGGGTTAAGGCCTTGGCCGTCACCCAGTACGCGGGCGGAACCATCGACCACGGCCGCCGAGTAGTACGGGTCCCACACCACCCAGGCGTCGACTTTGCCTTGCTCAAACGCCGCGCGGCCGTCGGACGGCGACAGGTACACCACGTTTACATCCTTCCACTGCAACCCCGCGCGCAGCAGGCTTTTGAGGAACAGGTTGTGTGCGCTGGAACCCTTGAGCAGCGCCACGCGCTTGCCTTTGAGTTCGGCCACGCTTTGGATGCTGCTAGCTTTGGGCACCAGCACCGCTTCGGTCTTGCCTTCATTGGGCTCGACGGCGAAGTACTGCAAATCAATGCCGGCGGCCTGGGCGAAGATCGGCGGGATGTCGCCGATATTGCCGATGTCCAGGCTGCCGGCGTTCAACGCCTCGATCAGCGGCGGGCCGCCGAGGAATTCGGTCCACTGCACCTGGGTGCCGGGCAGCGCTTCTTCGAACAGCTTGTGCTCACGGGCCAGCACCATGCTCACCGAGCTTTTCTGGTAGCCGATACGCAAGGTGGACGGTTCGGCCGCAGACACCGCTGCCGAGAACACAAGTGAAGCCAGGACCACACTGAAAAACTTAACCATCATTGTTACCTCCGATCGTTCCCACGCTCTGCGTGGGAATGCCGCCAGGGACGCTCCGCGTCCCGCTCTAAAATCGTGACGCAGAGCGTCACGGGATGCATTCCCACGCGGAGCGTGGGAACGATCAACTACAGGCCAGCTTTGACTTTGGCCGCGACATCCGCAGGCACCCATTGCTGCCACACGTGCGGCTGCTCTTTGAGGAACGCCAGCGCGACCTGGCGCGGCTGTTCACGCTTCTCGCTCATCTGCGCGAGGATGCCGTTGAGCAGGTCGATCGGCAGGTCGACTTTTTCAAACAACGTCACCAGTTGCGGGTACTGCTCCTTGAACGGCGCCGACACGCCAATCGCCAAGTGCGCAGGCATCGAGCGGGTGCCAATGGGGTGCGGGTTGTTGGCGTCGGCCAGGGTTTTCCAGGCTTCGGCGTTGAACGGCGGTTCTTCGAGTTTGATCAGCTTGAAGCGGCCGAGCAGCGGCGTCGGCGACCAGTAGTAGAACAACACCGGTTTGCCACGGCGGATCGAGGAGGCCACTTCAGCATCCAGCGCTGCGCCGGAGCCGGTGCGGAAATTGACGAAGGTGTCGGTCAGGCCATAGGCCTTGAGTTTCTGACTGTTGACGATTTCCGAGGTCCAGCCGGTGGGGCTGTTGAGGAAGCGGCCTTTACTTGGGTCTTCCGGGTCGCGGAACACGTCCTTGTAGCGCGCCAGATCGGCCACCGATTTCAGCTCCGGCGCCAGCGGTTTGATGCCGCGTTCGGCATCCCCCTTGATCACGTATTCGGGCACCCACCAGCCTTCGGTGGCGCCTTTGACCGTGTCGCCCAGGCCGAATACTTTGCCTTCGGCCTCGGCCTTGACCCACGCCGGACTGCGCCCGGCCCACTCTTCGCCGATCACCTGGATGTCGTCCTTGGCCAGGGCGGCTTCCAGGCTCACGGTGCTGCCGGGCAAGGTGTCGGTGGGCAGGCCGTAGCCTTTCTCGACGATCAGGCGCAGCACTTCGGTGATCAGGCTGCCGCTTTCCCAGGTGATGTCGCCGAAGTGGATGGGTTTGATGGCCTCGGCGGCCTGGGTGGGCTGCGTCAGCACAGCGAGCGCCAGTAGCGAGCCACCGAGCAGGTTTTTAATTGTTTTCATGCAGAACCTCATGGTGATGATCGTTCCCACGCTCCGCGTGGGAATGCAGCCCCGGACGCTCTGCGTCCAACCGGTGACGCAGAGCGTCACAAGAGGCATTCCCACGCAGAGCGTGGGAACGATCGGTGAGCGGGTTAAAAGTCATAACTGAGCCGCGTGTAGTAGAACGCTCCTTCCGGCGCGGTCGGTGACAGGTAGCTGTATTGCTGGCCTGGCGTCTGGCGCAGGCGGCTGTTGAAGTCGTCGGGCTTGCTGTCGAACAGGTTGTTTACGCCCACCGACACGCGCAGTTGCTTGGTGAACGCGTAGTTCACGTCCAGGTCAGTGGTCCATTGCGCACTGAACACTTGGTCGTACTGGGCGTTGGTCTCGCTGGCCGCATACTTGCGGTATTTGCCGTAGCGGGTTTGGTTAAGGGCGATGGTCCATTGGCTGATTTTGTGCACCGCGCCGAACACCAGCTTGTCTTCGGGGTAGCCGTGCTCGACAAAACCACGGGCTTCGCGGGTCAACACTTCAAAACCGTTGGGGTTTTCGTGGACCTTCTCAATCGTGGTGCGTGCCTTGGTGTAGCCAGCCGACAGGGCCAGGTTGCCGAACTGCGCAAGGTCCAGGTTGTACTTGCCAACAATGTCGACACCCCGGGTGCGGGTGTCGGCGGCGTTGGTCATGAACTGCGCCCAGGAATACTGGCCGTAGCCGGCATTGGTGAGGATCTGCTCGGCCAAAGGCCCGGAAATACCACCGCTGAACAACAAGCGGTCGCGAATCGAGATCTGGTAGGCGTCGATGGTCAGCGAGGCGTTGTCGGCAGGTCGCAGCACCAGGCCCAACGAGTAGTTGGTCGACTTTTCCGGCTTGAGCGGTTGCGCGCCAAGGGCGCGGGCGGCCGGATTGTCGGCGGGCAACATACGGGTCAACACCGGGTTGCCGTTGGCGTCGAGGTTGGTGGTGGTGGTCCATGACGTGCCGATCTGCCCCAGGCTGGGTGCGTGATAGGCATTGTTGACCGTGGCACGCAGGCCCACTTTCGGGGTGAAGTCATACCGCGCCGACAGCTTGCCGGTGGTGGCCGAGCCGAAGTCCGAGTAGTGCTCGGTGCGCCCGGCGACGCCGACTTGCAGCTTTTCGGTGACCTGGTTTTCGAGACCGAAATACACCCCGGCCACATCGCGTTTGAAGGTGTCGGCATCGTCCGGGGTCAGGCCGGAGGCTTGTACGGCGCCGACCTGCACGCCATCAATACCGCCAAACGAGTAGGAGTCATAATCGCCCGCTTCGAGGCGATATTGTTCGTGCCGGTAGGCCACGCCGCCCGAAACCGTCAGCGGGTGGCTGGACCAGTTCACGTCCAGGTCCTTGGCGTAGTCGAGGGTGATATTGGTCTGGTCGTTGACTAACGTAGCGACGTTGAATTTGGTCGGGCTGTTGGCACCGTAGCTCGGGTTGACGGTGTTGAAGGCCAGCTCGTCGTGCTCGTCGCGGCCATAGGTGGCGCTCAGGTCGAAGCGGCCGATGGACTCGTCTTCATAGCGCGTACCCACGGTGATGGCGCCGTCTTCATAGCGATAGCGGTACTTGGGAATGGTGCCGCCGGGGTAGATCGACGCCACATTGTTCGGGCTGCTCGCGAGTAACGGCGGCGTGTTGTTGACCGAGGTGTCCTGGCCGAACGTGGCGAAGCTGTAGAGGCGCCATTTATCGTTGAGGCCGATTTCGGCGTTGGCGGCCAGGTTGTATTTGTCGCGCCCGGCACCGCCCCAGCGTGGGTCTTGCACTTGGCCGTCGGCGACGTATTTGTCGCCGATATCATCGGGCTTGTTGTTCAGGGTGTTGAAGCTCAGGGTCAGGAAACCATCGCCCGGCAGGCCAATGCCGTACCAGCCATCCGTGGTCTTGCTGAAGCCGTCGCCCTGGGCGTATTTGCCCAGTTGGGTGTTGATGCCGCCACCGCTGTCGCGCTCCTTGAGCACAATGTTGACCACCCCGGCCACCGCGTCGGAGCCGTACTGCGCCGAGGCACCGTCGCGCAGCACTTCGACGTGGTCGATGGCGCTGATGGGGATCATGTCCAGGTCTACCGGCTGCGCGCCAATAAACGGCACGCCACCGGAAATATTCACCACCGCCGAGGTGTGACGGCGCTTGCCGTTGATCAGCACCAGGGTCTGGTCGGGCGACAGGCCACGCAGCGACGCACCCTTGGGGTCTTGCCCGCGGGTGGCGCTGTTGTTCTGCGGAAAGTTGAACGACGGCAGCAACTGGAACAGCGCCTGGTTGAGGCTGGTGGCACCGGTTTGCTTGAGTTCTTCGGCGTTGATCACATCCACCGGGGCGCTGCTGGTCAGGGCAGTGGCGTCGCTGCGACGGGTGCCGATGGCGACCACGCGGTCGAGGGTCGGTGCCTGGGCGGCGCTGGTTTGGGCCTTAACATTGCTGCTGGCCTGCGCGCCTTCCTTGATGATAAACGCACCGTCCGGGCTGACTTGCACCTGCAGGCCGGTGCCTTTGAGCGCGGCATCCACGGCCTGTTGCGCCGACAATGAACCGTCGACCTGAGCCGACGAATAGTTACCTAGTTGCGGCGTGAAAGAGATCACCTGGCCGCTCTGGCGGCTGATGTTCAGCAGCACTTCATCCAGTGGGCCAGGGGCGATGTGGTAGACCTGACGCGCGTCTTCGGCGCTGGCGGCGAATGAAAAAAGCAGGCTGGCCAACGGCACCAGGGCAAAGGTTCGAAGCGGCACACGGTTGAACTGACTCACTTTGGCTCCCCCCAAGGAAACTCGAGAACGCTGCTCCCCGCAGCGCTTACGGGAGTGATGTGGGTTGGCGGGGGCAAAACTTGCAGACTGTTTGGTTATGTCCTTAGAACCCGGATGATCGTTCCCACGCTCTGCGTGGGAATGCCTCTTGTGACGCTCCGCGTCACGCTTTGGGACGCGGAGCGTCCTTGGCTGCATTCCCACGCAGAGCGCGGGAACGATCAGGCTAGGCAGCATTGACGGTCCCCCACAGGCCGGTGCGGCGGGTAATGTGAATGGGCAAGGTGCGCGCCAGGGTGTCGAGGATTTGCTGTGGGTTGTCGAGCCGATAAAGACCACTGACGCGCAACCCGGCTACGGCAGGGTCCAGGCGCAGCACGCCATTGTGATAGGGCCGCAACGCCTCGATGACTTCCGCCAGCGGGCGGTCGCGCACTTGCAGGAAGCCATCGACCCACGCGGTGGCGCCGGATGAACTGGCCTGCACCGGGCCGAAACCGCCACGGTCGTAATGCACTGCATGGCCGGCGGCGAGTTGCAGGCGCTCGCCGCTCTGACTGTCGATGTGTACCGCGCCATTGAGCGCCACGACTTGGCCCTGCCCTTCGCGCTCACGCACCAGAAAACGGTTGCCATAGGCGTGCAGGCGCGCCTGGTCGGTCTGAAGCAAAAAGGGGCGGTTGCGGTCGCTGGCAACCTTGGCCAGTAACTCGCCTTCGCGCAGGCGCACCAGGCGTTGCTGCGGGTTGAACTGGATATCCGCCGCGCTCTGCGCATTGAGCAGCAACTCGCTGCCATCGGCCAAGGTGACGGTGCGACGCTCACCGGTGCCGGTGCGGAGGTCGGCGGTCAGCTCCGACAGGCCTACGGGTTTGGCCAACAGCGCGGCACCGATAGCCACGCCTGCGCCCGCCAGCGCGATCTGCAACACCTGGCGACGGCTGGAAGGCGCATCCAACGCCTGCTGCAAGACCTTGCCGCTGACACCCTGAGCCTGGGGAATCTGAAACACGCCCAGGCGCGCTTCCAGTTGCTGGCATAACGCATCATGGCGCGGGTCGGCCGCGCGCCACTGGTGATAGCGCTGCCAGTCCGCCGCCGAGGCCTGGCCCGAACGCAGCAGCACGTACCAGCGCGTAGCGCTGTCGATCAGGGCGTCGTTCATTCCAGGCACAGCCGCAGGCAACGGTTGAGGGCGCGGGCCATATAGTCGCTGACCGAGCGCTGGGAAATCCCCAGCTCGGCGGCGATCTCGGGGTACGTCAGGCCATTGAGTTGCGAGAGCAAAAAGGTCGCCTTGACCTTGGCCGGCAAGCCGTCGAGTAGTTGGTCGATGGCCTGCAGGGCTTCGAGCATTTGCGCGAGGTCTTCGGGCGACGGTGCGTTGCAGGTTTCGTCATTGTCGAGGGCATCGAGGTAGGCGCGTTCGAGGTCACGGCGGCGCCACAGTTGGTACATCAAACGCTGGGCGATGGTAGTGAGCAAGGCGCGGGGCTGACGAATCGGCAGTACGCCGGGCGCACTCAGCAACTGGACGAAGGTGTCGGCGGCGATGTCTTCGGCGTGTGCGCGGGAATCGAGATGGCGGTGCAAACGGCTGCACAGCCAGTCGTAATGACTGCGGAACAATCCGCCCACGTAATCGCTGTGAGAAGTGTCGGCGCCGGACATAGTGGCTCCATCTGAGTTGGTTGCACGTTATGTCCGGTGTTCCGGTGGGGCGATCCTAGCAAGGCTGCTTATTCTTTAATAATATTTAAAATTCATTTTTATATAACCAATTGTTCGCACGATGATCGTTCCCACGCTCTGCGTGGGAATGCAGCCCTGGACGCTCTGCGTCTGCTCTTGAACGCGTAACGCGGAGCGTCACTGGAGGCATTCCCACGCGGAGCGTGGGAACGATCAGCGTCGATCAGCGTAGGTGCGGGTAGCCGGCAGTGGCGGCGGCTTGTTGATAGTTCAGCAGGACTTGGTAGTCGTCTTCGCTGGCAGGCAGAACTGCCTGGATGCCCAGGGTTGCGACCACGTGCGGTAAATCCTGCAACGCCTGATTCATCACGTCACGAATGTGCGCCGCTTGCTGATCGTTCAAGTGCAGCGGGCCGATGTAGGGCAGGGTCGGGCTCGGTGCGCTGTGGGTGACGATGCGCAGCCCCGACACTTCTTCGGCGGCGAAACGGGCGAGGTAGTCGTAGGTCACGCTGTCGATGGCGGCGAGGTCGGCGCGGCCTTCGCGCAGCCAGCGCAAGCTTTCACGGTGGGCGCCGCTGATGCCGACGTTGGCGAAAAATCGGCCGTCGTGCTGCAAAGGTGCAAGGCGTTCACGCAGTAAGTTCATGCCGCTGTTGGAGTCGTGGCCATTGATCACGCCACGGCTGTTATAAAAGTCCGCAAGCTGGGTGCGCGGGTTGTCGTCGCGGGTCAGCAACAGGCTGCAATGTTCACCGTTGCTGCTGTGAGCCAACTCGTAGCGCGGGCGGCCGATCACGCGCACTTTGCCGCGCAGTTGGGTCATGAGCGGGTAGCCACAGGTTTGCGTCACCAGCAGTTCGGGCGCCAGCCACAGGCCGTGCAGGTCGAGGTGGTCAGCGTTGCGGCGTGTCAGGTCCAGGCGCTCGAAAATACGCGCCAGCCACTCTTGGTTGGCCTGTTGCACGGCTGCAGGCGCGACGTACATCAACAACTCGGCGTAGTGGTCACTCATGGTCGTCTCTCACGCAAAAGGGTGCCTTGGGCTGTCGATGGCCTTGAGGCCGTGGCGGCTGAGCAACTGGCCATAACCCTGCACCAGAAAACCGCCGCTGCGCGCCACCCATTGTTCACGTCGCGCCCGGTAGACCGTGGGCAATAGATACCAGGGCAACTTGGGCAAGTCGTGGTGCACCAGATGCAGGTTGTTATTGAGGAACAGCCAGGTCCACGGCCAGGACGCTTCGTTGAGCACCGTACGCTGTTCCGGCTGCAGGTGTGGGCGGTGTTCATAGTAGGAACGGATTGACGCCAGGGACAAGGCTGGCGCGGTCACCAGCAGCAGGTAATGCCATACAGGGATTGCGCTGTAGTGGGCAATAAAGCTCAGCATCAGGATGGTCACGCCGCCGTGGGCCAGCCACATCGGCCACACCTGGGGCAGGCGCTGGAATTGATGACGTGCCAATCGGGCGATGGCCAGCGGCGCTGCCAGCAGAAAACGCCCAAGTAGAGTTTTGGTCAGCCAGTGCACGCCGCGCTGGAGCAACGAGCTGTTATCCCACTGGTGTTGATTGAGGTAACGGCTTTCCGGGTCGATGCCCGGCAGGGTCAGGTCTTCATCGTTGTGATGCAACAGGTGACTGTCGCGGTACAACGTGTAGGGATACCACACGGCAAAAGGCGCGTAGCCGAGCAGTTTGTTGATCAGGGGCGAACGGGTGGGATGGCCATGCAGCAATTCGTGTTGCACCGACAGCCAGAGCGTCACCAGCGGGATCAGCAACGCAGTGCTCAGCCACAGGCCCAGCCAGTGACTGGCGAGGATCACGGCGAACCAGCCGGCGTATACGCCAATCAGCAGCAACCAGGTTGGCCATTCGGTGATTGCGGTAAAACTGCGCGCCAGGGCTTCGATTTCCCGGCGTTGGGTCAGATCAAGGTAGTTGGCCATCGGCAGCTCAGAGCAGGTGTTTCCTGCTCTGTGCAGCGAGACGCAAAAATCTTGCAGATCGATTGGTTCTAAGCTTGTAACTCAGTGACCGAACAGGCCGGCTTCGGACTTCTTGGTTTTTTTCTCGGCGCGTTTTTCATCGGCGGTCTTTGCCGGTTTTTTCTTCGCGGCTTTCTTTGAATCCATACCTTTGGCCATGATGCATGCTCCACGTGAAGGGGATGTAACACTGGGTATACCACCTATTGCCCGGCAGAAGGCGCTTATAATCGGCGGCCCTTGATTACGTTGCCCACACACCATGCCCGAACTGCACCTCCAATTGCTGGCAGAGCCATTGTGGCCGCTGCTGAACAAGTTTTACCGCCGCCATAATTCGTCGATGAAGGCGCTCAAGGGCGGGCGCTTGTGGGTGGCGCGCGACAGCGAGATTGTCGCCGGGCTGTGCCTGTCGCCTGTGGTGGGCGGGCAATGGTTAACCGGCGTGTTTGTCGACCCGGCGTATCGCGGCCAAGGGCTGGCGGCGCGGTTGATTGCTGCGGCAGTGGCCGATGTGGAAGGCACGGTGTGGTTGCTGTGCCATCCAGACCTGGAAGGGTTGTATCAGCGCATGGGTTTTACCCAGGAAACCACACTGCCTCAATCTTTAAGCGAGCGCTTGGTGCGCTACAAACGCAACAAGCCAATGATCGCCATGGGCTTAGAACCTTTAGGAAGGACAACTGCGGATAATGTGTGATCGACCCGTGCATGGCCCGTGCTAGCCTCGAGCGCACAGTGGCCCCTTACAGGATGATCATGAAAACGACGCTTGCAGCTCTGTCCCTCACCGCCCTGCTCTTTCCGGCTTTAAGCCAGGCAGCGGATGCGCCGATTACCGCCGAGCAATACGCCAGCGTGTTGGCCGGCAGTTGGCGCGACCCGGCTAACAGCGCGCGTGACGGCTACCGCCACCCGCAGCAAACCCTGGAGTTCTTTGGCCTGAGCGCCAAACAGAGCGTGATCGAGATCACCCCGGGCGGCGGTTGGTTCAGCGAAATTCTCGCGCCGCTGCTCAAGGACCACGGGCATTACATCGCCGCCGTGCAAGCAGCCAGCAGCAGCGCTTACGCCGCGACGTCCGAACAGAACCTGAAAAACAAATTCGCCGCCGACCCTGCGCGCTATGCCAAGGCCGAAGTCGTCGAGTTCAACCCTAAAGCCCCGGTGTTCGGCAAACCGGCTTCGGTGGACGCGGTGCTGACCTTTCGCAATGTGCATAACTGGGTCGATGCGGGCACCGCACCGGCGACCTTCAGCGCGTTCTACACCGTGCTCAAACCCGGCGGTGTACTGGGCGTGGAAGATCACCGGGCCAAAGACGGCGCGGACCTGGAAGCGATCAAGGACAGTGGCTACCTGACCACGGCGCAAGTGGTGAAACTGGCGACGGATGCCGGGTTCAAGCTGGCTGGGCAAAGCGAGGTGAATGCCAACTCCAAAGACACCAAGGACTACCCGGGCGGCGTGTGGACGTTGCCGCCGTCGTTGCGGTATGGGGAGCAGGATAAGGCCAAGTATCTGGCGATTGGGGAGTCGGATCGGATGACGTTGCGGTTTATCAAACCCATCAAATAGTTCGGTTGAAATGCAAGCCAAATGTGGGAGTGGGCTTGTGTGGGAGCTGGCTTGCCTGCGATGCAGGCGCCTCGGTGTATCAGTGTCACCGAGGCGATGCTATCGCAGGCAAGCCAGCTCCCACACAAGCCCCGCTCCCACATTTAGTTATGAGCGCGTCAGAGACTCACTCGTCAGCGTTTGGATCCATATCCGGGAACATCACTTCGATAAACCCGAACTTGCTGAAGTCGGTAATCCGCGAGGGGTATAACCGGCCGATCAGGTGATCGCATTCATGCTGCACCACCCGCGCATGGAAGCCGTCGGCAACGCGCACAATCGGCTCGCCCTTGGGATCAAAACCCTCGTAGCGAATCTGCTGGTAACGGTCCACCGCACCGCGCAGGCCGGGCACCGACAGGCAACCTTCGTAACCTTCTTCCAGCACCGGGCTGAGCGGTGTGATCAGCGGGTTGATCAGGATGGTCTGCGGCACCGGCGGCGCGTCCGGGTAGCGTTCGCTGGCCTCGAAACCGAAGATCACCAACTGCAGGTCCACACCAATCTGCGGGGCGGCCAGGCCGACACCGCCGACGTGTTCCATGGTCTGGAACATGTCATCAATCAATTGCCACAGCTCAGGGCTGTCGAACATTTCCGGCGGAACCGGTGGCGCGATACGCAGCAGGCGCTCGTCGCCCATTTTCAGGATTTCACGGATCATCGATCAGACTTCATCGGTAGTGGGCTTGGAGTGGTCCCGGCCTAGGCCTGAGACGTGCTGTTTTTCATCCGTGTGGCTGTCTTCATCGAATTCCTTTTCCCCTGGGTCTTTGCCTTCAGCCGACATATGCTCGATCACAGCATTCATCTCCGCCCCGAGCAACAACACGGCGGCGGAAATATAGAAGTACAGGAGCAGGACGATGATCGCACCGATACTGCCATACATGGCGTTGTAGTCGGCAAAGGTTTTGACGTAATAACCAAAGCCCAGCGAGGCGATAATCCACACCACCACGGCCAACACTGAGCCTGGGGTGATAAAGCGGAATTTCTGCTCCACATCGGGCATCACGTAGTACATGAGGGCCACGGCGAACATCAGCAGAATCACGATCAAGGGCCAGCGCAGGATGGTCCATAAGGTCACCACGAATTCCTGCATGCCGATCTGCCCGGCGAGCCATTCCATCACCTGCGGCCCGAGCACCATCAGTGCGGCAGCAGCGAGCAACATGCCGGCGATGCCGACGGTGTAGAAAATCGACAGCGGGAAGCGCTTCCAGATCGGCCGGCCTTCGACCACGTCGTAGGCGGCGTTCATTGCGCTCATCATCAGGCGCACGCCGGCCGAGGCGGTCCACAGCGCGATGACGATACCCACCGAAAGCAAACCGCCCTTGGACTGCTGCAACTGGTCGATCACCGGGTTGACCTGCTCCAGCGCCTGAGGCGGCAACACCAGTTCCGACTGCATGCGCAGCCAGGTGAAAAAGTCCGGCAGGTGCAGGAAACCGATCAGGGCAATCAGGAACAGCAGGAAGGGAAACAGCGAGAACAGCATCTGGTAGGCCAGTGCCGAGGCGTAGGTGGGCATTTCGTCATCGACGAATTCCTTGACGGTGCGCACCAGCACTTTGTGGAGCTTGAGGCCGTCTAGTACTGGAAAAATCATAGCGTCTCCTTTCGCCGCAAAAGGGTGAGGTCGTGGGCGACTCAGGGGCCGTTTTCTACATCAAAGTAGCCCATTTGGCGACTTTGAAACAATTTCCAAACTTTAGTTGCACGTTTTACACAAAAACGGCCATCCGTAGATGGCCGTCGGGCTGCATGAATCCAGCCGGCGATTCAGTCTTACTTGACGGCTTTTTTTACCGCATCTTTGGTGTCGCCGACGGCTTTCTGCACTTCGCCTTTCTTTTCCTGAACCACGCCTTCAGCGCGCAGTTTGTCGTTGCCAGTCACTTTGCCAACGCCTTGCTTGATGTTACCAACGGCTTCGTTGGCCAAACCTTTTGCCTTATCCGATGTGCTGCTCATGGTATTTCTCCGAAAGAACAATCAAGGGTTTTGGTCATTACCTAAAGATTGACCGGCGGCCGTTCGGCAGAGTTTCAATTATTTTCATCACGCATTTCATCGCCGGCGACAGGTTTGACTTTATGTTTTGCCGCCAACCCACGAGAATGCCCGGCACATTCAGGCTATAACGCTGAATAACAGATCCCGTAGGAAGGTTATGAAACTCAATAAAGCACAGGCCATCGCCCGCAGAAACCAGGAACTGGGCGGTGCCGTACTCGGCGTCAACAACTGCCACTTCACCGACCTGGACCGCAAACGCAACATCTGGTGGTTCGACCTGCCGCTGGTGCGCATTGGTGTGGGCCAGTACGAGTGGGTTCACTTGTTGATGCACAACGCCGAGACGGACCAGTTGCTGCACTTGAAGGTGCCGACGGCGTTCCTGCGCGAACACATCGAAGGGCTGGTGGTGCGCAATGCGGGCAAGCGCAAGCCGGAGATTACCCTGGAGCTGAGCGCGGATAAGGATTCGTTCTTGAAGGATGTGCGCCCGGCGGGTGCCGGCGTGGGCTTCGCGCAGTTCTCCTTGTAGGAAAACGGAGCAAAATGTGGGAGCGGGCTTGCTCGCGAATGCAGAGTGTCAGTCACCGGATGTGCCACTGACACACCGCATTCGCGAGCAAGCCCGCTCCCACATTTGGAATGTATTTCAATGCTGAAAGATCAGCAGCCATAAAAAACCCCGCATCAGCGGGGTTTTTTATTGGTTACTTTTTAAGGCCGAGCTTCTTCAGCTCTTCATCACGCAACTCACGGCGCAGGATCTTGCCCACGTTGGTGGTCGGCAATGCATCGCGGAACTCCACGGCCTTGGGCACCTTGTAGCCGGTGACATTGGCGCGCATGTGTTCCATCACTTGGTCCTTGGTCAGGGTCGCCCCTGGCTTGACCACGATAAAGATCTTGATGTGCTCACCGGACTTTTCATCCGGCACACCGATGGCCGCACATTGCAGCACGCCCGGCAGGCTTGTCAGCACGTCTTCCAGCTCGTTGGGGTAGACGTTGAAACCGGAGACCAGAATCATGTCTTTCTTGCGGTCGACAATGCGGATGTAGCCGTCTTGCTGGATGATCGCGATGTCACCGGTCTTCAACCAGCCTTCGCTGTCGAGCATTTCGGCGGTGGAGTCGTCGCGCAACCAGTAGCCCTTCATCACCTGCGGGCCTTTCACACACAGCTCGCCGGTTTCGCCCAGTGCCAACTCGGTGCCGTCGTCGGCGATGACTTTGCACACCGTGGATGGCACCGGAATGCCGATGGTGCCGATCTGGATATGCTGGATCGGGTTGACGGTGGCCACCGGGCTGGTTTCGGTCATGCCGTAACCTTCGCAGATGCCACAGCCGGTCACGGCTTTCCAGCGCTCAGCGGCCGCCAGTTGCAGGGCCATGCCGCCCGACAGGGTGACTTTGAGCGCGGAAAAGTCCAGCTTGCGAAATGCCTCGTTATTGCACAGCGCCACGAACAGGGTGTTCAAGCCGACAAAGCCGCTGAACTTCCACTTCGACAGTTCCTTGACCATCGCCGGCAGGTCGCGCGGGTTGCTGATCAGGATGTTGTGGTTGCCGATCAGCATCATCGCCATGCAATGAAAGGTGAACGCATAGATGTGGTACAGCGGCAGCGGCGTGATCAGGATCTCGCAGCCTTCGTTGAGGTTGGAGCCCATCAGCGCCTTGCACTGCAACATGTTGGCGACGAGGTTGCGGTGGGTAAGCATCGCGCCCTTGGCCACGCCGGTGGTGCCGCCGGTGTATTGCAGCACGGCCACATCGCCGCTGGCGGGGCTGGCGTCGTTGACCGGTTGACCGTGCCCCTTGGCCAGCACGTCGTTGAACTTGATCGCCTTGGGCAAGTGATAGGCCGGGACCATTTTCTTCACGTATTTGATGACGCTGTTGATCAGCAGGCGCTTGAACGGCGACAGCAAGTCAGCGACTTCGGTGACGATCACGTGTTTGACGGCGGTCTTGGGCACGACTTTTTCAGCCAGGTGCGCCATGTTCGCCAGGCAAACCAGGGCCTTGGCCCCGGAATCATTGAATTGGTGTTCCATTTCCCGCGCGGTGTACAGCGGGTTGGTGTTGACCACGATCAGGCCAGCACGGATGGCGCCAAACACGGCCACCGGGTATTGCAGGACGTTGGGCAGTTGCACGGCGATTCGATCGCCCGGCTTCAAGTCGGTATGCTGTTGCAGGTAGGCGGCGAAGGCGCCGGACAATTCGTACAGTTCACCGTAGGTGATGGTCTTGCCCAGGTTGCTGAAAGCCGGTTTGTCGGCGAAGCGCTGGCAGGACTGTTTCAGTACCGCCTGAATATTCTGATACTCGTCTGGATTGATGTCTGCAGCAATCCCGGCGGGGTACTTATCCTTCCAAAAGTCTTCGTTCATGGAAGCCCACTCCTCAGCGACGCGAATTCATCATCGCATTTGATGCGATTATTATTGGTGTATGTTTTTTTAGGTGAGTCTGGCGCTTTCAAGCAGGCCGAGAAGTCACAAAGCGCGCCGAGAGTAGCAGCTTTGCCAAGGGCCGCCTAGAGCCAAAAGAAGGCCCTACAGTCATAAACATGACTCAAGAATATCTAGTGGTCATTTTTAGAGCAAAGATTCTATAAGCCAGGAAATGGCTCTGGAATGGGCTTTACGGAGCGATAAATAGCAATGTGGGAGCTGGCTTGCCTGCGATAGCGGTGAATCAGTCGATAAATCTGGTGACTGATATATAGCTATCGCAGGCAAGCCAGCTCCCACATGTTTGATTGCATTTCAATTCAAGCTCAGGCGATGTCGCGCAGCTCCCTGCGCAGAATCTTGCCCACCGGCGTCATCGGCAGCGACTCACGCAACACAATGTGCTTGGGCACCTTGTACCCGGTGAAGTTGGTCTTGCAGTACGCCTTCAATTCCTCAACGCTCACGCCCTGGGCGCGCGCCACCACAAACAGCTTCACCGCCTCGCCGGTGCGTTCGTCCGGTACGCCGATTACCGCGCAATTGGCCACTGCCGGATGCGCCATCACCACGTCTTCGATCTCGTTGGGGTACACATTGAAGCCCGAGACGATGATCAGGTCCTTCTTGCGATCCACAATGCTGACAAAACCATCGGCGTCGATCACCGCAATATCACCGGTTTTGAGCCAGCCTTCGGCGTCGAGTGTCTCGGCGGTGGCCACGGGTTGCTGCCAATAGCCCTTCATCACCTGCGGGCCTTTGATGCACAGCTCGCCGCGCTCGCCCAAGGGCAACTCGCGGCCTTCATCATCAATCACCTTCATGGCCGTACCCGGCACCGGAATGCCCACGGTGCCCAGCCGCGACTGGCTGCCGTAGGGGTTGGTGCTGGCCACCGGCGAGGTTTCGGTGAGGCCGTAGCCTTCGCCGATGGAGCAACCGGTCAGCGCCTTCCAGCGCTCGGCAGTGGCCTTGACCAGCGCGGTGCCACCGGAGTTAGTGATCTTGAGATGGGAGAAATCCAGGGTCTTGAAATCGGGGTGGTCCATGAGCGCCACGAACAGCGTGTTCAGCCCGAGCAGGCAGGAGAACCGCCACTTTTTCAGCTCCCTGATAAACCCGCCGATGTCGCGCGGGTTGGTGATCAGCACGTTGTGGTTGCCGGTCACCATCATGCACATGCAGTTCGCCGTGAAGGCATAGATGTGATACAGCGGCAGTGGCGCGATCATCACCTCCTGCCCTTCTTTCACCAGCGGCTGGCCATCGTCCGAGACCTGGGACATGCACGCCCGCGCCTGCTGCATATTCGCTACCAGATTGCCGTGGGTGAGCATCGCGCCCTTGGCCAGGCCAGTGGTGCCGCCGGTGTATTGCAGCACGGCGATATCATCCAGGGTCACCGGATGGCGAACCACCGCCTGGCCCGCGCCCATGCGCAAGGCGCGCTTGAACGACACCGCACGCGGCAGGCTGTAGGCCGGGACCATTTTCTTGACCTTGTCGACCACAGTGTTGACCAGCCAGCCTTTGGCGGTGGGCATGAAGTCGCCCATTTTGGCTTCGATCAGGTAGTCGATCTCGGTATCGGTGCACACGTCCTGCACCCGCGAACCGAACAAGTTGAGGTAGACCAGCGCGCGCACGCCGGCGTCCTTGAACTGGTGGCGCATCTCACGCGGGGTGTACAACGGGTTGGTGTTGACCACGACCAACCCGGCGCGCAGCGCGCCGAACACCGCAATCGGGTAATGCAGCACGTTGGGCATCTGCACCGCGATGCGCTCGCCAGGCTTGAGGTCGGTGTGGTTTTGCAGGTAGCCGGCGAACGCGGCACTTTGGCGCTCAAGCTCGGCGTAGGTCAGGGTGATGCCCATGTTGCTGAACGCCGGACGGTCGGCAAAGGCCTTGCAGGAGCGTTCAAAGACTTCGATCACCGATTTATAGGTAGTGAGGTCGATATCATTGGGAACGCCCGCCGCGCGTTTGTCATTCCAGAAATCAGGTTGCATTATTCTTATCCTCGTACCTGAGTGTGTCCGGCCGCTTTCTCATTGGTATAAAAAGCGGAGCTTTGGGGACGTTAGCAGCTATGGCCAAACAGGCAAATACGCGCAACTGTGTCATTTATTGTATGAATCTTGCCCCTAACGTGTAGGCAGATACACCAGCCCCGGCCAGATGAGCTATACACTGCAACGACCCTGAGCAAAGGAAGCGCTATGAACCACAGCACCTTCTGGCTGACCGCGAATGACCGCAGCCGCCTGTACGTCAATCAATGGCTGCCGGACGGGCCCGCCGAGGCCATGATCATGCTGTCCCACGGCATGGCCGAACACAGCGGGCGCTATGCACGCCTGGCCGAGTCTTTGTGCGCAGCCGGCTACGGCCTGTACGCACCGGACCAGCGTGGCCATGGCCGCACCGCCGACGAGGGCACGCTGGGGCTGTACGCCGAAAAGGACGGCTGGAACAAAGTGGTGGGCGACCTGGCCAGCCTCAACCAGCACATCGGCCAGCAGCATTCGGGCCTGCCGATCATCCTGCTGGGCCACAGCATGGGCAGCTATATCGCCCAGGCGTACCTGTTGCACCATAGCGCGAGCCTGAATGGGGCGATTCTCAGCGGTTCGAATTTCCAGCCAGTGGCGCTGTACCGCGCTGCCGGCGTCATTGCCCGCCTGGAGCGCGCGCGCCAAGGGCTGCGCGGGCGCAGTGCATTGATCGACTTTCTGTCGTTCGGCTCATTCAACAAGGCATTCAAGCCCAACCGCACCGCGTTTGACTGGCTCAGCCGCGACCCGCTGGAGGTGGACAAATACATCAATGATCCGCTGTGCGGCTTTCGCTGCACCAACCAACTGTGGGTCGACTTGCTCGGCGGCTTGCAGCAAATCAGCAAAGCGTCCAACCTCGCACAGATCGACCCGGGCCTGCCAATTATGGTGATGGGTGGCGAATGTGATCCGGTGAGTGAAGGCAAACGTCTCAAAAGCCTGGCCCATGCCCTGCGTGAGGCCGGCTGCCAGAACCTGCAATTGACTATCTACCCGCAGGCGCGTCATGAAGTGTTCAACGAAACCAACCGCGATGAAGTGACAGCGGATGTGCTGAAGTGGCTCGACCAGGCCCTGACGTTACGCAGGCCGGCGCGCTGCGAATAATTTTTTCCTTTAAAATCAGCCTATTAAATTACCGATTAGCCACAGGATGCACCTTTAGATGACCCAGGTTACCAACACCCCATACGCAGCCCTCGAGGTCGGCCAGACCGCCAGCTACAGCAAAACCGTCGAAGAGCGCGATATCCAGTTGTTCGCGGCGATGTCCGGGGACCACAACCCGGTGCACCTGGATGCCGAGTACGCCAAGGCGACCATGTTCAAGGAGCGTATCGCCCACGGCATGTTCAGCGGCGCACTGATCAGTGCGGCGGTAGCCTGCGAGTTGCCTGGGCCGGGCACCATCTACATCGGCCAGCAGATGAGCTTTCAGAAGCCGGTAAAAATCGGCGACACCTTGACCGTGCGCCTGGAAATTCTGGAGAAGTTGCCCAAGTTTCGTGTGCGCATCGCCACCCGCGTATTCAACCAGCGCGATGAGCTGGTGGTGGACGGTGAGGCGGAAATTCTCGCGCCGCGTAAGCAGCAGGTTGTGACGTTGACTGATCTGCCGCCGATCAGCATTGGCTGAGAGCAGCTTCAAAGTTAATACAAAACAAATGTGGGCGCGGGCTTGCTCGCGAAAGCGGTGGATCAGTCACCTTAGATGTTGACTGACATTCCGTATTCGCGAGCAAGCCCGCTCCCACATTATTGGGTTACAGCACTGGGCTTACGAGTTAGCGCGAGCCTGGTTACGCAGCGCTTTCACTTGGTCGTGGTTGCGTTGTGCGCCGTGGAACTGACGCTCAACCAGGTCACGAATACCCAGCAGGTTGTGCTTGTTGATCTTTTCGATCGCTTCCTTGTAAGCCTTGAGGGCGTGGTCTTCACCGCGCTCGGCTTCGTTCAGCACGGCCTCTTCATCTTTACCAGTGACCAGCGACTTCACGTCGACCCAACCACGGTGCAGAGCGCCTGCAACCGAACCGGATTCTTCCGGATCGCCGCCCAGGGCACGCACAGCTGTTTGCAACTCGGCTGCGGCAGTGGCGCAGTCAACAGAGCGCTTGGTGAACAGCGCTTTCAATTCTGGGTGCTTGATATCTTCAGCGCAGGTTTTGAAGCCTTCCTGGCCGTCTTTGCTGGTCTCGATCAGGTCGTTGAGTACGGAGATCGATTCTTTATTGATGTCAGTCATTTTTCAATTCCTTGTGCGGGTTAAGAAGGTTGTCTTAATGATTGCAGCGCCCGTGCCAGGTTTTTAAAAATTACTTTATTGATATATTTCAGACACTTACGAAATATTGAACCATCTGTATGTACGTTATTTGCATGATCTGTCATTTGGCCTTCATGCAGAATGCCTGTATTTTCCAAGGTCTCGACTCCAGCCCCTGAAGACCATGAACCCCGAAAAACTCGAACTGCTGATCACCCGCGAAATGCCCTTCGGCAAGTACAAGGGACGGATCATCGCCGACCTGCCCGGCCCTTACCTGAACTGGTTTGCCCGTGAAGGTTTTCCCCACAGCGAGCTGGGCGGTTTGCTGGCCTTGATGCAGGAAATCGACCACAACGGCCTGTCCGAACTGCTGGAGCCGCTGCGCGTAAAACACGGCAAACCTGCCCCCCGTCATTAAAGAGCGCACGCTATGCCAAGGAATGCGGACAACGAACGTCACTGGCACGCCATCGCCCAGGGCTATGAGCTGGAGCCCGGCCCGATCAATCTGGAAAATGGCTACTTCGGGCGCATGAGCCGTGCTGTGCGGGCGCAGTATCTGGAGCATGTGGCCTTTATCAACCGCAGCAACTCGCTGTATGTGCGTCAGCGCTTCGAGCAAGGTGAAAACGTCGAGATCCGTCGGCAACTGGCCGGGCTGATCGATGCGGACCCGGAGGCGATCGCCTTCACCCGCAACGCCACCGAGGCTTTGCAGTCGTTGATCCGCAACTACAACGGCTTGCGGCCGGGCGATCAGGTGCTGATCAGTGATCTGGAGTACGACACGGTCAAAGGCGCCATGCGCTGGTTGGCCGGTGTTCGTGGCGTGGAAGTCGTCGAACTTTCCCAGACCCACCCGGCCAGTTTCGACAGCCTGGTGCAGACCTATCGCGATGCGTTCGTGCAGTACCCGCGCCTCAAGCTGATGGCGCTGACCCATGTCACCCACCGCACCGGCCTGGTGATGCCCGTGGCAGCCATCGCCAAGGCGGCCCGTGAGCATGGCGTGGACGTGATTCTGGATGGCGCCCATGCGTTGGGCCAGATTGAATTCAACCTGGCCGAACTGGGCATTCAGTTCGCCGGGTTCAACCTGCATAAATGGATCGGTGCGCCGCTGACCCTGGGCTTTCTGTATATCGCCCCGGAGCGCCTGGCCGATATCGACCCGGACATGGGCGAGTTTCACTACCCGGCCAGCGACGTGCGTGCGCGTACGTCCTACAGCACGCCGAACTTTCCGGCGTTGATGACCTTACCGCTGGTGCTGGAGGAGCATCGCAACCTGGGCGGCTCGGCGGCCAAGGGCGCACGGGTCAATTACCTACGTGATCGCTGGGTGAGCCAGGTGCGCGGGTTGCCGGGGATTGAGGTGCTGACGCCGGATGATCCGCGGCTGTATTGCGCGATTACGGCGTTCAAGTTTACTGGGCGGGATCAGCAGGAGATGGTGGATCGGTTGCTCAAGGACTATGGCTTGTTTACCACCACGCGCACGGGTGCGGCGTTTGGCAGCTGTATTCGGGTGACGCCGGGGCTGGTGACGTCGGCGGCGGACATGGATGTGTTGGTTAATGCAGTCATCAAGCTGAGCACGGCCTAAAAAAGTGGGAGCTGGCTGGCCTGCGATGGCGGTGGGTCAGGTTAGGATGTATTAACTGATACACCGCCATCGTAGGCAAGCCAGCTCCCACATTGATCGGAGTTCGATTTGATAGTTTTTTGCAGGCAAAAAAAAGCGGTACACCGACCAAGTGCACCGCAAAAATGCCGTTAAGCACAGCAACAACGATTCGGTAAATCAGATCAGTCCAGCAGCGCCAGCGCCTGTGCGGTGACTTCCTGGATACGGGCCCAGTCGCCGTTCTTGACCCATTCAGGGTCGAGCATCCAGCTACCGCCCACGCACATCACGTTTTTCAACGCCATGTAGTTTTTGATGTTGGCCGGGCCAACGCCGCCGGTTGGGCAGAATTTAACTTCGCCGAACGGGCCGCCCAGGGCCTTGATCGCCGCCACGCCGCCGCTGACTTCCGCCGGGAACAGCTTGAAGCGGCGATAACCCAGGCCATAGCCTTCCATGATGCCGGAAGCATTGCTGATGCCGGGCAGCAGCGGGATCGGGCTGTGCACCGAGGCTTCCAGCAGATCGCGGGTAATGCCAGGGGTGACGATAAATTGCGAACCGGCCACCTCGGCCGCTTCGAGCATGTGGCGGTCGAGCACGGTGCCAGCACCGGTGCACAATTCAGGGCGTTGCTCGCGCAGTACCTGAATGGCCTTAAGGCCGAACTCGGAGCGCAGGGTCACTTCCAATGCGGTCAAACCGCCGGCTGCCAGGGCATCGGCCAGCGGCAGGATGTCCTGTTCGCGGGCGATGGTTATCACCGGCAGGATCCGCGCCTTGGCGCAGAGGCTGTCGATCAGGGCAACTTTATCCGCCATGGACACGGTCGGTTGAGGGCTTTTCATAGCGGCTGATCCTTGGCTCATGGGCACCAGTAAATCTCTAAAGTAGGTTGCAAAAACGCGCGAATCGGCATGGCAGCAACGTCATAACTGGCCAGCGCGGCGCTCAAGGTGGTCAATTTCGAACTGCCGGAAATCGACAGCACGGTGTAATGGGCCGTGGCCAGCAGCGCGCGACTCATGGTCAGGCGCTGGTGCGGCACGGTCGGCGCCAGCATCGGCCAGCAACGGCGCGTGCCGTCAGGCTTAAGCGCCTCGCCCAGGTTGGGGCTGTTGGGGAACAGCGATGCGGTGTGGCCGTCATCGCCCATGCCGAGTACCAGCACATCGATAGCAGGTAGCTCTGCCAACTGGCGATCGGCCAGTTCGGCGGCGTCTTCAAGGTTCGCGGCAACGTTGTACAGGCTGAGGAACTTGGCCTTGGCCGCTGGGCCCTGGAGCAAATGCTTCTTCAACAGGCCGGCATTGCTGTCGGCGTGTTCCACCGGCACCCAGCGCTCGTCGGCCAGGGTGATGGTGACCTTGGACCAGTCCAGGCCTTGCTTGGCCAGGTTCTGGAAAAACGCCACGGGGCTGCGGCCGCCGGACACGACAAGGGTCGCTTCGCCAC
Source organism: Pseudomonas sp. Xaverov 259 (assembly GCF_019352915.1). Lineage (NCBI taxonomy): Bacteria > Pseudomonadati > Pseudomonadota > Gammaproteobacteria > Pseudomonadales > Pseudomonadaceae > Pseudomonas > Pseudomonas sp. Xaverov 259. The sequence continues at coordinate 23,676 of NZ_JAAAFV010000023.1, read as the reverse complement.
GGGCACTGATGGCCGCGCGCAGTTGCTCGGCCACGTCATTAGCCAGGCCATCGGCCAGCAACACCGGCGTGCGGAACTCATGGGCTGTGACGCCCTGAGGCAGTTTCAATTCAGATATCGCCATACCACGACCTCCCATCCCGCGTGATCAGTGCAATCGAGCTCATCGGCCCCCAGGACCCCGCCGCATACGGCTTGGGCGCATCACCGGATTTTTTCCACCCGGCGATCAACTGGTCACACCACTTCCACGCGGCTTCGATTTCATCTTTGCGAACAAACAGGTTCTGATTGCCGCGCATTACTTCCAGCAACAACCGCTCGTAGGCATCGGGAATCCGCGCGCTGCGATAGGTGTCGGAAAAATTCAGTTGCAGCGGGCCGCTGCGCAGTTGCATGCCCTTGTCCAGGCCTTGCTCTTTGGTCATTACGCGCAAGGAAATACCTTCGTCCGGCTGCAGGCGGATGATCAGTTTGTTGCTGATCTGCAGGCGCTGCTCGGGGGCGAAGATGTAGTGGGACGGTTCCTTGAAGTGGATGACGATCTGCGACAGTTTTTGCGGCATGCGTTTGCCAGTGCGCAGGTAGAACGGCACGCCGGCCCAACGCCAGTTGCGGATGTCGGCACGCAGGGCGACAAACGTCTCGGTGTCGCTCTGGGTGTTGGAATTCTCTTCTTCCAGGTAGCCCGGCACCGGCTTGCCGGCGCTGTAGCCGGCGATGTACTGGCCGCGCACCACCTGGGTGGTCAGGCCTTCCGGGCTGATCGGCGCCAGTGCCTTGAGCACCTTGACCTTCTCGTCACGGATGCTGTCGGCGGACAAGTCGGCCGGTGGGTCCATGGCGATCAGGCATAGCAGCTGCAACAGGTGGTTCTGGATCATGTCGCGCAGCTGGCCGGCCTTGTCGAAGTAACCCCAACGGCCTTCGATACCGACCTGCTCGGCCACGGTGATTTCCACGTGGGAAATGTAGTGCTGGTTCCACTGGGTTTCGAACAGGCTGTTGGCGAAACGCAGCGCAATCAGGTTCTGTACGGTTTCTTTGCCCAAGTAGTGGTCGATGCGGTAGGTGCGGTTCTCCGGGAAAAACTGCGCCACAGCGTCGTTGACCTTGCGCGAAGATTCCAGGTCCGAACCGATGGGTTTTTCCAGCACCACGCGGGTGTTGTCCGCCAGGCCAACCTTGGCGAGGTTCTCGCAGATCGCGCCATACACTGCCGCCGGGGTGGCGAAGTAGGCGATCAGGCGTTGTTCGGCACCGACCTTTTCGGCCAGGGCGACATAATCGGCGGCGTTCATGAAGTCGACGTGCACATAGGCCAGACGCGCCAGGAAGCGCGCGGCCACGGCCTCATCGAGTTCCTTGCCGACGTATTTACGCAGTTCTTTTTCGATATGGGCCAGGTGCTCCTGCTCGGAGCCGGCTTCACGGGCCAGGCCCAGGATGCGCGTGTCCTCGTGCAGCAGCCCGGCGCCATCGAGTTGATAGAGGGCAGGAAATAACTTGCGCAGCGCCAGATCACCCAAGGCGCCAAACAGGGCAAAGGTGCAGGGTTCTACGGTTATCGAAGGCATGATGTTTGTTCTTTTATCAAGTTAAGCTACAAATACCTTTTTTCAAGGCATCACTCAAGGAAAAATGTAGTAATAACCACAACATTTTCCCGAAAAACGCATTGCGAGTGGTGGTGTTCAGCTACCCTCAGTAGGATAGGCCACCGCAAAGGGCCACTCGTCGATTGGTTGCCGCCCTTTATTTGCATCGTCGCCCGAAGGAAAGACTGAATGGACCGCGTGCGAAATCTTCTGGAACAGATCCGGAACCGCCTCGAAGAATTGAACAAGGCCGAGAAAAAAGTCGCCGAGGTCATCCTGCAAAACCCTCAGCAGGCGACCCGCTTCTCTATTGCTGCCCTCGCCCAAGCCGCTTCGGTCAGTGAACCGACGGTCAACCGTTTCTGCCGTTCGTTCGGCGTCAGCGGTTACCCTGAACTTAAATTGCAGCTGGCGCAAAGTTTGGCCAGTGGTGCGGCGTATGTCAGCCGCGCCGTGGAGGCTGATGATAACCCTGAGGCCTACACCCAGAAGATCTTTGGCAGCGCCATTGCCTCGCTGGACAGTGCCTGCCAGGCCCTCGACCCGGCACTGATCAGCAAGGCCGTGGATTTGTTGATCCAGGCGCGGCAGATCCACTTCTTCGGCCTCGGCGCTTCGGCACCGGTGGCCATGGATGCGCTGCACAAGTTCTTCCGCTTCAACCTGGCCGTGACCGCCCATGCCGACGTGCTGATGCAGCGCATGATCGCGTCTGTGGCGCACACCGGCGAGCTGTTTGTGATCATTTCCTATACCGGGCGTACCCGCGAGTTGGTGGAAGTGGCGCGTATCGCCCGGGAAAACGGCGCGTCAGTGCTGGGCGTAACTGCCGAGAACTCGCCGTTGGCCAAGGCCAGCACCGTGAGCCTGAACATTCCACTGCCGGAAGACACCGACATCTACATGCCGATGACCTCGCGGATCATTCAGTTGACGGTGCTGGACGTGCTGGCCACCGGCATGACCCTGCGCCGTGGGGTGGATTTCCAGCCGCATCTGCGCAAGATCAAAGAGAGCTTGAATGACAGCCGGTATCCGGTGGGGGATGAGTTTAACTAGCAGCAATCTCCACCAGCAGTATCGGCGCTATCGCAGGCAAGCCAGCTCCCACATTGGACCGAGTTCCACATTTGGAATGCATTCCCCTGTGGGAGCTGGGTTGCCTGCGATGGCGCCATAAGCGCCACCGCTAAACCCCAGCCCTGGCCTGCAAACTCAAATGCGCCCGCTCCCCCGGCGCCAGACTGGCCCCGGCCATCGCCGACTCCACACACACAAACCCCGACGCTTCGTTAAAGCTCACGCCCAACAACGGCCGGCTGCCTGGATGCCATACCACGGTGTCGGCGCTGTCGCCGGTGTCGATGCACAGTTCGCGTTGCCAGGCGTGGTCCTTGAGCTGCAATTCACCGTCATGCTGGAACACTCGCTGGCAGCCGCCATCCACCCGCAGCTCACCTTCCTGCTGGCAGGTCTGGCGACTGAGCTGGTCATAACCTTGCGCACCGTCAAGCCCAGACAGCGCTATCTCGTCGACGTGACCAATACGCCAATAGGCGTGCAAAGCATGGCTCAGCTGACACGGCAACTCGTCCTGATGCTCGGTGCTCAGGCGCAACTCAAGGGTTTCACCCAGGTGCGCGTGCAGGTCTACCTGCCAGTCGCACAGCTGCAATTGCCAGTGCAGACGCACGCCGTCGTCGTCGGTGCTGCTGTCGAGCAGTTTCCAATCGATCAACCGCGCCCAACCATGGGACGGCCAAGCGTTTTCGCTTGGATGGCGCCCATACCACGGCCAGCACACCGGCACGCCGCCACGGATGGCACCGACCTGCGGCCACTTGGCTGCGCACCACAGCCAGGGTTTCTGGCCTGTGGGTTGAAAGTGCAGCAGTTGCGCACCCTGGCGACTGAACACCGCCTGACACAGCGGATGGTCAATCACCAACACGTCGCGCATCTGAAAGCGTTCCCAGGCAAACACCGGTTGTTCACGCAGGGATTTGAAAAAGCGTTGCAGCGGATGCTCATGCATGTGCCACGGTCCTGAATATCGTCACAGCGCGCCCCAAAAAAAACGGGTAGCCATGGCTACCCGCAAAATGCGCACAGAGAGAAGGAGCTTATCGCAACAGCGTTAGAACGTAGACTGAATTTTCAGGCCCGCTACCAGCGCGTTGTCGACTTCTTTCACACCGCCCGGGTTTTTGATGTATTGCAGGTTCGGGCGTACGGTCAGCCAGTTGGTGACGTGGAAGCCATAGTTGAGTTCGACGTTGTACTCGGTGTTACGCAGCGGGGAGAAACCCGCCTGGTCGTAATCGGTAAAACCGCCTGAAGCATTGAGCAGTTCAGCAGTTTTCTTCACGTCGCTGTTGGCATGGATACGCGAAACACCGATACCCACGTCGTCTTTGGTACGCGCGTCAAATGGCCCTTTATACACAAGCATCAGCGACTGGTAGTTGTCGACCAGGTTGGTGTCTTTGTCGTGGAAGGTCACGTTGGCCGCGATGTTCAAGCCGCGCGAAGCATCGCCGTTGTGGGTGGTGAGTTGCTGTTGCAGAACGCCCCAGTAACCGCTTTTGCTGCTGCGAACGCGGAAGCCTGCGCCAGTGGTGCCGGCATCGTTACCGTTGACGTCTTCACGCACATCGGTAGCGTCGGCGGTGCTTTTGTAGTAACCCACACGGTATTCGCCCGGCAGGCCATTGACCTTCGGCGACCAGACCAATTCCACTGGCAATACGGTGCCCTTGGTGCCGCTGCCGCTGAGTTTGAAGCCGTTGCCGTGTTCCAGCTGCGACGGGTTCTGGTTGTACGCGCCGATTTGCGCATACAGCTCAGGCGTGATGTTGTACTTCACGCGGATCGCCGCCTGGCTGACTGGCCAGTTGTACCAGGTGTTTACGTAGTTACCGACTTGCGAGCCGCAGAACGACAGGTTCTGGAAGTCGCATGGGAAGGTGTTGAAGTCTTCGCCTTCGCCGAAGTAACCGAGTTTCACGTCCAACTTGTTGTCGAACATCTGGTGCTGGATCCAGAACTGGGTCAGACGCACCATGTGGCCACGGCCATCGACTTCTTGAGACGAACTCAAGGTGCCGGCACGCGGGTCACCAATACGGTCATTGGAGATGTTCGCGCCATTACGGTTGGTCAGTTGGATCTTGGCCTGGGTGTTATCCCAGCCCCACAGCTTTTGCAGATCCAGTGCTACGCCCAGACCAAACTGGTCAGCGTAACGGGCAGTTTTGTCGTTGTTGTAGCCACCGTGCAGGTTGCCACCGACTTCCCCAACGTAGTCAGCCTTGATGTCGATACCTTGCTCGATCAGCTTGGTACGCTCGCCACCCCAATCGCCGGTCATCCACTTGGAATCGGCGCTGAATGCATCGGCCGCCATCGCATTGGCGGACAATACCAGGGCTGCTGCTGCTGACAGTTGGCAGATCAGCCGAGTGTTGTTGTGTTGCTTTTTCATCCCTACATCCTCGTCTTTATTGTTATTAAACTGTTTTTATCTAACGCGGTTTACTTTTTTTAACAAAAACAACACTTTAACTGCTTTAGCGGCCTTTGAATTGGGCCACGTTGTCGGCATGCCCGTGTGCAGGCAATGAGGCAGCAGTGCCCAAACGCTCGCCGGTTTTGGCGTCGAACAGCAATACTTTGGCCGGGTCGAACTGCAGGGTCAGGGTCTCACCCACCTGCGGCGCAACGTCCGGGGCCAGGCGGCAGCAGACTTTGGTGTCGTTGAGCTGCACGAACACCAGGGTGTCCGGGCCGGTTGGCTCGGTGACCTGGACTTCAGCACGAATGCTCGAAGCACTGTCGCTGTCGCTGGTCGCCAACATGATCTGCTCCGGGCGCAGGCCCAGGATCACATCGCGGTCTTCCAGGCCGGCATCGCTCACGTTAAGTGCCAGTTCGCAACGCGCCTGGCCGCTGTCGAGCAGCGCCACCAGGCGACCGTCCTTGCGCTGCAGGCGCAGCGGCACGAAGTTCATCGGCGGCGAACCGATAAAGCTCGCCACGAACTGGTTGGCCGGGTTGGTGTAGATGTCTTTGGGCGTGCCGAACTGCTGAATGATGCCGTCCTTCATCACCGCCACTTTATCGCCCAGAGTCATTGCTTCGATCTGGTCGTGGGTGACGTACACGGTGGTGGTTTTCAGGCGCTGGTGCATCAGCTTCATTTCGGTACGCATCTCGACACGCAGTTTGGCGTCGAGGTTGGACAGCGGTTCGTCGAACAGGTAGATCTTCGGCCGACGTGCCAGGGCGCGGCCCATGGCCACACGCTGTTGCTGGCCACCGGAAAGCTGGCCCGGCTTGCGGTTGAGCAGGTGTTCGATTTGCAGCAGCTTGGCCACACGCGCTACTTCAGCGTCGATATCGGCCTGGGGCATCTTGCGGATCTTGAGGCCGAACTCGATGTTCTCGCGCACGCTCATGGTCGGGTACAGCGCGTAGGACTGGAACACCATGGCGATGTCACGGTCCTTGGGGCTCATGCCGCTCACGTCCTGGTCGCCGATCATGATGGCGCCGCCGGTGATGGTCTCCAGGCCGGCGATGCAGTTCATCAAGGTCGATTTACCGCACCCCGAAGGGCCGACCAGAATCAGGAACTCACCCTCTTTGATCGACAGTTCGATGTTCTTCAAGGTGTCGGGCAGGCCGGCGCCATAGGTCTTGTTTACATTGCGAAGTTCAAGCGTAGCCATGATTACCCCTTGACCGCGCCGGCCGTGAGGCCGCGCACGAAATACTTGCCTGCGATCACATAGACCAGCAGGGTCGGCAGCCCGGCGATCATCGCCGCCGCCATATCCACGTTATATTCCTTGGCCCCGGTGCTGGTGTTGACCAGGTTGTTCAGCGCCACCGTAATGGGCTGCGAGTCGCCGCTGGAGAACACCACGCCGAACAGGAAGTCATTCCAGATCTGGGTGAATTGCCATATCAGGCAGACCATGATAATTGGCGTCGACATCGGCAGAATGATCTGACGGAAGATGGTGAAGAACCCTGCACCGTCCAGTCGTGCCGCCTTGATCAGCGCGTCAGGAATGCTCACGTAGTAGTTACGGAAGAACAGTGTAGTAAACGCCAACCCGTAGACCACGTGTACAAACACCAGGCCCGTGGTGGTACTGGCCAGGCCCATCTTGCCAAGGGTGAACGACGCCGGCAGCAGCACGGTCTGGAACGGCAGGAAGCAGCCGAACAACAGCAGGCCGAAGAACAGCTGCGAGCCTTTGAAGCGCCAGAACGACAGCACGTAGCCGTTCAACGCGCCGATGGCGGTGGAGATCAATACCGCCGGAACGGTGATCTTGATCGAGTTCCAGAAGTAACCGTCAACAGTGGCCCAGGCCTTGACCCAGCCAATGCCGGTGACCACGGTCGGCCAGCTCAGCAGGTTGCCGGTGCTGATGTCTTCCGGGGTTTTGAAGCTGGTCAGCAGCATCACCACCAGCGGTACCAGGTACAGCAGCACGGCGAGGATCAGCACCGCGTAGATCGCGATGCGACTCAGGCTGATGGCAGGTTTGGAGGCGAGACTAGTCATTGCGCTTGGTCCTCAGCTCGGAATACAGGTAAGGCACGATGATTGCGAGGATCGCGCCGAGCATCAGGATTGCACTGGCCGAGCCCATGCCCATCTGGCCACGGCTGAAGGTGAACGAGTACATGAACATCGCCGGCAGGTCGGACGAGTAGCCCGGGCCGCCAGCCGTCATGGCCGCTACCAGGTCGAAGCTCTTGATCGCAATGTGCGCGAGGATCATCACGGCACTGAAGAACACCGGGCGCAGGCTTGGCAGCACCACGCTCCAGTAGATACGCGGCAGGCTGGCGCCATCGATTTGCGCGGCGCGCACAATCGACTGGTCGACGCCACGCAGGCCTGCCAGGAACATCGCCATGATGAACCCCGAGGCTTGCCACACGGCAGCAATCACCAGGCAGTACACGACGCGGTCGGGGTCGATCAGCCAGTCGAGACGGAAGCCTTCCCAGCCCCAGTCACGCAGAAGTTTGTCCAGGCCCATGCCCGGGTTGAGCAGCCATTTCCAGGCCGTACCGGTCACGATCATAGAGAGCGCCATCGGGTACAGGTAAATGGTGCGGATAAAGCCTTCGCGGCGGATCTTCTGGTCGAGGAAAATCGCCAGGGTCACGCCGATCACCAAAGTGATGCCGATAAACATCCCGCCAAAAACCGCCAGGTTCTTGCTCGCTACCCACCAGCGGTCGTTGTCGAACAACCGCGCGTATTGCGCAAGACCCGCCCATTTGTAGCTGGGCAGGAACGTGGACGTGGTGAACGACAGCACGAATGTCCACAGAATGTAGCCGTAGAAGCCCACCAGCACGATGAACATGCTCGGCGCCAGCACCAGTTTAGGGAGCCAGCGCTGCAGCGCATCGAACGGCGAGGCCTTGCTGAACACAGCAACAGAACTCATGGGAAAATCCAGTACAGGGAAAAAGGACTACAGGAGCAAGCCTTGTGAGGGGTCAGGGGGTTTCCCCTCACAAGGACACGCAGTGCTAACCGTTACTTGGCAGACTTGATCGCAGCGCCGAGTTTCTTGGCGGTGTCGGCCGGGTCGGCTTTCGGGTCGTTGATGTAGTTGGTCACGACATCAAAGAACGCGCCTTGCACGGCCAGGGTGGTGGCCATGTTGTGCGCCATGCTTGGCTGCAGGCCGCCGGTCTTGGCGTCAGCCAGGAAGTCCTTGGCAGCGGTCTGGGCGCAGGAATCGAAACCGAGCTTGTCCATTTCGTTGAGCATGTCGGTCCGCACCGGGATCGAGCCTTTGTTGATGCTGAAGACTTTCTGGAAGTTTTCACCCAGCACGACTTTGGCAATGTCCTGCTGACCGGCAGCAGTGCCTTTGTCTTTCTGCTTGAACACCGCCAGGGAGTCGATGTTGTAGGTGAAGGCTTTGTCGGTGCCCGGGAAGGCTACGCACTCGTAGTCCTTGCCGGCGACTTTCTTGGCGGCGGTCCACTCGGACTTGGCCCAGTCACCCATGATCTGCATGCCGGCCTTGCCGTTGATGACCTTGCCTGCTTCCAGGTTCCAGTCCTGGCCTTTGCCGTCGACGTCCATATAGGTCGCGACCTTTTTAAGCTCCGTCAGGGCCTTGACCATTTGTGGGCCGGTCAGCGCATCGTTATCCAGGTCAACCAAGGCTTTCTTGTAGCCATCAGCCCCCATCACCGACAGAACGACGGCTTCGAATACCGTGCTGTCCTGCCAAGGCTGGCCACCGTGGGCGAGCGGGATGAAGCCAGCGGCTTTGAGCTTGTCGCCGGCTGCGTAGAATTCTTCGAGGGTGGTCGGGTTCTTGGTGATACCGGCTTTCTTGAAGACTTCCGGGTTGATCCACAGCCAGTTTACGCGGTGGATGTTGACCGGTACGGCAACGTAGTTACCTTCGTACTTCACGGTATCGGAGACTTTCTTGTCGAGCAGCGAGTCCCACTTTTCTTCTTTGGCGACGTCTTTGAGCACGTCGGTGTCGAGCAAGCCAGTAGACGCCCATTCCTGGATGTCCGGGCCTTTGATCTGGGCAACGCCTGGCGGGTTACCCGCGACTGCGCGGCTTTTCAGCACAGTCATTGCAGTGGCGCCACCGCCACCGGCTACGGCACCGTCTTTCCAGACGAAGCCATCTTTCTCAACTTGAGCCTTCAGTACGTCCACTGCAGCTTTTTCACCGCCTGAGGTCCACCAATGCACAACTTCAACCGTCCCTTTCGAGTCGGCGGCAAATGCACTGAGGGGAAACAACGAGGCAATGGAAATAGCAACGGCGAGGCGATTAATCGCGTTCATCTGAATACCTTTTCTTGTTGTTATGCATGCAAGTCTAGAGCTTGCGCTGCACGGAGTTTAAACATGGTTTTTTAGCGCGCAGGTAACAAAGGGACGCACAAATGTCACCACTTGGTGACATAACGTCCTTGGCCCAATGCGCTGGTCATACTCGGTGACAAGGGCAGTACCGGCAGCACGACCGCTTGCCAGGCATGGTACAGGTCCGGCTTGCCACCCCAGATCTTGCTGCTGGGCTGGTTGTGCGGGCTGAGTTCGTGGTGCCAGCTGCCGTTGATACGGTCGATAAAGTGGCTTTCGCAGAACTCCCAGAAGCGCCGGTACCAGGTTTCGTAATGCAATTCGCCAGTGCGTTTGAGCAAGGCCTGGGCCGCCGCGCTCGCTTCGGCGTGGGTCCAGTGCAGGCGCTCGCGCACCACTGGCTGGTGCTTCCAGTCCAGGGTGTAGACGATGCCGGGAGCGCCATCCACGGCCCACGCATATTCGCAGGCGCTGGCAAACAGGCCGCGGGCGTCGCTCACCAGCCAGTCCGGCGTGGCCAGCCCGGCTTGCAGGCGTGCAGCTTCCAGATGCAGCACCAACCGTGCCCATTCGAAACCGTGGCCGGGGGTGATGCCATACGGGCGGAAGCCATCGGCAGGGTTATCTTCGTTGTAGCCGAGCAAGGGTTGCCAGTGCGTGTCGAAATGCTCGATCACCATGAACTGGTTGCCGGCAGCATGGGTGTGGATAACGCGCTCGACAATGCGCAGCGCGCGGTCCAGCCAGCGTGTTTCACCGGTGACATCGGCCAGTGCCAGGAAGGCTTCGGTGGCGTGCATGTTGCTGTTGGCGCCGCGATACGCTTCGACACCGCTCCAGTCCCGGGCGAAGGACTCGAGCATCACGCCCTCCTCCTCGCTCCACAAAAACTGGTCGATGATATGCACGGCGTCGTTGAGCAGGTTTTGCGCACCGGGCGCACCGGCCACCACCGCAGAGCTGGCAGCCAGGGCAACAAAAGCATGCAGGTAAGCGGCTTTGCCACGGTTGCCATCCAGGGCGTTGGGCGCGGCGAACCAGCCGCCGTGCTCGCTATCGCGCAAGGGGCCACTGAGGGCGGCCACACCATGGGCGACCAGGCCAGCATAACCCGGCAACCCCATGGCGTGGGCCATGGCGAAGCTATGGGTCATGCGCGCCGTGTTCATGGTTTCGGCGTGAGCATCGGCCGGCAGTTGGCCTTTGTCGTCAAGGTTGCCGAAGCCGTCCGGCAGGCGTGAGGCTTTGGCGAACGCCAACAGGCGTTGGCCTTCGCTGGCGAGCCAGGCGTGATGGGCAGGTGCGTTCAGCCAACTGCTGGCAGGCAGTGGTTGCATGGTCATGGGTAGCCCTTTTTATTATTTGTGGGATGACCGGAGTCTAAACAAGGGCGCGATGAGGGCAAGTAACGAAGGGGGGGGGAAATGTCACAAGGCTGTGACATTGATCGTTCCCATGCTCCGCGTGGGAATGCAGCCCGTGGCGCTCTGCGCCACCCGCGCACCGCCCCAGAGCGGGACGCGGAGCGTCCATGGCGGCATTCCCACGCAGAGCGTGGGAACGATCATTGGCCCAGCGGGGTGACCCGCGCGGGCGCGTTGAGCTTTTGGTTCAGGTTCTGCACCTGGCTCTGCAAGGTGGTGATGTTGCGTGTGGTCTGGATGCGGAACACGTCAAACTCTTTATTGGTTGGCGCGTCGCTATTGGCGGGCTGGTTTTCCTGCGCGCTTTTAAGCACCACCAGGTCCTGCTCCAGGCGGGCGATAGCCGCGCTCGGGTTGCCTTGCTTTTTAAGCGCAGCCACATCGGCGGACAAATCCTTGACCTCACCCTGCGCCGCCTTGAGCGTGGCCACGGCCTCGGTCAGCGCCTGCACCTGGCCTTGCAGCTTGGCATTCGCGCTCGACAGTTCGGTGGTGCTGGCACTCATCTGTGCCAGGCGCTGGTCGAGTTCGGTCGCCTGCCCGGCCACGCCGACTTGCTGCTTGCCTTGCTCCAGCAATTGCGCTTCCAACTGCTTTATCTGCAACTTGAGAGCTTCGCTGCCATTGTTCACACTGGCTTCGCTGGCCACCACCTTGCCGGAAATGTCCTGCAGACGCCCCGCCGCTTCTTCGCTGATGCGCGCAAAACTTTCCTGGGTGGCGACCAACTGCTGGCCCATCAGGGAAATCTGTTGGAAGCTCCACCAGGCAAGGCCGGCGAAGGCGATCAACAGCGCGCCGACCAAGGCCCACAGTGGGCCGGTGCTGGCGCTCTTGACCTTGACCACCTTGGTTGTGCGCGAGCGCACGGAGGTGGCGGGAGTCGGCTCGAAATCATCATCGTCCCCGATGTCAGCCCGCAGGCTGGGAACGTTGTCGAAATCGTCTTTGGCATCGTTACGCATGAATCAACCCTGAATCGGTGAGATGGCGACCGGAAAAGCCGAGCGAGCGGATTATAAACCCCGTACGCGCCGCATTGATCGACCCGCAAGCCTGAATTCGGTTCCCGATGTGTTGCTGGTTGTGAGCTTATTTGAGCCCTGGATCCTGAGCTTTCCACCAACTGCAGAACTCATCGAGCGCCGTCCACAGGCTGACCTTGGGCTCGTAGTCGAGATAATGCCTGGCGCGGCTGATGTCCAAGGTGAAATCTTTGTTCATGACCTGCATGCCCAGGCGCGACAGCGAAGGCTCCGGGCGCCCCGGCCACATCGCGCAGAATGCCTCGTTCAGCGCCGCCACGCTGTAGGACAAACCGTAAGACCGATACCGCGTGACCTGGGGCATGTCCATCTGGCGCATCACGTAATTGACCACATCCCATACCGGCACCGGCGCGCCATTACTGATGTTGTAGGCCTTGCCCAACGCCGAGCCGGTGGCGAGCAAGCTGCTGAGCAGCGCCTCGTTGAGGTTGTGTACGCTGGTGAAATCGACCTTGTTCAAACCGTCGCCGACGATAGCCAGGCGGTTCTTGCGCTGCATTTTAAGCAGGCGCGGGAAGATGCTCATGTCGCCGGCACCGGTCACGAAACGCGGGCGCAGGGCCAGTACTTCAAGGCCGAACTCCTGGGCGCCGAACACCTTCTGCTCCGCCAGGTACTTGGTGGCGGCATACGGATGCTTGAAGCGCTTGGGCACTTGTTCCTCGGTCAGCCCCAGGTGGTCGCGGCCATCAAAGTAGATCGACGGCGACGACAAGTGCACCAGGCGCCCGACGCGCTCCTTGAGGCAGGCTTCAACGACGTTTTCGGTGACCAGCACATTGCCCTGATGGAAGTCCTGGTACTTGCCCCACAGCCCGACGGCGCCGGCACAATGCACCACGGCTTCGACATCGCGGCACAGCTCGCGCACCAGTTCGGCATCATTGAGATCACCCTGGATAAACTCGGCACCGCGCCTTACCAGGTGCTCCACACCTTCGGCGCGCCGCCCGTTGACCCGCACGTCCAGGCCTTGCTCCAGGGCGAAACGCGCAAAACGCCCGCCGATGAAGCCGCTTGCGCCGGTGACCAGAATTTTCATTTGTTACCCCATGTTCTTTGGTTTCTCATCGCTGTTGCCTTGACGCCCGCCATCACTTCAACGGCACCAACCATTGGCCACAGGCTTGGGCCAAATGATCGGTGAGCAGGCCCAACAATTGTCCACCACTGCGCCAATGATGCCAGTACAGCGGCACGTCGATGGGCTTATCTGGCAACAACTCGACTAATTCGCCGGTTTGCAGCTGGTCGCGCACCTGGAGTTCCGGGACCAGGCCCCAGCCCAGCCCGGCTTCGGTCAGGCGAATAAAACCTTCGGAGGACGGGCACAAATGGTGCTCGAAACCGCCGTCCACGCCCAGCGATGCCAGGTAGCGGTGCTGCAGGAAATCGTCCGGGCCAAACACCAGCGCCGGTGTGCGTGCCAACAGATCGGCACGCACGCCCTCGGGAAAATGCCGCGCAATAAATGCAGGGCTTGCCAACGCACGATAGCGCATGGCACCGAGCAACAGGCTGCGCGCCCCGGCCACCGGGCGTTCGCTGGCGCAGATACAGGCCGCCACCTCACCGGCGCGCATGCGCTTGAGGCCCACGGTCTGGTCTTCTACCACCAGGTCGAGCAACAAATGCTGTTCGGCGCAAAAGTCACTGACGGCCTCGGCCCACCAGGTGGCGAGGCTGTCGGCATTCAAGGCGATGCGCAGACGCTCGGGCATGCCCTCCTCGTCCAGTGCAGGCACCTGGCTTTGCAGGTCGCGCTCAAGCAAGCGCACCTGCTGCACATGGTTGAGCAAGCGCCGGCCGATATCGGTGGGCGTGGGCGGCGTGGCCCGCACCAGCACCGGTTGGCCAATACGCGCCTCCAGTAACTTGATGCGCTGGGAAATCGCCGACTGCGACAACCCCAGCACCTGGGCGCCACGTTCGAAGCCGGCCTGTTCCACCACCGCCGCCAGGGCGGAAAGCAATTTATAGTCGAACATCAGTTTCTCTAATGAGCGATCAGCAATATTGGTTTTTCTTATACAGCGCCAGATATGAGAATGACCAGCATCGCTCCTCTTTATTTAAGGAATTCACACATGGCTGGCGAAACCGCCCTGGCAACCCTGCTGCGCAGCATGAGCCCTCATCTTAATGAAGGCGACTACGTGTTCTGCACCCTGCCCGACCAACGCATCCCGGCAGGTTGCGAGATCATCGGCAGCTTTCGTGAACAGGAAGGCTTGACCCTGATTCTGGAGCGCAAGCAAGCAGAGCAGGCCGGGCTGGCCTTCGAGTATGTGGCCGCGTGGATCACCCTGAATGTGCATTCGGCCCTTGAAGCCGTGGGCCTGACGGCGGCGTTCGCCAGTGCGCTGGGCAGCGCCGGTATCAGTTGCAACGTGATTGCCGGGTTTTATCACGACCACCTGTTCGTCGGCCGCGCCGATGCCGAGCGGGCCATGGATGTATTGCGCCAACTGGCAACCAACGCGGAGTAATGGCTATGTGGCAAAGTTATGTAAACGGGCTGCTGGTGGCTCTTGGCCTGATCATGGCGATTGGCACCCAGAACGCGTTTGTATTGGCACAAAGCCTGCGCCGTGAGCATCACTTGCCGGTGGCGGCGCTGTGCATCGTATGTGATGCAATTCTGGTGGCGCTCGGGGTCTTCGGCCTGGCCACTGTGCTTGCGCAAAACCCGCTGCTGCTGGCCATTGCCCGCTGGGGCGGCGCCGCGTTCCTGTTGTGGTACGGCACCCTGGCGTTGCGTCGGGCGTGTTCCCGGCAAAGCCTGGAACAAGGCGCAAACCTCAAGGTGCGTTCATTGCGCGCAGTGTTGCTCAGTGCCTTGGCGGTAACGCTGCTCAACCCCCATGTGTACCTGGACACCGTGCTGCTGATCGGCTCACTGGGCGCACAACAGACCGAGCCCGGTGCGTATGTCGCCGGTGCTGCCAGCGCTTCGTTCCTGTGGTTCGCCACCCTGGCACTCGGCGCAGCGTGGCTGGCGCCTTGGTTGGCACGCCCGGCGACCTGGCGTCTGCTCGACCTTCTGGTGGCGGTGATGATGTTCAGCGTGGCCTACCAATTGATCAGTGCCGGATGAATATTCCAAAACGCTCTGGAACCTCTATCCCACACAGTTGTTGCGTGGTTTTGCCGCACCCCCGGTGCTATGATCCGGACCCTGCGCCGCAAAGAGTACAAACTCCCCGGCGCTTGTTTGGCCGCCCGTGATCGGCCTTGCGCTCACCGCAACTGACCTGATTAGGAGAATCATCATGGCTTTCGAATTGCCGCCGCTGCCCTACGCACACGATGCCCTGCAGCCGCACATTTCCAAGGAAACCTTGGAGTACCACCACGACAAGCACCACAACACCTACGTCGTGAACCTGAACAACCTGGTGCCTGGCACCGAGTTCGAAGGCAAGACCCTGGAAGAAATCGTCAAATCCTCTTCGGGCGGCATCTTCAACAACGCCGCTCAGGTCTGGAACCACACTTTCTACTGGAACTGCCTGGCGCCAAACGCCGGCGGCCAACCGACTGGCGCGCTGGCTGAAGCCATCAACGCAGCCTTCGGTTCGTTCGACAAGTTCAAGGAAGAGTTCACCAAGACCTCCGTCGGCACCTTCGGTTCCGGTTGGGGCTGGCTGGTGAAAAAAGCTGACGGTTCCCTGGCCCTGGCCAGCACCATCGGCGCCGGCAACCCGCTGACCAGCGGCGACACCCCGCTGCTGACCTGCGACGTGTGGGAACACGCTTACTACATCGACTACCGCAACGTGCGTCCAAAGTATGTGGAAGCGTTCTGGAACCTGGTCAACTGGAAGTTCGTGGCTGAGCAGTTTGAAGGCAAGGCCTTTACTGCTTAAGCAACGCTTGCTGTAGAAAGAGCCCGGCCATTGCCGGGCTTTTTTGTGGCCGATGAAAAATGAAATTAATGCAGGAAGTGTGGAACTCGCTAAAAGGAATTGGCCACCCAGCAAGCGAGAGAAATAACTCTCTCACTTCATCCTGTAGGAGAGTTCGCAATGGATCCGTTATCGATGGGTATGTCAGCCGTGTCTTCAGCTTTGCCAATCGTCGGCAAAGGCATGGACCTGCTGGGTAAAGGCATGGACCTGCTGGGGAAGCTGGTGGAAGGGAAAAACAAGGGTGCTGGTGAGCAGCAAGGCAAAATCGGTGAGGATACCCACCAGAAGCAGGAGCATCAGATTACGTTCAACAACATAAACGAAAACTCAATCAAAATGTCTTAAGCCCGCAACACTCTATGCAGGGACATCGAAGGCGTTCCCTTCCTTTCCTGCGCGGTACCCGAGGGCGATGAATATCATCGCCCTCTTCCTTCCAGGCATTCCCTCTACAGCCTCCAGGCGCCTTAGCCGCAATGTCCCTTTGACTGCCATCACGAGATTGCCAATACTCATGGCATATTGAGGCCGCCCGCATGGAACAAGGAATGACCCTTTGAAGCTGGAACTCAAAAACAGCTTGTCGGTGAAGTTGCTACGGGTTGTGCTGCTCTCGGCATTGATCGTGGGCGTGGCGCTTAGCGTGGCGCAGATCGTGTTTGATGCCTATAAGACGCGTCAGGCCGTGGCCGGTGACGCTCAGCGAATCCTCGACATGTTTCGCGACCCCTCGACCCAGGCGGTCTACAGCCTGGACCGCGAGATGGGCATGCAGGTGATCGAAGGCCTGTTTCAGGACGACGCCGTGCGCATGGCCTCCATCGGCCACCCCAACGAAACCATGCTGGCGGAAAAAAGCCGCGCCTTGCAGCAATCCCCAACTCGCTGGCTGACCGATCTGATTCTTGACCAGGAACGCACCTTCACCACCGCCCTGGTCGGCAAAGGGCCGTACAGCGAGTATTACGGCGACCTGAGCATTACCCTCGACACCGCCACCTACGGCAAAGGTTTTATTGTCAGCTCGGTGATCATCTTTATTTCCGGCGTACTGCGCGCCCTGGCCATGGGCCTGGTGCTGTACCTGGTGTATCACTGGCTGCTGACCAAGCCATTGTCGCGGATTATCGAGCACTTGACCTCGATCAACCCCGACCGCCCCAGCGAACACAAGATCCCCCAGCTCAAAGGCCATGAACGCAACGAACTGGGGCTGTGGATCAACACCGCCAACCAGTTGCTCGAGTCCATCGAACGCAATACGCATTTGCGCCATGAGGCGGAATCGAGCCTCTTGCGCATGGCCCAGTACGACTTTCTTACCGGCCTGCCGAACCGCCAGAAACTGCAGGAGCAATTGGACAAGATCCTCACCGACGCCGGCCGTCGGCAGCGCCGGGTGGCGGTGCTGTGCGTAGGGCTGGACGACTTCAAAAGCGTCAACGAACAGTTCACCTATCAGGCCGGTGACAAATTGCTGCTGGCCCTGGCCGACCGCCTGCGCGCCCACAGCGGCCGCCTCGGCGCGCTCGCCCGTTTGGGCGGCGACCAGTTTGCACTGGTGCAGGCCGATATCGACCAGCCTTACGAGGCCGCCGAGCTGGCGCAAAGCATCCTCGATGACCTGGAAGCCGAATTCGCCCTCGACCAGGACCAGATCCGCCTGCGTGCCACCATCGGCATCACCCTGTTCCCGGAAGACGGCGACAGCACCGAGAAGCTGCTGCAAAAAGCCGAACAGACCATGACCCTGGCCAAAAGCCGCTCGCGCAACCGCTATCAGTTCTATATCGCCAGCGTCGACAGCGAAATGCGCCGCCGCCGCGAGCTGGAAAAAGACCTGCGCGATGCCCTGAGCCGCGACCAGTTCCACTTGGTCTACCAGCCGCAGATCAGCTACCGCGACCACCGCGTGGTGGGCGTGGAGGCGCTGATTCGCTGGCAGCACCCGGAACACGGCCTGGTGCCGCCGGACCTGTTCATTCCGCTGGCGGAACAGAACGGCACCATTATCCCGATTGGCGAATGGGTGCTGGACCAGGCTTGCCGGCAGTTGCGCGAATGGCATGACCTGGGCTTCACCGAGCTGCGCATGGCGGTCAACCTGTCCACCGTGCAGCTGCACCACACCGAGCTGCCGCGAGTGGTCAACAACCTGATGCAGATCTACCGCCTGCCGCCACGCAGCCTGGAGCTGGAAGTGACCGAGACCGGCCTGATGGAAGACATCAGCACCGCCGCCCAGCACTTGCTGAGCCTGCGCCGCTCCGGGGCATTGATTGCGATTGATGACTTCGGCACTGGCTATTCATCCCTGAGCTACCTCAAGAGCCTGCCGCTGGACAAGATCAAGATCGACAAGAGCTTCGTCCAGGACCTGCTGGATGACGACGACGACGCAACCATCGTGCGCGCCATCATCCAACTGGGCAAAAGCCTGGGCATGCAGGTGATAGCCGAAGGTGTGGAAACCGCCGAGCAGGAGGCCTATATCATTTCCGAAGGCTGCCATGAGGGCCAGGGCTACCACTACAGCAAACCGCTGCAGGCCCGTGAGCTGGCGGCGTATTTGAAACAGTCCGAGCGCAACAACGCGGCGATTCTCTGAACCGGCAAATCGATACCAAATATTTCCCTCGCATAAACCTTTACACAAAATGCAAATCTTTCGCATTATGTCGCAGTTTTTGCGCTCCCCCGCGCGTCCTATCAACAACCGAAGCAGGATGTTCGCCATGATTCGTATGCCCCTGGCCACCGCCAGTCTGCTGGCCATTGCCATTTCTCTCGCCGGTTGCGGCGAAGGTAAAGACAAGGCTGCCGCGCCTCAAGCGCCGACCCCGGCTGCCAGCACTACCGCTCCAGCGGCTGCCACGCCTGCCGGCCAGGTCGACGAAGCCGCCGCCAAGGCCGTTGTCGCGCATTACGCCGACATGGTGTTCGCGGTCTACAGCGACGCCGAATCCACTGCGAAGACCCTGCAAACCGCAATCGACACCTTCCTCGCCAACCCGAGCGACGACACCCTCAAAGCCGCCCGCACCGCCTGGGTCGCAGCCCGTGTGCCGTACCTGCAGAGCGAAGTGTTCCGTTTCGGCAACACCATCATCGACGACTGGGAAGGCCAAGTGAACGCCTGGCCCCTGGACGAAGGCCTGATCGACTACGTAGACAAATCCTACGAGCACGCGCTGGGTAACCCCGGCGCGAATGCCAACATCATCGCCAACACCGAGATCCAGGTGGGTGAAGACAAGGTTGACGTCAAGGAAATCACCCCGGAAAAACTCGCCAGCCTCAATGAGCTGGGCGGTTCCGAAGCCAACGTCGCCACCGGCTACCACGCCATCGAATTCCTGCTCTGGGGCCAAGACCTCAACGGCACCGGCCCAGGTGCGGGCAACCGTCCGGCGTCGGACTACATGACCGGCGACGGTGCCACCGGCGGCAACAACGAGCGCCGTCGCACTTACCTGCGCGCCGTGACTCAACTGCTGGTCAGCGACCTGGAAGAAATGGTCGGCAACTGGAAACCCAAGGTCGACGACAACTACCGCGCCACCCTGGAGGCAGAACCTGCCACCGACGGCCTGCGCAAAATGTTGTTCGGCATGGGCAGCCTGTCCCTGGGCGAACTGGCCGGTGAGCGCATGAAGGTTTCCCTGGAAGCCAACTCGCCGGAAGACGAACAGGATTGCTTCAGCGACAACACCCACAACTCGCACTTCTACGACGCCAAGGGCATCCGCAACGTCTACCTGGGCGAGTACACCCGCACCGACGGCACCAAGATGACCGGCGCCAGCCTGTCGTCGCTGGTGGCCAAGGCCGATCCAGCCGCCGACTCGGCGCTCAAGGCCGACCTGGCGTCGACCGAAGCGAAGATCCAGGTCATGGTTGACCAGGCCAACGCCGGTGAGCACTACGACCAACTGATCGCTGCCGGTAACGACAAGGGCAACCAGATCGTGCGTGACGCGATTGCAGCACTGGTCAAGCAGACCGGCGCGATCGAAACTGCGGCGGGCAAGCTGGGCATCAGTGATTTGAACCCGGATAACGCTGACCACGAGTTCTGATTGATCCTGCGCTGAACAAGGCGACCTTCGGGTCGCCTTTTTTGTGCGCGCGTGCCCCTATTCATTACCTCTGTGGGAGCTGGCTTGCCTGCGATAGCGGTGGGTCAGCAACAGAGCGGCTGGATGACAGGTCGCCATCGCAGGCAAGCCAGCTCCCACAGTTGAACTGCATCGCCTCGGACACCCCGGTTTACAAGACCTGCACCGCAGGTAGAATGGCGCCACTCTCTCAAACCCGAGCTTTCTTCATGGCGTTGCCGACTCTACGCATCATCGGTTTCATCATCGGCATCTTCCTGATCACTCTCGCGATCGCCATGGTCGTCCCGATGGCCACCCTGGTGATCTTCGAACGCACCAGCGACCTGCCCTCGTTCCTGTGGGCCAGCATGATCACCTTCCTGGCCGGCCTGGCGCTGGTCATCCCGGGCCGCCCTGAACACGTGCACCTGCGGCCCAGGGACATGTACCTCCTTACAGTGACCAGCTGGCTGGTGGTGTGCATCTTCGCTGCGCTGCCGTTTCTGCTCACCCAGCACATCAGCTACACCGACTCGTTCTTTGAAAGCATGTCGGGCATCACTGCCACCGGCTCCACGGTGCTGAGCGGGCTGGACAGCATGTCCCCCGGTATCCTGATGTGGCGCTCGCTGCTGCACTGGCTGGGCGGCATCGGCTTTATCGGCATGGCGGTGGCGATCCTGCCGCTGCTGCGCATTGGTGGCATGCGCCTGTTCCAGACCGAATCCTCGGACCGCTCAGAGAAGGTCATGCCGCGCTCGCACATGGTGGCGCGCCTGATCGTGGCGGCTTATGTGGGCATCACCATCCTGGGCAGCCTGGCGTTCTGGTGGGCCGGCATGGGCTTGTTTGATGCGATCAACCACGCGATGTCAGCGATTTCCACCGGTGGGTTTTCCACCTCCGATGAATCCCTGGCCCACTGGAAACAACCGGCGGTGCACTGGGTAGCGGTGGTGGTGATGATCCTCGGCAGCTTGCCGTTCACCCTGTATGTGGCCACCTTGCGCGGCAACCGCCGTGCGCTGATCAAGGATCAGCAGGTGCAAGGCTTGCTCGGTTTGCTGGTCGTGACGTGGCTGGTACTCGGCACCTGGTACTGGTGGACCACCAACCTGCACTGGCTGGATGCCCTGCGCCATGTAGCCCTGAACGTTACCTCGGTGGTGACCACCACCGGCTTTGCGCTGGGGGACTACAGCCTGTGGGGTAACTTCTCGCTGATGCTGTTCTTTTACCTGGGTTTTATTGGCGGCTGTTCGGGCTCGACGGCGGGCGGGATCAAGATCTTCCGCTTTCAGGTCGCCTATATCCTGCTCAAGGCCAACTTGAACCAGTTGATCCACCCGCGCGCGGTGATCAAGCAGAAGTACAACGGCCACCGCCTCGACGAAGAAATCGTGCGTTCGATCCTGACCTTTTCGTTTTTCTTCGCCATCACCATCTGCGCCATCGCACTGGCCCTGTCGCTGCTGGGGCTGGACTGGATGACCGCGTTGACGGGCGCCGCCAGCACCGTGTCCGGCGTCGGCCCAGGCCTTGGCGAAACCATCGGCCCGGCTGGTAACTTCGCCAGCCTGCCGGATGCGGCCAAGTGGATCTTGTCGTTCGGCATGCTGCTGGGGCGACTGGAGATTATTACAGTGTTTGTGCTGTGCATTCCGGCGTTTTGGCGCCACTGACCGTCGAGGTTTGCAATAACCGCGCTCGGTATTCACCGGGCGTGGCATCGAACCAGCGGCGAAACGCGCGGAAGAAATTACTCGGGTCGGCAAAACCCAACAGGTAGGCGATTTCCAGCAAGGTCATGCTCGGCTGCGCCAGGTATTGTTCGGCAAGTTCGCGGCGCGTGTCGTCGAGCAACGTCTGGAAACTGGTGCCCTCCTCCTGCAAACGCCGCTGCAATGTGCGCTGGGACAAGTGCAAGGTTTGCGCCACCACTTCGCGCTTGGGCTCGCCTTGGGGCAGCAATCGGCACAGCACCTGACGCGCCTTGTGGGTCACGCGACTCTCGGAAAACCGCGCCAGGTATTCGCCGGCAAACCGATCATGCAGCAGCGCCATGGCCTCGTTGGCAGTCGGCAGCGGCGCATCCATGTCGGCTTGCTCGAAAATCAGCGCATCGTAGGGCCCATTGAACTCCATCGGCGCGTGGAAGGCCTGTTTATAAGGCGCCAGGTCGGCCGGTTGATCGCCTTGCAGCACCACCTTGCGCGGCTGCAGGGTGCGGCCGGTCAGCCAGCCGCACAAGGCCAGGGCGCTGGCCAGCGAGGCTTCGGCGCTTTGGCGGGTCGGCGGCAGGTGATCGCCATGCACCGTCAGAATCAGCGCATAGCCTTCAGGTAACAGGCGAAAGCTCAGGTCGGCGCTTTCGGCGATAATGCGTTGGTAACGCACCAGACGCATAAAACCTTCGGCCAGTGTGTTGCTGGACATCAGGGCGTAACCGGCCACATGAAACGACGCCGGGCGCACGACCTTGCCCATGTTCAGGCCGATTGCGGGGTTGCCTGACAGCTCTACCGCGCGCTGCCACAGCCGGGTCATGGAGTCTTGCGCAAAACGGGCATCGGGGTCGCTGAGGGCGGCGTAGTCCAGGCCCAGTTGTTTGAACAAGACGCGGCAATCCAGGCCATCCATTTCCAATGCCTTGACGATGCCCATTGCCCAGCTTGCAGAAGTTGTTCGTTCGCTCATGGCGTCTTCTTGAAAAAGGCAGGCTTAAACGGCAGCCAGGAAGCCAAGGATACTAAAGTGGCATCTATTGTCACTGGCTGTTACCACTGATCACTCTAGACTCAAATAAGCTCCCCGCCGAACATCTGTTGGGCGGCATCACCAGCCAAGGGCCGATCACTGTGGAAAACGTCAAGCAATTCAACAGCTTCGCTGAGTTTTACCCTTACTACCTGAGTGAGCATGCCAACAGCACCTGTCGGCGACTGCACTTTATTGGTACCACCCTGGTGATTGGGATTCTGGCCTATGCCATCGGCCGTGGCTCCGTGGGCCTGCTGCTGGCCCTGCCGGTAGCCGGCTACACCTTTGCCTGGATCGGGCACTTCTTCTTCGAAAAGAACCGTCCGGCGACGTTTCAACATCCGTTCTACAGTTTGTTGGGGGATTTTGTGATGTATCGCGACATGATTTTGGGGAAGGTGCCTTTTTGAGGTAGATGTTTTTTGAATTTAGGGGGGGTTGCTGAGTACATATCCGTTATTTGGGTGATGGCGGATTAGGGTTCCGCCCTGACGGCGGGTCACTTTTGTAAAGACCGGAATGCCGGCCCAGACAAAAGTAACCAAAAAGTCTTCGCCCCACCACTCGGTGCCTCGCTGTGGCTCGGCATGCCCTCACTCCGGCTTGAATCCGTGGGCCGCCGCGATGGGCCATCCTTGGCCCAGCGCGGCTAACCCGGCGTCCTGCCGGGTTACCCACGGATTCAAGCCTGCGTTCGGCCATCGTGGTTAACGGGGCGATTCTCAGATCAAAAGCAGATCAAGATCAAAAGCAGAGCACGGCGGCCTGAAAGCCGACCTGAGTGGTTGAATCAAAAGCCAGATCAAGTGCAAAGCAAAAGCCTGTCTACCTGATGCAACGCTCCCACAGTTGACCGCATCCTACCTTGATGGTGAGGTTGGCAGTTGCTGTTGCTGTTGCTGTTGCTCTGGCCCTTACATCCTTTTCGCTGACGAAGTCAGCGGTCTTTTGATCT
>NZ_JAAAFV010000022.1:0-652 GCF_019352915.1 Pseudomonas sp. Xaverov 259 | reverse complement strand
AAGAACGCTTAAAAAATACGCAGATGCTTCTGGAATGTTAGATAAATTGAAATTCGAAATCGCGGGAGATGACTTCCGTGAAGGATTAACAGCTATTATTTCGGTAAAAGTTGCTGAGCCGCAATTCGAAGGTCAGACAAAAACAAAACTTGGAAACAGAGAAGTAGTTTCTCCAGTTTCTCAAGCAGTTGGAGAAATGTTAGAGAACTATTTGGAAGAAAATCCAAATGATGCTCGTATCATTATTCAGAAAGTGATTTTAGCAGCTCAAGCCCGTCACGCAGCGAAAAAAGCGCGTGAAATGGTACAGCGTAAAACTGTAATGGGCGGCGGTGGATTGCCAGGAAAACTTTCAGATTGTTCTGAGCAGGATCCTGCAAGATGTGAGGTTTACCTTGTCGAGGGAGATTCGGCTGGCGGAACAGCAAAACAAGGTCGTGATCGTGCATTTCAGGCGATTTTGCCATTACGTGGTAAGATTTTGAATGTTGAGAAAGCAATGCACCATAAAGTATTCGAAAACGAAGAGATTCGTAACATCTTTACTGCTTTAGGAGTTACTGTTGGTACTGCAGAAGATAGTAAAGCATTAAATCTTGAAAAATTAAGATATCATAAAGTAATCATCATGTGTGATGCCGATGTCGATGGT
>NZ_JAAAFV010000021.1:336304-362008 GCF_019352915.1 Pseudomonas sp. Xaverov 259 | reverse complement strand
CCCCCACGTCCCCGCCGATCACCACAAAGGCCATCTGCATGGTGAACGGGATCAGGCTCCAGAACCCGTCGCCAAACGCCTTGGCGGCTTCGGTGGGGGCGGCGCCCATGCCCAGGGTCGCCACGGCAACAATGATCACCGCCAGGGCGGCAAACACCCAGGAGTCCGGAAACCAGCGTTCGGCGAAGTTGGAGCAGCGCAGGGCAAATCGGGCATAGCGGCTTTCTTCGATAGCATCGGCCACGAGTCTTTCCTCTTGTATTTATTATGGGTGTTGGCAGTTTTACGGCATGTTCCGCTACGGGCATTGATATGGGAATGCAGTTATCTTCATCGATCCATGAGGAAAACAAATATATCTGCCGCGATTGCCATCACTGGGCGCAGCTCATAACCTGCACGCCATTTTGTTTGTCTGCCGAGCCTTTACATGACTGCCACCTTTTCCCCACAGGCGCAGCGTTTTTCCCGCTCCGACTACAAAACCCTGGGCCTGGCCGCCTTGGGCGGCGCGCTGGAAATCTACGACTTCATTATCTTTGTGTTCTTTGCGCTGACCCTCAGCCAATTGTTCTTCCCGCCGGAAATGCCCGAATGGCTGCGTCTGCTGCAAAGTTTCGGCATCTTCGTCACCGGCTACCTGGCGCGCCCACTGGGCGGCATCCTGATGGCGCACTTCGCTGACCATCTGGGGCGCAAGCGCGTGTTCAGCCTGAGCATCCTGATGATGGCCTTGCCGTGCCTGCTGATCGGGATCATGCCCACCTACGCGCAAATCGGTTATTTCGCCCCGCTGATCCTGCTGGCCCTGCGCGTGCTGCAAGGCGCTGCAGTGGGCGGCGAAGTGCCCAGCGCCTGGACCTTCGTCGCCGAACACGCACCGCGCCACCACCGAGGCTATGCCCTGGGCTTCCTGCAAGCCGGGCTGACCTTCGGCTACCTGCTCGGCGCACTCACCGCCACCTTGCTGGCGCAAATCTTCACCCCTGCCGAGATCCTCGACTACGCCTGGCGCTTCCCGTTCCTGCTCGGCGGCGTGTTCGGAGTGATCGGCGTGTGGCTGCGCCGCTGGCTCAGCGAAACCCCGGTGTTCCTCGAAATGCAGGCCCGTCGCCAGGCAGCCGCTGAAATGCCGTTGCGCACGGTGTTGCGCGACCATCGCGCCGTGTTGCTGCCGGCGATGATTCTCACTTGTGTGCTCACCTCTGCTGTTGTTGTGCTGGTGGTGATCACCCCGACCATGATGCAGAAAACCTTCGGCATGAGCCCCAGCCACACCTTTGCCCTAAGTGCGCTGGGCATCGTCTTCCTGAATATCGGCTGCGTGCTCGCCGGTTTGCTGGTCGACCGCATCGGCGCCTGGCGCGCAGTGCTGGTCTACAGCCTGTTGCTGCCGGTGGGCATTGCGGTGCTGTACGCCAGCCTGATCAGCGGCGGCGTGTGGCTGGGCGCGGCGTATGCCGTGGCGGGCTTGAGTTGCGGCGTAGTGGGCGCGGTGCCGTCGGTGATGGTCGGCCTGTTCCCGGCGCAGGTGCGGGTGTCGGGGATTTCGTTTACCTACAACATTGCTTACGCACTGTGGGCGAGTACGACGCCACTGTTGCTGATCGCGCTGATGCCCACCAGCCCGTGGATTTGCGTGGGTTACTGCGTTGTGATGGGCGCCGTGGGCGTGGCGAGTGTGGCGCTGTTTGGCAAGCGCCACCCAGTAAACGTTGTTACAAATGGCACCTGGGGCCATTAATTGACGGGTAGGGGAGGCGCTCCTATAGTCACGTCCATTCCTGACGAGCACATCATGCCCCATGACTCAGACCGCCTATATCAACCCTGCAATCCTGTTCTGGTCTCGCCAGCGGGCGGGGCTGTCTGAAGCGCAGGTTGCCAAAGGCCTCATGGTCAAATTGGAAAGGCTGAAGGAGTGGGAAGGTGGCCAGAGCCTTCCCTCTTTCCACCAGGCGCAAAAGTGGGCTGCCATTGTGCACGTCCCTTTCGGCTATCTTTTTCTCCGGGCTCCTCCTCCCGAACATCTCCCTCTTCCAGACCTGCGGACCCTGGGTGGCGTTTTTCCAGACAAGCCCAGCTTGAACCTAATGGACACAGTGAAAGACGTGCTCCGCAAGCAAGACTGGTACTTGGAATACTTGCAGGATCATGAGCGTTCCCCTCTGCCCTTCGTGGGACGCTTCACTAGCCGTTCGGCCATCAAAGATGTGGTTGCAGATATTCGTCGCGTACTTG
Organism: Pseudomonas sp. Xaverov 259; assembly: GCF_019352915.1. Taxonomy (NCBI): domain Bacteria; kingdom Pseudomonadati; phylum Pseudomonadota; class Gammaproteobacteria; order Pseudomonadales; family Pseudomonadaceae; genus Pseudomonas; species Pseudomonas sp. Xaverov 259. The sequence continues at coordinate 359,767 of NZ_JAAAFV010000021.1, read as the reverse complement.
GCGTCACGGAGGCTTTTGCTCGAATGGGTTATGAAGACTATGTGAGAGCTTTGGTGAGTGGTGCAGAAGAAGCCGGAATTCTCGTTATGCGCAGTGGGGTTGCTTTGGGCAATACCCACAGAAAACTTGATGTCAGTGAGTTTCGAGGATTTGCGATCAGCAATCCTATGGCGCCCGTGGTTTTCATCAACAGTGCGGACGCGCCAACGGCACGCCTTTTTACTTTAATGCATGAACTGGCGCATATCTGGATTGGCAGCACGGGTGTGTCCGATGGCAGCAATCAAAGTGCCCTTCAGGAGGAAGCATTTTGCAACGCGGTGGCGGGAGAGTTTCTGGCGCCGGAAGATGTTTTTCGAGCGCACTGGGATTCGGATGTCCACTGGGAAGAAAATTTGGGGCCATTGGCTGAACGTTTTCGCGTCAGTACATTGGTGATTGCCCGTCGTGCCCGTGACCTTGGCTACATCAGTAATGATCAATACGGCACTTACTACCGTCGGATCTTGCAGGAGTATCGAGATAAAGAGGGTAGTGGAGGTGATTACTACCGCACAGCGGCTATCAGGAACAGTACCCGGTTGAGCAAGGCCGTCCTCGCAGAAGCGCAGAGCGGGCGGATTTTGTTGCGAGACGCAGCAAAACTGTTGGGTGTGCAGCCAGCCAAGTTAAAAACTTATGGGATGAAGCTATCGGCATGAAGCATCTATTGGATTCGAATACGCTGATCGAGGCCAAGAACCGTTATTACGCGATGACAATTTGCCCAGGCTATTGGGCCTGGATACTGCAGCAGCATCAGGCGTTGGAAATTGCCAGTATTGTTCCGGTCCGTGACGAGTTAGCCAAAGGCAATGACGAGTTGACGCAGTGGGTAAAGGGCAATTCCAGCTTGTTTGAAGATTCGAATGATCAACAGACCCAAGCAGCCTTTGGGAATATCGTCTCAAGAATTGCTGAACAGGTATCGGTAATGAAGGCTGGTGCGCTGGAGGAGTTTCTTGAGGGCGCAGATGCTTGGCTGATAGCCAAGGCTATGACGACAGGGGCGGTAGTTGTCACGCATGAGGTCTATAACCCTGACATCAAACGCAAGTACACCATTCCTAATGTCTGCTCGCTGTTTGGCGTCCCCTATATGAACACCTTTGAATTGCTCGATAAGCTCGACGCTCGTTTCGTCTTACATCACTGACAAAGTGAGGGGAAGAAGGCTTCCCCTCGATGTGGCGTCTTCAGGTCAAAAAGTGCCAGAGCAGCAGCGTACCGACCAGCCCGACGACCGAAACAATGGTCTGCAACACCGACCACACCCAAATCGTCTGTTTCAGCTGCAAACCAAAATACTCACGCACCATCCAGAACCCAGCGTCGTTGACGTGGCAGAAGAACACCGAGCCCGCGCCAATCGCCAGCGCCACCAGTGAACTCTGGGTCGCGGCCAGCCCGGCCATCATCGGTGCGAGGATGCCCGCCGTGGTGGTGGTAGCGACCGTCGCCGAGCCGGTGGCCTGGCGCAGGGCCACGGCAATCAGCCACGCCAGCAGCAGATACGGCATGTGCGCGCCTTCGGCGACCTTGCTGATGGTCTGGCTGACACCGGCGTCCAGCAGGGTTTGCTTGAGGCCGCCGCCGGCGCCGATGGTCAGCAGCAACACTGCGATGGGCGCGAGGGCTTTGCGCAGGGTGTTGCCGACTTCGGCACGCGGCATGCCGGCGGCCCAGCCCAGGCAGATGACGGCAGCGATGACGGCCAGTCCGAGGGCGATCAGCGGTTCACCGAGGAACTTCAAGGTCAGGCCAACGGTACTTTCGGCCGGTAACGCGACTTTGGCCAAGGTGCTGCCGAGCATCAAAATCACGGGCAACAAAATGATCAGCAGCGACACGCCAAAGCTTGGCTGACGCGGCGCCTTGGGCGGTGCGCTGAACAGCGCGCCGATGTCGGCCGGCTCATCCACGTGCAAGCGCTTGGACAGCCAGTTGCCATAAAGTGGGCCTGCGAGAACCACGGCCGGCACCGCCAGGCAGAAGCCCAGCAGCATGGTCAGGCCCAGGTCGGCGTGCAACGCGCCTACCGCAATCAGCGGCCCCGGATGCGGTGGCATCAGGGCGTGCAGGGTGGTCATGCCGGCCAACGCGGGGATGGCGATTTTCAGCAGCGGCTGGTTCGAACGTTTGGCCATCACGAAGATGATCGGCACCATCATCACCAGGCCGACTTCGAAGAACAGCGGCAAACCAATCACCATGGCCACCAGCGCCATCACCCACGGCAATGACTTGCCCTTGCCCAGCCCGAGCAAGGTGGTAGCGATGCGGTCGGCCGCACCGGATTCGGCCATCAGTGCGCCGAGCATCGAGCCCAGGGCAATGATGATCCCGGCTTCACCGAGGATTGCCCCGGCGCCTTTGCTGAAGGCTTTGGCGACTTCTTCCGGCGGCAACCCGGCGCCAACACCGGCAATAAACGTACCGATCAGGATCGACAAGAACGGCGGCAGCTTGGTCGCGCTGATCAACACAATGATGCTGGCGATGGCCAGCAGAACGCAGAACATGAGGCGGGTGTCGTGAACCATCCACGCGGCAGTCGATAACTCCAAAACGGGACTCCTTATCGAACAGGTTGGCTAATTTGTTTCTTTTTGTTTCCTGCTCGAAAAGCATACCTGATAGAACTGCCGCAGCGCATGCATGGGCGATTTTGGTGCGCTCAATCTAACGGTGAACTGGCGGGCGCGTGACAAGTTTGCAAGGTATGCGCGGGAATTTGGCCTATAGCTCTATGATCAACGGACTACAAACCACGAGGACATGCCATGAGCGCAGGACACAGCCACGCCCAAGTACGTGCCGGCCACGAACGCAAGTTATGGATGGCCCTGGGGCTGACCGGCAGCTTCATGATTGCCGAGGTTATTGGCGCTTTTGTCACCGGTAGCCTGGCGCTGTTGTCCGACGCCGCGCACATGATGACCGACGCCCTGGCCCTGGCGATTTCCCTGGTGGCCATCCAGGTCGCCAAGCGTGCGGCTGACCGCAAGCGCACTTTTGGTTATGCGCGCTTCGAGATCCTGGCGGCGGCCTTCAATGCGCTGCTGCTGTTCGCCGTGGTGTTTTACATCCTTTACGAGGCTTATCAGCGACTGCAGGCGCCGGCCGAAATCCAGTCCACCGGCATGCTGGTGATCGCGGTGCTGGGGCTGATCGTCAACCTGATCTCCATGCGCCTGCTCAGCGCGGCCAGCGGTGAAAGCCTGAATGTGAAGGGCGCTTACCTGGAAGTCTGGAGCGACATGCTCGGTTCTATCGGCGTGATCATCGCCGCGGTGGTGATCATGTTTACCGGCTGGGGTTGGGTGGACTCCGTGGTGGCGGCGGCGATTGGTTTCTGGGTGTTGCCACGTACCTGGACGCTGCTCAAGGAAAGTATGAACGTACTGCTGCAAGGCGTGCCGGACGGCATCGATATCGATCAGGTTGAGCAGGCCATTCGCAGCGTGCCTGGGGTCAAGGATGTACACGACCTGCATATCTGGGCGCTGACCAGCGGCAAGAATGTGCTGAGCACGCATTTGGTTGCCGATCCGTCGCAAGGCACTGAGCAACAAATCCTCACAAGGGTGACGGAAATGCTGCACGAACAATTCGATATTTCCCACGTCACCTTGCAGGTCGAAGGCGAAGGCTTTCATCACGACGACCCTGACGAGGTGCACGCCTGAGGCTGTGCCTGTCGGATTTGTAATCTTCGCTCCACCGCTCTGATAAGTCGCGAAAGCTACATTGCCCCCGCTGGGAAACCTCAGCGACTTCATGGGCGTGGAACTCTCGTTATGGCACTTTTTTTTAGATCACTTTTGGGGGCGGCAGCGTTATGGGTAGCGGCGAACGCTGCCCAGGCGCAAACCCTCACTCTCGATTCAGCCTTGCAAACCGCCTTCGCCAACAACCCCGACCTGGCCGCCGCGCAATGGGAAATCGACATCGCCCAAGGCGGCCGCCAGCAAGCGGGTTTGATCCCTAACCCGGTGGCTTCCTGGGATGCCGAAGACACCCGCCGCAACTCGCGCACCACCACCATCAAACTCAGCCAGACCCTGGAGCTGGGCGGCAAACGCGGTGCGCGCATTGATGTGGCAACACGCGCCCAAGACGCTGCCGCGTTGACCCTGGAGCAGCGGCGCAACGGGCTGCGCGCCGATGTGATCGACAGCTACTACGGCGCCCTGCGTGCCCAGGAACGCCTCGACTTGGCGCAACGCTCAATGGCTTTGGCCGAGCGCGGCCTGGTGGTCGCCAATGGCCGCGTCAAAGCCGGTAAATCGTCGCCGGTAGAAGCCACTCGCGCCCAGGTACAGTTGTCGGAGATCCGCCTTGAACTGAACCGCGCGCAGATCGGCCTCACGGACGCCTACCGCCGGCTCGCCGCCAGCACCGGCGGCGCCACCCCTGACTTCCAGGCGGTCGCCACGCAAAGCCAATCCGCACCACCGTTGCCACCCTCGGCCCAATTGTTGGCGCGCCTTGAGCAAACCACCGAGTTACGCCTGGCTGAACTGCAAATCCAGCAAAACGAGGCCAGCGTAGGGCTGGAAAAAGCCCAGCGGATTCCCGACCTCGACGTGTCGATCGGCAGCCAGTACGACGCCAGTGTGCGCGAGCGTGTGAACGTGGTGGGTGTGTCGATGCCGATCCCGTTGTTCAACCGTAACCAGGGCAATGTGCTGGCTGCCAGCCGTCGCGCCGACCAGGCCCGCGACCTGCGTAACGCCGTCGAACTGCGCCTGCGCACCGAGACCCGCCAGGCCCTGGACCTGTGGCAAACCGCCAATACTGAAGTGCGCACCTTCAACCAACAGATCCTGCCCGCCGCCCAAAGCGCGGTGGACAGCGCCACCCGTGGCTTCGAGATGGGCAAGTTCAACTTCCTCGACGTGCTCGACGCCCAGCGCACCTTGATCGCCGCGCGCACCCAATACCTCACGGCGACCGCCCAGGCCACCGATGCCTGGGTGCGTATCGAACGGATTTACGGCGACCTCGCCCGATTTTGATTTTTTCTGGAGTCCTCTATGAAACATAAACATGGCGTGGCGCTGGCCGTCGCCCTGAGCCTGTTGCTGTCTGGCTTTGCCGTCGCCGATGAAGAAGAAGGCGCGCTTGAACTCACTGAACAGCAGATCCAGGCCGCGGGTATCCAGCTCGCCCAGGCACAACCGCGCTCGATCAGCACGGTGCTGACGCTGCCGGGGGAAGTGCGTTTCGACGAGGACCGCACCTCGCACATCGTCCCGCGTGCGGCCGGAGTGGTGGAGGCGGTCAAGGTCAACCTTGGGCAGTCAGTGAAGAAAGGCGAGTTGTTGGCGGTGATCTCCAGCCAGCAGATTTCCGACCAGCGCAGCGAGCTGGCGGCCAGCGAGCGCCGGGTTGAATTGGCGCGCACCACCTTCCAGCGCGAACGCCAATTGTGGAAGGACGAAATCTCCGCCGAGCAGGATTACCTGCTGGCGCGACAGACCTTGCAAGAGGCCGAAATCGCTCTGAACAATGCGCGCCAGAAGATGACCGCCCTCAGCGGCAGCGCGGTCCTGGTCGGTGGCAATCGTTATGAACTGCGTGCACCGTTTGCCGGCGTGGTGGTGGAAAAACACCTCGGCGTCGGCGAAGTGGTCAGCGAGACCAGCAACGCCTTCACGCTCTCGGACTTGTCCCAGGTGTGGGTCACCTTCGGCGTGTTTCCCAAGGATTTGAACAAGGTCCGGGTCGGCAAACCAGTGAAGGTCATCTCCACGGAAATGGGCACTGAAGTGCAAGGCACCGTGGCCTACGTGGGCAATTTGCTCGGCGAGCAGACGCGTACCGCCACCGTGCGCGTGAGCGTGCCCAACCCCGACGACGCCTGGCGCCCGGGCCTGTTTGTGACGGTGCAACTGGCCACCGATACCTACCAGGCCAAGGTCACCGTGCCGCAAACCGCAATCCAGACCGTCGAGGACAAACCCTCGGTATTCGTGCGCACTGCGGATGGTTTTATCACCCGCCACCTTGAACTCGGTGTGAGCGAAAACGGCTATGTCGAAGTGCGCCAGGGCCTTGAGGCCGGAGCGCAGGTGGCCACCGTCGGCAGCTTCATCCTCAAGTCCGAACTGGGTAAAGGCTCGGCCGAGCACGCCCATTGATCCTGCGAGTGATTCCCCATGTTTGAGCGCCTTATCCAATTCGCCATCGAGCAGCGCATCATCGTGCTGCTGGCGGTGCTGTTGATGGCCGGTGTCGGCATCGCCAGCTATCAGAAGTTGCCCATCGACGCGGTGCCAGACATCACCAACGTGCAGGTGCAGATCAACTCGGCGGCGGCCGGTTTTTCACCGCTGGAAACCGAGCAACGCATCACTTTTCCGATTGAAACCGCCATGGCCGGGTTGCCGGGTTTGCAGCAGACGCGCTCGTTGTCGCGTTCGGGGTTGTCCCAGGTGACGGTGATTTTCAAAGACGGCACCGACCTGTTCTTCGCCCGTCAATTGGTCAACGAGCGCCTGCAAGTGGCACGCGGGCAATTGCCGTTGGGTATCGAAACCGCGATGGGACCGATTTCCACCGGCCTTGGGGAGATTTTCCTGTGGACCGTCGAGGCCGAAGACGACGCGCGCAAGGACGACGGCACGCCCTACACGCCGACCGATCTGCGCGTGATCCAGGACTGGATCATCAAGCCGCAACTGCGCAACGTGCCGGGCGTGGCCGAAATCAACACCATCGGTGGCTTCGCCAAGGAATACCAGATAGCCCCGGACCCCAAGCGCCTGGCGGCCTACAACCTGACCTTGGGTGATCTGGTCACGGCGCTGGAACGCAACAATGCCAACGTCGGCGCCGGTTATATCGAGCGCAGCGGCGAACAATTGCTGATCCGCGCGCCGGGGCAAGTGGCGTCGATTGATGATATCGCCAACATTGTCATCACCAGCTCGGACGGCACGCCGATCCGCGTGCGCAATGTGGCGCAGGTGGAAATCGGCCGCGAGTTGCGCACCGGCGCGGCCACTGAAAACGGCCGCGAAGTAGTGCTGGGCACGGTGTTTATGTTGATCGGTGAAAACAGCCGCACCGTGTCCCAGGCGGTGGCAAAAAAACTTGAAGAGATCAATCGCTCACTGCCCGCCGGTGTGGTCGCCGTGACGGTCTACGACCGTACCAACCTGGTGGAAAAAGCCATCGCCACGGTGAAGAAAAACCTCTTCGAAGGCGCGCTGCTGGTAGTCGCGGTGCTGTTTCTGTTCCTGGGCAATATCCGCGCGGCGCTGATCACGGCGATGGTGATCCCGCTGGCGATGTTGTTCACTTTTACCGGGATGTTTACCAACAAGGTCAGCGCCAACCTGATGAGCCTGGGCGCGTTGGACTTCGGGATTATCGTCGACGGCGCGGTGGTGATCGTCGAAAACGCGATCCGTCGCCTGGCCCATGCGCAGCAGCGACACGGGCGGTTGTTAACGCGCAGCGAGCGCCTGCACGAAGTGTTCGCGGCGGCCAAGGAAGCACGGCGGGCGCTGATCTTTGGGCAACTGATCATCATGGTGGTTTACCTGCCGATCTTCGCCCTTACTGGCGTGGCCGGGAAGATGTTCCATCCCATGGCCTTCACCGTGGTGATCGCGCTGCTGGGTGCGATGATTCTGTCGGTGACGTTCGTGCCCGCCGCGATTGCGCTGTTCGTGACCGGCAAGGTCAAGGAAGAAGAAAACCTGGTGATGCGCACTGCACGTCGGGTCTATGCGCCGGTGCTGGATTGGGTGATGACGCGCCGTTCATTAGTGTTCGGTTTGGCGGTACTGACCATCGTCGCCTCGGGCGCGGTGGCCAGTCGCATGGGCAGTGAGTTTATCCCCAGCCTCAGTGAAGGCGACTTCGCCCAGCAGGCTTTGCGCGTACCCGGTACCAGCCTGTCGCAATCGGTGCAGATGCAGCAGCAGCTGGAAAAAATACTGATCGCTCAAGTGCCGGAAATCGAGCGTGTATTTGCGCGCACCGGCACGGCGGAAATCGCCTCCGACCCGATGCCGCCGAACATTTCCGACAGCTATGTGATGCTTAAACCGAAGGACCAATGGCCGGATCCGAACAAGTCTCGCGAGGCGCTGATCGCCGATATCCAGCGCGCCAGTGCGATTGTGCCGGGCAGTGCGTATGAACTGTCGCAACCGATCCAATTGCGGTTCAACGAGCTGATTTCCGGGGTACGCAGTGACGTGGCGGTGAAGGTGTTTGGCGATGATATGACGGTGCTCAACAAGACCGCCGGGGAAATCGCCGAGACCTTGCAAAAGCTTGATGGCGCCTCGGAGGTGAAAGTGGAACAGACCTCCGGCCTGCCGGTGCTGACGATCAATATCGACCGTGACAAGGCCGCACGTTTCGGCCTGAATGTGGGAGATGTGCAGGACACCATTGCCGTGGCCGTGGGTGGGCGCCAGGCCGGTACGTTGTACGAAGGCGACCGGCGTTTCGACATGGTGGTGCGGTTGTCCGACGCGTTGCGCACCGATATCGAGGGCTTGTCGCGGCTGTTGATTCCGGTGCCGGCGTTGGCCGGCAGTGCGGCGGGGCAGTTGGGCTTTATTGCCTTGTCCCAGGTGGCGAGCCTGGACCTGGTGCTCGGCCCGAACCAGATCAGCCGCGAGAACGGCAAGCGTCTGGTGATCGTCAGCGCCAACGTGCGCGGGCGCGATATCGGCTCGTTTGTCGAAGAGGCCGAGACGGCCATCAACACCCAAGTGAAAGTGCCCGCCGGTTATTGGACCACCTGGGGTGGCCAGTTCGAACAGTTGAAGGAAGCCTCCGAGCGTTTGCGCATCGTAGTGCCGGTGGCGTTGCTGCTGGTGTTCGGGTTGCTGTTTATGATGTTCAACAACCTCAAGGATGGCTTGCTGGTGTTTACCGGGATTCCGTTCGCCTTGACCGGTGGCATCATGGCGCTGTGGCTACGCGATATTCCGCTATCAATCTCGGCGGGCGTGGGTTTTATCGCGTTGTCCGGTGTGGCGGTGCTGAACGGCCTGGTGATGATTGCCTTCATCCGCAACCTGCGTGAAGAAGGGCGCTCGTTAGCGTTGGCGGTCAACGAAGGCGCGCTGACACGCTTGCGCCCGGTGTTGATGACGGCGCTGGTAGCGTCACTTGGTTTTATCCCCATGGCGCTTGCCACCGGCACCGGCGCCGAAGTGCAGCGGCCGCTGGCAACGGTGGTGATCGGCGGGATTATTTCTTCTACGTTGCTGACCTTGCTGGTACTGCCGGCGCTGTACCAGTGGGCGCATCGCAAGGAAGAATGACGCGTATGAGCTGAGCGGGCTTGATACTGAAATCACCAAAGCTCCCACAGGGGATCGGGTTTGTTGCTTAGGTCTCGGTCAGCAGGGCCATCGCGCCGAACGCGGATTTTGCCAGCGACAAAGCTCAAATGTGGGAGCTGTCGAGCCCCAGCGAGGCTGCGAAGGCGGTGGCACAGGCGAAACATATGTTGCCTGACCCACCGCTTTCGCAACCTCGCTAAGGCTCGACAGCTCCTACATCGAATTGCTTTGGTTTGAAGTGCGCACTCCCTATTCAGGCAGTACCCGAGGAAACACCAGGCGAAACAAGGTAAAGCCACCGGGCAGGCTGCGCACGTCAGCCTGCCCCTGATGCAGGGCCATTATGGATTGCACGATGGCCAGGCCCAGCCCGGTGCCGCCTTCGGCGCGGGCGCGGCTGCTGTCGACGCGGTAGAAACGTTCGAACAGGTGCGGCAGGTGCTGCGCTTCGATCCCGGGGCCGGGGTTGCTGACTGACAGCGCAACTTGATTGCCATAGGCCTCCACCAGCATTGAAATATGCGATTGCGCCGGGCTGTGGCGAATGGCATTGGACAGCAGATTGGACAGGGCACGTTGAATCATCAGGCGGTCGCCCTGCACCTGGGCATCGCCGCTGAGGGTCAGGGTCAGTTGTTTGTCTTCGGCACTCAGGGCGAATAAATCCATCACCCGATGGGCTTCGTCCGCCAGCGACACTTGGCTAAATGAGCCCCGCGCGGCCGGATGGCTGACTTGGGCCAGAAACAGCATGTCGGAGACGATGCGCGCCAGGCGTTCGAGCTCTTCGGTGTTGGACTCCAGCACCGCTTTGTATTCCTCCGGTGGCCGCTGGCGGGACAGCGTCACCTGAGCCTTGCCCATCAGGTTGGTCAGGGGCGCGCGCATTTCGTGGGCCAGGTCATCGGAGAATTGCGACAGCTGTTGCACGCCCGCGTCCAGGCGGTCGAGCATCACGTTGAAGCCATGGGCCAATTCGCCCAGCTCATGGGGCAGGTTGTCGACGGATAAACGGTGGGTCAGGTCCTGGGTGGTGACTTTGGCCGCCACATGGCTGAACTGCTTCAACGGCGCGAGCCCGCGTTGTACCAACCACCAGGCGCCCATGCCGATCAGGATCAGCAGCATCGGCAGGGCAATCAAAGTGGCGCGCAGGTAGGCACTGAGCAACGCCTGGTCGTCCATGCGATCCAGCGACAGCAGCACGCGCACCCGTTCGCCATTGGCCAGGCGCATCAGGCTGGAAGCGCTGAGCACCTGGTTGCCATTGCTGTCGGCCCAATTGAGGTAGCCGAGGGTTTCCTTGGGGGTGAAGTCTGTGAGCAAAGGCTCCTGGGGCTTGGCGCCGATGCTCAGCAGTACGCTTTCGTCCGGCGCGGTGCCGACAATGGTCAGGTAGAAATTGTCGTGGCCGATCACCAGGTCCATCAAAGAGTGCGGGCGGGCACGGATGCGGTTGGCATCCAGGCCTTGGGCCAGGCTGTGCTGGATTTGCTCCATCTTGCTTTCCAGGTTCTTGCGCGCGAGCTTTTCCAACTCGTGGGTCAGGGCCACGTAAGCCAGCGTCGCCAGCAGCAGCACCAGGCCGGCGCCCATCAGGCTGACCGTCAAGCCAAGGCGCATCGACAAACTGCCGGTTCTCATCCGCGCGCCTCCAGCACATAACCCACGCCACGAATGGTGTGGATCAACTTGACCTCGCTCTGGTCGTCGACCTTGGCCCGCAGGCGGCTGATGGAGACTTCCACCACATTGGTGTCGCAGTCGAAATTCATGTCCCACACCAGGGAAATAATCTGCGTGCGGGTCAGTACTTCGCCGGTCTGACGCATCAGCACCTGCAGCAGCGCGAACTCCTTGGTGGTCAGGTCGATACGGCGGGTGCCGCGATAGGCGCGATGGCGGCGCGGGTCCAGCTCCAAGTCCAATACGCGGAACACGTCCGGCTGCGGGATATGTTCGCTGCGCCGCAACAGGGTACGCACCCGGGCCAGCAACTCGGGAAACTCGAAAGGTTTGACCAGGTAATCATCGGCGCCCATGTCCAGGCCTTTGATCTTGTCGGCCAGGCGGCCACGGGCAGTCAACATCATCACCCGTTGCGTGCCATTGCGGCGCAATTGCTCCAGCACTTCCCAGCCATCCTTGCCCGGCAGGTTGACGTCGAGAATGACTAACTCATAGGCGTGCTGCCCGGCCAGGTGCAGGCCGTCGATGCCATTGGACGCGCAGTCCACCACATAGCCGCTTTCATTCAGGCCCTGTTGCAGGTAGTCGGCAGTTTTTTGCTCGTCCTCAACCACAAGGATACGCATGGGGGTTTACCTTTTACTGAGGGAGAAGGGCTCCATTTCCTTATGGAATCAGGTGTTTTGGGAGTAGGAAAAGTCTGAACCGTGAAGTAGCTTCAGGGTCAACTGCGACCATTGGCCGCTGTTAAACCTGCCCGCAAAAAAAAACGCCCCGAGGGGCGTTAAAAATTCATCTCTTTCCAAAGGAGCTACAAAAAAGCTTCTAGAGACGAATGTTGCTCGGTGCAAACAAGTTGATGCGAGTATAGGAAGTTCAACTTAACGAGAAGCTGAGCCCAATATTACAGTTTTGATAACTGGCTATTTGTGAACAGATGTTAGTTAACGGCAAGCGAATGTAACCACTCACAGTGCAACCAGTGGATACTCGGCAATCAAGCGAACTTCCTCTAGGTCTGACTCGAATGCACTGGAGCGCACAGTGGCTTGGCGTAAACGCAAGGACAAATCCTTGAGGCTGCCACTTTGCACCACATACTTGGCCTCGATATCCCGTTCCCAACGGCGTTGATCGGTCAGCGGGTTACCCGCCGCATCGCGGCGCATGTACACCGCGTTGGCACTGCTGTAGTCGGCGCCGGTGCCTTTGGCGTAGCGGGTCATGAATGACAGGCCGGGAATGCCGAAGGCCTGCATGTCCAGGTCGTAGCGCGCCATCCATGAGCGCTCCTTGGGCGAGTTGAAATCGCTGTACTGGATCGAGTTGTTGAGGAAGATCGAGTCCGACTGGCGCAGGTAATCAAAGTCGTCATTGCCGTTGTTGCGCTGGTGCGAGAGGGCCAGGCTGTGGGCGCCGACCTTGACCCCAAGCCTGGCGCTCCAGATGTTGTTATTGAATTCGCCAAGCAGTTTTTTGCCTTCATCCACGGCCTTGTAATAGTTGACGTCGCCGAACAAGGACACGTCTTCGCTCAGCGGGTAACTGGCGTTGGTACCGACGTAGTACTGGTCCCAGGCGTCTTTTAAACGGCTGCTGTACAGGCTGACGCTCAGGTGTTTGTTGACGGTGTAGTCGCCACCGAAATAGCCGATCCAGGGTGAGTCGACCTTGCCTGCATAGAAAGTCGCAAAGCCCTTGTTCATGCCGCTTTCACTCGGCTGGCTCATACCGCTCAGGCGCCCGCCTTGCAGGCTCAAGCCCTCAAGGCTGGTGTTCTGCGCTGTGACGCCGCGAAAGCTTTGCGGCAACAGGCGCGAATCGCCAGCGGCCACCACCGGTGTGGCGGGGAACACGTCGCCGGCTTTGATTACCGTATCCAGCACCCGCAACTTCGCCGCGCCACCGAATTTGCTGTAACCGCTTTCGGGGTGGTTGTCGCTGTCTACCGGCAGCACGCCGAACGAACCCTTGCCGCCGCTGCGACCGGTGCCCGAGTCGAGCTTGAGGCCATACATGACAAAGGCATCCAGGCCGAAGCCAACCGTGCCTTGGGTAAAACCGGACTCGAATTTGCCGATCAAGCCCTGCGCCAAGGCTTCGGAGTAGCCGTTGCCGGTAGGGCTGGACTGGCCCTTGCGGTCATCACGGTTGAAATAAAACGTGCGCGCCAGCACGTTGACGCGGCTGCCTTCGATAAAACCTTCGGGCTTGTCCTCTACGGCCGCGGCCGCCAGGGGCAGCGCGGCCAGCAAGGAAAAGGGAAGGATGAAGTAAGTAATGTGCATGTTTCGCTCCTTGGTAGTGGCAGTTTTCAGCTTCTTATAGAGGTGGGCATTCTTATTGATCTGGCCCGGGCTGATAGTTGCAAACCGTGGATAACGAACTCATGGCGTGAACATTACAATTCTGGAAGCTTACAACACATAACAAATAAGTAACGTTTTGGTGAACATTGCGTCAGGGTTGTTCGATTAATCTCGTCACTGAACTTTTCAGACGAGGAACTAATGATGAAAGCTTATAAAGTTGCCCTGGGTGTCTTGGTCGCGGTCATGTCTTTTGGTGCGTTGGCCGAAGGCGGCGGGGATCGCACCTTTGCCCTGATGATGGAGCGCAATGAAAAAGCCATGGCCGCTTACGCCGCAAAGAAAGGCAAGCCCGCGCCCGAAGTGCAGGCCTACCGCTATGGCATGAAGCTGGACATTGAGAAGGTGGTGAATGTAACGCCGCCGATCCGCTCCTGCGCGGCGGTGCCGTCGCGCATGACCTATGAAGACTCCACCGGCAAGCTCAATACCCTTGAATATCAAGTGATGGGCGTGTGTCGAAACAACGGCGGTTAATGGATCCAAAAAAACAGTTGGCTGCGGGGAAAAAAAGCGCTTCAGAAAACGCCGGCAGCGCCGATGCAGGTCAGATCCACCTCCCCCAATGCCTATCGGTGCCCCATGTTCAATACCCGCCTGAAGCAAGAGCTGACCGCTCTTCGCGAAGAATTGTCGAGCTTGCAACAGGTCAAGGAGAGCCTGGAAAGTGAAATGCTGTGCCTGACGCTGGATGCCGACGGTCGGGTGGAGTGGGCCAATGCCAACTTCCTGCAAGAACTGGCTTACCAAGCCAGCAACCTCGTGGGGCGTCACATTGATGAGCTGGTGCCTGCGCATGTGCGCCAGGACGAATTCCAGCTGCGCTTTAAAAATGCCCTGGTGCGCGGCGAACACTTCGCCGGCACCGTGCGCCTGATGCGTGGCAACGGCAAGGAAGCGTGGCTGCGCTCGATCGTGCAGCCGGTGCGCAACTCGGCGGGGCGCATCAAGCATTTTTCGATTTACTCAAGCGACCTCACCCGTACCATCGAGGCGTCGCGCGAGCATGAAAACCTGATTACCGCGCTGGTCCGTTCCACGGCGGTGATTGAATTCGATTTAGATGGGCATGTGCTCACAGCCAATGACCGCTTCCTCGGTGGGATGGGTTACAGCCTGGCGCAGATCCAGGGTAAACATCACCGCATGTTCTGCGAACCGCAGGAGTACAACAGCAGCGAATACCAACAGTTCTGGAAGCGCCTGAACGCCGGTGAATTTGTTGCGGCACGCTTCAAGCGGGTCGATAGCCATGGCCGCACGGTTTGGTTGGAAGCCACGTACAACCCAGTGCTGGACGCCAATGACCGCCTGTACAAAGTGGTCAAGTTCGCCACGGTGATTACCGATCAGGTCAATCAGGAACAAGCTGTGGCCGAGGCTGCCAACATTGCCTATAGCACCTCGCTGCAAACCGACAACAGCGCCCAGCGCGGTACCACCGTGGTGACCCAGGCGGTGGATGTGATGCGTGATCTAGCCAAGCATATGCAACAGGCTGGAGACGGCATCGAGGCGCTGAATGCCCAGTCCCAAGTGATCGGCACCATCGTCAAGACCATCAGCGGCATCGCCGAGCAGACCAACCTGCTGGCACTCAACGCAGCCATCGAGGCGGCGCGTGCCGGTGAGCAGGGCCGTGGTTTTGCGGTGGTGGCCGATGAGGTACGTCAGTTGGCCTCGCGTACCAGCAAAGCCACCGAAGAAATCGTCGGCGTAGTCCGCCAGAACCAGGACATGGCACGCGATGCGGTGACCTTGATGAACGATGGCCGCCTGCAGGCCGAGCAAGGCTTGGCCCTGGCGGCCGAGGCGGGCACGGTGATCGTGGAGATTCAGGACGGCGCGCAAAAAGTCGTCAGCGCGGTCGGGCAGTTCGCCAATCAGTTGTCGAGCTGACCCGCAGGGCTTGTGCTTGAGGTATCGTAGGTTTTTTCTTGCTTGAAGAGCCGACCCTCCATGAGCCCGACCCACCGTCGTCCCGTTCCGCTGTCCAAGGCCTACCGCTTGCTCAACCACGGCCCGACCGTGCTGGTGAGTGCCGCCCACGATGGCAAACGCAATATCATGGCGGCTGCCTGGGCCATGCCATTGGATTTCGAACCGCCGAAGGTCGCCGTGGTGTTGGACAAGTCCACCTGGACTCGCCAACTGCTGGAAGGCGCCGGCACGTTTGTGTTGCAAGTACCCTGTGTGGCGCAGGCCGATCTGGTGCAGACGGTCGGCAATACCAGCGGTTCCGAAACGGATAAGTTCGCCGCCTACGGCTTGCACTCCTTCAGTGGCGAGCACACCCAGGCGCCACTGCTGGAAGGCTGCGTAGCCTGGCTGGAGTGCCGCTTGCTGCCCGAGCCACACAACCAACAGACCTACGATCTATTCCTCGGCGAAGTGGTCGCCGCCTATGCCGACGAGCGTGTGTTCAGCGAGGGGCATTGGCACTTCGAAGGGCATGACGCATTGCGCACCTTGCACCATATCGCCGGCGGGAATTTTCTCAGCATCGGTGCGCCGGTTGTCGGGCGCCAGTTGTAAGCCTTACCAGCGCGCGTTTGCCAAGGCGTCGGCAAACGCCATGAGCTTCGGCGAGTATTGCCGGGACGGCGGGTAGACCAACGAGATCGCCCGACTGCGCCCGGCAAACGCTTGCAGTATGGGCACCAGCCGCCCGGCAGCGAGGTCGTCGCGCACGGCAAAATCCATCACTTGAGCGATGCCGTAGCCGCCCAGCGCGGCGTCCACCATCGCGTCACCGATATCAAAGATCAACCGACCTTCGACGCCTGCGTCCTGCACCTTGCCGTCGCGTATGAATTGCCAATCGACCAGACGGCCGTTACGCAGATTGCGTACGGTAATGCAGTTGTGATCCTTAAGATCCTCAATGCTGTGCGGGATGCCGAAACGCGCAAGATAACTGGGCGCGGCGACCGTGACCCAACGCAACGGCGGCAGGGCGCGGGCGATCAGGCGCTGGTCCTGGATCTCGCCGGTACGTAACAACGCATCAAAACCTTCGTCGACAATATCCACCAGGCGGTCGGTCATCACCGCTTCAATGCGTAGCTCGGGGTAACGCAAGGTCAGCTCGCCGATCACCGGCATCACTACTTTGCGCCCGAACAGCGACGGCGTGCTGATCTTCAACAGGCCGGACGGACTGCTGCGCCGGTCGAGCATCAACTTTTCGGTTTCGGCCAAATCCGCCAGTAACGGCGCGCAACGTTCGTACAACATTTGCCCGTCGGGTGTGAGGCTGACGCTGCGGGTGTTGCGTTGCAGCAGGCGCACGCCCAGCTCGCTTTCCAGCCGCGAGATAGCGCGCGACAGCCCGGATTGGGTGAGCCCCAAGTCACCCGCAGCACGCGTGAAGCTGCGAGTTTCGGCCACACGGGCCAGCAGGCGAACAGCGTTCAAATCCATGATTAAAGTCATTACTGAAAGGTTAATAGCGCTATTTATCATCTGTTGCGCATAAAAGACACTGGCAGCCTCTTATTTTGGACAGGACGCCGTGATGTCTCCCTCTCGACCCTCTGGCTGGATGCTGGTGCTGCTGGCCACTGCGCAACTGATCATCGCCCTGGATGCCACCATCGTGTTCGTGGCCTTGCCACAGATCGGCGCTCACCTGGATTTTTCCGCTCAGCAATTGCAGTGGGTGGTCAGCGCCTACAGTGTGGCGTTTGGCGGTTTCCTGTTGCTGGGTGGTCGGGCTACGGATCTGCTTGGCAAGCGACGCTTGTATCGAACTGGACAGGCCCTGTATGCGTTGGCGTCGCTGGCAGCAGTGTTGGGCGGCAGCGCGGTATTGCTGGTGCTGGCGCGGGCGGTGCAAGGCGTGGGCGGGGCGTTGTTGTTCCCGGCCACATTGGCGCTGATCAATACCCACTATGCCGAAGGCCCGGCGCGCAACCGTGCGTTTGCGGTGTGGAGCGCGGCGTCGGCAGCGGGGTTGGCCCTCGGCGCGTTGCTGGGTGGCGTATTGACCCAGGCGTGGGGCTGGGAAGCGGTGTTTCTGGTGAATGTGCCGCTGGCCGGTGGCTGTGCATGGGCGGCGCGCTACTGGATCCCGGCCGATGGTGAGCGTGTGCGTGGGCGCAAGTTTGATATCGGTGGCGCGCTGACCGTGACCGTTGGTGGCACCTTGCTGGTGTTCGCGCTGGTGCAAGGCCCGGAATGGGGTCGGGCCGCCCCCTCGACGTTGGGTTGCATCGCCTTGGCCGTGGCGCTGCTCGGGTTGTTCGCATGGATTGAACAGCGCGGCCGCGACCCGCTGATGCCGCTGCGGCTGTTTGCCTATCGGGAGCTGCGCATGGCCATGGTGCTGACGGCGGTGTTCATGAGCAGCTTCGGCGTGCAGTACTACTTCCTGGCGCTGTATTACCAGCAGGTTTACGGCTACAGCGTGTTGCAAGCCGGGTTGGCGTTTTTGCCAGCGACCCTGGTGTGTACGTTCGGCATCTGGCTGGCGGAGCGCTCGCTGGCAAGGCTCGGGTTGCGCAACACCTTGGTCACCGGGCAACTGGCGGGTGCGGTGGGCATTGCACTGGTGTGCTGGGCGCTGCCGACGGGCGTGGGGTTCTGGTCGTTGTTGCCGGGGATTTTTATCTTGAGCATCGGCCAAGGCATGACCTGGACGGCGATGTGGGTAGCGGCGGGCTTGGGTATCCGCCCAGGCGAGCAGGGCGTGGCAGCGGGCATGGCCTCTACCAGCCAGCAGATTGGCGGGGCGTTGGGGCTGGCGGTGTTGGTGTCGGTTGCCAATAGCGGTGGGATCGACTTGGCGTTGTGGTGGAGTGCGGCGATTGCGTTGGTGGGTGGCGTGTTGGCGCTGCGCCTCAAAGCGCCCGCGCCGAGCGCTATATTTAAAACAACCTGAATCAAATGTGGGAGCGGGCTTGCTCGCGAATGCGGAGTGTCAGTCGACTAATAATTGGCTGACCCACCGCATTCGCGAGCAAGCCCGCTCCCATATTTACTGTATTTCAAGTCAGAGGATCAGCGCCCTAGCATCTTCACCCACCGCGACGGCGGCATGCCATAGGTGCTGCGAAATTGCCGGGTCATATGGCTCTGGTCGGTGAACCCTGCGGTCAGGGCCGCGTCCACCAACGATTGGCCTTGGGCCAGCAAGCTGCGCACCAAATCCAGCCGCCGCATGGTCAGGTAGCGGTAGGGGCTGGTGCCGAACAATAAACGAAAGTCCCGCGACAGCGCCCAACGATCACGGCCGCAGTGGTCGGCCATTTCATCCAGGGTGACGCTGCGGCCCAGGGCGCTGTGGATAAACTCACGGGCGCGCTCGGCGGCCACATAATCGAAGGATTTGCGGCTGATGATTGCGCCGGATGCCGCGTTCAGCGCGTGTGCCAGGTCGAACAGGGCGTCCTGTTCCTGCATCGGATCAACCGGGCAGTCGAGGTTTTGCAGCAACACTTCGCTGGCGCGAAACAGGCGCGGGTCAGTCGACAGGCCGTTGTGGATAAACGGTAAGGGCCGACCACCGAGGATCTGCTGGATCAGCGCCGGCTCCACATAAATCATCCGGTACTTGAAACCCTCCACGCTGCTGGCGCGGCCGTCATGGGATTCATCGGGGTGAATCACCATGGTCCGGCCCGGCAGGCTATGGGTCATGCAGCCGCGGTAGTGATAGCTCTGCACGCCAAACAAGGTGCGGCCGATGGCGTAGGTGTCATGGCGATGCGGATCGAACGCAAAGCCGGCGAAGTACGCCTCGATACGGTCCAGGCCGCTGGCGTGCGGGGCGCGGTGCAGCCAGTCGAGGGTAGAAGTGGGTTGGCCCATGGTGACTTGTCACAAGTAGAGGTGGAAACACGTTAACCGAGTCTGCAGCGGTTGTCTGCCGGGGTCTTGTACGATTGTGCAAGCGTGGGGCGAGGCCTATGATCCGGGTTCGTGTACTGCGCTGACGGAGCTGCCCCATGGATTTTTTCAACCCCGCCTATGTGGCACCGTTGATCTCGCTGGCACTGCTGTGGACGGTCGCTGTGGTGACGCCCGGGCCAAACTTTTTCAACACAGCGCAATTGGCTGCCAGCTGTTCCAGGCGCCATGGCGTTGTTGCGTCGGCCGGCGTGGCCAGCGGCACGATTATTTGGGGCTTGGCGGGCGGCCTGGGCATCAAGTCGCTGTTTTCTGCCGCGCCCATGCTCTACCTGGCGTTCAAGATTATCGGCGGTTGTTACCTGATTTACCTTGGGCTCAAATTGTTCAAGCGCTCGGCTCCGTCTGTGGGCCAGGCCGTGCTGCCCGACGAACCGCAGCGCTCATTGTTTTCCGCCTGGCGCTTCGGGTTGTTGGGCAACTTGTCCAACCCCAAGGCCGCGCTGTTCGTCGCCACGGCGTTTGCCTCGACCATGCCGCCGTCTCCTTCGCCCGCCTTGTTGACCCTGGCGGTCATCACCATGGCCACCTTGTCGTTCAGTTGGTATTCCAGTGTTGCCCTGGTGTTTTCCAGCGAGCGCATGGCCAACCTTTACGCGCGTTCACGCAAATGGCTCGACCGCTTTGCCGGCGGTTGCTACCTGCTGTTCGGCGCACATCTGGTGGCGAATCGCTGACCGCTCATGGTAAGAAGCCTTACTTTCAACAGTGAGGCCGGGTCATGAGCAAGGTGCGGGTAGGTATTATTTTTGGTGGCCGTTCGGCCGAGCACGAAGTCTCGTTGCAGTCGGCGCGTAATATCGTCGATGCGCTGGACCGATCGCGCTTTGAGCCCATCTTGATCGGTATCGACAAGGCCGGCCATTGGCACCTCAACGACTCGTCGAACTTTCTGATCAACCAGGAAAACCCGGCGCTCATCGCTCTCAACCACTCCAACCGTGAACTGGCGGTAGTGCCGGGCAAAGCCAACCAGCAAGTGGTTGAAACCTCCGGTCAGGGCTTGCTGGAACACATCGATGTGATCTTCCCCATCGTCCACGGCACCCTCGGCGAAGACGGCTGCCTGCAAGGCCTGCTGCGCATGGCCGACCTGCCTTTCGTCGGCTCCGACGTGCTGGGTTCGGCGGTCTGCATGGACAAAGATGTCAGCAAGCGTCTGCTTCGCGATGCCGGTATTGCTGTCACACCGTTTATCACCCTGACCCGCCGCAATGCAGCGCGTACTTCGTTCGAAACGGCTGTGAATAAGCTCGGTTTGCCGATGTTCATCAAACCCGCCAACCAGGGATCTTCGGTGGGCGTGAGTAAGGTTGGCAACGAAGCCGAGTACCACGCCGCCGTAGAACTGGCCTTGGGCTTCGATGAAAAAGTGCTGGTGGAATCTGCGGTCCAAGGCCGTGAAATCGAATGCGCCGTATTGGGCAACGACAACCCCATCGCCAGTGGCTGTGGCGAGATTGTGGTGAGCAACGGCTTCTATTCCTACGACAGCAAATACATCGACGGGCAGGCGGCCCAAGTGGTGGTGCCGGCCGATATCAGCGTCGAAGCCAGCGAGCGCATTCGTCACCTGGCCATCGAAGCGTTTGAGGTATTGGGCTGCGCGGGGTTGGCGCGGGTTGATGTGTTCCTCACCGATGATGGTGAGGTGCTGATCAACGAGATCAACTCATTGCCAGGCTTCACGCGTATCAGCATGTACCCGAAGCTGTGGCAGGCGGCGGGGATGAGTTACAGCGAGCTGGTAAGCCGGTTGATCGAGCTGGCGCTGGAGCGGCATGCGGGGCGTAAGGGGCTTAAGATCAGCCGATAAAATGAATCGAGGAAATGCGGCCTCTGTGGCGAGGGAGCTTGCTCCCGTTGGGGCGCGAAGCGGCCCCAAAACCAGATAGCACGGTTTTACCCTGAAATAACGCAGTAGCTAAATTGGGGCTGCTGCGCAGCCCAACGCGGGGCAAGCCCGCTCGCCACAAAAGCGCCCTTGGCACTGATCAGGGGTTGCGAGCAATCCACGAATAGATCAACGTCTTCGCTTCATCAGGGTTATGCGTGCGCCTGCGATAACTGGCGAAGGTGGCGGATGTGCAATACGTGCACACTTCACTGACATCGATCTGCTCACGCTTAAGCCCTGCCGCTTGCAGCAACATCACCCCGTAGCCCCTCAAATCAAACCAGGCACTTGCCGTTTGCCTGGCATAGGGCGGGGCAATTTCGGGAGGCAGCAATGGCGCCGGTTGTACGAAGCTCCACGGCGCCCGACCGTCACGCCACAGGTGGCCTTGGTTCGCCTGAAACTGCGCAATAAAGTCCTCGCTCACTTCATAGCAGCACGCTTTGATTGACGGCCCGATTGCCACTTGCAACTGGTCCACGGCAATCCCTTTAGCGGCAAATTGCTGCACTGCGTTGGCGATAATGCCGCCTTGCAAACCCTTCCAACCACCATGCACGGCCGCGACCATCGCACCGTCTTCAGCCGCGATGAGAATGGGCAGGCAATCGGCCGTGATCACCGCGATCGGCTGATGCTCGTGCGTGAACACGCCATCCGCCGCCACGCTGTTGGTCGCCAGTTGCGCCTGCCATTCAATCACCGTCGCGCTGTGTACCTGCTTGCAGATGAACACCGCGTCCGGGCGCGCAGGATCATTGATTGAACAAAAACCATGGTCGACGCCGGGGAGGGCGCCGAGATTATCAGCCTGTTGCACGGCACTCTCTCCGTTTGTAGAACATTCAGTCGCCGACCGCTTCGCCTTCACGCCGAGGGTCGGCGCCGCCGCTAAGCGTGACCTTGCCTTGGGCATCGCGCGTGCGAACAATGGCCTGGATGCCGCTGGTCATATCGATTTCGCTCAACGCGTGGCCCTTGTCACGCAGCGCTTGTTTTAACGCAGGGCTGAACAGGCCTGCCTCCAACTCGGTCGCGCCATTGCGGCTGCCGAAGTTGGGCAGGCTGATGGCGGCTTGCGGGTCGAGGTTCCAGTCGAGCATGGCCACCAGGGATTTACTCACGTACTCAATGATTTGCGAACCGCCCGGTGAACCCACCGTCGCCAGCAGCTCGCCGCTCTGGCGGTCGAACACCAGGGTCGGGGCCATGGCCGAGCGCGGGCGCTTGCCGGGCTCGACACGGTTGGCTACGGGCTGGCCGTTTTCTTGCGGGATAAACGAAAAGTCGGTCATCTGGTTGTTGAGCAAAAAGCCCTGGACCATCACGTGGGAGCCGAACGCCGCTTCCACCGTGGTGGTCATCGACACTGCACCGCCCTGGTCATCCACCGCCACCACTTGCGAGGTGGAGATGCGCAGCGGCGAGCGGTCCGGCGCGTAGGCCACCTGGATGCCCGCCGGTGTGCCCGGCTTGGCAATGCCCATGCTGCGTTCGCCAATCAAGGTGGCGCGCTGTGCCAGGTAGTTGGGGGCGACAAGGCCCGCGACCGGTACCGGCGTGAAGTCCGAGTCGGCCACATACAGCGCACGGTCGGCAAACGCCAGGCGGCCGGCTTCGGCGATCAGGTGCACGGCTTCGGGCACAGGCTCAAGGCCGGCAGGCGATGCACTCTTCACCGGCTTCATCGGCGCGATGGCCAGGCGCGGGTCGCGTGCCTCTACTGCCTGCAAGGTGCCGAGGATCTGCGCGACGGCTATCCCGCCCGACGACGGCGGCGGCATGCCGCACACCCGGTATTGCTTGTAGTCGGTGCACAGCGGCGTGCGTTCCTTGGCGGTGTAGCCCTTAAGGTCAGCCTGCGAGAGACTGCCCGCATTGCGATTGCCCTGGACCTTGTGCGCGATTTCATCGGCAATCGGCCCGTGGTACAGCGCGTCTGGCCCTTCCTTGGCGATGCGCTTGAACACAGCAGCCAGCGCCGGGTTTTTCAACAGTGTGCCGGTGGCTTTAGGCGAGCCGTCGGCGTTCAGAAAGTAAGCCGCCATTTCCGGCGACTGCGCAATGTAACGGTCGGCAGCAATCAGCGCGTGCAGGCGTGGGGAAATTGCGAAGCCTTGTTCCGACAGTCGAATCGCCGGTTCAAACAGCTTGGCCCATTGCAGGTGCCCGGTCTTTTGATGCGCCATCTGCAGTGCCCGCAAGACGCCCGGCGTGCCGACCGAACGCCCGCCAATCT
>NZ_JAAAFV010000021.1:277747-336143 GCF_019352915.1 Pseudomonas sp. Xaverov 259 | reverse complement strand
CCCACAGCATGATGAACGCGCCACCGCCGATGCCGGAAGACTGCGGCTCCACCAGGGTCAGCACTGCCTGCATCGCTATCGCCGCGTCAATCGCCGAGCCGCCCTGGCGCAACATCTCGCGCCCGGCTTCGGCCGCCAGCGGGTTGGCGGCGGCGGCCATATGGCGTTCGGCGTGGCGGGTGGTGAGGTCGGTGCGGTAACCCGAGCCCAGTTCCGGTGCCGGAGGTTGTTCGTTGACGGGGGTGTGGCAGCCAGCCAGCGCCAGGGCTGCGGCAACCATCGACAATTGACGGCGGGAAATCGAAAACACGCGCTGAACTCCGTTCATTTTGAGAATGATCTGTTGTCCTTGGGGCAGTCCTTTTTACAGGTAAATCGTGCCTTGCAGGTAAAGTGCTGCATGGCCTGAGATGATCACGCGGTCACCTTTGAGTTCACACCGCAGTTGCCCACGGCGCTTGCCGCCCTGTTCGGCGTTCAAGTGTGACTTGCCCAGGCGCTCGGCCCAGAACGGTGCCAACGAGGTGTGGGCTGAACCGGTGACCGGGTCTTCATTGACGCCCACGTTCGGGCCAAACCAACGGGAAATAAAATCAAAGCGCGTGCTTTTGGCCGTCACCGCTATCCCGCGTTTGGGCAGGCCCTTGAGGTGTGCAAAATCTGGCGTGAGTGCCGCGACCTGGGCTTCGTCATCAACCAGGACGATGTAGTCGTCAGTGGCATACACCTCGGCGTGTTCGAGCCCCAGCGCGCTCAACAGGCCGGCTGGCGGCTCGCAGCGCTCGGGCTGTTTGGCCGGGAAGTCCATTGCCAGTTCGTCGCCATTGCGCGT
The DNA here is from genome assembly GCF_019352915.1 of Pseudomonas sp. Xaverov 259. Classification (NCBI taxonomy): domain Bacteria; kingdom Pseudomonadati; phylum Pseudomonadota; class Gammaproteobacteria; order Pseudomonadales; family Pseudomonadaceae; genus Pseudomonas; species Pseudomonas sp. Xaverov 259. The sequence goes on along the minus strand of NZ_JAAAFV010000021.1, from coordinate 335,311 downwards.
CACGCGAAGCTCACCGCTGCGGGTAGCAAAGCGCAATACTTCAGGGGCATTCGGCAGTTTGTGAATCAACACCCATGCAGCGGCCAACGTTGCATGGCCACACAGGTCCACTTCGACTTCTGGGGTGAGCCAGCGCAGCTCATACACCTCGCCACGGGGCACGAAAAATGCGGTTTCCGACAGATTGTTTTCAGCGGCGATTTGATGCAATTGCTCTGTGGGCAGCCACTCGGTCAGCGGGCAGACAGCCGCCGGGTTACCGCCGAAGACCTGTTGGCTGAACGCGTCGACTTGATAGATATCCAGTTTCATCACAGGTGCTCCATGTAGGGAGGCAGGACACTAGCAGCGGGTTACGTGGAGCGTCAAAGTACAGATCCTCAGTTTTTTTGTGCGCATGTGTCCTGGTCAGCCCAGGCGCAACACCATCGCCCCGACGGCAATAATGCCGGCGGCAATGATGCGAGTCCGCGTGAGATGCTCTTTGAGCACCCAGGCCGAAATCACTACGCCGAACAGGATCGAGGTCTCACGCAAGGCCGAAACCGTCGCGATGGGTGCTTGTGTCATTGCCCACAGCGCCAAGCCGTATGACGCTACAGTGCCTGCGCCCCCGACGGCGCCAAGCCGCCAGTTGCGGACGACGTAGCGACAGAACGCTGCACGCCGGGCAGCTAAAGCCCACGCGGCTAGCGGGAAGCCGGTCAGCAAAAATATCCACAGTGTGTAAGCCGCTGGTGCGCCGGACTTGCGCACGCCCAGGCCATCGATCAGCGTATAGCCGGCTATTACCAAGGCGTTTACCAGCGCCAGCACCAGCCCTTTGTTATGCCCGGCCGAGGGCGCAGCGGCCATGCTCAAGATACCCAGGCAGATCACGCCAATGCCAAGCCAGGCAAACGCCGACAGCGGCTCGTGCAACACCAGCACACTCACCAATGCCACCAGCAGCGGCGCCGTGCCGCGCATTATCGGATAGGTCTGGCTCATGTCGGCAATGCGGTAGGTCGAGGCCACCAGCACGAAATACAGCACCTGCAACACCACCGATGCGCCGATGAAGGGCCAGCTCTCTCTGGCCGGTAGCGCCAGGAACGGGATGGCCGCCAGCGCAAGCAATGACGCGGCGGATGCGATCATACAGGTGGTCAGCAGCTTGTCGACGCCGCCTTTGACCACCGCGTTCCAGGTGGCGTGAAGGGCGGCGCCCAGCATGATGATGGCGAAAACGCTGAGGCTCATGGATGACACTCAAAGCAGCATTTTGGGGTGTTGATCGCAGAGAGTATGCCCGAGCACTTTTCTGCAGGCATAAAAAAACGGCCTACCTTTCGGTAAGCCGTTTTTAGTACTTGGTGGCTACGCAGGGACTTGAACCCCGGACCCCAGCATTATGAATGCTATGCTCTAACCAACTGAGCTACGTAGCCAAGTGGCGCGCATTATTCGCGTAGAACGCATATGCGTCAAGCGTTTATTTCAAAATTTTATCTACGCTTTCAACTGTTTAAACAAAATCAGGCCAAACGGCGACGAGTGGTGTGGCGGGTACGGGTGTTTCAGCCACGAAGATCCAAGGTGGGAGCGGGCTTGCTCGCGAAAGCAGATTGTCAGTTGATGCATGTGTTGACTGGCGCACCGCTTTCGCGAGCAAGCCCGCTCCCACATGGGTTTTGCGCTGTTCTGCTGACTGTGTTAAATGCGTGATCGCAAGGGTGTGGCGCTGCGCACGTTAAAGCGTAGTTCGGTTGGGCAGATATCCCTGCCGCCCAACGCTTGCCCCCCGGGCCAGCTTACGGTTACGACGGGTTGTGCGTGACGCGTTTCAAGTGTTCGCGCGCCCGTGACAGGCGTGAGCGAACGGTGCCAATGGGGATGTCCAGCACGTCGGCGGTGTCCTGGTAACTCCCATCGGTCTCCAACGAGGCGTAGAGCGTCTTACGCATTTCCGCCGGCAAGTGATCAATGGCGCTCAAGGTTTTTTCCAGTCGGCGGTTGATCTCGAATTCCCAATCCAGATTCTTGTTTTCCTCTTGGCCATGCCACAGCGATTCATCGAATTCGCAATGCACCGGTTTGGCATACAGGCGCCGGAAATGGTTGCGGACCAGGTTTTGCGCAATGCCGCACATCCAGGTACTAAGGGTCGCCTGGCCACTGAACCGCTCTCTGTTGCGCCAAGCCTCCAGGTAGGTCAATTGCAGGATGTCGTCGGCGTCCTCGGGGTTGAGTACGCGTTTATGAATAAAACGCCGGAGTTTTTTCTGCTGGTCGTCCGTCAGTTGGAGCATGAATTGAGGCGAGTCGCCAACGAGCTGCGCTAAAGCTTCAATAGGGATATTCACGATTTTTTCCTCAGGGTAGACGCTATCGAAGTAAGTTCGACGGGAACCCCTTTTGCACTGGCTGTGCCAAATGAAAAAAATCGCTTAACTTGCTGATTTATATATATAAATATATTGAAATAGTGTGATTTTGCGCAGGTACTTGCAAAACGGCAGGTGGTTTTGTGCGGGTATTTTCAAAGCAAAGAGTGTGTGTGGTTTTGATGGAACTGTATGGCGCTGGGTTGCCACATAGAGACACAAACTCCCTGTCCTGGCATGCCCATGAAAGTCGAATTCAACCCCGATCTGCACAGAATCCAGCGCTTGGAGCCGTCCGTTTCCGAGAAGGTCGCTGCGACCCGATCGCAGGATGCTGCGCCAGGTTTGGATGCGCTCGCCGGCATTTTTAGCCAGGAAGCCGCCGCTCACAGCACCGCGTTGACCCGACGCGCCATTAGCGGGCCTGTCACACCTGTCGAGCAACTCGCGCAGCTCTATGATCGGCTCGGCCATCCCGCCCAGAAAAGCCTGGCAAAGATGGTCATCGTGGCCAGACAGCATCTGGAGCGCCAGCAGAGTCTCGAAAAGTTAGTCGAACTTACGGGTGGGGACCCTGCACGTACCTTTGTTGTGCTTCGTCAGCTGACGGCGCAGGCCGAAGCACTCGTGCGCCAGACCCAGGCAGCGTCGACGCGTGACGCGCAAGTCAAAAGCGAGGCGGCACTGGCACGTGCTGCGCTGGCCAAGCTGGAGATTCAGTACAAGCGGGAGATCCAGGCGGGCCTCAATATTGCCCTGGCCCTGCAGTCAGGCAGTGATGATCCGGCGCAATGTCAGGCGATACGTACGCTCTACTACGCCAATGTGGTAGTGCGCCAATCCCTGGCCAGCATGATGCAGGCGCTTTTGAAAGAGTACGGTGGCGAGCAGTTTGCGGTCGGGCTCAATCTCATGCGCCGGGCCCTGGCTGATGATATTGCGGCGTACGTTTCGTCGATTCCTACCGCCAAATTGCGCACGCTTTTGTTGGGGTTACAGAGCTGTGGTCAATTGGGTGGAGTGCTGTCCAATTGCCAAGACCTGGTTCAGCGTCTGAATGTTGAACACGACGCCGTTGACCTGTTGCAACGTCTATTGGGCTATGCCGGCAATGGCATTGCCCCCTCCGAGGTTCAACTGCTGGCGGATGACTTGGCTGGGGATGCGGCGGCCCGCCAGTTGGCCTCTCTCAATGCGCTTTATCCTTTGATCAAAGGTTTGCCTGCGGCCTTATGGCGCGACTCGCGGGGGCGTGAGGAGGCTTTGCATAACTTCCTGCTCGTGATGGATGAGTTCACACGCCTGGAGAAGGGCCAGATTGAGCCGAGGGCGTTGATGTGACGGTACTGGCGTTTATCAACCGCTGGCTGCTCAAGGTCGCACAACGTGCTGAAGTCCTTGGTGCTGTCGTGGTACTGGCGATTGTGTTTATCTTCATCGTGCCACTGCCGACCTGGCTGGTGGATATCCTCATCGCGCTGAACATCTGTATTGCCTGCTTGCTGATCGTTCTGGCGCTTTACCTGCCGGGGCCTTTGGCGTTTTCGTCGTTCCCCTCGATTCTGCTGCTGACCACCATGTTTCGCCTGGCACTGTCGATTGCGACCACGCGGTTGATCCTGCTGGAGCAAGACGCCGGTGACATCGTCGAGGCGTTCGGCAACTTTGTGGTGGGTGGCAACCTGGCCGTAGGGTTGGTGATCTTCATGATCCTCACCCTGGTCAACTTTCTGGTTATCACCAAGGGTTCCGAGCGGGTTGCCGAAGTGGCCGCACGCTTCAGCCTGGACGCGATGCCCGGCAAGCAGATGTCTATCGACAGCGACTTGCGTGCAGGACTGATCGACGGTAATCAGGCGCGGGACAAGCGCGACCAGTTGTCTCGCGAGAGCCAGCTGTTCGGGGCCATGGACGGCGCCATGAAGTTCGTCAAGGGCGATGCCGTTGCAGGTCTGGTGATCGTGCTGATCAACCTGTTGGGCGGCTTTTCCACAGGCATGTTCCAGCATGGCATGACCGCCGGCGAATCCATTGCGCTGTATTCGGTATTGACCATCGGTGACGGTTTGATTGCGCAAATCCCTGCGCTGCTGATCTCGCTGACGGCGGGCATGATCATCACCCGTGCCGCGCCGGATGGGCGCCGGGGCGTCACTAACATGGGCGCAGAAATTGCCCGTCAGATGACCAGCGAACCCAAGAGCTGGATGATTGCATCGGTGGGCATGCTCGCGTTTGCGGCGTTGCCTGGCATGCCGACCCTGGTGTTTATTTTTATCTCACTGATGACGGGCTCCCTGGGCTATTACCTCGCGCGCCAACGTCAACGCCAAGAAGCTCCCGCGGCCGAGGCCACGCAGGCCGTGCGCCCGGAAGAAAACGGTGAAGAGGACTTGCGCGGCTTTGACCCGTCACGCCCCTATCTCCTGCAGTTTTCTCCCGTCTTGCGTGGAACGCCCGAGGTGGTTGATCTGGTTCACGGCCTTCGTCAGGCCCGCAATGCGCTCGTTGCGAATATCGGGTTGACGTTGCCGCCGTTCGAAGTCGAACTCGACGACTCGTTGGCGGACGACGAAATGCGCTTCTGCGTACACGAAGTGCCGATGATCAAGGCTTCGGTTGTTACGCAAGTGGCCGTGGAGCGTACAGCCTTGGCGCAGGTACCGGAGCACGCGATACCGGGCCTGGCCGAACGCGATGAGCAGGATTGGGTGTGGTTGGCGCCAGATGATCCTTTGCTTGATGACCCCGCGCTTGAGCGCTTCACTGCGACGAACCTGATCGTCGAGCGCATGAAGCAGGCGATGATGCTCTCCGGCCCCCAGTTCCTGGGGATCCAGGAGAGTAAGTCAATTCTCAGCTGGCTTGAACACAACCAGCCGGAGCTGGTGCAGGAACTACAGCGAATCATGCCGCTGTCGCGGTTTTCGGCAGTCCTGCAACGCCTGGCTGGCGAAGGCGTACCGCTGCGCGCCGTGAGGTTGATTGTCGAGTCGCTGATTGAATACGGCCAGCATGAACGAGAGCCGGACGCTTTGGCGGACTACGCGCGTATTGCGCTCAAATCGCAGATTTTCCACCAGTACAGTGAGGCCGACGGCCTGCATGCCTGGCTGCTGTCTCCACAGACCGAAAACGTGCTGCGCGAATCGCTGCGCCAGACCCAGACCGGGGTGTTCTTCGCCCTTGATAATGACAGCAGCGCGTCACTGATCCACCTGCTCAACCAAGCCTTCGTGGCTCGCCCCAAAAGCAAAAGCGTGATGCTGGTGGCGCAGGATTTGCGCAGCCCTTTGCGCACTCTTTTGCTCGAAGAATTCAACCACGTCCCTGTGATGTCTTTTGCCGAATTGGGGAGCACCTCAAAGGTGAAAGTGTTGGGGCGTTTTGACCTTGGCCAGACCGAGCTGATGCGTGGTACGGCGGCATGAAGACTGCGCCAGTTTCAGCACGGCGGAGCGTCCAATGATGTTCGAGCTGCGTGTTCTCGATGGCCTGCACCAAGGGGCCGCGCTGCCGCTGTTCGGTGAGCAGTGGAGCATCGGTGCCCATCCAGAGGCTGACTTGGTGCTGAGCGATCCAGGGATCGCCGAGCAGCACGCGCTGTTGCGGTTGGTCGGCTCCACATGGTCGGTGCAGGCCCAGGCGGGGTTGTTGCAGGGCGCAAAAGGGCAGGTAGTGGCGCAGATCACGCATCTGGCGCTGGGCGAACAATTTGGCGTGGGCGCCATTCGGCTGTATGTCGCCGTGGCGGATCAGCCTTGGCCCGAAGCACCCGCGCCGGCAACGTCAGCCAAGGTTATGGCCAAAGAAGCGCCCCAGACGTTGAAGTTGTCGGCCCTCGGGCCCTCGCAGCAAAAGCGTTTGATCAGTGTGGTGCTGGTGGTCGCAGTCATCATCATGGTGGTGGGCATTGCCTCCACCGGGGAGCGTGATCCGCAGGCCTCACTGATGCCAACAGGGCCCCAGAAAACCGAATTGGCCTCGCCGTTCGAGGTGCGCCAGCAGTTGCTGAATATGCTCAGTGAGCGTGATTTGAGCCAGCGGGTCAGTTTGCAGGTGATCAATGGCCAGGTCGCGCTCAACGGCGATGTTTCCGAGGAGGACCTGGCGTTGGTGACGCGCATGCTCGACCGATTTGGTGAGCAGTTCGACAGCGTTGTGCCAGTGCTCAGCCGTGTGCGTGCGCACGACAATGAGCTGCCATTCAAGATCGTTCAGATTATCGGAGGGGCGAATGGTCACGTCGTGCTGGAGGATGGCAACCGACTGTTTGTAGGAGACCAAGTGGATGACTTGCGCCTGGTGATGATTGACAACAGCAAGGTGGTTTTCGAGGGCGCGCAGCGCTATGAGGTGCGCTGGTGAATAAGGATTTGCAGGCGCGTCTCGACACCTGGCAGCGGCACCAGTCCCAGACGCTGGCAGGTTTTGCGCCGGTGACGATACGCGGGCGTGTGCAGCGTGTGAACGGCATGTTACTGCAATGTCGACTGCCTCAGGCACGCATAGGCGACTTGTGCCAAGTGGAAAAGCAAGGCGAGCACATGCTCGCCGAAATTATCGGGTTCGACCAGCAGGATGCCGTGCTCAGTGCGCTGGGTAACCTGGAAGGCGTGCGTGTGGGGGCGAGCGTAGAGCGCCTGGGCATATCCCATCAGGTACAGGTCAGCGAGAAGTTGTTGGGCCAGGTACTGGATGGATTTGGGCGGCCGATTACCGGTGAAGGCGCCAGCGCTTTTGCGCTGGCCGACACGGCGGACACCAGCCCCGTATTGTGCGAAGCGCCTTTGCCCACCGACAGGCCGCGAATCAATCGCGCGTTGGCCACGGGCGTGCGTTCGATCGATGGCCTGCTGACGCTGGGCGAGGGGCAGCGTGTCGGCCTGTTTGCCGGGGCCGGCTGCGGCAAGACCACGTTGCTGGCGGAGATAGCCCGCAACGTTGAGTGTGACGTGATTGTGTTCGGCCTGATCGGCGAGCGAGGCCGGGAGCTGCGCGAGTTTCTTGATCATGAACTCGATGATCAACTGCGCGCCAAAGCCGTCCTGGTGTGTGCCACCTCTGATCGTTCGAGCATGGAGCGGGCACGCGCAGCCTTCACGGCGACAGCCTTGGCCGAAGGCTTCCGACGCAAGGGCAAGCGTGTGCTGCTTCTGATCGATTCCCTCACACGGTTCGCCAGGGCCCAGCGAGAAATTGGCCTCGCCGCCGGCGAGCCCCTGGGCCGTGGTGGCTTGCCACCTTCGGTGTACAGCCTGTTGCCGCGCTTGGTCGAGCGTGCCGGGTTGACGCGTGAAGGCGTGATCACGGCGATCTACACGGTGCTGATCGAGCAGGACTCCATGAGCGACCCGGTGGCCGATGAAGTTCGCTCGCTGCTCGACGGCCATATCGTGCTGTCTCGCAAGCTGGCCGAGCGTGGGCACTATCCGGCAGTGGACGTATTGGCCAGCCTTTCGAGGATCTTGAGCAACGTGGCCGAGCCCGGGGATATCCAGGCCGGCACGGCGCTACGTCGGCTGTTGTCGGCGTACCAGCAAATCGAGCTGATGCTCAAGCTGGGTGAGTACCAGCCGGGTAGCGATGCATTGACCGACTTGGCGGTAGACAGTCGCAGCGCAGTGGACAGTTTCCTGCGCCAGGACTTGCGTGAACCCTCGCCGATGGCAGCCACACTGGAGCAACTCAAGGAGCTGACGGCCTATGTCCCATTCTGACGTGTCGATGGCGGATATCGAGACCTTGCGACGCCTGCGCCGTCATCGGGCCGACCGCGCTGAACGGGCCTTGCGTGAGGCCAAGCGAGCGCGGCAAACCCTGCAGACCCATATTCAACAGGCCCAGCAAGCCCTTGAGCAAACCCGTCAGGAAGAGGCTCAGCAAAGTGCGCAGTTGCTCAGCGAGCATCAGGGCCAGGTGCTCACGCTCAAAGCGCTGAACGCCTGGGGGTCACAAGAGCGTTCGTTGTCGGCCAGCACTTTGCGCGACGAAGGCCAGGTGCAGGCACTGCAAGCGCAGCACAAGGATAAGGACATCCAGGTGGGCAGTGCCCAGAAGTACGCCACGGAGTGTTTGCGCCAGGTGGAAAAACTTCAGGAACTGTCCAATTTGCTCGCTCAGGATTCGCTATGACACAGGTTTCAAATACCGCGCCTGAGCATCGACGCACGCGTGAGCTACGGGAGGAACGCGAGCCTGGCGTGGGGGCTTACGTTCCCTTGGAACAAGGGCGACTGTTTGCGCATCTGCTTGCCGGCGGTGCTGCAGAGAAGCGTTTTGGGCATTCGCGCCTGGATATCAAAGCCTCAGTCGAGGTCGCCAAGGCCGATGTATTGGTCGACCAACTCGTGGCGCCGATTCAGGCCGGTACACAGTGGCCGCTGCAATTCGTACTGAGCTTGCCACGCCTGGGGCGGATCAACGCCCTTGTGCATCGTGAGCAGAGCAGTTGGGCCATAGAACTGGACGCAGAGGACGATGCCACCAAGCATTGGCTGCGTGGTGTGCGGCAGCAGTGCCAGGAGCGGTGCACGCAAGCCTTGGGGCAACCGGTCAGGTTCTACCTGCCAGGTGACTGTACGTGATGAAGGTGCCTTTTTTAGCGTTACCTGTGGTCAAGCAGAGCACGGTGGCTGCACGCCGCAGGCTGGGGCGTGGGCTGCGTTTACCGTTTCAGGTTGCAGGGCAAGCGGGTGAGCTGCTGATCGAGCCCGGGCGTGCCCCTGTTGGCGGCGAGGCGTTGTGTTTTGAAACCGCCCTCGGCGTGTTGGCGTTCGCCGAGGCGGGGCCGTTGTTGAGCCTGCTGGGTGAATGCCCCGTGCCATTGGCCAAGGCTGGAAACGACCCACATTCATGGTTCTGGGCGCTGTTTGAGCACCACCTCAGTCCTCAAGTGAAAGCGTTGTTTGGCTATATGCGATTGCTGGTGACTGCGCGTCCGGTGGGTTTCGGCTGCCGAGTCAGCGTGACATTGGGGGCCTCTCGGGTTGTGGGCTACGTGTGGCTGGCCCACCAGAGCTTTCTGGCGTTGTGCGAGGCCGCACCTTGGCGCTCTATCGCCGCGCCGATGCCGGCGCAGTTCCAGCTGGCAATTGCCGTGCCCCTTGGGACCTTGCAGCTACCCATCGCACAAGTGCGCAGCCTGCGGATGGGTGATGTGCTGGTGCTCGAGCAGGCTTTTTTTCAATCCCAGGGCAATGGCTACGTGCAGGTCGGGAGGCAGCGCCTGCACGGCTGCATTGACGATGACACCGGGCCGCTGTGCCTGACCCTGACTTCTATAGAGGACACGAGTGTGAACGAGGACTTTTCAGCAGCCTATTACGCTGAGCCGGAAGATGAACCCGTGGCCGAAGTATTCGGGCACGAACCGTTCGATGACTTGAGCATGGCGTTAAGCGTGCGTTGTGGAATGCTCAACTTGACGCTGGGCGAGCTGCGCAACCTGGTTGAGGGTTCAGTATTGGGCATTACCGGTTATGCACCGGGAATGGCCGGCCTGTACTACGGTGATCGGCCGATCGGCCAGGGGCAGTTGGTGGAAGTGGATGGGCGCTTGGGCCTGCAGGTGACGCGAGTGGTTTTTTCGCGATGAGTATTCAGGGCATAGACCCCTTTGTACTTGCACTGTTCCTCGGCGCATTGTCACTGATGCCCATGCTGTTGATTGTGTGTACGGCCTTCTTGAAAATTGTCATCGTGCTGATGATCACCCGCAACGCGATAGGTGTGCAGCAAGTACCACCGAGCATGGCCATCAATGGCATCGCGCTGGCGGCGACGCTGTTTATCATGGCGCCGGTGGGTTACGAGATCGCCGAAACCGTCAAGGTATCGCCGCTGGATTTAAGCAGTGTGCAAATGGCCCTGCACACCGGCGGGGAGGCGATCAAACCCTTGCGCGCATTCATGCTGCGCAATATTGATCCGGATGTGTTGACGCACTTGCTGGAGAACACCGCGCGCCTATGGCCGGCCGCCATGGCCCAGGAAGTTCAGCGAGAAGACTTGATTCTGTTGGTGCCGGCTTTTGTGCTGTCGCAATTGCAGGCGGGGTTCGAGATCGGCTTCCTCATCTACATTCCGTTCATTGTGATCGACCTGATTGTCTCCAATTTGCTCCTGGCATTGGGCATGCAGATGGTCTCGCCGATGACCATTTCCCTGCCGCTCAAACTGTTGTTGTTCGTGATGGTTTCCGGGTGGTCACGGCTGCTCGACAGCCTCTTCTTTTCTTATCTCTGAGTGGCGTATGGAACCGATCGTGCTGTTCAAGCAGGGCATGCTGCTGGTCGTGGTGTTGTCGGCTCCGCCGTTGATTGTGGCGGTGGTGGTCGGCGTACTGACCTCTCTTGTACAGGCGTTGATGCAGGTACAGGACCAGACCTTGCCGTTTGGCATCAAGCTGGTGGCAGTGGGGATCACGCTGGTCATGACGGGGCGCTGGATCGGCGTGGAGTTGATTCAACTGATCAATCTGACATTCGACATGATCTCTCGCTCCGCGCTGAACTGAGGTTGCACCTGTGCTGCACTATCTTGATTACCTGCCCAGCCTGTTGGTCGGCATGGCGCGCATCTACCCTTGCGCCTTTCTGGTCGCGGCGTTTTGTTTTCAACATATCCGTGGCATGCCGCGCCACACCATTGTGGCGGCGCTGGCACTGCTGCCTGCGCCGGGCATCCATGCAACCTTCGCCGACCAGGAATTCTCTACGTTGATGCTCAGCGCGTTGGTGCTTAAAGAGGCGGCCCTGGGCACCTTGCTGGGTATATTACTGTCGATGCCGTTCTGGATGTTCGAGGCGGTGGGAGCGCTGCTGGATAACCAGCGGGGAGCCTTGGCCGGTGGCCAGCTCAACCCTTCGCTTGGCCCGGATGCGACACCCATCGGGCATCTGTTCAAGGAACTGACGATTTTTTTGTTGATGGCCACCCTGGGGCTTGGGGCGCTGACGCAAGTGATCTGGGACAGTTACTCGATCTGGCCGCCAACCGTATGGTTTCCACTGCCGCATGCCAATGGGTTTGGCGTGTTTCTCAACCTGCTCGGCGACACGTTCACCCACATGATGCTCTACGCCGCACCTTTCATTGCGGTACTGCTGTTATTGGAGTTTGGCATTGCACTGCTGGGGCTTTATAGCCCGCAGTTGCAGGTGAGTACGCTGGCCCCACCGGTCAAATGCCTGGCGGGTATTGGTATTTTGCTGTTGTATTTTGAACTGTTGCAGGACCTGATCGTCGGCCGCTTAAGCCTGCTGACTGAACTCAGGCACGCCCTTGGGCTGATGTTCAAGGTGGGAATGCCATGAGTGATTCCGGTGAGAAAAAACACCCGGCCAGTGCCAAGAAGCTGCGTGATCAACGCAAGAAAGGCCAGGTTGCCCAAAGCCAGGATGTCGGCAAGCTTCTGGTGCTCACAGCCATCAGCGAGCTCGCGCTATGGACCGCTGACCGCAGCCTGCAGCGGTTTCAGGAAATGCTGCTGCTGCCGATATCCCGCCTCAGCCGACCCTTTGTGTCAGCCCTGGAAGAGGTGTTGCTCGACGCCATGGTGGTGTTTTTTTCCTTTGCATTGCTGATGGTTTCAGTGGCGATCGCCGTCAAGCTGCTCAGTAGCTGGATGCAGTTCGGCTTGCTGTTCGCGCCAGAAATCCTCAAGTTGGATTTCAAACGTCTCAACCCCCTTAATCAGCTCAAACAGATGTTCTCCGCGCAGTCGCTGATGAACCTGCTGATGGGGGTCGCTAAGGCCGTGCTGTTAGGTGTGGTGTTGTATGCGGTGATCGGTCCCTCCCTTGGCGCCTTGATCAATTTGGCCAACAGCGACCTGCCCTCCTATATCCTGGCGCTGATCGAGCTGTTTCGCTACCTGCTGCATGCGTGCCTGGGCCTGTTGCTGGTGCTGGCACTTATCGACCTGACGCTGCAGAAGCACTTCTTTGCCAAGCGCATGCGCATGACCCAGGTCGAAGTCGTCAAGGAGTACAAGGACATGGAGGGCGACCCCCATGTGAAGGGCCAGCGCCGTTCGCTGGCGCAGCAATTGGCTCAGGAAGAGCCGAAGGTCAAGCTGCCCAAGCTGGAAGAGTCCGACATGTTGGTGGTCAACCCAACGCACTTTGCCGTCGCGTTGTATTACCGCCCCGGCAAGACACCGCTGCCGTTGCTGGTGGACAAAGGCACGGATGCCGACGCGCGTGAACTGATCAAAAGGGCTAAAGCGGCTGACGTGCCGGTCATTCAGTGTGTATGGCTGGCCCGCACGCTCTACACCCATAAGCTTGGCGCCAGTATCCCGCGTGAAACCCTGCAGGCCGTCGCGCTGATCTACCGCACCTTGCGTGAACTGGATGATGAAGCCAAGCGTGAAACCCTGGAATTGCCTGAGCTGGAACAGCGCTGATCAACGCGTGGCGTGAGCATCCAATGCATCAAGGTTGGCCAGTGACAACAGGCGGCTAATGGCACTCTCAAGCGCGTCGTGTTGAGCCGGCAGCGAGCGCCAGATGACCAAATTGCCCTGCGCGTCGAGATAGACAAAACAATCGTCATACGTCAGTGCTTGTTCAAAACGTCGTTCCAGTGCCTGTTGCACCTGCCCGGCTTGCAACGCTTCGCGCGCAACCTGCAAGGCCAACCCCTGGTGTGTGCCGGCCTGCAGCGTACACAGGTGGATACCGGGGAGGAGCTGCAGGTGAGCGGCAACGCCACTGCGCACGTCGGCTAAAAAAGCCTGACGATGCAGCGCATCGTCAGGCTGTGTCGTGGCGCTCATCGTTCCAGGGAAATGGTCTGGTAGTCTGCCCGTTCCCCAGAGGGCCCGGAGTCTACGCGCATCTCTGGCGGCCACCAGACCACCATTTTGTCACTGCTCGATTGCGGACGCGTGCAGGAGTCGCCCTTGCAGGTTGGCGTACAACCCGCGGCGATCATTGCTGCGCCGATCATGATAATGCTCAAGAGTGCGTGTTTCATGGCGTGGTCTTCAAGGGGGCGGTGAGGAGGGAAGGGCGGGGTGTGCCGATATGTTCATCTTTCACGACGGGCCGCATGGCGATAAACACTTCAGCTTCTTCACCTGGCTTGAGCCAGGCGCGTGGCCACACACTGACCGCCAGTGTTTGTGAGTTGCTGCATTCTTTTTCATCGATGCGCACGTTGCGTTTGATCTGGTTGCGCAAGACCACCACCGCCACATTGAACTGTGGGCCGGTGTACCACTGGCTGCGCTCGCTGTTGAGCGCCAACAGATCACGCGTGGCGCACAGTGTGTCCAACTGCAGCGGCATTGGCTTTGCCTTGAAGCCGTCGGGCACTTCGCCGCTGACCAGGTGCGCCAGGGCGCTGGTGATATCGCTGCGATTTATAGGCGGTTGATGGGCGGCTTGCCGGCGCGCCAGGGGCTTGAGGGCGGCCTGCAACTGGGCCTGATCCTCCTGGGGCAAGTAACGCGAAGGGTCAGACTGGTCACCGATGACCCGTGGGGTGAGGATGAACAGGCGCTCGCGTCGACTGTTCTGTCGTTCAGTCGAGGAGAACAATGCCTTGCCCAGCAACGGAATATCGCCCAGCAGTGGCACCTTGCTTTGTTTGTCTTTGTTGTCTGTGACATGGAAACCACCGACCACTAAAGAGCGCTTTTCCGCCATCACCGCCTGGGTGCTCACCTTGCCACGGCGAACATCGAGGTCATCGGGCTGTGCGTTGAGTTCGTCGAAATTGCCGTCTTCAATATCCACCACCAAATGGATCTGGTGGCCACCACGGCTGGTGATCACCCGTGGCACCACCTGAAAGCTGGTGCCGACGGTCACGGGTAAAATGGTTGCGTAGCGACTGCCGGCTTTCAGGTATCGCGTGCGGTTGAAGTCAATGACCGCCGGTTGGTTTTCCAATGTGAGCACCGAGGGGTTGGAGACCAGGGTTGCCAGCCCTTGGGCTTCCAGGGCTCGTATGTGGGCATAGAAACGCCCGGGGTTGCCAATCGACAACTGCGAGGTCGTGCCCGGTGCCACATTGACGCCGCCACGCCAGCGGCTGTTTTGAAAGCCCCATTCAACCCCGAACTCTTGCAACTTGGTGCGTTCGATGTCGAGGATGATGGCGTCGATCTCCACCAGCTTGCGCGCAACGTCGAGTTGGGTGATCAGCTCGCGGTACATCGTTTGGCGCTCAGGCAGGTCGTAGATCAGAATCGCGTTATTGCGCACGTCGGCTTCAACCCGGATGCGGCTGGTAGCGCGTGGGCCTCGAGGGCCGAGCGAGGCGCCCGTCGACAGCCCCTCTGCGTTCCCGGGGTTGCCGAGCATCTGCTCCAGCAGCGGGTTGTTCAGCCGCGGCACGTTGGGTGTAATCAAGCCCGGCGGTGAAGAAGTGCCGGAGGCTTGGGTGGCGTTGGCGACTGCGGAGTTGGAGCGCGGCTCCAGCAACCCACGCAGCACGCTGGCCACGCCTGCGATGGTGAGCTTTTCGCCGCGATAATCAATGGTGCGATCGGCCGCGTTGGCGTACTTGAGCGGGTAAGTCAGTATGCTCTGTTTTTCATCCGGGGATCTGCGCTGGCTGCTGAACTGTTTGATCTGCTCGATATAGCGTTTAGGACCGGAGACGAGCACAACGCCATCGTCCGGCAATTCACCCCAGCCAAATCGGCTGTCGAGCAGGCCAATATCGGTCAGGGCCTTTTTAAGGTTTGCGATCGTTTCCGACGAAACTTCCAGCCGCGCAGACTCTTGCTGATCCAGCGTGCTGATGTACAAGGTGTTGTTGTACAGGTACCACTGGAAGCGGTGTTCGACCCCGAGCCTGTCGAGCAGGGACTGGGGCGTGTTAGCGCGTATTTTGCCATTGACGACGCCCTCCAGCAGGCCTTCGATTTGCAGTTGGGTGCCGAAGGTCTGGGCGAAGTCCTCGAGCACTTCGCGTACAGGCTTGTACTGGGTTTCATAGGCATATGCCGTGTTTTTCCATTCCGAGGGAATCGCGGCAAGGGCGCTTTGCAGAGGCATCAGCAGGCACGTCAGAACCACTGGAATACGCCAGTCGGCGTGTTTCAATCGCGCACAGGGCGAGCTGATAGACAAGCGTAAACGCTTGTAAATGGGGTTGTTCATATAGGGTTCTCTAGTTAATAAAACTGCGCACGCAGCGGAGTGGGCCCAAGGTTTTGGGGCGTTCGGGCCAGCCGCTTGACCGTGGAGCGCCAGGTGTCGCGCTGATTGAGAAGGGATTCAAGTTGGTTAAAAAGAACGGCCGGATTGGCTTCTTGCGAGACGCATTGAAGTAGCCAGAGCTGCCCGGTGGAGGGCTCGACCGAAAGCGCTCCCTGAAAATACGCCAGGCTTGCCCCACCCATTCGTAGCCATGTTTCCATGGCTGTTTGTGTGGGCGTTGGCTGATGGGTAAGTTGGGCACTGAGCAAAAAACACTGCGGGTAGCGGCGCAGGTTTATGGCGTCGCCGCCCTCGTACAGCGTGATTTCTTGCTCTGTCCCCATCCGCCACTGGGTGAGCCGCTCGCTGAAACTCTCAGGTCCCATTGAAAATGATTTTTCCCATCTCGGCTCGGTGGCTGAGCACCGCTCCGGCGGCAGTCGTCTGTAGCATCAAGTCTTGTTTGAGCCTTAAGTGTTCATCCATCAAAGATGAAAACTCTCTCGAAGATAGTTCGTCAGGGACGTCCTGACCGAGCTGTTCGAACTGCCGGTTGTTTTTGGTTAAATCCCTGAAGATTTGCCCGCCCTCGCGTGCGTCGAGTTTCATACGCTGATCTCCGTTGAACGTGTATTTTTTATGTGGTTTGCGTTTGGGATCCGTTCCACGATTTTTTAAATATCCGGTAAAAAAATGCAGCTGGTCGGTTGAGAGGTTATTCCTCTGAAACAAAGTCTGAGTGAGGCACCAACAACGCATTGATCGAAGAGGCCCAGTCGATACGAAAGCTGCCTTCCTCCGCCTCCAGGATCAGCACTTGTGGCTCAACGGACTCGTCACACTGCAGGCGCCAGGGCGCTTCGGTATGTTGATTCAACCAGTGCTCTACATCCGCTTGATCCTGTGGGTTGCAGACCAGCTTTGCGCGGATCGCCGGAGCCTGGGCTACGAGCATTTGCTTGAGCATGGCCGACACCCGCTGAGTCGTCGTTGTATCCTCGAGCAACCTGCGAATTGCGCTGTGGGTTACCGATGTGGCGATGCGTTCGATGTTGTCGAGGATCGCCTGCTGTTGCGTGTGCCACAGGTGCAATTGGCGATTGGCGCGTTGCCAGAACTCATGCTGTGCCTGCAGCAGCAACTGATCGCGTTGCACATGGGCCTGGCGCAGGATTTCATCGGCCTGATCCTGGGCACTGTTTAACAATTCGGCGTCGCGAGCGCAGTCCGCCAACGTTTCCAAAGGAATCAACGAACTCGTGCGTGAAGGAAGTGGCTTGCTTAGCTCAATCGTGCGTTTGCACAGCATCGTCCTGGGACTCCTCGGCGAAGGAAAACACCGGCTCGTTGTTTGACGCACCGGTGCGCCATATAGCGGCCTTCCAAATTGTTTCGAGCTTGTCGTGGGTTTCACTCAGTCGAGGGGTCTGCTCAAGTGCGAGCACCCGGTGGCGGTCAAAGCTCAACCGCAGCCGCTGCCATATAGAGGGCTCTACCCAGGCGCGTAAATAGTGCAGAGGGTCTTCAGTGCTGATTTTCAGGGTGTTGGGCATCAGTGCCTTGGAAAGGCGTGCGCACCAGAGTTGCAGGTCCTGGCTCAACGGTGTGTGAGTCTTGATCTGGTAAACACCGCCGACCAGCGCGAGGATAAGGTCTCTGCGTTGCGCAGGTTCAAGGACCAACTGCAGCAGGGCTGGCGACGGTTCGACAGGCAGGCATGGGGCAATTCCCAACGCCGTTGCCATTGCCGCGTGCTGGCTCTGGCAGAGTGTTTTCGAATAGGGCCATGATGGGGTGAACGGCGGCCAGTCGTGGGGCGAATCGAGCCAGGGGCAGGCCCACCACTTGGCCCAGGTGAGGTTGTCATGCGTCATTCGCGTTCGGCTCGGCTTGTTGAGCGCCGCGCGCCTTTTTCAGCCAGAACCCTGCCGCTGCACACCCTGCTACCAGGACGATAAAGAACAATGTAAGCGTGGTCTGCCAAAAAGCGAGGTCACTCGGCTTAATCAGAAACGGCCCGAAGTAGGCGAGTTGCTGCTTTTGTTTGTAGGCGGTAGCCGGCACAAAGATCACGGTCAGTTTTTGCGGGTTTGCAACGGCCGTGGTCATGCCCGGTATGCTACTGGCGACCATCCGCCGAATGCGCGGCAGCAGGCTGTCAGGTTCCAGCCGTGGATCATGCTTGATGAAGACCGATGCCGAGGCCGGTTGTACCGGCTCTCCCGGTGCGACTCGCTCGGGCAGTACCACGTGCACCCTGGCGACAAGAACTCCATCGATATTGGACAAGGTCGCTTCCAGCTCCTGAGACAACGCATAGATATAGCGGGCACGTTCCTCAAGCGGTGTAGAAATCACACCTTCCTTGCGAAAGACGTCGCCCAGTGTGGACCGCGCAGTCTTTGGCAGCCCGGCGGCGGCAAGCGTGTGGACGGCGGCAGCAATATCGTCTGTACGCACGCGAACGACCACGCCGTCTTTTTCCAGCTGTTTTTGTGCCCGAATCTGCTTGTCTGCCAATTCAGCGATCACCTCATTGGCTTCCTGCTCGGATAACTTTCGGTGCAGTTCGACGCTTTCACCGCATCCGCTCAGCACCGATAAGAGGGTCAGCCATAAGAGAATAAAGCGGCAGCGGCGCATGGTTCACCTATTGCAGGTTAGTGGCTTTCTCAACGAACGAAGCGCAGTGTTTTATGACCTTGACGCCGATGTTGAGGATTTCTTTTGATTCAATAATGGTCTGTGCGGCGTCCGCCATTTTCAGCTCGTTTTGGGTCTTGGAGTATTCACGCAGCAGCTTGGGGATTTTTTCGTGGTTGGATTTCAACCGCTCTGATTGGTCCACCAGCGACCGACTGTTTCCTGGGACGGGGGGAGCCTGCGGGTAAGTAATGTTCTGCTCCAGTGCCGCACTGAAGAAATGCGCGTCGTGGGTGCTATCGCTGCTTTTTTCGGCGGGAAACCCGGGGGCACCTGAATAGGTTCCCCGCTCTTTTTCAAGCGTTGTGCGCATAGATATATCCCTCAGAAAAATAGTAAGGCTTTCTCTGGTTTTTAAACTAGAGAAAGCCTGTGCTACTTATTGTACTTTGTTCAGTACTTGGCTCCACTTGTTAGCTTTTGTAACTTGTGTTTCAATTTTTGCCATTTCGAGGGTGTTCTTGTTTCTTTCCTTAAGCTCTTTATTCAGTTCGCCCTGCAGTGCTTCGCTGCTGATGCTGCCGCCACTGTTACCGCCGCCGATTGGAGAGGACATAAATTCACCTTTGGGGTTACTGTCAGTTAATAGAGTGTTTGTTATGAGCTATTCGATTAATCGCGCTAAATCTTTATTTGATAATCGACGCTCGTATCCTTAGTGGCGAAGCCTCTAGAAACAGTTCCATCGGCGGATGGCTACTTGTTTCTATTTTTTTCATGCGTTAAGTGCAACACCCAGCTGCTTCATTCGATAATAGAGGGTGCGCTTGGCGACACCCAATTCCAACGCCACACAATCCACGCTGTAAGTGTGACGCTGTAGAGACTCTTCGATGAGTGTTTTCTCAATGCGTTGCAGACGGTCTTTCAGGCCCAGTTCCAATGGTTCGGCATTTGATGCCGATAAAGGCGGCAGCCCAAGG
This sequence comes from Pseudomonas sp. Xaverov 259, assembly GCF_019352915.1. Taxonomy (NCBI): domain Bacteria; kingdom Pseudomonadati; phylum Pseudomonadota; class Gammaproteobacteria; order Pseudomonadales; family Pseudomonadaceae; genus Pseudomonas; species Pseudomonas sp. Xaverov 259. The sequence continues at coordinate 316,159 of NZ_JAAAFV010000021.1, read as the reverse complement.
ACAAAACGCTTGGCCGTGGAGCGTAGTTCGCGGACATTGCCCGGCCACGGATGACACAGCAACTGCTGGAGCAGTTCGGTTGTGGGGTGGGGGGCTGTGCAGTTGAAGTGCTCTGCCTCGTGTTTAACCATCTCCAGAAACAACGGTACGATACGCTCACGTCGGTCACGCAGCGGCGGCAGCTTGATATTAATAACGTTCAGGCGAAAATACAGGTCCCGCCTGAAGCTGCCTTGCTCGACCATGTCATGCAGTGATTGTTGAGCGGACGCAATGACGCGCATGTCGACCGGGATGAACCGTGTTGAGCCGAGCCGTTCAACACCGCGTGATTCGAGCATTCGCAATAGCTTGGCTTGAAGCGAAAGCGGCATGCTGTCGATTTCATCCAAATACAACGTACCCAAGTGAGCCGCTTCGATAAACCCTGCGCGTGACTGCACAGCCCCGGTATAAGCACCACTGTTGACACCGAACAATTGGCTTTCGGCGAGGCTCTCCGGAATGGCTGCGCAATTTACCGCGACAAAGTTGCCTCGTCGGCCCGACAGGCGGTGTACGCGTTGTGCCAGGGTATCTTTACCCGTACCGGTCTCTCCCAGCAACAAGATGTCAACATTAAGTGTCGCTGTGCTATTGATCGTGTTCTCTATATCCGAGCCATCAATGAGTGGCGTATCGGTTTCGCGTTCTTTTTGATCGGCGGCCGACATCGGATAGGTGCTCCACTCTCGTGATTTTTTGCGATTAAAAGGCTGTTATTCAAAACGTGCTTGGACTGCGCGTAAAGTATAAGATTTCTCGTCGAGTATGCAGGTAAGAGTAAGCCAGGCTTGCGTAGGAAAAGTCATTAACTTGTCGCTTAACATCATTCAAAGTGATTGATCTGTTGTTTGCGTAATAAATAGGAAATATCTTAAGCTTTCAAATAAACAACAAGATAGCGATTGCCGATAGACAAACAACCGCCCACAAAAAAGCCGATGCAGGGCATCGGCTTTTTGTTTGCGGCAATGCCGCAGGTGGCGCTTATACGTTGAAACGGAAGTGCATTACGTCGCCATCCTTGACGATGTACTCTTTGCCTTCCAGGCGCCATTTACCGGCTTCCTTGGTACCGGCTTCACCCTTGTACTGGATGAAGTCGTTGTAGGCGATGACTTCGGCGCGGATAAAGCCTTTTTCGAAGTCGGTATGGATCACGCCGGCGGCCTGTGGTGCGGTGGCACCGACCTTGACGGTCCAGGCGCGGACTTCTTCGACACCGGCGGTGAAGTAGGTCTGCAGGTTAAGCATTTCGTAACCGGCGCGGATCACGCGGTTCAGGCCAGGCTCTTCCAGGCCCAGGGCCTCGAGGAACATGTCCTTTTCTTCGCCGTCATCGAGCTCGGCGATTTCTGCTTCGATCTTGTTGCACACCGGAACCACGATAGCGCCTTCTTCGTCGGCGATGGCCTTGACCACATCCAGCAAAGGGTTGTTCTCGAAGCCGTCTTCGGCGACGTTGGCGATGTACATCACAGGTTTGGTGGTCAGCAGGTGGAAGCCTTTGACCACGGCTTTCTCGTCGACGCCCATGTTCTTCATCAGGCTGCGTGCCGGCTTGCCTTCGGTGAAGTGCGCGATCAACTGCTCCAGCAGGCCTTTTTGGACCACTGCGTCCTTGTCGCCGCCCTTGGCATTACGCGCGACTTTCTGCAGTTGCTTCTCGCAGCTGTCGAGGTCGGCGAAGATCAGCTCCAGGTCGATGATCTCGATGTCGCGTTTCGGGTCAACGCTGTTGGAGACGTGAATCACGTTCTCGTCTTCAAAGCAGCGGACCACGTGGGCGATGGCATCGGTTTCGCGGATGTTGGCCAAAAACTTGTTGCCCAGGCCTTCACCTTTCGACGCACCGGCCACCAGGCCTGCGATGTCGACGAACTCCATGGTGGTCGGCAGGATACGCTTGGGATTGACGATCGCCGCCAACGCGTCCAGGCGCGGGTCTGGCATCGGCACGATACCGCTGTTGGGTTCGATGGTGCAGAAGGGGAAGTTCTCCGCCGCAATACCGGACTTGGTCAGGGCGTTGAACAGGGTGGATTTGCCGACGTTGGGCAGGCCGACGATGCCGCAATTGAATCCCATGGTGTTTCCCCTCGGTAAGAGTCAGGCCTTCTGGCTGTGCAGGTTTTTCATCGCGCGGTTCCATTCACCGGCGAAGATATCCGGCAGCACGCCGAGGGCAAAGTCGATGCTGGCATCGAGTTTTTCCTGTTCGGCGCGTGGCGCACGACCCAGGACGAAATTTGAAACCATACTGGCAACGCCTGGGTGGCCAATGCCGAGCCGCAGACGGTAAAAATTATTCTGATTGCCCAACTGCGCAATGATGTCGCGCAGGCCATTGTGGCCGCCATGCCCGCCGCCGAGCTTGAGCTTGGCAACACCGGGTGGCAGGTCCAGTTCGTCATGGGCCACCAGGATTTCTTCGGGTTTGATCCGGAAGAAGCCCGCAAGCGCCGCGACAGCCTGGCCGCTGCGGTTCATGTAGGTGGTGGGAATCAGCAGACGAACATCCTGACCCTGGTGCGAGAAGCGCCCGGTCAGGCCAAAATACTTGCGATCGGCCACAAGGTTTACACCTTGCGCGTGGGCGATGCGCTCAACAAAAAGGGCCCCCGCGTTATGCCGGGTCTGTTCGTATTCGGCGCCTGGATTTCCCAGGCCAACGATCAGTTTAATGGCAGTCACGACAGGGGCCCTTCCTTTGGAGTTGTGGATAACATCGCCGCAACCTGTGTGCGGCGAAAGCGGTCAACAAAAGATCATTTACTCAAGAGTAAACGCCGCGTTATCGCCCGCTTTCTCGCTACGTTCCGGTCCGCGATGTTTCCTCAAGCTCCGACATTACAGAGTGAATTACTCTGCAGCGCCTTCTTCAGCTTCTGGTGCAACGCGTGGAGCGTGAACGTTTGCAACAGCTTTGTCATCACCGTGAGCCAGTGCAACAAACTCAACGCCTTTAGGGGCTTTGAGGTCGGACAGGTGGATGATGGCGCCGATTTCCAGAGCCGACAGGTCGACTTCGATGAACTCAGGCAGGTCTTTCGGCAGGCAGGTCACTTCGATTTCGTTCAGGACGTGCGAGATTTCGCCGCCTTTCTTAACCGGAGCTTCTTCGCCAACGAAGTGTACTGGAACGATGGCGGTCAGTTTCTGACCGGCAACAACGCGTACAAAGTCAGCGTGCAGCACGTGGCCTTTGGCCGGGTGACGTTGCAGAGCCTTGATGATTACGTTTTGCTTTTTGCCGCCAACGTTCAGTTCGATAACGTGGCTGTAGGCAGCATCGTTTTCGAGCAGTTTGGCGATTTCTTTGGCCAGCATGCTGATGGATTCAGGGGCTTTGTCGCCACCGTAAACTACAGCTGGAACCAGGCTTGCGAGACGACGCAGGCGGCGGCTCGCACCTTTCCCCAGGTCGGAACGCGCTTCAGCATTCAGAGTAAAATCGTTCATGTTGTATCTCCAAAATAACCACATTCGCCCCAGCGTTTGCGACCAGCGCTAAAGGCGATATGGGCAAAAAAGCCCCGCCCCAACAGAATGCTGGGGCGGGGCGCTTTTCGTCAGTGGGATGTTTCGTAAGGTTTGACCCTTATCGGAACATCGCGCTGATCGATTCTTCGTTGCTGATGCGGCGAACCGCTTCGGCAACTACCGGTGCGATATCCAGTTGACGGATACGCGAACAGGCTTGAGCTGCTGCGGACAACGGGATGGTGTTAGTCACCACCAGTTCGTCCAGCATGGAGTTCTCGATGTTCTCGATCGCTCGGCCCGACAGCACAGGGTGTGTGCAGTAGGCGAAGACTTTTGCTGCACCGTGCTCTTTCAAGGCTTTCGCCGCGTGGCACAGGGTGCCGGCGGTGTCGACCATGTCATCAACCAGAATACAGGTACGCCCTTCGACATCACCGATGATATGCATCACTTCAGAGTGATTGGCTTTCTCACGGCGTTTGTCGATGATCCCGAGGTCCACGCCCAAGGATTTGGCAACAGCCCGTGCACGCACGACGCCGCCAATGTCCGGGGACACGATCATCAGGTTTTCAAAGCGCTGGTCTTCGATGTCATCCACCAATACTGGGGAGCCGTAGATGTTATCTACCGGAATATCGAAGAACCCCTGGATTTGGTCAGCGTGCAGGTCAACCGTGAGAACACGGTCGATGCCTACCACGGTCAGCATGTCAGCAACGACTTTCGCGCTGATAGCCACACGTGCGGAACGCGGACGGCGATCCTGACGGGCATAACCAAAGTAAGGGATTACAGCTGTGATTCGAGTCGCTGAGGAGCGGCGGAAGGCATCAGCCATCACGACGAGTTCCATCAGGTTATCGTTGGTCGGAGCGCAAGTCGGCTGAATAATGAAAACATCTTTACCGCGGACGTTTTCATTGATCTCGGCTGTAATTTCGCCGTCGGAGAATTTACCGACAGAGATGTCACCGAGAGGGATATGCAGCTGACGTACGACACGTCGAGCCAGATCGGGGTTGGCATTCCCCGTAAAGACCATCATCTTGGACACGCGCAGTACCTAGAGGCTGAGGGTAACCTGGATGAGTATTAGAAAATGGCAGGGGCGGCTGGATTCGAACCAACGCATGGCAGGATCAAAACCTGCTGCCTTACCGCTTGGCGACGCCCCTGTATCTGTTGCAACGAGTACCCAGTACTCGGTTCCTTTTAGAGCAGACTTTGCAGCTTGCGATGCAACATCGAAACGTTGCTTCCCTTTGCTACAAACCCTGTAAGGGTCTCTGTAAGAAGGGCCGAGACTTTATCAGCTTCAGCTTTGCTTGGGAAGCCCCCAAACACACAACTTCCAGTTCCGGTTAATTTTGCTTCGGTAAATTTACCTAACAAATTCAAAGCGTTACGTACCTCTGGATAACGCCTTGCTACAACCGGTAAGCAGTCATTTCGACTGTTTCCCTTGGGAACGGGGCGCACTTTAATGGGAGGAGAGTTACGTGTCAACAGTGGATCTGAAAAAATTTCTGCTGTACTTACAGATACTTGCGGAACAAGCACGACATACCAAGGCTCTTCGGGGTATTCCGGGGTGAGTTTCTCCCCAACGCCTTCGGCAAAAGCCGCGTGCCCACGCACGAAAACCGGTACGTCGGCGCCCAGTGTCAGGCCTAGCGTGGCCAGGCGATCGTGGTCCCAGCCCAGTTGCCACAAGTGATTCAAACCGAGCAGCGTGGTCGCGGCATTTGAGCTGCCGCCACCGATGCCGCCGCCCATGGGCAAAATTTTATCGATCCAGATGTCGATACCGAGGGGGCAACCGGATTGCGCCTGAAGTTTTTTTGCGGCCCTGACAATCAGATTGCTGTCGTGGGGCACGCCTTCGAATTCGGTGTGCAACTGGATCACGCCATCGTCACGTACGGCGAAGGTCAGTTCATCGCCGTAATCGAGAAATTGAAACAGCGTCTGCAGTTCGTGGTAGCCGTCTTCGCGGCGACCAAGAATGTGCAGCATCAGGTTGAGTTTGGCGGGAGAGGGCAGCGTCAAGCGTTCTGAGGTCACGTTATTGCCCCAGCTTGCGCGGTTGCCATTCCTTGATCACCAGCGTGACGTCAAGGTCGGTGCCATGCAACTTGATGCGTTCAGGCAGCCAGTAACCGCTCTGTTCTACATAGCTCAAATACTCGACCTGCCAGCCATCCTGCTCAAGCGTAGCCAGGCGGCTGTCGCCGTTGAGGCTCAGGCGGCTCTTGCTGTCCGGCGCAGGCAAACCGCGTACCCACCACACCAGGTGCGAAACCGGCAGCTTCCAGCCGATCTGTTGTTCCAGCAGTTCTTCCGGCGTGGCTGCCTCATAGCGTCCCTGGTTGGCCACTTCCAGGCTCACTTGCCCGGGTCGGCCGGTCAGGCGTGCTGCGCCACGGCCCAGCGGTCCGGACAGACGAATATCGTAATAGTCCTGACGTTGCAGCCAGAACAAAGTACCGCTGCCGGAATCTTTCGGTGCGCGCACCCCGACTTTGCCGTCGATCTGCCAGCCGTCAATGCTGCTGAGCTGATCCTTGTGCTGCTGCCATTGCGCCTGGTTGCCCTGGCCTTCAACGGATTCACGGCTGCCTATGCCCGCGCAACCGGCGAGCAGGGCGATAAAACTGAAAACAATAACGTGGCGCAAGAACATAAGCTTAAAGGGTCTCGGATCCGGTCAGGCGCTTGATGGTACTGCGCAGGATGGGGCTTTCGGGTTGTTCCTTGAGGAATTTCTCCCAGATCTGGCGTGCTTCGCGCTGTTTACCGTTGGCCCACAGCACTTCACCCAGGTGGGCGGCCACTTCCTGATCCGGGAAGCGTTCGAGTGCCTGACGCAGCAAGCGTTCGGCTTCGTCGAGGTTGCCCAGGCGGTAATTCACCCAGCCCAGGCTGTCGAGTACGGCCGGGTCTTCCGGGTTGAGCTTGTGCGCCTGTTCGATCAGCACCTTGGCTTCAGCGTAACGCGTGGTGCGGTCCGACAGGGTGTAGCCCAGGGCGTTGAGCGCCATGGCGTTGTCCGGGTCGCGCTTGATGATCAGGCGCAGGTCTTTTTCCATCTGCGCCAAGTCATTGCGTTTTTCCGCCTGCATGGCGCGGGTGTACAGCAGGTTCAAATCGTCGGGGTATTGCAGCAAAGCTTGTTGCAGCAATTTCCAGGCGCGTTCGCCCTGCTTGTTGGCCGACAGCGTCTCGGCCTGGATCAGGTACAGCTGGATCGCATAGTCCGGTTCGGCATCGCGTGCCGCCGCCAGGCGTTTTTCGGCTTCGTCGGTGCGGCCGTTGCTCATCAGGATGTCAGCCTGACGCAGTTGGGCTGGCAGGTAGTCATTGCCAGGGCCGACCTGGGCGTACTCAAGCAGCGCAGCCTGCGGGTCGTTGCGTTCTTCCGCGATGCGGCCGAGGTTCAGGTGCGCCGAATCCACGTGGCTTTCGCGCTCGATCAACTCTTCCAAGTAACCCTTGGCCTCGTCCCAGGCCTTGGCTTCCAGGCACACCAGTGCCAGGGAGTAACGCAACTCGTCATCGTCGGGGTATTGCTGGACCAGGTTGGCGAACTGCACTTTGGCGTCTTCCATGCGGTCTTGCTCAACCAGCATTCGCGCATAGGTCAGCAGCAAACGCTTGTCGCCCGGGTACTTCTTGATGCTTTTTTCCAGCAGTGGAATGGCTTCCTTGCCGCGATTAAGGTTCTGCAGCAAGCGGGCGCGCAGCAGAATCGGGGCGATCTCGCCGTCTTCCGGCGGGTTCTGCTCCAGCAACTTGAGCGCAGCGTCGGCTTCGTCATCTTGTTGCAGCAGCAAAGCCTTGCCGAAAATCAGCTGGCTGTTCTTCGGATGTTTTTGCAGCAGGCGGTCAAAACTTTTCATCAAGCCATTGCGCGTGTCCTGGTCGGTGTCGGCAGCCGACAGCGCGAGGAAGTCGAAATGCGTGTCGCCCTTGCCCTGCAGGACTTTTTCCATATAGACCATGGAGTCGTCATAACGCCCGGCGCGTGCCAGTTGCACGGCCGCCGCGCGTTGCGCTTCGAGGTCGTCCGGGGCGTTTTTCGCCCAGATCAGCGAAGTATCCAGCGCAGCCTGGTCAGCGCCCAGGTATTCGGCGATGCGAAACGCACGCTCCGAAATGCCCGGGTCCTGGGTATTGATGGCCTGGGTCACGTAGTTATCCAGGGCAATATCGAAACGATTGCGCTGGCCGGCGAGTTCGGCGGTCAGCAGGCTATAGATCGTTTCTTCATTGAACGAGGAGTAAACCTTGGGCTTTTCAGGGGCTGGGGTGCTGTCTTCGACCGGCGGCGTACCGTCCGGCGACACGGGTGCCAAGGCCTGGCAGCCGCTGAGGAAGACAAAAGCAAGGAGCAACGCGGAAGATCTATTCATATAGGAAGAGGACGACTAACCTGCGGTCGGATCATCATGACACAAGCCTTCGGCCAAACATAACCGAGTCTCAATGGGCGCCTTTATAGGCACAAGCTACTAGGACAATAGACGACGGTGGTTGTTCTGGATCTTTCGAAGTAGGACAATTGTCGGCTTCCCGACATCATCAGCGATATTGAATGGCCTTCCTCGCACTCGGTATTAACCACAAGACTGCAACCGTAGACGTGCGCGAGCGCGTGGCGTTTACGCCAGAGCAGTTGGTTGAGGCCTTGCAGCAGCTCTGCCGGCTCACCGACAGCCGCGAAGCTGCGATCCTTTCGACCTGCAATCGCAGCGAGCTTTATATAGAGCAAGAACATCTTTCGGCGGATGTGGTGCTGCGCTGGCTGGCCGATTATCACCATTTGGACCTCGACGACCTGCGCGCCAGTGCTTATGTGCACGAAGAGGATGCGGCAGTTCGTCACATGATGCGCGTCGCCGCAGGGCTCGACTCGCTGGTGTTGGGCGAGCCACAGATCCTCGGCCAGATGAAATCCGCCTACGCAGTGGCCCGCGAGGCCGGCACCGTCGGCCCGTTGCTCGGCCGATTGTTCCAGGCTACGTTCAATTCGGCCAAGCAAGTGCGCACCGACACAGCCATCGGTGAAAACCCGGTGTCCGTCGCGTTCGCCGCTGTCAGCCTGGCCAAACAGATTTTCAGTGACTTGCAGCGCAGCCAGGCGCTGTTGATCGGCGCCGGTGAAACCATCACCTTGGTCGCCCGCCACCTGCATGACCTGGGCGTGAAGCGTATTGTGGTCGCCAACCGCACCCTCGAGCGCGCAAGCATCCTGGCCGAGCAGTTTGGCGCCCACGCCGTGTTGCTGTCGGACATCCCGGCCGAGCTGGTGCGCAGCGATATCGTCATCAGCTCCACCGCCAGCCAGCTGCCGATCCTCGGCAAGGGCGCGGTCGAGAGCGCGCTGAAGCTGCGCAAGCACAAACCGATCTTCATGGTGGATATCGCCGTTCCCCGCGATATCGAGCCTGAAGTCGGCGAGTTGGACGACGTTTATCTCTATAGCGTCGATGATCTGCACGAAGTGGTCGCCGAAAACCTCAAGAGTCGCCAGGGCGCAGCCCAGGCCGCCGAGGAAATGGTCAGCACCGGCGCCGAAGACTTTATGGTGCGCCTGCGTGAGCTGGCGGCGGTCGATGTGCTCAAGGCGTATCGTCAGCAGGGCGAACGCCTGCGTGATGAAGAATTGATCAAGGCCCAGCGTTTGTTGGCCAACGGCAGCAGCGCCGAAGAAGTGCTGATGCAACTGGCACGCGGCCTGACCAACAAATTGCTCCACGCCCCCAGCGTTCAGTTGAAAAAGCTTACCGCCGAAGGCCGCCTCGATGCGCTGGCCATGGCCCAGGAACTCTTTGCCCTCGGTGAGGGCGCGTCAGATAGCTCTTCGGATAAAAAACCGCAATGAAAGCGTCACTGCTCAATAAACTGGACGTGCTCCAGGACCGTTTCGAAGAACTGACCGCCTTGCTCGGCGATGGCGAGGTCATCTCCGATCAGACCAAGTTCCGTGCCTATTCCAAGGAATACGCCGAAGTTGAGCCGATTGTGGCCACCTATAAAAGCCTGATGAAAGTGCAGGCCGACCTTGAGGGCGCCCAGGCACTGCTCAAGGACAGCGACCCGGACATGCGCGAAATGGCCGTGGAAGAAGTCCGCGAAGCCAAAGACAAGCTGGTCGAGCTCGAAGGCGACCTGCAACGCATGCTGCTGCCCAAAGACCCGAACGACGGGCGCAACGTGTTCCTCGAAATCCGCGCCGGCACCGGTGGCGACGAGGCGGCGATCTTCTCCGGCGACCTGTTCCGCATGTATTCGCGCTACGCCGAGCGACGTGGCTGGCGGGTCGAGATTTTGTCCGAGAACGAAGGCGAACACGGCGGCTATAAAGAAGTCATCGCGCGGGTCGAAGGTGACAACGTCTACGGCAAGCTCAAATTCGAGTCCGGCGCGCACCGCGTGCAGCGGGTTCCGGCAACCGAATCCCAGGGCCGTATCCACACCTCGGCCTGCACCGTGGCCGTGTTGCCCGAGCCGGACGAGCAGGAAGCCATTGAAATCAACCCGGCGGACTTGCGTGTCGACACCTACCGCTCGTCGGGCGCTGGTGGTCAGCACGTGAACAAGACCGACTCGGCGATCCGTATCACCCACTTGCCGTCGGGCATCGTGGTCGAGTGCCAGGAAGAACGCTCCCAGCACAAAAACCGTGCGCGGGCCATGTCCTGGCTGTCGGCCAAGCTCAACGACCAGCAGACCAGCGCCGCCGCCAACGCGATTGCCAGCGAGCGCAAGTTGCTGGTGGGCTCGGGCGACCGCTCCGAACGCATCCGCACCTACAACTTTGCCCAGGGCCGGGTCACCGACCACCGGGTCAACCTCACCCTTTACTCCCTCGACGAAATTCTCGCCGGTGGCGTTGATGCGGTGATCGAGCCTTTGCTGGCCGAATACCAGGCCGATCAATTGGCGGCGATAGGTGAATAAATGACGATTATTGCCAGCCTCCTGCGCGCTGCTGACCTGCCTGACTCGCCCACCGCGCGTCTGGATGTGGAATTGCTGCTGGCCGCAGCCTTGGGCAAATCGCGCAGCTACCTGCACACCTGGCCGGAAAAAATCGTCAGCAGCGAAAACGCGCTGACCTTCGCCGATTACCTGCAGCGTCGTCGCGCGGGTGAGCCGGTGGCCTACATCCTCGGCCAGCAGGGCTTCTGGAAGCTGGATTTGGAGGTCGCGCCGCACACGCTGATCCCGCGTCCGGAAACCGAGCTGCTGGTGGAAGCTGCCCTTGAATTGTTGCCGGCCACGCCTGCCAAGGTCCTCGACCTGGGGACCGGCAGCGGCGCGATCGCCCTGGCCCTGGCCAGCGAGCGCCCGGCCTGGCAGGTCACCGCCGTCGACCGCGTACTGGAAGCCGTGGCCCTGGCCGAACGCAACCGCCAGCGCCTGCACCTGAAGAATGCCACGGTGTTGAGCAGCCATTGGTTCAGCGCGCTGCACGGCCAGCGCTTTGACCTGATCATCAGCAACCCGCCTTACATTGCCGATAACGATCCGCACCTGGTGGCCGGCGATGTGCGCTTTGAACCCGCCAGCGCCTTAGTGGCGGGCCATGATGGGCTGGACGATTTGCGCTTGATCATCGCCCAGAGCCCGGCCCATTTGAATGCCGGCGGCTGGCTGTTGCTCGAACACGGTTACGATCAGGCTTCGGCGGTGCGTGATTTGTTGTCGGGTGAGGGCTTTGAAGAGGTCCACAGCCGCATCGACCTCGGCGGCCACGAACGCATCACGTTGGGGCACCGCCCGTGCTGACCGACCAGGAGCTGTTGCGCTATAGCCGACAGATTCTGTTGCAACATGTCGATATCGACGGCCAATTGCGCCTGAAAAACGCGCGTGCGCTGATTGTCGGCCTCGGCGGCTTGGGTGCGCCAGTCGCGCTGTACCTGGCCGCCGCCGGTGTGGGCGAGCTGCACCTGGCAGACTTCGACACCGTCGACCTGACCAACCTGCAACGCCAGATCATCCACGACACCGACAGCATCGGGCAGACCAAGGTCGATTCGGCCATGCGCCGCCTGAGCGCCATCAACCCGGACATTACGTTGGTCGCCCATCGCACCGCGCTGGATGCCGATTCACTCGCCGCCGCTGTGGCTGCGGTAGACGTGGTGCTCGATTGCAGCGACAACTTCTCCACCCGTGAAGCCGTCAACGCCGCTTGCGTTGCAGCTGGCAAGCCTTTGGTCAGCGGCGCGGCCATTCGCCTGGAAGGCCAATTGTCAGTGTTCGACCCGCGCCGCGCCGAAAGCCCGTGCTACCACTGTTTATACGGGCACGGCAGCGACACCGAACTGACCTGCAGCGAAGCCGGTGTGATCGGCCCGTTGGTCGGCCTGGTCGGCAGCCTGCAAGCCCTGGAAGCCTTGAAGTTACTGGCAGGTTTTGGTGAGCCGTTGGTGGGGCGCTTGCTGCTGATCGATGCCTTGACCACGCGTTTTCGCGAACTGCGCGTCAAGCGCGACCCCGGCTGCAGCGTGTGCGGGACGGCCCATGGTTAAGGACGCGCCCATCGGTGTGTTCGATTCCGGCGTCGGCGGCCTGTCGGTGCTGGATGAAATCCAGCAATTGTTGCCCCATGAGTCACTGCTGTACGTGGCTGACGGCGGGCACATACCTTACGGTGAGAAATCCCCGGCCTTTATTCTTCAGCGCAGCCGTTTGGTCGCCCAGTTTTTCCGCGAACAAGGCGCCAAAGCCTTTGTGATTGCCTGTAACACCGCAACCGTCGCCGCCGTGGCCGATTTGCGCCAGGACTACCCCGACTGGCCTTTGGTGGGCATGGAGCCGGCGGTCAAACCCGCCGCCGCCGCCACCCGCAGTGGCGTGGTCGGCGTGCTCGCCACCACCGGCACGTTGCAAAGTGCCAAGTTCGCAGCGTTACTCGACCGCTTTGCCACCGATGTGCGGGTGATTACCCGGCCGTGCCCGGGCCTGGTGGAGTTGATCGAAACCGGTGACCTCAACAGTCCGGCGCTGCGCCAGCTGTTGCAGGGCTACGTCGAACCGCTGCTGAGCGCCGGTTGCGACACCATTATCCTTGGTTGCACCCACTATCCCTTCCTCAAGCCACTTCTGGCGCAGATGCTTCCCCCCAGCATCGTCCTGATCGACACCGGCGCCGCCGTGGCGCGTCAGCTCAAACGCTTGCTGGGCGAGCGTGACTTGCTGGCTGCCGGCAATCCACAGCAGGCGCAATTCTGGACCAGCGGTGATCTGTACCACCTAAGAAATATCCTACCGACACTATGGAAACATTCCGGAGTTGTGCGAAGCTTTGGCTCGTGAAAAATTCGTGAAAATTCGCTGAACTTCTGCTTCTGCGTAAGCTTCTATAGCGAGTTAGCCTGTTTAAAACCATACAACTTCGTTCTCAAAGGATGTGCTCTTATGAAGCGCTTGTTCTGTTTGGCTGCGATTGCGGCCGCTGTGGTGGGACACTCGGTTTCAGCTCAGGCTGCCGGCCTGGAATTTGGAGTGGGGGGCACCAGCGATTCGACCATGACCTACCGCCTTGGCCTGACGTCGGACTGGGATAAAAGCTGGTGGCAGAGCGATACCGGGCGACTGACCGGCTACTGGAGCGGCGCTTACACCTACTGGGACGGCGACAAGCGCGCGAGTGTCAGCAGCCTGTCGTTCTCGCCTGTGTTCGTTTATGAGTTTGCCGGAGAGAGGGTCAAGCCTTACATCGAAGCGGGCATCGGTGTAGCGGTGTTTTCACGCACGCGGGTTGAAGACAACAACATCGGCCAGGCCTTCCAGTTCGAAGACCGCCTGGGCTTTGGCTTGCGCTTTGCCGGTGGGCATGAAGTGGGCATTCGCGCCACGCACTATTCCAACGCCGGCATCAGCAGCAACAATGACGGGGTAGAGAGTTACTCGTTGCACTACACCTACCCGTTGTAACTCTCAAGCCTGCGCAAGCCAGCACCCACATAGCTTGACTTGGAATACAGTCAAAATGTGGGAGCGGGCTTGCTCGCGAAGACGGTGTTTTCAGACGCCTGATGCATCGCCTGACACGGCGCTTTCGCGAGCAAGCCCGCTCCCACAGGTTGATCGCGTTTAGCCGGTTTTGGCTCTACATGGCTTGACGTGAAACACAGCCAAAACTGTGGGAGCTGGCTTGCCTGCGATAGCGTCGGGTCAGCCAGCATATTTGTCACTGTAAAACCGCCATCGCAGGCAAGCCAGCTCGCACATAGCTTGACTTGGAATACAGTTAAAATGTGGGAGCGGGCTTGCTCGCGAAGACGGTGTGTCAGACGCCTGATGCATCGACTGACACTGCGCTTTCGCGAGCAAGCCCGCTCCCACAGGTTGATCGCGTTTGGCCCGTTGTGGCTCTACATGGCTTGATGTGAAACACAGCCAAAACTGTGGGAGCTGGCTTGCCTGCGATAGCGTCGTGTCAGTTGGCATATTTGTTACAGGAAAATCGCCATCGCAGGCAAGCCAGCTCCCACATTTTGATCTTCATCAGTCTTGGGATCAGCGATATGCCGTCGCAATGCCTTGGCGCTCTTCAAGGCACTCCGGTGCGCCCATCTCGAACTCCCGACAGATAAGCGGCCGCCGCTCGTAGATTGTGCACATCATCGTGTCCCGATCCAGTGCCGCGCACCAGCCGTCGTCCAGACGCAGCATCACTTCACCGCCCCAGTCGTCGGTATCGATAAAGCGTTCCGGCACACCCGTGTCGGTAATCAGCATGACTTCCAGCTGGCAGCAGCAGGCCGCGCACGTCGAGCAGGTGACGGCGGGTTCGGTGATTTGAGTGTGGGGGATGTTGGTCATAGGCGCGCAGTGTAAGGCAAGCGACTTGCGCGCGCATGAATGCTCTGACGGACGTCAGTGCCCAAGCTGCCGCGCCACCCAGTGCATGACCGGGAACAGGATGGCCCAGAGCAGAGCCAGGCCGATCAACGTCAGCGTCGTGTCGTAGCCGAAACGCACACCGGCCAATTGGCTACCGGCGTAGTAAGACAACGGCCCGCCCACCGCGCCCAGCAGGCTGGCGCGCCACCAGGGTTGTGCACTCCAGGCCAGGCAATGGCGCAGCGTGGTGGCGAGCAGTGCCCAGAGCATGATCAGCCAGAAGGGAATCAGCGGGCCTGGAGAACCAAAGTGAAACACGCCAAAGGTGCGCAGTGAGGTGTCAATCACGGTGCCCAGCAGCGTGACGGCGAGGATCACTTGGCTTTCCGACGACCATGAACTTGTCCACAGCAAATGGATAACCAGTACGGCGGCCCCGAGCCATAACCCGCGGCTGTCACCGCCCAGCACACAGGCAAACCAGCCGCACTGGAACAGCGCGGCATTGGCCAGCGGTTTAAGCACTGAAGCGCCCGAGCAACGGCGGGTTGATCGCCGCAGGCTTGGCCAGCAGCAACTGCGCGGTACCGATCGTTCGCTCCATAAACCCGCCTTCGCAGTAGCACAAGTAGAATTCCCACAGGCGCAGGAAGTACTCATCGTAGCCCAACTCGGCAAGACGGCCATGGGCGCGTCGGAAGTTCTCATGCCACAGGCGCAAGGTGCGTGCGTAGTGCAAGCCGAAGTCTTCCATGTGCAGCAGGTTCATGTCGGTGTCGCGGCTGACGATCTGCAGCATGTTCTGCACAGAGGGCAGCGCGCCGCCGGGGAAAATATAGCGCTGGATAAAGTCGACACTGTTTTTGGCCTGCTCAAAACGCTGCTCGCGAATGGTGATGGCTTGCAGCAGCATCAGGCCGTCGCTTTTGAGCAGGTGCGCGCATTGCTTGAAGTAGGTCGGCAGGAAGCGATGGCCGACCGCTTCGATCATCTCGATGGACACCAGCTTGTCGTACTGGCCGGTCAGGTCGCGGTAGTCCTGCAACAACAGCGTCACTTGGTCCCTGAGGCCCAAGCTCTCGATGCGTTTTTCGGTGTAGGCAAACTGCTCTTTGGACAAGGTCGTGGTGGTGACCTTGCAGCCATAGTGCTGCGCCGCATACAGCGCCATGCTGCCCCAGCCGGTGCCGATTTCGAGCAAATGGTCGGTGGGTTTGAGTGCGAGCTTCTGACAGATGCGTTCCAGCTTGTTCAACTGTGCCTGTTCCAGGCTGTCGTCGGGCGTCAGGAACTGCGCCGCCGAATACATCATGGTCGGGTCGAGGAATTCCTCGAACAGGTCGTTGCCCAGGTCATAGTGGGCGGCGATGTTTTTCTGCGAGCCCTTGCGAGTGTTGCGGTTAAGCCAGTGCAGGCCTTGGGTGAACGGCCGCGCCAAGCGCGCCAGGCCGCCTTCCATGGCGTCGAGCACATCAAGGTTGCTGACCATCACGCGCACCACCGCGGTGAGGTCCGGGCTGCTCCAGTAACCGTGGATAAACGCCTCGCCGGCGCCGATCGAGCCATTGGCCGCCACCAAGCCCCAGACCGCCGAATCGTGAATCTGGATTTCGCCCAACAGATGCGCTTCGCGTGCGCCGAACACCTGGCGCTCGCCGTCCTCGATCACCACCAATTGGCCGTGGCGCAGTTGGCTGAGCTGGCGCAGCACACCTTTGCGCAACAGCGCACTGGTCACGCCGTTGACGTTCAGGCGGTTGGTCTTGACCGATAAGCTAGGGGATTTCATGGCGGCGATCCTTGGTATACCCGACTGCGGTGCGAGAGGCGCCATCGGCGGCCTGATGGGAAAAAATCGGTGTGCGTTTGAGCAACAGGCGCATGGCTTGCCAGTAAATCGCCAGGCAGGTCTTGGCGGTCATCCACGGGAAGCGCCACAAGTAGCGATGCAGGCTGGCGCGGGTCAGCGCTTCTTTTTGCAGGCTCAAGGTGGCGTCGAAGACTTTTTGCGTGCCCTGCCAATCGGCCATGTGCACACCCAGCCTGTCGGCCGGCGGGCTGAAGCTCATGCGGTATTCCAGGTCGCGGGGTAAAAACGGCGACACATGGAACGCCTTGGCCACGGCGAAGTGCTGGTGTTCCTCGGCGCCGAGCGCCTGGGCCGGCAGCACATAGTGGTAGCGCTCGCGCCACGGGGTGTTGGTCACTTCACACAGGATCGCGGCTAGTTGCCCATCGGCCTCGAAGCAGTAGAAGAAACTCACCGGATTAAAAGCCAGGCCCCAACTGCGGGCCTGGGTCAGTAGGCAGATAACGCCCTGGGGCTTGCGCCCCAGCGCCTTGCCGACTTCCTGGCGCACGGCATCGCTCAAGCTGATGCCGTGACGCGTAAATTCACGCAGGTAGTCCTGCTGGCGAAAACCGAAGGGCGCCAGGCGGCCGTTGCCGGCCAGGGGCGATAGCCCGAGCACTTCGTCTTGTTCGCTCAAATCCAGGTACAGCAGGCCGATGCGGTAGCGAAAGGCGTGGGCCTTGGGCGCAAACCGGCGATGGGCGATCCAGCCGCTGTACAGGGCGCTGTTCATAGGGTTTCGCCAAAGGCCTGGGCCACGCGCAATGCGCTGGTCACGCCGTCTTCATGAAAACCGTTGGCCCAATAGGCGCCGCAATAAAATGTGTTACGCGCGCCGTGCAATTCTTCCCAGCGGTTTTGCGCGGCCACTGCTGCCAGGCTGTATTGCGGATGCGCGTAGGTGTAGCGCGCGAGGATCTTCAGCGGGTTGATCATCGGCGTCTGGTTGAGGCTGACGCAAAAAGTGGTGTCGCTGTGAATGCCTTGCAGGATGTTCATGTCGTAAGTGACGGCCGCCTGGGTTTGCGCGGTGCCGCTCAGTCGATAATTCCAGCTGGCCCAGGCCAATTTGCGCTCGGGCAGCAGGCGCGTGTCGGTGTGCAGCACCACGTCATTGTCGGCGTAGGGTAAAGCACCAAGAATCTCCAGCTCGGCCTGGCTCGGGTCGGCCAGCAACGCCAAGGCCTGGTCGCTGTGACAGGCGAACACCACGCGATCAAAGGTCTCGCTGCCGGCGGGGCTGTGGATAACCACGCCATCGCCTGTGCGTTCGACTTTATCCACAGGACAATTGAGACGGATCTGCTCACGAAAACTGCGGGTCAGTGGCTCTATGTAGCTGCTGGAGCCGCCTTCAATCACGCACCACTGCGGCCGGTTGTTCACCGACAACAAGCCGTGGTTCTTGAAAAACCGCACAAAGAACTGCAACGGGAAACCGAGCATGTCCGCCAGGGACATCGACCAAATCGCTGCGCCCATCGGCACGATGTAATGGCGGATAAAGCGTGGGCCATAACCCCCGGCGTCGAGGTAGTCGCCCAGAGTCATGTCGGCGCTGATGCGTTGCTCTTGCAGGTCCAGCGGAGCCTGGCGGTTGAAGCGCAGAATGTCGCGCAACATGCCCCAGAACCCCGGCGACAGAATGTTGCTGCGTTGGGCAAACAGGCTGTTGAGGTTATTGCCGTTGTACTCGAAGCCTGCGTGCTGGTCGCACACCGAGAAGCTCATTTCGGTCGGCTTGAAGGTCACGCCGATCTGCCCGAGCAGGCGGATGAAATTGGGGTAGGTCCAGTCGTTGAACACGATGAAACCGGTGTCCACGGCATAGCGTTGACCTTCGACTGTGACATTGACGGTGTGGGTATGCCCGCCAATGCGCTCGCCCGCCTCAAACAGCGTGATGTCGTGGCGACGGCTGAGCAGGTAAGCGCTGGTCAGCCCGGCGATACCGCTGCCGATGATGGCGATCTTCACAGGTCGTCCTTCCTCGGTGGCGGGCTGCGCAGCATGCGTTTGCCGATAATCAGTTGCGCGCGGTTTGGCAGCTTCGACAGTGGCCACAAGGTGGCGATAAACATCGCCGGGAAGGCGATTTCCAGCGGGCGCTTTTCCAACTTGGCGAAAATATGCCGTGCAGCCTTCTCGGCGGACCAACTCAGCGGCATCGGGAAATCATTGCGTTCGGTCAGTGGCGTGTCGACAAAACCCGGGCTGATCACCGTGACGTCGATGTTCTCCGGCGACAGGCTGATGCGCAGCGATTCAAACAGGTAACGCAGCCCGGCCTTGGACGCGCCATAGGCTTCGGCACGTGGCATTGGCAGGTAGGTCACGGCGCTGGCGACACCGACCAAGTGCGGAGTAAGGCCTTTGCGCAACAGCGGCAATGCCGCTTCGATGCAATAGCTGCTGGCAAGCAGGTTGGTGCGCACCACGTGCTCGACGATGGAGGAATCGAATTGCCGGGCGTCAACATACTCACAGGTGCCGGCGTTGAGGATCACCGTATCCAATGAGCCCCAGACCTCGCCGATGTGTTCGCCTATCTCGCGTACGGTCTGGCTGTTGGTCAGGTCGCCGGCTACCACCAGCACTTGGCCTGGGTAACGCAGGGCGAACGCTTCAAGCGGGCCTTTGCTGCGCGAGCTGAGCGCCACATGCGCGCCACTCTCGAGCAGTTCGACGGCCAGAGCGGCACCGATGCCACTGCTGGCACCGGTCAACCAATAACGGCGTGGCGGTACAAGGCTCATCCGATTCTCCTTTTTAGCCAACTGACCACAGGGC
This sequence comes from Pseudomonas sp. Xaverov 259, assembly GCF_019352915.1. NCBI lineage: Bacteria > Pseudomonadati > Pseudomonadota > Gammaproteobacteria > Pseudomonadales > Pseudomonadaceae > Pseudomonas > Pseudomonas sp. Xaverov 259. The sequence goes on along the minus strand of NZ_JAAAFV010000021.1, from coordinate 297,123 downwards.
CGACTACCGGTAAGTGTTCATAGAGCAACGCGCCCGCATCGAAATAATCGCGGTGGCGGTAGACCTTGTCGCGCCACATCAGGTGCGAACAACCTTCCACCCGAATCACCTTGCCACTGGCCAGGCGCGGGTGGCAAAAACTCATTTTCCAGCGCAGGTAGCCTTCACCTTCGGCGACCTGGTCGAAGCCGTGGAAGTCAAAACGCAACTGGCTGATGTTGCTGTACATCTCGGCGAAGTAGGCGCGCAAAGCGGGCAGCCCCTGCACTTCATGCAGCGGATCGGTGAAGGCGATGTCCTGGCTGTACAAGCTGTCGAGCAGGTGCAGGTTGTGCTTGTCCAGCGTGGTAAAGGCCTGGGCGAACCGGTGCAGGAAGTCACTCATGTTCGGCGACCTCCTGGCGTGAAGGCAGGTTGCGAAAAGCGGCCAGGGCGCGCTCGCGGGATTTTTTCAGGTCGACAATCGAGCGTGGGTAATCGGCCGCGCCGAACAGGCCACCGGCGGCTTCGGGGTTGTGCACTTCTTTCTTGTTCAGCGCCGCTAATTCTGGCAGCCAGTGCTTGATGAACACCCCTTCGCTGTCGAACTTTTCCGACTGGCTCAACGGGCTGAAAATCCGGAAATACGGTGCCGAGTCGGTGCCGGTGGACGAACTCCACTGCCAGCCGCCGTTATTGGCAGCCAGGTCGCCGTCGATCAAGTGGCGCATAAAGAAGCGCTCACCTTCACGCCAGTCGATCAGCAGGTTCTTGGTCAAAAACATCGCCACCACCATGCGCAGGCGGTTGTGCATCCAACCGGTTTCCAGCAGTTGGCGCATGGCCGCATCAATGATCGGCAGGCCGGTGCGCGCTTGCTGCCAGGCGGCCAAGTCCTTGGGCGCATCGCGCCAGGCCAGGGCCTCGGTTTCGGGGCGGAACGCGCGGTGGCGCGATACCCGTGGGTAACCGACCAGAATATGCTTGTAGAACTCGCGCCACAGCAACTCGTTGATCCAGGTGATGGCGCCGATATCGCCGCTTTCAAACTCACCCTGGTTGGTTTGCAGGGCGGCGTGCAGGCACTGGCGCGGTGAAACCACACCGGCGGCGAGGTAGGCCGAGAGCTGGCTGGTGCCGGGTTTGGCCGGGAAGTCGCGTTCGTCTTTGTAGTAGCTGATCTGTTGGTCGGCGAAGGCGTCAAGGCGGCGGCGGGCTTCTTCTTCACCGGCGGGCCAGAGGGCGCGCAGGGTGTCGCTGGGTGTTGCGAAACCTTCGACCTGATCCGGGATGGTGTCGCTGTTCACCTTCAGCGGTGCCTGTTGTTGCGGCGTGGCCACCAGGCGCGGCAAGGCGCTGTGCAGGCGGCTGTAGCAGACCTTGCGGAACTGACTGAACACCTGGAAGTAAGTGCCGGTTTTGGTCAGCACGCTGCCGGGTTGGAAAAGCAATTGGTCAAGGTAGCTGTGAAACGTCACCCCGTCAGCCTCCAGGGCGTTGGCCACGGCTACATCGCGACGGCTTTCATGAATGCCGTATTCCTCGTTGACGTGCACCGAGTCCACCGACAGTTCCCCGCACAGTTTGCCCAGCACGGCGGGTGCCTCGTCCCAGGTGGGGGCGGTGCGAATCAGCAAGGGAATGTTCAGTTCGCTAAGGGCCGGGCTCAAGTGCTTGAGGTTGCGCAGCCAGAAATCGACTTTGCACGGCGCATCATCATGGGCCAGCCATTGCTGCGGCGTGATCAGGTACACGGCGACAACCGGGCCGCGCTGGCAGGCGGCGGCGAGGGCGGTGTTGTCGTGCAGGCGCAAGTCGGTGCGCAGCCAGATCAAATGCATTTAGACAATTCCACGCTGGATCAGTAACTGGTGGGCCGACAACGGGTCTTCGGCCACGAACAAATCAGGAGTGTCACGGGTTAATACGGCTAACTCGTCTTGGTGGATGCATACCGTTGGTCCGGCAATCAAAATTGGGCAACTGATGCCGCCTGAAAGTTTGCTGAGTGCCGACAGGTGGATGGCTTTGCTTGAATACAGCAGCACCGCACGCGGCTGCAGATGTTCCACCGCCAGGGCCAGTTCGCCGGCCGGCAATGGCCAATCAAAGACTTCCACGGGGCAATCGGCACTGCTGGCCAGCCAGGCGCTGAGCCACAGGTGCGGCTCCAGCGGCACGTCGGATTGGTTGACCAGCAACAGCGGCGCGCCTTGCAGCTGGCGGTTGTTGTGGTAAATGCGCGCGCCGAACTTGCTGCGCAGCCAGGACAGAAAGAACACCCGTTCCATTTGTGCGCCGAATTGGCCCTGCCAGCGTTGCTCCAGCGCGGTGAGCAGCGGCAGCATCAATTGCTCACACAAGGTGCGCGGCGGGTACAGCGCCATGGCCTGGTTGAACAGGTCGTCGACCCGGCGTTCGGTCAGTTCGCTGATCGCGGTGATCAGTTTATGCCGCAGCACATGCCATTCATTTTCGACGCTGTCGGGGCTGGCCTGGGCGGAATCGATCAGGCCTTTGACCTGGCTGACCGGTACGCCACGGTTGAGCCAGGTCAGAATGGTGTGGATGCGTTGCACGTGTTCGGCGCTGAACAGCCGATGGCCCTTGGGCGTGCGCTGGGGCACGATCAGGCCATAACGGCGCTCCCAGGCGCGCAGGGTCACAGCGTTGACGCCGGTCTGGCGCGCTACTTCGCGAATCGGCAGCCAGCCGTCTTCGATGGCTTGGGCGATGTCTTCGACAGGTTCGTCTTGCAGGGCAGGTGTCATGGTCTAGATCGCATTACGCAGGCTGAGGTTTTCCGGGTGCGGCTGCAGGTAAGCCTGCTGCGCGATATAGCGGTCCGGGTGTTGGCGAAAGTGATGTTTGAGCAAGGTCAGCGGCACCACCAGTGGCACGATGCCGGTGCGGTATTGGCCGATGACGGTTTGCATTTCCTGCTTGTCATCGGCGCTGATGGCCTGCTTGAGATAGCCGCTGATGTGTTGCAGCACATTGGTGTGGGTGCCGCGGGTGGCGCACTTTTTCAGGCCGCTCATCAACTCGCTGAAATAGCCGGCAGCCAGTTCATCCAGGTTGATGCCCTTGCCCATGCTGCCCAGCAGGTGGCCGAGGCTTTTGTAATGCACGGGGCTGTGGGCCATCAGCAGGTATTTGTAACGCGCATGGAACGCCAGTAGACGGTGGCGAGTGAGACCCTCGGCCAGTAGTTGTTGCCAGCTGGCGTACACGAACACACGGGTGAGGAAGTTCTCACGCAGTACCGGGTCATTCAGGCGGCCGTCTTCTTCCGCCGGCAGGTTGGGGTGGCGTGCGCAAAACGCCTGGGCATAAATGCCGCGCCCGCCGCCATCGACGGGGGTGCCGTTGTCGCGGTAGACCTTGACCCGCTCCAGCCCACACGACGGTGACTTTTGCATGAAGATGTAGCCGCACAGGTCAGTGTGCTCGGCCGCCATCTGCTGGCCGTAATCATCCAAAGGCTGCGTCACATTGAGTTCGCGATGCACGGTGCCGACGGCCTGCGGGTGGGCAGGGTCGCCCACCAGGCGAATCGGTTCGCGCGGAATGCCCAGGCCGATCGCCACTTCGGGGCACAACGGCACGAAGTCGAAATAATCGGCGAGGGTTTGGCTGCACAGCAGGGATTGTTTGTGGCCGCCGTTGAAACGCACGTTCTCGCCCAACAGGCAGGCGCTGATAGCGATCTTCGGTTTTGCGATGCTGGACATGGCCGAACCTCTGCAAGATTCCTGTACAACGTTTAAAGTTTGTACAACTAAATCTCATCATAGATTCGATGCTGTACAAGTCAAATGTTTTGTACAAGTATTTGCGGCGGAAGCTATTTCCAGCCGATGCACCAGTCTTCGGCGTTTTGCAAGGTTTGCCAGGCAAAGCGTTCGGCGCGGCGGGTCATGACGGCTTGCAGCTCGATTTCGAGCACGGTGCCTTCGTCGTCACGAAACAGCTCGGTGACGAGGAAGTGTTTTTCCTTGTTGCGCGGGCGTGCTGCTGTCCACTTCGACAGCAGCAACTTTGTCGGGTTGATACGGTTCATTGCAGGTGCTCGATCAGACGGCGTGCGGCTTCCTGGCCGCTGAGCCATGCGCCTTCGACCCGCCCGGACAGGCACCAGTCACCACACACGTACAAGCCCAGGTCCGCGTCGGCCAGCACGCCGAATTCATGCCGCTCCGACGGCCTGGCGTAGAGCCAACGGTGGGCCAGGCTGAAGGACGGCGCGGGCATGGCGCTGTGCAGCAGTTCGGCGAAGGCACCATGCAGGTGTTCGATCACCGCTTCTCTGGGCAGGTCGAGGTTGGCCTTGCTCCAAGCGCTGGTGGCGTGCAACACCCAGGTGTCGAGCGTGGCGTCACGTCCAGGTTTGCTGCGGTTGCGTGCCAGCCAGTCGAGCGGGCTGTCTTGCACAAAGCAGCCTTGCATCGGCGTATCCAGCGGCGTGTCGAAGGCGAGTGCGACGGCCCAGGTCGGGTCCATCTTCACCCCGGCGGCGGCACTTGCCAGCTTGGGCGCGGCTGCCAGCAGGGCGGTGGCCTGGGGCGCCGGCGTGGCAATCACCACGTGGCTGAAGGGGCCATGATTGCCGCCGTCGGCATCCAGCAGGTTCCAGTGCTGCGTGCCTTGGAACACGTCGGTGATGCGGCAACCGAACTCCACCGGCAGGTCGTCAAGCAGTGCGCGGGTAATAGCGCTCATGCGCGGCGTGCCAACCCAGCGGATCTGCTCGTCGGGGGAGGGCGTGAGCTGGCCGGACTTGAAGTTGTACAGCTGCGGTTTCCACTGTTCGGCCCAGCCGTTGCTCTGCCAGCGCTGTACTTCGTTGACGAAGCGCCGGTCGCGGGCTGTGAAGTATTGCGCGCCCATGTCCAGGGCGCCGGCATCGCTGCGCTTGCTGGACATGCGGCCACCACTGCCATGGCTTTTATCGAAAAGTTGTACAACGTGCCCCGCGTCTCGTAACGCTCGGGCGGCGGAGAGACCGGCGATGCCGGTGCCGATGATCGCGATGGGAACAGTCATGGGGGGCCTCGTTTTACCTTTGAGTACAGACTACGCCGACACCCATAGCTGTACAATATTGTTTTTTGGTATAAGTTTTGGCGTACCTGTTCTAACGGCGTGACCTATGGTTAAGGGTGAGGGTTAAGAAGGAGGCTTGAACCGGCCTCTGAAACCAACGCCCACTTTCAAAAGATCCCTGCTTATAAAATAGACTAGCGATGGGCGGCAAACGTTACATGAGGAGAAACCCATGCATATTTTGCTGACCGGCGGTACGGGTTTGATCGGTCGTCAACTCTGCCTGCACTGGCTTGCCCAAGGGCATCGCCTGACGGTGTGGAGCCGTGAGCCGGATACTGTGGCCAAATGGTGCGGTGCCGAGGTACTCGGTGTTGGCCGATTGCAAGACGTGATCGGCACTGTGGATGCGGTGGTCAACCTGGCTGGCGCGCCGATTGCCGATCGCCCGTGGACCAAAAAGCGCAAGGCATTGCTGTGGAGCAGCCGTATCAGCCACACCGAAACCTTGCTGGCTTGGATGCAAGGCCTGGCGCAAAAGCCGGCGGTGCTGATTTCGGGCTCTGCAGTGGGTTGGTACGGCGACGGCGGCGAGCGCGAACTGACCGAAGCCAGTGGCCCGGTGCAGGATGATTTCCCCAGCCAATTGTGCATCGCCTGGGAAGAAACCGCGTTGCGCGCTGAAGCCTTCGGCACCCGCGTGGTGCTGGTGCGCACGGGCCTGGTGTTGGCGGCCAAGGGCGGCTTTTTGTCGCGGCTGCTGCTGCCGTTCAAACTGGGGCTGGGCGGGCCTATCGGCAATGGTCGGCAGTGGATGCCGTGGGTCCATATCAAAGATCAAATCGCCCTGATTGATTTTCTTCTGCACAACGCTGACGCCAGCGGTCCTTATAATGCCTGCGCGCCACACCCGGTACGTAATAGCGAGTTCGCCAAGACCCTGGGCCAGGTGCTGCACCGCCCAGCGTTCATGCCGATGCCTGCATTTGCCTTGAAGATCGGCCTGGGCGAGTTGTCCGGGTTGTTGCTGGGCGGGCAGAAAGCCGTGCCGGAACGGTTGCTGGCCGCCGGTTTCATTTTTCAGTTCACTGAGTTGCACGCGGCTCTGGAAGACTTGTCCAGCCGCCTCTAGCCATAGGATGTTGCATGACGGATCACGCGTTGTTACTGGTCAACCTGGGTTCACCGGCCTCCACTTCGGTGGCCGATGTGCGCAGCTACCTTAATCAGTTTCTGATGGACCCTTACGTGATCGACCTGCCGTGGCCCGTGCGGCGCTTGCTGGTGTCGCTGATCCTGATCAAGCGCCCTGAGCAGTCGGCGCATGCCTACGCTTCGATCTGGTGGGAGGAGGGTTCGCCGCTTGTGGTTCTGAGCCGGCGCTTGCAAGCGCAAATGACCCAGCAGTGGACCCACGGCCCGGTGGAGTTGGCGATGCGCTACGGCGAGCCGTCGCTTGAAACCACCCTTACGCGTCTCGCAGCTCAAGGCATTCAAAAAGTCACCCTGGCGCCGCTGTATCCGCAGTTCGCTGACAGCACCGTGACCACGGTGATCGAAGAAGCCAGGCGTGTGGTCCGCGACAAGCAGCTCAACGTGCAGTTTTCTATCTTGCAGCCTTTCTACGATCAGCCGGAATACCTCGACGCCTTGGTCGCCAGCGCCCGGCCGTACGTGGCGCAGGAATTCGATCACTTGTTGCTGAGCTTCCATGGGTTGCCTGAGCGCCATCTGAAAAAACTCGACCCCACAGGCCAGCATTGCTTCAAGGATGCTGACTGCTGCAAGAACGCTTCGCCCGAAGTGCTTGCCACCTGCTACCGCGCCCAGTGTTTCAGCGTGGCGCGCGACTTTGCCGCGCGCATGGGCTTGCCGGAGGGCAAGTGGTCGGTGGCGTTCCAGTCGCGCCTGGGCCGCGCCAAGTGGATCGAACCCTACACCGAGGCCCGCCTGGAGGCATTGGCCCAGCAAGGCGTGAAGAAGCTGCTGGTGATGTGCCCGGCGTTTGTCGCCGATTGCATCGAGACCCTCGAGGAGATTGGCGATCGCGGGCTGGAACAGTTCCGCGAGGCAGGGGGCGAGGAGTTGGTGTTGGTGCCGTGCTTGAACGATGACCCGCAGTGGGCGGTGGCGCTCAATACGCTGTGCGAGCGGGCGCCGTTGTCACTCTAATCAAGCCAAACACAAACTAAATGTGGGAGCGGGCTTGCTCGCGAATGCGGTGGATCAGTCAATACATCCGGTGACTGGCACTCCGCCTTCGCGAGCAAGCCCGCTCCCACATTGATGGTGCCCACTTTGAGTTTTCGGTGTTTATTCGTGGTGCGGTTCACCAAGGAAGGTCAACGACGTAAACAGCCCGCGCGTGGCCACATCAGCATTGTCCTTCAGCGGCACTTCAACCTGCGCGGCAATCACATTCAACCCTTCATTACGCACCAGTACCTGGGCGCGGCCGTCCTTGTCGGTCTCGGTGCTCAAGGTGTTCGGCGCATTGCGATAATCGCCCACCAGCTTGATCCCCGCCGCAGGTTTGCCGTCCAGCAGCACCCGCACCGGCAGTGACTTGCCCGGCCCTACGGTCAGCGGGTCGACTTCCGGCAGAATCACCAGCTTGAGCTGATCCAGTTTGGGCAGCTTCGCCCCCGGCTGGTAAATAGCCAGGCTGTACTTGAAGGTCTGGGTCGACTCAATCGCCCCCGGCACCTTACTGCGGCCCTGGTTGATCCACTTTTTGTCCGCCGTCTGCGACCACATGCCGTTATTTAGGGCCACCGCCAGCACGGCCGGTGATTTGAGCGGCTTGAGGCGTGCATGGTCGGGCAGGCGCTCCACGGTCACCGGGATCATCTTGCCGCCGGCGTCATACGCCCAGGCACCGCTGATTTTCTGCGCCTTGAACGCATTGTCCTCGGCGCCGTGGCCGTAGATCACTTCGATATTGCCGCGCCGCTGTTCGGTCCACAGGCCATGGGCCGAGACTTGGGTGGCAAACAGCAGGCCGATGACGGCCAGGGATTTGAAAGCATGCATGGTGGCGTCCTGTTACAGGTTGAGGGTCAGGCTGACGGTGAAGTTGCGCGGCTCACCGGGCATGACCCAGTAATTGCTGTAGGAGCGCTCGTAGTACTTTTCGTCGAATAAATTATTGAGGTTCAGGCCCACGGTGACGTTGTCACTGGCCTTGTAATGGGCCAGCAGGTCGACGGTGCGATACGCCGGCAACTCGAAGCTACCGCCGGCCTCGCCGGAGCGATCGCCGACGTAGGTAAATGCCGCGCCCAGGTCTGAGCCGCGCAGTGCGCCGTCCTGAAACTCATACACGCCCAGCAGGCTGCCGCTGCGCTTGGCCACGCCGAGAATCCGGCTGCCGGTGGGAATGGTTTTGTCGCCTTTGGTCACTTGCGCATCGATGTAGGCAAAGGCGCCGATCACGCGTACCGCGTCCGTCACTTGCCCGGTCAGTTGCAGGTCAAAACCCTGGCTGCGCGCCTTGCCCATGGCGCGGTTGGTGTCGGTGGACGGGTCCAGTGCCAGCACGTTTTCTTTTTCGATGTGGAAGGCGGCCAGGGTGGTGCTCAAGCGGTCGTCAAACAACTCACTCTTGATGCCCACTTCATAGCCCACGCCTTCTTCCGGCTTGAAGGATTTGCCGCCGGCGTCCAGGCCATTGTTGGGTTTGAACGAGGTGGAGGCGTTGGCAAACACGCCGATTTGCGGCGTGAGTTGGTAGAGCAAACCGGCGCGCTGGGTGAGGGCGTCGTGGGTCTGGCGGCTCTTGGCGTGGTTGCGGGTGAAGTCATCGGTGCTTTGCTCGAAATGCTCAAAGCGTGCGCCGACCATGCCGCGCAGGCGGTCGGTGAAGATGATCTGGTCTTGCAGGTTCAACGCCTGGCTTTTGACCTGCTCGTAGAAGTCAGTACCGGAACGTGGGCCGTTGGGTTTGGGCTGGCCGTAGACGGGTTTGTAGATGTCGATGGGGTAGAGGCTGCCGCCGATCGCGGTGACGCGTTCCTTCTTGCGGTAGTCCTCGTATTCGGTGCCGATCAGCAATTCATGCTGCCAACTGCCGATATCAAACATGCCGCGTAATTCAAGCTGGGTGATGCTGTCGTGCCAACCCGTGGAGCGTTCGCGGTAACGGCGGTTGACGGTGTGGCCGTCTGCATTCAGTGCGCGGCTCTCCGAGGCATCGCCCCACAGGCTGCCCTGTTTGTAATGGCTGGCCAGGCGCAATTGCCAGGCGTCGTTGAGGTGATGCTCCAACGCGGCCTGGATGCGGTTGTTGTGGTTGCGGATGTTGCCGTCGTTGGGTTCGCCGAGGAAGGTGGAGCGCGACATGCCCTGCGGCGCGACGATGCCACGGTCGAAGGTGGAGCTGTGGCGCACAAATTCGCTTTCCACCAGCAGGCGGGTGTCTGGGTTCAGCTGCCAGCTGAAAGACGGTGCGACGAACACGCGCTGGGCGTCGACGTGATCGCGGAAGCTGTGGTTGTCTTCCACTGCCAGGTTGACCCGCGACAACACGCGGCCTTCGTCATCCAGCGGTGTGTTCACATCCAGCGCAGTGCGGTAGCGATCCCAACTGCCGGCGCTGGTTTGCACAGTGGTGAAGGCTTCGGGCTGCGGCTTCTTGGTGACAATGTTCACCGTGCCGCCCGGATCGCCACGGCCATACAGGCTGGCGGCGGGGCCTTTGAGCACTTCGATGCGCTCGATATTGGCCGCGTCCGGTGTACTCGGGTAGCCACGGTTGGCGCTGAAACCGTCCTGGTAAAACTCCGACGTGGTAAAGCCGCGTACGCTGTACTCATACAGCGTGAGGCCGCCGAAGTTGTTCTGCTTGGACACGCCGCCGGCAAATTCAAGGGCGCGTTCCACGTTGGTGCTGCCCAGGTCCTTGAGTACCGTGGCGGGAATTACGCTGATAGATTGTGGGATATCACGCAGGGCCGTGTCAGTCTTGGTCGCGCTGGCGGAACGGGTGGCGCGGTAGCCTGTGACCGGGCCAGTGGCGGATTCATAGGCGTCGCTGGTGACGCTGATGGTGTCCAGTTCAACGCTGTTGTCTTCGGCGTAGGCGGGGTCGAGCAACAAGCCCATGGCCAGGCCAGCCAGGGGGGCAAATCTTCGAGACGGCATGATAGAGCGTTCCAATAGCGATATTGAAACAATATAACATGACCAATGAGAATGAATTCCTTTAGAAATATTAGGTTACAGGAGCCCGCGCACGGGCTCCCACAGCCGTTATTCCTCTTCTTTGACCGGAGCCGGCGGTGGCCGCAGGCCGATTTCCGCCACCAGCTTGATCTCTTTGCCGTTGCGCATCACTTGGATGACCACCTTGTCGGTCGGCTTGATCCGCGCCACCTGGTTCATCGACTTGCGGCCATCACCGGCCGGTTCGCCGTCGATGCTCAAAATCACATCGCCCAATTGCAGGCCGGCTTTTTGCGCCGGGCCATCGCGGAAAATCCCGGCGACCACGATGCCTGGGCGACCGGTCAGGCCGAACGACTCGGCCAGTTCCTTGGTCAGGGGCTGTACTTCAATGCCCATCCAGCCGCGAATCACCTGGCCGTGTTCAATGATCGCCTTCATCACCTCCATCGCCAGCTTCACCGGAATCGCAAAGCCGATGCCCTGGGAGCCGCCGGACTTGGAGAAGATCGCGGTGTTGATGCCGGTCAGGTTGCCATTGGCATCCACCAGCGCGCCGCCGGAGTTGCCCGGGTTGATGGCCGCGTCGGTCTGGATAAAGTCTTCGTAGCTGTTAAGCCCCAACTGGTTGCGCCCCGTGGCGCTGATAATGCCCATGGTCACGGTCTGGCCGACACCGAACGGGTTGCCGATAGCCAGTGCCACGTCACCCACGCGCAGCCCTTCGGAGCGGCCGATGGTGATGGAGGGCAGGTTTTTCAAATCGATCTTGAGTACGGCGAGGTCGGTTTCCGGGTCGCTGCCGACCACACGGGCCAGGGTTTCACGGCCGTCGCGCAGGGCCACCACAATCTGGTCGGCGCCGCTGGTCACGTGGTTGTTGGTGAGGATGTAGCCTTCCGGGCTCATGATCACGCCCGAACCCAGGCTCGACTCCATGCGCCGCTGCTTGGGGCCGTTGTCGCCGAAATAGCGGCGAAACTGCGGGTCTTCAAACAGCGGGTGCGCCGGTTTGTTGATGACTTTGGTGGTGTACAGGTTGACCACGGCGGGCGCGGCGATGACCACGGCGTCTGCGTAGGTGACCGGGCCTTGCACCACGGAGCTGGTTTGCGGGGCCTGTTGCAGGTTCACATCCAGGCTGGGTAAGCCCACCCATTGGGGATAACGCTGAATAATCAGCATCGCGATCAGCACGCCAGCCAACAATGGCCATCCAAAAAAACGCAGTGCCTTGAGCATCAAGTAAGTCCTGACAGGTTGCAGGGGGCGGGAGAGCGCCCATAATGTCGCGCATTATACGAGGCTGCGAGCGCCTCGGAACGGGATATTTAGGAGTCTTTTATGGCTGTCCCCCTTAGCACTCTGGTCGAGGAAGCGGACCGCTACCTTGGCAGCGCAAAAATTGCCGATTATTGCCCCAATGGCCTGCAGGTCGAGGGGTGCCCGCAGGTGATGCGCATCGTCAGCGGCGTCACGGCCAGCCAGGCGTTGCTGGACGCTGCGGTTGAAGCCCAGGCCGACCTGGTGCTGGTGCACCACGGTTATTTCTGGAAAGGCGAAAACCCGTGTATCACCGGCATGAAGCAGCGCCGCTTGAAAACCCTGCTCAAGCACGAAATCAGCCTGCTGGCCTACCACCTGCCGCTGGACCTGCACCCGGAGGTGGGTAACAACGTGCAACTCGCCCGTCAGTTGGACATCACTGTCGAAGGCCCGCTGGACCCGAACAACCCGAAAATCGTCGGCCTGGTCGGCTCCCTGGCCGAACCCTTGTCGCCGCGTGATTTTGCCCGCCGCGTGCAGGATGTAATGGGCCGCGAACCGCTGTTGATTGAAGGCAGCGAGATGATCCGCCGTGTGGGTTGGTGCACCGGCGGCGGGCAAGGGTACATCGACGATGCGATTGCCGCTGGCGTCGACCTGTACCTGAGCGGCGAAGCCTCCGAGCAGACCTTCCACAGTGCGCGGGAAAACGACATAAGCTTTATTGCTGCCGGGCACCACGCCACCGAGCGTTATGGCGTGCAGGCATTGGGTGACTATCTGGCGCGGCGTTTCGCGCTGGAGCATCTGTTCATCGATTGCCCGAATCCAATCTAATGTGGGAGCCAGCTTCCAGATAAGGCCAAACTCGGGGGCATATTCATATACCGTTTCGATCTAGCCGGCTCCCTGAATAGAAGAAGGTGCTGTGCTAGCATGCCCCGCTCGAACACGGCCCGCTGGCCGTCCATAAGATCGTTTTTCCGTGAGTAGCCATGGTCGACAAACTGACGCATCTGAAACAGCTGGAGGCGGAAAGCATCCACATCATCCGCGAGGTCGCCGCCGAGTTCGACAACCCGGTGATGCTCTACTCGATCGGTAAAGATTCCGCCGTGATGCTGCATCTGGCGCGCAAGGCCTTCTTCCCGGGCAAATTGCCGTTCCCGGTGATGCACGTCGACACCCGCTGGAAATTCCAGGAGATGTACACGTTCCGCGACAAAATGGTCGAAGAGCTGGGCCTGGACCTGATCACCCACATCAACCCCGATGGCGTGGCGCAGAACATCAACCCGTTCACCCACGGCAGCGCCAAGCACACCGACATCATGAAGACCGAAGGCCTCAAACAGGCCTTGGACAAGCATGGTTTCGACGCAGCCTTCGGTGGTGCCCGTCGCGATGAAGAGAAGTCCCGCGCAAAAGAGCGCGTGTACTCGTTCCGCGACAGCAAACACCGCTGGGACCCGAAGAACCAGCGCCCGGAGCTGTGGAACGTCTACAACGGCAACGTCAACAAGGGCGAGTCGATCCGTGTGTTCCCGCTGTCCAACTGGACCGAGCTGGACATCTGGCAGTACATCTACCTCGAAGGCATCCCGATTGTGCCGCTGTACTTCGCCGCCGAGCGCGATGTGATCGAGAAGAACGGCACGTTGATCATGATCGACGACGACCGCATCCTCGAGCACTTGTCCGACGAAGACAAAGCCCGAATCGTCAAAAAGAAAGTACGTTTCCGTACCCTTGGCTGCTACCCGTTGACGGGCGCGGTGGAGTCCGAAGCCGAGACGCTGACGGACATCATTCAGGAAATGCTCCTGACGCGAACTTCCGAGCGCCAGGGCCGGGTCATCGACCACGATGGCGCAGGCTCGATGGAAGATAAAAAACGTCAAGGCTATTTCTAAGGGGCTGTCATGTCGCACGTATCTGATTTGATCAGCGAGGACATCCTCGCCTACCTGGGCCAGCACGAGCGCAAAGAGATGTTGCGCTTCCTGACCTGCGGCAACGTCGACGACGGCAAGAGCACCCTGATCGGGCGCCTGCTGCACGACTCCAAGATGATCTACGAGGATCACCTGGAAGCCATCACCCGTGATTCGAAAAAATCCGGCACCACGGGCGATGATATCGACCTGGCCTTGCTGGTCGACGGCCTGCAGGCCGAGCGTGAACAGGGCATCACCATTGATGTTGCCTACCGCTACTTTTCCACCGCCAAGCGCAAATTCATCATCGCCGACACCCCCGGCCATGAGCAATACACCCGCAACATGGCCACCGGTGCATCCACCTGTGACCTGGCGATCATCCTGATCGACGCCCGCTACGGCGTGCAGACCCAGACCCGCCGCCACAGCTATATCGCCTCGTTGCTGGGCATCAAGCACATCGTGGTTGCCGTCAACAAGATGGACATCAATGGTTTCGACCAAAGCGTGTTCGAGTCGATCAAGGCTGATTACCTGAAGTTCGCCGAAGGCATCGCCTTCAAGCCGAGCACCATGGCGTTCGTGCCGATGTCGGCGCTCAAGGGCGACAACGTGGTGAACAAGAGCGAGCGCTCGCCTTGGTACACCGGCCAGTCGCTGATGGAGATCCTCGAAACTGTCGAGATCGCCAACGACCGCAACTACACCGACCTGCGTTTCCCGGTGCAGTACGTCAACCGTCCGAACCTGAACTTCCGTGGTTTTGCCGGCACCCTGGCCAGCGGCATCGTGCACAAGGGCGACGAAGTGGTGGTGTTGCCGTCGGGCAAGAGCAGCCGCGTCAAATCCATCGTTACCTTCGAAGGTGAGCTGGAACACGCAGGCCCAGGCCAGGCCGTGACCCTGACCATGGAAGACGAGATCGACATCTCCCGTGGCGACCTGCTGGTGCATGCCGACAACGTGCCGCAAGTCACCGACGCTTTCGACGCCATGCTGGTGTGGATGGCCGAAGAGCCGATGCTGCCGGGCAAGAAATACGACATCAAGCGTGCCACCAGCTACGTGCCGGGTTCGATCACCAGCATCATGCACCGCGTGGACGTGAACACCCTGGCCGAAGGCCCGGCAAGTTCGCTGCAATTGAACGAGATTGGCCGGGTCAAGGTCAGCCTCGACGCGGCCATTGCGCTGGATGGCTATGACAGTAACCGCACCACTGGCGCGTTTATCGTCATCGACCGTTTGACCAACGGCACCGTGGCTGCGGGCATGATCATCGCGCCGCCAGTGGGCCATGGTGGCGCTGCGCAACACGGCAGCCTCGCCCATGTTGCCACCGAAGAGCGCGCCCAGCGCTTCGGCCAGCAACCGGCCACCGTGCTGTTCAGCGGCCTGTCCGGCGCCGGTAAAAGCACCTTGGCTTATGCGGTTGAGCGCAAGCTGTTCGACATGGGCCGTGCGGTATTCGTGCTCGATGGCCAGAACCTGCGTCACGACCTGAACAAGGGCTTGCCGCAGGACCGTGTTGGGCGTACCGAGAACTGGCGCCGTGCTGCTCATGTGGCGCGTCAGTTCAACGAAGCCGGCTTGCTGACTCTTGCGGCCTTCGTTGCCCCGGATGCCGAAGGCCGTGAACAGGCCAAGGCGTTGATCGGCAGCGACCGCTTGCTGACGGTCTACGTGCAGGCATCGCCGCTGGTGTGCGCCGAGCGTGATCCGCAAGGCCTGTACGCCGCGGGTGGGGATAACATCCCAGGTGAGTCCTTCCCGTATGACGTGCCGTTGAATGCCGACTTGGTGATCGACACCCAGGCCACGTCGCTGGAAGACAGCGTCAAGCAAGTGCTGGAGCTGTTGCGCCAGCGCGGCGCGATCTAAACCTCGCCGCCACAAAAAAGCCCGCCACCGATCACTCGGTGGCGGGCTGATCGTTCCCACGCTCTGCGTGGGAATGCCGCTCTGGACGCTCTGCGTCCGCTGTTGAAGTCGTGACGCGGAGCGTCACAGGAAGCATTCCCACGCAGAGCGTGGGGACGATCATCTGGCAGGGTATTCCGTGTGCAGCTTATCCAGCAGCGCATCCTTGTCTTCCCACAGCTGGTTAATCCACCCCTGGAACGCCAACCGATACTCCCCATCCTGCTCATAATTCTTGCCGATAAACCCGGCCGGAATCTGCACTTCCTCAAACTGCACCACCACGTCCCTCACATTCCCGCACAACAAATCCCAATAACCTGGGCGCCCGGCAGGGTAGTGGATGGTCACGTTCACCAATGACTTGAGCTGCTCGCCCATGGCATCCAGCACAAACGCAATCCCGCCCGCCTTAGGCTTGAGCAGGTAATGGAATGGTGATTTCTGTTGTGCATGCTTGCCCGGCGTAAACCGCGTGCCTTCGGCAAAGTTGAAAATACCCACCGGGTTGTCGCGAAACTTCGCACAGGTCTTGCGCGTGGTTTCCAGGTCTTTGCCTTTCTTTTCCGGGTGCTTTTCCAGATATGCCTTGGTGTAGCGCTTCATAAACGGAAAGCCCAGCGCCCACCATGCCAGGCCAATCACCGGCACCCAGATCAGCTCTTGCTTGAGGAAGAATTTCAACGGGCGAATCCGCCGATTGAGCACGTACTGCAACACCATGATGTCGACCCAGCTCTGGTGGTTACTGGTCACCAGATACGAGTGCTGATAGTCCAGGCCTTCAAGGCCCTTCAGGTGCCAGCGCGTGCGCCGCACCAGGTTCATCCAGCCCTTGTTATTGGTTACCCAGGCTTCGTGCGTATGGTTCATCAGCCATTCGCTGAAGCGTTTGGCAAATGGCAGCGCCTTGAACAGAGCGACGATAAACAAGAACGAACACAGCAGGATCGTGTTCAGCGCCAACAACAAGGAGGCGATGACCCCACGCACGGCGGCAGGTAGAAAATCCAGCATTTAGATATCCATAGGTCGGTTGGCGGCTTGGATCGCCGTCAGGGCGATGGTGTACACGATGTCGTCCACTTGTGCGCCGCGCGGCAGGTCGTTCACCGGTTTGCGCAGGCCTTGCAACATTGGCCCCAGGCTCACGCAATCGGCGCTGCGCTGCACAGCCTTATGCGTGGTGTTGCCGGTGTTCAGGTCCGGGAACACAAATACCGTGGCCTTGCCGGCGACCTGGCTGTTGGGTGCCAGTTGCCTTGCGACGGTTTCATTGGCGGCGGCATCGTACTGCAATGGCCCGTCGATCAGCAGTGAGTTTTGCTGTTCGTGGGCGAGCAGGGTGGCTTCGCGGACTTTTTCGACTTCTTCGCCGCTGGCCGAATCACCGCTGGAATAGCTGATCATCGCCACCCGTGGGGTGATGCCGAAGGCGGCGGCCGAGTCGGCGCTTTGCAGGGCGATTTCCGCCAGTTCCACGGCGCTTGGGTGCGGGTTCATCACGCAGTCGCCGTACACCAGCACCTGCTCGGGGAACAGCATGAAAAATACCGACGAAACCAAGGTGCAGCCCGGCGCCGTTTTGATCAGTTGCAGGGCAGGGCGGATGGTGTTGGCGGTGGAGTGAATAACCCCGGAGACCAGACCGTCCACTTCATCCAGCGCGAGCATCATGGTGGCGATCACCACCGTATCTTCCAATTGTTGCTCGGCCATCGGCGCGTTCAGGCTCTTGCTTTTGCGCAGTGCGACCATCGGCTCGACGTAGCGCTGGCGAATCAGGTCCGGGTCGAGAATCTCCAGGCCTTCGGGCAATTCGATGCCGTGGGCGCGGGCGACGGCTTCCACGTCGGCAGGTTTGGCCAGCAGCACGCAGCGCGCAATGCCTCGGGCCTGACAGATGGCGGCGGCCTGTACGGTCAATGGCTCGCTGCCTTCGGGCAACACGATGCGTTTGTTGGCGGCCTGGGCGCGCTGGATCAACTGATAGCGGAACACCGCCGGCGACAGGCGCATTTCCCGTGGCGTACCGCAGCGTTGGTGCAGCCAGCGTGCATCGAGGTGGCTGGCGACGAAATCGGTGATGATCTCCGCACGTTCGCGGTCATCAATCGGAATTTCCTTGTTCAGGCTATTGAGCTGGTTCGCCGTGTCGTAGGAACCGGTGCTCACCGACAACACCGGCAGCCCGGCCTGGAAAGCGCCACGGCACAGATCCATGATGCGCGGGTCGGGCAAGGTGTCGCTGGTCAACAGCAGGCCTGCCAGGGGTACGCCGTTGATCGCGGCGAGGCTGACGGCCAGGATGATGTCGTCACGGTCACCCGGCGTTACCACCAGCACGCCCGGCTTGAGCAGCTCCACGGTATTACGCATGGTGCGCGCGCAGATGATGATCTTGGTCATGCGCCGGGTTTCGTAGTCGCCGGCGTTGAGTATCTGCGCGCCCATCAGGTCGGCCACGTCGCGTGTGCGCGGGGCGTTGAGTTCGGGCTGGTAAGGGATGCAACCGAGCAGGCGGAAATCGCCGCTGCGCAACAGGGGCGAATGCTCCTTGAGGCGCGCCGAGAAGGCTTCCATGCTTTCGTCGGTGCGCACCTTGTTGAGGATCACACCCAGCACTTTCGGGTCTTTGGGGCCGCCAAACAGCTGGGCCTGCAATTCCACGCGGCCCGATAGCTCGGTGAGCACTTCGTTCTCCGGCGCCGACACCAGGATCACTTCCGCGTCGAGGCTCTTGGCCAGGTGCAGGTTGACCCGCGCCGCATAGCTGGCGCTGCGGGTCGGCACCATACCTTCGACGATCAGCACGTCCTTGCCCACGGCGGCCTGCTGGTACAGGGTGATGATTTCTTCGAGCAACTCGTCGAGCTGGCCGTCGCCGAGCATGCGTTCCACATGGGCCAGGCCCAAGGGTTGTGGTGGCTTCAGGCCGTGGGTGCGCGCCACCAGTTCGGTGGAGCGTTCGGGGCCAGTGTCGCCCGGATGTGGCTGGGCAATCGGTTTGAAGAAGCCGACTTTCAGCCCGGCCCGCTCAAGGGTACGCACCAGCCCAAGGCTGATGGAGGTCAGACCCACACCAAAATCGGTGGGCGCGATAAAAAAAGTCTGCATGCGAATTCTCTGGAGGTGCATGGCTTCGGTGGCGCTCTATGGCTGAGCGCCTACCGGGAATCAGGCACCAAGGTTATCGTTATTCAGGCGCTTGCGCACACCAGCCGCACGTAAAGGGTTGGCCTATTTTTTCAAGGCGTTGCGCAGCATCGAGTACCCAGGCGCGCGACTGCCATGGTGGCTGGTGGCGCAGGTGCTGGGTGTGGCCGCAGGACAGCTTGGCCACCCAGTGCAGGTCATCATCCTGTAGGAAGCTGATGATGAATGATGCTGTAGATCGGTTCCGTCTGTCCGGGTTCTGTTCGCTTTCGGACAAATCCTTGTTTAGACTTGTCCGTTCTTCATTCTTATGCAAAAGGTCTCGCCCCATGACGATCGCCGCTAACAAGGCTGTCTCCATCGACTATACCCTGACCAACGACGCTGGTGAGGTCATCGACAGCTCCGCCGGCGGCGCGCCGCTGGTCTACCTGCAAGGCGCAGGTAACATCATCCCGGGCCTGGAGAAGGCTCTGGAAGGCAAGAACGTCGGTGACGAACTGACTGTCACCGTAGAACCTGAAGATGCCTACGGCGAATACTCCGCCGAACTGGTCAGCACTCTGAGCCGCAGCATGTTCGAAGGTGTTGATGAGCTGGAAGTGGGCATGCAGTTCCACGCATCCGCCCCGGACGGCCAAATGCAGATCGTCACCATCCGCGATCTGGACGGCGACGACGTGACTGTCGACGGTAACCACCCTCTGGCTGGCCAGCGCCTGAACTTCCAAGTGAAGATCGTTGCCATCCGCGACGCTTCCCAGGAAGAAGTGGCCCACGGCCACGTCCACGGTGAAGGCGGTCATCACCATTGATTGTGGTTTGATCAATAGGTAGCAAAAACGCCCCGACTGGTTCGGGGCGTTTTTTTTGCGCTTGAAAATACACCGCAATTCAAGTGTGGGA
>NZ_JAAAFV010000021.1:258755-277526 GCF_019352915.1 Pseudomonas sp. Xaverov 259 | reverse complement strand
CCCAACGCAGGACAAGCCTGCTCGCCACAGGAGAAATTGGCTGCCTTCAAAAGTTGTGTAGATACCTATGCCGCGATGAGGGCGTGTCAGCCACCCTATTCACTACTGACCCACCGCTATCGCGGGCAAGCCCGCTCCCACATTTTGATCCGTGCGCCCAAGTTATTGGGCACAAACAAAAATGCCCCGGACCTTTCGGTACGGGGCATTTCTTAACTGTTACGCAACCTGAGTTACGTGGCAGTTGTTACCACTTAGGCTGCTGCAGCGACGTTCAGAGCCTTGATGTGGCCATTCAGGCGGCTCTTATGACGAGCGGCTTTGTTCTTGTGGATGATGCCTTTATCGGCCATACGGTCGATAACAGGCACAGCCAGAACGTAAGCAGCTTGAGCTTTTTCAGCGTCTTTGGTGTCGATGGCTTTAACTACATTCTTGATGTAGGTACGAACCATGGAACGCAGGCTGGCGTTGTGGCTGCGACGCTTCTCAGCCTGTTTTGCACGTTTTTTGGCGGAAGGTGTGTTGGCCACCGTCGAGCTCCTCGAAAGACTTTTTAGGAAATAGCAAACAAAATAGGCCGCGAATCATGCCGATGACTTGATGGGTTGTCAAGGGCGGCTGATGCGAACTGCTGAGTGGTCGATCTGAAGAGTCGGGTGATTTATTTCCGGCGCTTGACCTGTAAACTCGCGAGCTTTGGCTCTGTGCTGTTGCAGGCGCGCAGTATCGCATAAGTGGGCGCTTTGTTCGCCTGCTCTTTATCTAAAGGCGCAAACTCTTTCAATGAATCTGCTCAAATCGTTGGCTGCCGTCAGCTCTATCACGATGATCTCCCGGGTTTTGGGGTTTGTGCGTGACACCCTGCTGGCGCGCATTTTCGGCGCCAGCATGGCCACGGATGCGTTCTTTATTGCCTTTAAGCTGCCCAATCTGCTGCGGCGGATCTTCGCCGAGGGCGCATTTTCCCAGGCGTTTGTGCCGATCCTGGCCGAATACAAAACCCAGCAGGGTGAAGAAGCGACCCGTACCTTTATTGCCTATGTCTCGGGCCTGTTGACCCTGGTCTTGATGCTGGTAACCCTCGTCGGCATGCTCGCCGCGCCCTGGGTGATCTGGGCCACGGCCCCCGGTTTTGCCAATACCCCGGAAAAATTCGCGCTGACCACTGACCTGCTGCGCGTGACCTTTCCTTATATATTGCTGATTTCGCTGTCATCCCTGGCCGGGGCGATCCTCAATACCTGGAACCGTTTCTCGGTGCCGGCCTTCGTGCCGACGTTGCTCAACGTCAGCATGATTATTTTCGCGCTGTTCCTCACGCCGTACTTCGACCCGCCGGTCATGGCCCTGGGCTGGGCTGTACTGGCCGGCGGCCTGGCGCAGTTGCTGTATCAACTGCCGCACCTGAAAAAAATCGGCATGCTCGTGCTGCCGCGCTTGAACCTCAAGGACACCGGCGTTTGGCGTGTGATGCGCAATATGCTGCCGGCGATCCTGGGTGTGTCGGTGAGCCAGATTTCCCTGATCATCAACACCGCGTTCGCGTCCTTGCTGGTTTCCGGTTCGGTATCGTGGATGTATTACGCCGATCGCTTGATGGAATTGCCGTCGGGCGTACTGGGTGTGGCCTTGGGCACAATCTTGCTGCCGACGCTGTCGCGCACCTATGCCAGCAAGGACCGCCAGGAATACTCGCGCATCCTCGACTGGGGCTTGCGCCTGTGCTTTATGCTGGTATTGCCGTGTTCCCTGGCCCTGGGCATTTTGGCTGAGCCGTTGACCGTGTCGCTGTTCCAATACGGCCAATTCAGCGCGTTTGATGCGTCAATGACCCAGCGTGCGCTGGTCGCTTACTCCGTTGGCCTGCTCGGCATTATCGTGATCAAAGTGCTGGCGCCGGGCTTCTACGCCCAGCAAAACATCCGCACGCCGGTCAAGATCGCAATTTTCACCCTGATCGTTACGCAACTGCTCAACCTGGTGTTTATCGGCCCGTTGGCCCATGCCGGCCTGGCCCTCGCCATCAGCGCGGGTGCCTGTATCAACGCAGGGCTGCTGTTTTATCAACTGCGCAAGCAGCAGATGTATCAGCCGCAGCCGGGCTGGGGTCTGTTTGCCCTCAAGCTGTTGGTGGCGGTGGCGATGATGTCGGCAGTGTTGCTGGGCCTGATGCACTTCATGCCCGCCTGGGATCAAGGCCATATGCTTGAGCGCTTCATGCGCCTGGGTGTTCTGGTGGTGGCGGGGGTAGTGGTGTACTTCGGGATGTTGCTGCTGCAAGGCTTCCGTCTGCGTGATTTCAATCGAAAGTCGCTTGGCTAGAGACTTTGCCGTGATAAAACGGTTGTTTTATCGATTCGATCCATTTGGCCTGCGCTGTTGCCTGTCGTCCGGGGCCGGGTGTGGTTATAATCGACCACTTTATGAGCAAGAAGCGCGTTATGCAGCTGGTTCGAGGTCTCCACAACCTGCGCCCCGAGCATCGGGGCTGCGTCGCCACTATTGGCAACTTTGACGGTGTTCACCGTGGCCACCAGGCTATCCTGGGCCGGCTGCGTGAACGTGCGGTCGAGTTGGGCGTGCCCAGCTGCGTGGTGATTTTTGAGCCACAGCCGCGGGAATACTTTACCCCCGAGACGGCGCCGGCACGTTTGGCCCGCCTGCGTGACAAGCTGCAACTGCTGGCTGAAGAGGGCGTAGACCGTGTGCTGTGCCTGGCCTTCAACCAGCGTTTGCAAAGCCTCAGCGCCGCCGAGTTCGTCGACCGCATCCTGGTGGATGGCCTGGGCGTGCAGCACCTGGAGGTTGGCGACGACTTCCGTTTCGGCTGCGACCGCGTCGGCGATTTCGACTTCCTGCAACACGCCGGTGTGAATCAGGGTTTTACCGTCGAAGCCGCGCAAACCGTCGAACTGGACGGCCTGCGCGTGAGCAGTACCCAGGTGCGTAATGCCCTGGCGGCTGCCGACTTCGCCTTGGCCGAGCGTTTGCTCGGTCGCCCGTTCCGCATTGCCGGGCGGGTCTTGCACGGTCAGAAGCTGGCGCGCCAACTGGGCACGCCAACCGCCAACGTGCAGCTCAAACGTCGTCGTGTGCCACTTACCGGGGTTTACCTGGTGAGTGTCGACATCGACGGCCAATCGTGGCCGGGAGTCGCCAACATAGGCGTCAGGCCCACGGTTGCAGGTGATGGCAAGGCCCACCTGGAAGTTCACCTTTTGGATTTTGCCGGTGATTTGTATGACCGGCGTTTAACGGTGGTTTTCCACCAGAAGCTGCGTGAAGAGCAGCGTTTCGCCTCCCTTGAGGCGTTGAAAACGGCGATCAATGCGGATGTCGCCGCCGCCCGTGCACTAGCCGCACCTAGCGCCCATCGCTAACCGAAGAGCCTTAAATGACCGACTATAAAGCCACGCTAAACCTTCCGGACACCGCCTTCCCAATGAAGGCCGGCCTGCCACAGCGCGAACCGCAGATCCTGCAGCGCTGGGACAGTATTGGCCTGTACGGAAAGTTGCGCGAAATTGGCAAGGATCGTCCGAAGTTCGTCCTGCACGACGGCCCTCCTTATGCCAACGGCACGATTCACATCGGTCATGCGCTGAACAAAATTCTCAAGGACATGATCCTGCGTTCGAAAACCCTGTCGGGCTTCGATGCACCTTATGTTCCGGGCTGGGACTGCCACGGCCTGCCGATCGAGCACAAAGTCGAAGTGACCTACGGCAAGAACCTGGGCGCGGATAAAACCCGCGAACTGTGCCGCGCCTACGCCACCGAGCAGATCGAAGGGCAGAAGTCCGAATTCATCCGCCTGGGCGTGCTGGGCGAGTGGGACAACCCGTACAAGACCATGAACTTCAAGAACGAGGCCGGTGAAATCCGCGCCTTGGCCGAAATCGTCAAAGGCGGTTTCGTGTTCAAGGGCCTCAAGCCCGTGAACTGGTGCTTTGACTGCGGTTCGGCCCTGGCTGAAGCGGAAGTCGAGTACGAAGACAAGAAGTCTTCGACCATCGACGTGGCCTTCCCGATCGCCGACGACGCCAAGCTGGCTCAAGCCTTTGGCCTGTCGAGCCTGCCAAAGCCTGCAGCCATCGTGATCTGGACCACCACCCCGTGGACCATCCCGGCCAACCAGGCGCTGAACGTGCACCCGGAATTTACCTACGCGCTGGTGGACGTCGGTGATCGCCTGCTGGTGCTGGCTGAAGAAATGGTCGAGGCCTGCTTGGCGCGCTACGAGCTGCAAGGTTCGGTCATCGCCACCACTACCGGCACCGCGCTGGAACTGATCAACTTCCGTCACCCGTTCTACGACCGTCTGTCGCCAGTTTACCTGGCGGACTACGTGGAACTGGGTTCAGGTACTGGCATTGTTCACTGCTCGCCGGCCTACGGCGTGGATGACTTCGTCATCTGCAAGAAGTACGGCATGGTGAATGACGACATCATCAACCCGGTGCAGAGCAATGGCGTGTACGTGCCGTCGCTGGAGTTCTTCGGCGGCCAGTTCATCTTCAAGGCCGACCAGGCGATCATCGACAAGCTGAGCGAAGTCGGTGCGCTGGTGAAATCCGACACCATCAAGCACAGCTACATGCACTGCTGGCGTCACAAGACCCCGTTGATCTACCGCGCCACGGCGCAGTGGTTTATCGGCATGGACAAAGAGCCGACCAGCGGCGACACCCTGCGTGTGCGCTCGCTTAAAGCCATCGAAGAAACCAAGTTCGTCCCGGCCTGGGGCCAGGCGCGCCTGCACTCGATGATCGCCAACCGCCCGGACTGGTGCATCTCCCGCCAGCGCAACTGGGGCGTGCCGATCCCGTTCTTCCTGAACAAGGAAAGCGGCGAACTGCACCCACGCACCGTCGAGCTGATGGAAGCAGTGGCGCTGCGCGTTGAACAGGAAGGCATCGAAGCCTGGTTCAAGCTGGACGCTGCCGAGCTGTTGGGCGATGAAGCGCCGCTGTACGACAAGATCAGTGACACCCTCGACGTATGGTTCGACTCGGGCACCACCCACTGGCACGTGCTGCGCGGTTCGCACCCGATGGGCCACGCCACCGGCCCGCGTGCCGATCTGTACCTGGAAGGCTCGGACCAACACCGTGGCTGGTTCCACTCGTCGCTGCTGACCGGTTGCGCCATCGACAACCACGCGCCGTATCGCGAACTGCTGACCCACGGCTTCACCGTCGACGAGACGGGCCGCAAGATGTCCAAGTCGCTGAAGAACGTGATCGAGCCGAAAAAGATCAACGACACCTTGGGCGCCGACATCATGCGCCTGTGGGTGGCTTCGACCGATTACTCGGGCGAAATCGCCGTGTCGGACCAGATCCTGGCCCGCAGCGCCGATGCCTACCGCCGTATCCGAAATACCGCACGCTTCCTGCTGTCGAACCTGACCGGTTTCAACCCGGCCACCGACATCCTGCCGGCCGAGGACATGCTCGCCCTGGACCGTTGGGCCGTGGACCGTACCCTGTTGCTGCAGCGCGAGTTGCAGGAACACTACGGCGAATACCGCTTCTGGAACGTGTACTCCAAGATCCACAACTTCT
This sequence comes from Pseudomonas sp. Xaverov 259, assembly GCF_019352915.1. Classification (NCBI taxonomy): domain Bacteria; kingdom Pseudomonadati; phylum Pseudomonadota; class Gammaproteobacteria; order Pseudomonadales; family Pseudomonadaceae; genus Pseudomonas; species Pseudomonas sp. Xaverov 259. The sequence goes on along the minus strand of NZ_JAAAFV010000021.1, from coordinate 271,956 downwards.
GCGTGCAGGAGCTGGGTGGTTTCTACCTCGATATCATCAAGGACCGCCAGTACACAACCGGCGCCAACAGCAAGGCGCGCCGTTCGGCGCAGACCGCGCTGTACCACATCTCTGAAGCGCTGGTGCGCTGGATCGCACCGATCCTGGCCTTCACCGCCGACGAACTGTGGGAATACCTGCCGGGCGAGCGTAATGAGTCGGTGATGCTCAACACCTGGTACGAAGGCCTGACCGAATTGCCGGCCAACTTCGAACTGGGTCGCGAGTACTGGGAAGGCGTAATGGCCGTCAAAGTGGCGGTGAACAAGGAGCTGGAAGTTCAGCGTGCGGCCAAGGCCGTCGGTGGCAACCTGCAAGCCGAAGTTACCCTGTTTGCCGAGGAAGGCCTGACCGCCGACCTGGCCAAGCTGAGCAACGAACTGCGCTTCGTGCTGATCACCTCGACCGCAAGCCTGGCACCGTTTGCCCAGGCGCCAGCGGACGCCGTGGCCACCGAAGTACCGGGCCTCAAGCTCAAAGTGGTCAAGTCGGCCTTCCCTAAGTGCGCCCGTTGCTGGCACTGCCGTGAAGACGTCGGCGTGAACCCGGAGCATCCGGAAATCTGCGGTCGTTGCGTGGACAACATCAGCGGTGCTGGCGAGGTTCGCCACTATGCCTAATGCTTCCAGCCGTTTCGGACGTCTGGGTTGGCTCGTACTGAGCGTGCTGGTCCTGGTCATTGACCAGGTCAGCAAGGCTCACTTCGAAGGCTCCCTGCAGATGTTCCAGCAAATCGTGGTCATTCCTGACTACTTCAGCTGGACCCTGGCCTACAACACTGGCGCCGCCTTCAGCTTCCTGGCTGACAGCGGCGGCTGGCAGCGCTGGTTGTTCGCCCTGATCGCCGTGGTGGTCAGTGCTGTGCTGGTGGTGTGGCTCAAACGCCTGGGCCGCGATGACACCTGGCTGGCAATCGCCCTGGCCCTGGTGCTGGGCGGCGCGCTGGGCAACTTGTACGACCGCATTGCCCTGGGCCATGTGATCGACTTTATTCTGGTGCATTGGCAGAACCGCTGGTATTTCCCCGCGTTCAACTTTGCCGACAGCGCCATCACCGTCGGTGCAATCATGCTGGCGTTGGATATGTTCAAAAGCAAGAAAACCGGAGAGACCGTCAATGACTGATCAGGTATTGGCTGAGCAACGCATCGGCCAGAACACGGAAGTCACTTTGCATTTCGCATTGCGCCTGGAGAATGGCGACACGGTCGACAGCACGTTCGACAAAGCCCCGGCGACCTTCAAGGTCGGTGACGGCAACCTGCTACCGGGTTTTGAAGCGGCACTGTTCGGTTTCAAAGCCGGCGACAAGCGCACCCTGCAGATCCTGCCGGAAAACGCCTTTGGCCAGCCCAACCCGCAAAACGTGCAGATCATCCCGCGCTCGCAGTTCCAGGACATGGATCTGTCGGAAGGCCTGTTGGTGATCTTCAACGATGCGGCGAACACCGAGCTGCCCGGCGTGGTTAAAACCTTCGATGACGCGCAAGTGACCATCGACTTCAACCACCCGTTGGCCGGTAAAACCTTGACGTTTGACGTTGAAATCATCGACGTTAAAGCGCTCTGACCGACGAAACCGGCGCTTATGGGGCCGGCTTGTGTGGGAGCTGGCTTGCCTGCGATAGCATCACCTCGGTGTACCTGATACACCCAGTCGTCTGCATCGCGGGCAAGCCCGGCTCCCACAGGGGCTCACTCCTGTAGAGTTGAGTTGATCCAATTTCTTGCCCTGCAAGACACGAGGCACAGCATGCAAATCAAACTCGCCAACCCCCGTGGCTTCTGCGCCGGTGTGGACCGGGCGATCGAAATCGTCAATCGCGCCCTGGAAGTGTTCGGGCCGCCGATTTACGTGCGCCATGAAGTCGTCCACAACAAATTCGTGGTTGAAGACCTGCGCGCGCGCGGGGCTATCTTTGTCGAAGAACTCGACCAGGTGCCGGACGACGTTATCGTCATTTTCAGCGCCCACGGCGTGTCCCAGGCCGTACGTACCGAAGCGGCCGGCCGCGGCCTCAAGGTGTTTGACGCCACCTGCCCGCTGGTGACCAAGGTACACATCGAAGTGGCGCGTTATAGCCGCGACGGCCGTGAGTGCATCCTGATCGGCCACGCCGGTCACCCGGAAGTCGAAGGCACCATGGGCCAGTACGACGCCAGCAATGGCGGCGCCATCTACCTGGTGGAAGACGAAAAAGACGTGGCCGAGTTGCAGGTACGTAACCCTGATCGCCTGGCCTTCGTGACGCAAACTACGCTGTCGATGGACGACACCAGCCGTGTGATCGATGCCCTGCGCACGCGCTTCCCGGCGATTGGCGGGCCACGCAAAGACGACATCTGCTACGCCACGCAAAACCGCCAGGACGCGGTCAAGCAACTGGCCGACGAGTGCGATGTGGTCCTGGTGGTGGGCAGCCCCAACAGCTCCAACTCCAACCGCTTGCGCGAACTGGCTGAACGCATGGCCACGCCGGCCTACCTGATCGATGGCGCTGAAGACATGCAGCGCAGTTGGTTCGATGGCGTTGAGCGTATCGGCATCACCGCCGGGGCTTCTGCTCCCGAAGTGCTGGTGCGTGGTGTGATCCAGCAATTGCAGGCCTGGGGTGCTACCGGCGCGGATGAGTTGGACGGCCGTGCAGAGAACGTCACGTTCTCGATGCCCAAGGAGCTACGGGTTCGTTCGCTGCTCTGAGTGCAGCGGTGCCTGTGCCACTGCGGCACAGCGCCTGTTCGGTGGCTTCACTGCGCAGGCTGATACGCCCGCTGGGCGCCAGCACCACTTGATAGAGGCTCTGCGCCGGGTCTGTGCCGCAAATGTGCACCGTACCGGCGCGGAAGCCACCTCCCGCAAACACCGGCTCACCCAGCCCGCTGAAACGTACCTGGCTCTTGACTGGCCCATTGCCGGCCATTGTCACGCGCCCGTTGTTCTGTCGTTCCAACACTATCGGGTTGCTGGTGTCCTGCTGGCCGCGCCCGCTCATGTCCACGATGACCTGCCATCCCAGGCTCCAATCGTTCGCAATGGCCTGAATGATCACTGCGCGATTGCGTGTGATTGCCTCAGTGCGGGCCAATCGCAGGCCTTCGGCAAGCGAGTGGGCCGCGCTGCGTTGCTGCTGCGACGCAAGCAACCCCTTGAAGGCGGGCACTGCCATTTGCGCCAGGACACTGCCGAGGAACAGGCCGAACAGCAGCTCGATCAGGGTGAAACCGCGCTGTTGCATAGGTTGTAGCATAGGTTGTTGCATCGTCTGTCCCTCCGTGGACAAGGTAAATAGTAGGGTGCAGACGTAGGTATAGCCTCCGGTAGCTGCGCCGGATGATGGCCTTTATGTCCAAAGTATTTCCCTTTGTTCCGATCGCAGCGCAAGCCAAAAACCGGCGCTAGTCTTGGGTCGTACAGCAGCTTAGCGCTGCTTTTTTTGGCCTTCGACACGGATGACGACGGTAATGCTTGCCTGCCCGAACAGACCTTTTCCCTACGCGCTGCCTCGGCAGCAAACCGGCATGACCCTGATCGAAGTGCTGGTGGCGGTGCTGATTCTCGCCGTCGGGCTGCTGGGCGCCGCAGTCACCCAGCTCAATGCACTCAAGTACACCGACAGTTCAAGGATGACCAGCCAGGCCAGTTTCATTGCCTACGACATGCTCGACCGAATCCGCGCCAACTCAGGCGCCGACTATGCATGGGGGCTCGCACAACGTGCTCCCGCCAACAGCGCGACCGCCAGCGTGCGGGACCTGGACCTGCATGACTTCGAAGCCAATATCATCGGCTTCGCCGGTGCGAACGCCAAAGGCTCGGTGGTGATCAGCGGTGGCGAGGTGACCGTGAGCATCAGTTGGGACGACTCGCGTGGGGCAAATACCCGTGGGGCGAGGGAAACCTTCACCCTCACCAGCCGCATTACCAGCGACCCGCAGGCGCCTCAATGAGACGCTTTGTTCGTGGCTTCAGCCTGGTGGAGTTGTTGCTCGCGCTGGCTGTCGGATTGCTGCTGGTGCTGGGTGTCAGCCAGGTGGCGATCAGCGCTCGCGCGACTCAAACCAGCCAACAGGCCGCCATGGCGCTGCAGGATGATGCGCGGTTTGTGCTGGGCAAGATGGTCCAGGATATCCGCCAGACGGGTATGTTCGGCTGCCTGGCGACAGCCTCTATCGACAACACGCCGGCAGCCTTTGATCGACCTGTCGGCTGGCTTTCTACTGGCAGTTCCTGGTCGCTGACGCTGGTTACCGCCGATGTTGCAAGTGAGGGCGGCACGCCTGACTGGACGGTGCTCTCTGACTGCCTCGGCACGGCCCAAGCCTATGCGGGGAGCTCACCGCTACCGATGCCCGGGCAGATCCGGTTTGCGCTACGCCAAATCACCTACACCTTTGAAACGGGGCAATTGAAGGTCAGTACACCTGCGGCACCGGCTAAGGCAGTGTTGTTGGATAACGTGCAGGCGTTCGACATCAGTTTCGGCGTGGCGGGCAAACCTGATTCGCTTCAGGCAGTGCGCTATGACGCCAGCCCTGCGGATGCATCGCTGATCCGCAGCGTACGCTTGCGCATGACGCTGCAAGACCCGACCGGGCGTGTGAAAGATCAGGCCTACAGCGTCGTAGCCGCCTTGCGAAACCGGTTGGGGTAGGGCGGCATGTTCAATCATCAAGGTGTTTTTGCGCGGCAAACCGGCATGGTTTTGCTGATCAGCCTGGTGTTTCTGCTGGTGCTGTCACTGATTGGCCTGGCTTCGATGCAAGGGGCGGTGTCCCAGCAAAAGATTACCGGCAGCATATGGCATCGAAACCAGTCATTCCAAAGCGCCGAAAGTGGCCTGAGGTTGGGGGAGTCGGTGATCCGGCGGGCCGGCGCGACGCTGCCGGTGTGTCGGTCGATCACTACCTGTGCGCCGCCAGTGGAGTCGTCGCAGGTGGTAGAGGCTGGCACACACCCAGTTTCAGCGGTCACCTGGGTTGCCCTGAAGGGCGGTCTGTATGGCGTGCAATCCCTGGGAATGGGCATGGGGCTGGCGGGTTTGCCTGCCGAAACACCGGCCGCGTTGTACCGCGTGACGGCGGTTGGGAGCAATGGCCAGGTGCGCACGGTGCTGGAGGCGGTCTATGCACAGGCAGAGGGAGGCCAGAGCGTTCATCGGGTGCTATGGCGACAACTTCACTAATAAGGAGCATATCAATGGGCAAGGATTGCCAAGGTTTTACCCTGATCGAATTACTGAGCGCAGTCGCCATCATCGCGTTTTTGGCCGCAATTGCTTACCCCACGTATACCGGGCAGGTGAAAAAAGCCTACCGCGCGCAGATCGTTGCATTGCTGATTGAGCAGGCTCAGCACCTTGAGCGCTTTTACACGCGCCACGGCACTTTTATTGATGCAAGCGGCGCCAGTGCCGGCAATGATCACTATAGAATCAGCACTGCATTGAGTCCCGAGGCATTCACCTTGGTCGCCTCGCCTGCGGTCGGCGCCCTTATGGCGAATGACCCGTGCGGTGAGTTCAGCTTGTCCAGCACCGGCGTGCGCAGCAATCCGGGCGCGATACCTGAAATGTCGCGCCAGGCGTGTTGGGGGCAATGATGAGAGTGCTGGATGAATGGGCGCCGGGTGCGCTTTTCCCTTTTTATCGGCTGGATCAAATGATGGCTAAGCAACAGCAAGTGGTGATTGTCGGTGGCGGTGTTATCGGCTTGTTGACCGCATTTAACCTCGCCACACAGGGGCAGGCCGTGGTGCTGCTGGAGCGGTCAGGCCTAGGGCAGGAGTCTTCCTGGGCGGGTGGCGGTATTGTTTCGCCGCTGTATCCATGGCGCTACAGCCCGGCGGTCACCGCACTGGCCCATTGGTCGCAGGATTTTTACCCGCAGTTGGCAGAGCGACTCTTTGCAGCCACCGGAGTTGATCCAGAGGTTCACACCACGGGCCTGTACTGGCTGGACCTGGAAGATGAGGCCCAGGCGTTGGCCTGGGCTGCCCGTGAAGGTCGACCGTTGAGCAAGGTGGATGTGTCGGCCGCCCATGATGCGGTGCCGGTGCTGGGGGGTGGATATTCCCAGGCGATCTACATGGCGGACGTGGCCAATGTGCGCAACCCGCGCCTGGTCAAATCCCTCAAGGCCGCGCTGTTGGCGCTTCCCGGCGTGACCCTTCATGAGCAATGCGAAGTCGATGGGTTTGTTATTGAAGATGGCAACGTCGTGGGTGTGAACACCGCTGCGGGGCCGGTCCTGGGCGACCAGGTGGTGCTGGCGGCGGGCGCCTGGAGCGGCGAAATACTCGGCAAACTGGGCCTGTCGCTGCCGGTGGAGCCGGTCAAAGGCCAAATGATTTTGTACAAATGTGCGTCGGATTTTTTGTCGAGCATGGTGCTGGCCAAGGGGCGTTATGCGATCCCACGGCGTGACGGGCACATTCTGATCGGCAGCACGCTGGAGCATGAAGGGTTCGACAAGACTCCGACCGACACGGCCCTGGAGAGCCTGAAGGCGTCGGCGGTGGAGTTGATTCCTGCGCTGGCAGATGCGCAAGTCGTAGGCCACTGGGCCGGTTTGCGTCCCGGTTCACCGGAAGGTATCCCTTATATCGGTGAAGTACCCGGTTTCAAAGGGCTTTGGCTCAACTGCGGGCATTACCGCAATGGGCTGGTGCTCGCGCCGGCCTCCTGCCAATTGTTTGCTGACTTGCTGCTGGGGCGCACACCGATCATCGACCCGGCGCCGTATGCGCCCGCCGGTCGGATCAACGCTGGATAGACTTCGGCCCTTGTTCCAGGTGCGCCTGGGTGCAGTACCACTCCTGGCGTGAACTGAGTGCGCGATCCTGCGGCAGGTGCACGCCGCAGTGGGCGCAGCGCACCATCAAGGCCGCGCCCGGCTCGGCGGAGCGTTGCTGCCTGGCCGCCGGGCTTTTGAATTTGCGCCAGAACCAAACCGCGGCAGCAATGACGGCAATCCAGAACAGTAGACGAAGCATGATGGGCAGTTTCTCGACAGGGAATGCGCCAGTTTAGCCAAGCGCGTGGCCAGCGCACAGTGCATTAATACGACGCCCACAAAAAAGGAGCCCCGAGAGGCTCCTTCTTGATCACGCGGTGTGCAATCAGTCGAACACGCCGAAGGTCATGTAGCTGAACCACGAACGGTCTTCATTGTTGCCCAGGGCCTGCGGTGCTTCTTCTTCGATCACGTCGCCATTGGCGTCATGCGGCTTGAGCTCCGAAGGAATGGCTTCCTTGGCGTCCTGGAACTGCTTCATCACGTCCTGGTTGGCGCGGGTTTCGCCCGGCGGCAACGGTGGGCGGGAACTGATCAGGCCCAAGGTGTATTTGCTCAGCCACGAACGGTTGTCCGCTTCTGCAACCCGAGGCACGAACTGGCCGTCATTCAGGCTTGGAGAGTCGGGGTAGTTGAGCTTCAAGGTTTCCAGGCTGGTGGCTGCCAATGCATCCAGGTGCAATGCCTGGTAAGCCTGAGTCATCACCGCCAGGCCATCACCTACGGATGGGGTTTCCTGGAAGTTCTCAACTACATAACGGCCACGGTTGGCGGCAGCTACATACGCCTGACGGGTCAGGTAGTAGTCGGCCACGTGGATCTCGTAGGACGCCAGCAGGTTGCGCAGGTAGATCATGCGCTGCTTGGCGTCCGGCGCGTAGCGGCTGTTGGGGTAGCGACTGGTGAGCTGGGCGAACTCGTTGTAGGAGTCGCGGGCAGCGCCAGGGTCACGCTTGGTCATGTCCAGCGGCAGGAAGCGCGCCAGCAGGCCAACGTCCTGGTCGAACGAGGTCAGGCCCTTCATGTAGTAGGCGTAGTCCACGTTCGGGTGCTGCGGGTGCAGACGGATAAAACGCTCGGCAGCGGACTTGGCAGCTTCCGGCTCCGCGTTCTTGTAGTTGGCGTAGATCAGCTCGAGCTGTGCCTGGTCGGCGTAGCGCCCGAACGGATAGCGCGACTCCAGGGCCTTCAGCTTGGCTGTGGCACTGGTGTAGCTATTATTGTCCAAGTCTTTTTGAGCTAATTGATACAGCTCGACTTCGCTCAGGTTTTCGTCGACGACTTCCTTTGTTGACGAGCAAGCAGCAGTCATGGCGAGGATGGCGATCAGCAGCAGGTGTTTCACTTGCATGGCGGCTTGCGTCCCTATGACGGCCGCTGTCTTGGGCGGGGCCGTCCTGTTATGATGAGCGCCCCGTTGAAAGCCTCGGGGCAAAAGACGCCGTATTTAACCACAAGCGCGCAGCCGAAACCAAAGGCTGTGCCACGCCTAGTCTGAGCATGTCCGATAAAATTGAACTTCGCGCAGAGGTGCCGTCCGAATTGGGCGGCCAACGCCTCGATCAAGTCGCCGCACAATTATTCGCTGAGCACTCGCGCTCGCGCCTTTCCGCCTGGATCAAAGACGGCCGCCTGACTGTGGATGGAGCGGTTATCCGCCCGCGAGACATAGTCCATGGCGGTGCCATTCTTGAGCTGACTGCCGAGCAGGAAGCCCAGGGAGAATGGGTCGCCCAAGACATCGAGCTGGATATCGTCTATGAAGACGACGACATCCTGGTCATCAACAAACCCGCAGGCCTGGTGGTTCACCCGGCGGTCGGGCACGCTGATGGCACTTTACTCAATGCCTTGTTGCACCACGTGCCGGACATCGTCAACGTACCGCGCTGCGGCATCGTGCACCGCCTGGACAAGGACACCACCGGCTTGATGGTGGTGGCCAAGACCATTCAGGCGCAGACGCAGTTGGTCACACAATTGCAGGCCCGCAGTGTCAGCCGGATCTACGAATGCATCGTGATCGGCGTGGTGGTGGCGGGCGGCAAGATCAACGCCCCGATCGGCCGCCACGGCCAGCAGCGCCAGCGTATGGCGGTGATGGAAGGCGGCAAGCCGGCCGTCAGCCACTACCGTGTGCTGGAGCGTTTCCGGTCCCACACGCATGTGCGGGTCAAGCTGGAAACCGGCCGTACGCACCAGATTCGCGTGCACATGGCGCATATCAACTTCCCGTTGGTCGGAGATCCGGCCTACGGCGGTCGCTTCCGTATTCCGCCAGCGGCCAGCCAGACCATGGTTGAATCGCTGAAAACCTTCCCGCGCCAGGCACTGCATGCACGCTTCCTGGAACTGGATCATCCGACGAGCGGTAAGCGGATGAGCTGGGAATCGCCTCTGCCGGACGATCTGGTCTGGTTGTTGTCGTTGCTCAAGCAGGATCGCGAGGCGTTTGTTGGATGAGTGACTGGCTGATTCCTGACTGGCCCGCGCCGTCGGGAGTCAAAGCCTGCGTCACCACCCGTGCGGGCGGCGTCAGTCTGGCGCCGTTCGACAGCCTTAACCTGGGTGATCATGTCGAGGACAGCCTTGAGGCCGTCCTTGAAAATCGTCGCCGCCTTACCGATACCTTTGATATTCAGCCGGCCTGGCTGCGCCAAGTCCACGGGATGACCGTGGTCGAGGCTGACCCTTCGCGTATCGCTGAAGCCGATGCCAGTTGGACCAGCACGCCCGGCATCGCCTGCACCTCAATGACCGCCGACTGCCTGCCCGCGTTGTTCTGCAACCGCGCCGGTACCCGCGTGGCGGCTGCCCATGCCGGTTGGCGCGGGCTGGCAGCCGGTGTATTGGAAGCCGCCTTCGAAAGCTTGAATGCCGAACCCGATGACGTACTGGTCTGGCTTGGCCCGGCCATCGGCCCGCAAGCCTTTGAGGTCGGCCCCGAAGTGCGTGAAGCCTTCATGCAGCAACTGCCAGCCTCGGCCGAGGCCTTTGTACCCAGCCGTAATCCCGGCAAATACATGGCCGACATCTACCAACTGGCACGCCTGCGCCTGGCCGCGCGCGGTGTCACTGCTGTATACGGTGGTGGTTTGTGCACCGTGACCGATCCACGCTTCTTTTCCTACCGTCGCAGCCCGCGCACCGGTCGGTTCGCCTCCCTTATCTGGCTTGAGCGCTAGACTCTCCTGACTTGGATCAATGCTGATCCACATCAACCATCAGCTGCTTGAATCTTCCAGAATCCACCCCATCTATAAGGGTATCTGGCAGGTTTCTTCATTCAGGATGTGTATTTCTAGCTCCGGCCTGCTCAAAAGGAAGGTGACTAATGCGTATTGATCGTTTAACCAGCAAGTTGCAGTTGGCACTCTCGGACTCCCAATCCCTGGCGGTCGGCCTCGACCATCCGGCGATTGAGCCTGCGCACTTGATGCAGGCGCTTCTGGAACAGCAAGGTGGTTCTATCAAGCCCTTGCTGATGCAGGTTGGCTTTGACGTCAACAGCCTGCGCAAGGAGTTGAGCAAAGAGCTCGACCAACTGCCGAAAATCCAAAACCCTACCGGCGACGTGAACATGTCGCAGGACTTGGCGCGCCTGCTTAACCAGGCCGATCGCCTGGCCCAGCAGAAAGGTGACCAGTTCATCTCCAGCGAACTGGTACTGCTCGCCGCGATGGATGACAACAGCAAGCTTGGCAAACTGTTGCTGGGCCAGGGCGTAAGCAAAAAAGCCCTGGAAAACGCCATCAACAACCTGCGTGGCGGCGAGGCGGTGAATGACCCCAATCATGAGGAGTCGCGCCAGGCTCTGGACAAATACACCGTCGACCTGACCAAGCGCGCCGAAGAAGGCAAGCTGGACCCGGTGATCGGTCGTGACGACGAAATTCGGCGCACCATCCAGGTGTTGCAACGCCGCACCAAGAACAACCCGGTGCTGATCGGTGAACCTGGCGTGGGTAAAACCGCGATTGCCGAAGGCCTGGCTCAGCGCATCATTAATGGTGAAGTGCCGGACGGCCTTAAAGGCAAGCGCCTGTTGTCCCTGGACATGGGGTCGCTGATCGCCGGTGCCAAGTTCCGTGGCGAGTTCGAAGAGCGCCTCAAATCCCTGCTTAATGAACTGTCGAAGCAGGAAGGGCAGATCATTCTGTTTATCGATGAACTGCACACCATGGTCGGCGCCGGCAAAGGCGAAGGTTCGATGGATGCCGGCAACATGCTCAAGCCCGCCTTGGCGCGGGGTGAGTTGCATTGCGTTGGCGCAACCACGCTCAACGAGTATCGCCAGTACATTGAAAAGGACGCAGCCCTCGAGCGGCGCTTCCAGAAAGTATTGGTGGAAGAACCGAGCGAAGAAGACACCATCGCCATTCTGCGTGGCCTCAAGGAGCGTTATGAGGTGCACCACAAGGTGGCGATCACGGACGGCGCGATCATTGCGGCGGCCAAACTGAGCCATCGCTATATCACTGACCGTCAGTTGCCGGACAAGGCCATCGACCTGATCGACGAAGCGGCCAGCCGCATCCGCATGGAGATCGATTCCAAGCCGGAAGTGCTCGACCGTCTGGATAGGCGCCTGATTCAACTCAAAGTTGAATCCCAGGCGCTTAAGAAAGAAGAAGACGAGGCCGCGAAGAAACGCCTGGAAAAACTTCAGGAAGAAATCCTGCGTCTGGAGCGCGAGTATTCGGACCTCGAAGAAATCTGGACCTCGGAAAAAGCCGAAGTACAGGGTTCTGCGCAGATCCAGCAAAAGATCGAGCAGTCCCGCCAAGAGCTGGAAGCGGCACGCCGTAAAGGCGACCTGAACCGCATGGCCGAGTTGCAGTACGGGGTGATCCCGGACCTGGAGCGCAGCCTGCAAATGGTCGACCAGCACGGCAAGCCTGAGAACCAGCTGCTGCGCAGCAAGGTGACCGAGGAAGAAATTGCCGAAGTGGTCTCCAAGTGGACCGGCATTCCTGTGTCAAAAATGCTTGAAGGCGAACGCGACAAGCTGCTGAAGATGGAAAGCCTGCTGCACCAGCGCGTCATCGGCCAGGAAGAGGCCGTGGTGGCAGTGTCCAACGCGGTACGGCGTTCGCGGGCCGGCTTGTCCGACCCGAACCGTCCGAGCGGCTCGTTCATGTTCCTCGGCCCAACCGGCGTGGGTAAGACCGAGCTGTGCAAGGCCTTGGCCGAGTTCCTCTTTGATACTGAAGAGGCCATGGTGCGGATCGATATGTCCGAATTCATGGAGAAACACTCGGTGGCGCGCTTGATCGGTGCTCCACCAGGCTATGTGGGCTATGAAGAAGGCGGTTACCTGACCGAAGCCGTGCGGCGTAAGCCTTACTCGGTGATCCTGCTGGATGAGGTCGAGAAGGCTCACCCGGATGTGTTCAACATCTTGCTGCAGGTGCTGGAAGATGGCCGGTTGACGGACAGCCACGGGCGCACGGTGGACTTCCGTAATACGGTGATCGTGATGACCTCCAACCTGGGCTCGGCGCAGATTCAGGAGCTGGTTGGTGATCGTGAGGCCCAGCGCGCGGCGGTGATGGATGCGCTGACCTCGCACTTCCGCCCGGAATTTATCAACCGGGTCGACGAAGTGGTGATCTTCGAGCCACTGGCGCGGGATCAGATCGCGGGTATTACCGAGATCCAGCTGGGCCGCCTGCGCAGCCGCCTGGCCGAGCGTGAGCTTGACCTGGAGCTGAGCAGCGAGGCGTTGGACAAGCTGATCGCGGTGGGTTACGACCCAGTGTATGGCGCACGGCCTTTGAAACGTGCGATTCAGCGCTGGATCGAGAACCCGTTGGCGCAGTTGATCCTGTCGGGCAGCTTCATGCCGGGAACCAGCGTGGCGGCCACGGTGGAAAACGACCAAATCGTCTTCCACTGAGCCCGACCTGTATGGCGATAAGAGGAGGCCCCGCATTGCGGGGCCTTTTTTTTCGATAGGGCGTTGAACTGTAAGGCAAAGGCTTGTAAAGTGCGCCCCGCAGCAACGTCAGCCCACGGATTTCTTCTCCCCAAGAAGAAATCAGAAACAAGCGCAAATCATTGTCTTAAAAGCAATTTAAAGGGTTGACAGGGGTTTTTAAGATTGTAGAATAGCGCGCCTCAGAGACGTGAACGTAGCGATACGGACAAGCCGAAGAGAAGGTTACAAAGCAGTAAAAGTTGTAAATTTGAAATATGTAGTTCCGTGATAGCTCAGTCGGTAGAGCAAATGACTGTTAATCATTGGGTCCCAGGTTCGAGTCCTGGTCACGGAGCCAATTTCAAAACCGGGGTATAGCGCAGTCCGGTAGCGCGCCTGCTTTGGGAGCAGGATGTCAGGAGTTCGAATCCCCTTACCCCGACCATTTTT
>NZ_JAAAFV010000021.1:245982-258745 GCF_019352915.1 Pseudomonas sp. Xaverov 259 | reverse complement strand
CTCAGTTGGTAGAGCAGTTGGCTTTTAACCAATTGGTCGTAGGTTCGAATCCCACACGACCCACCATTTTTGAGACCAGTTAACGCTGGAATCGAATCTTAAGATCAGAGGCCAAAAGCCCTGATCGAAGAAGGCGACTGAAAGGTCGCCTTTTTTTTACCGGGGTATAGCGCAGTCCGGTAGCGCGCCTGCTTTGGGAGCAGGATGTCAGGAGTTCGAATCCCCTTACCCCGACCATATTAAAAATCCTCGTATCGAAAGATACGGGGATTTTTTTTGTGCACGAAATTCCTGAATACTGCGCAAAAAAATGTGGGAGCTGGCTTGCCTGCGATAGCGGTGTGTCAGTCAGTACATCTAATACTGAACCACCGCATTCGCGAGCAAGCCCGCTCCCACACTTACAAGGTCCCACTCAGGACCGAGTTGTTAATGCAATTTAAGGCGCGGCTCAGTCCCACGCCCAATCTTGCTGCCCAGCATCAACATCGCCGTGCGGAAGAACCCGTACAGCGCCATCTGGTGCATGCGGTACAGCGACACATAGAACATCCGCGCCAGCCAGCCTTCGAGCATCACGCTGCCCGTCAGGTTGCCCATCAAGTTACCCACCGCCGAGAAGCGCGACAGCGAAATCAGCGAACCGTAGTCAGTGTACTTGTAGCTCGGCAGGTCCTTGCCTTCGATCCGCAGTTTCAGCGACTTGGCCAACAGTGAAGCCTGCTGGTGAGCGGCCTGGGCGCGTGGCGGCACATTGCGGTCGGTGCCCGGTTGCGGGCAGGCGGCGCAGTCGCCAAAGGCGAAGATGTTTTCGTCGCGGGTGGTTTGCAGCGTCGGCAGCACCTGCAATTGGTTGATGCGGTTGGTTTCCAGGCCGTCGATGTCCTTGAGGAAGCCCGGTGCACGAATGCCGGCAGCCCAGACCTTGAGGCTGGCAGGGATGACTTGGCCGCTGCTGGTGATCAGCGCGTCGGCTGTCACTTCGCTGACCGCCGAGTTAGTCAGCACGGTCACGCCGAGTTTCTCCAGGGTTTTATGTACAGGCCCGCCAATGCGCTCCGGTAACGCGGGTAATACCCTCGGGCCGGCTTCGATCAGGGTAATGTGCATGTTTTCCGGTTTGATGCGGTCCAGGCCATAGGCCGCCAGCTCATGGGCGGCGTTGTGCAACTCGGCGGCCAGCTCAACGCCCGTCGCACCGGCGCCGACGATGGCGACGCTGATGTTCTCTTCCACATCGGTCTGGCCCGCATGGGCGCGCAGATAGTGGTTGAGTAACTGCTGGTGGAAGCGTTCGGCCTGTTTGCGGGTGTCGAGGAACAGGCAGTGCTGCGCCGCGCCTTCGGTGCCGAAATCGTTGGTGGTGCTGCCGACCGCGATCACCAGGCTGTCATAACCCAGCACGCGTGCAGGCACCAGCTCACGGCCTTCTTCATCGAGGGTCGCGGCCAGTTGGATTTTTTTCTGTTCACGGTCAAGCCCGCTCATGCGCCCCAGTTGGAACTCGAAGTGGTTCCATTTGGCCTGGGCGACATAATTGAGCTCGTCTTCCGAAGAATTCAGCGAACCGGCGGCCACTTCGTGCAGCAGCGGCTTCCAGATATGGGTGAGGTTGGCGTCCACCAGCGTGATGCTGGCGGTGCCGCGCTTGCCCAGAGTCTTACCCAGGCGGGTAGCCAACTCCAGGCCGCCGGCGCCGCCGCCGACGATAATAATACGATGGGTCATGGGGATATCTCGCAAGGCTAAAAGAAATCGGAGCAGTTACCCTCGCGAGCGCGGTGCAGCTCATAGCGTCAGGTAACTCAAAAGGCGGCTCAGCAGGCCGAGCCCGATCACCACCAACAGCACCACACCCAGGAGCAGCCACGGCCGGAAAGGCTTGCGCTCGACTCGGTTTTGGGAGAGTTGCAGGTACTCTTCGACATGCTGTTGGTCATCGGGGTTCAGGCGGCTGGTCATAAAGGCCTCGTCAGGTAGACGTTGCAAAAGGGCGCCACGTTACAGTCAGGAGGTGGGCGGGCTCGCCACAAGAGTAGCCGGTGCCCGCGTCACAGGCTGATGCCCACGTCGAATACTATGCTGCGCCCCAGGTTGTTGCGCAAGAAGTCCGGTGCGTCCGGGTGGGCAAACAGCACGCGCGCAAAGGTCGGGCCGACCAACGACAGCGAGCGCCAGCCCTGGCGCAGGTATTCGGTAGGCGGTGGGAAATGGCTGTTGAGGTCCAGCACTTCACGCTTGAGGCTGGTGAAGGCAATCAGGTCCAGCTCGCCCAGGTCCATGCCGCGCTCTTTGTAGTTATGCGCCTTTTTGCGCAACGTCGGCGCCAGGCGCAGCAAGAACTCATGGGCCGGGATACGCCGTGGCTTGGCTTCGCGCCGCACCAACTGGCTCAAGGAAAACGCACTGCGCCGGCGCAGCAACTCATCGCGCCATTCGTCGTTCAGGCGCCGGCCTTCATCCAGCACGAAAAACACTTCGAAACTGGCGTCGCGAAACAACACGTCCGGCGGCTCTTGCCCGGCGGGGTGAAACTCTTCGGCACGGTAGGGCACGTTCAAGCCTTGCAGCAGGCGCTGGCAGACCCAACGCTCACGCTCCCATTTGCGGGCATTGGACAGGAAAGCGTTGGCTTGTTCGGCTGCTACGGTGAGCAGGCGCAAATAATCTGAGTCATCCATATTGGAAGCTTAGCGTCCAATTGATGACCGCAGGAAGTCTTGCTTTGAAACGCCGGTGTAGACTGGTCATTCAACAGCAGCTCCATGGAAGAGGTGTGTGGTGAGGTTTTTTGCAAAGGCATTACGCTCGTGATCAGCGCTGCAGTACTGGCGCCGGAAACGCTCATCATCGGCTGGCTGTTGTACGCACCGTTGGTCATGTGGGCGATCCTGCGCGCGCCGTGGGTCGAGTTGTTTGCCGACCGGCGGCGCCAGCATTTGCTGTTCGGCACTGTGTTTGCGCTGTTTATGCTCTGGCTGGTACGGCGGGATTTCGACACGGGTGTGTCTTACCACTTTATCGGCATGACCGCCGTGACCCTGCTGCTGGATTGGCCCCTGGCTATCGTCGACGGGTTGGCCGCGCAATTGGGCTTGGTGCTGCTGGGGCGCCAGGACCTGGCGGCGGTCGGGGTCAATGGTTTGCTGCTGATTGGCCTGCCGGTGCTGGTCACCGAGACCTGCGCGCTGCTGGTGGAGCGGGCGCAACCGCGAAACCCCTTTGTGTATATCTTCTGTTCCGGTTTTTTCGCCGCAGCGCTGTCGGCCCTGCTGTGCCTGCTGGCGGCGTTGGGGCTGCTGTGGTTTGACGGCCGTTTTGCCATGCCCGAGTGGCTGGAAGACTTCGTCGGTTACCTGTGGCTGATCATCTTCCCCGAGGCGTTTATCAACGGCATGGTCATCAGTGCCCTGGTGGTGTTCTGCCCGGAATGGCTGGAGACCTTCAACCGCACGCGCTACCTGTCGGCGCCGTGGAAGGATGACGATTCGCGGCGTTGATCCAGATCAAATCCCAGGCGGCCGCGCAGGCCCATGCTCTGCGAAATTTTACTGAGCAAGGCGGGGCACGGACTATGAGTGTGTACGAATGGGCGCGGCAAGAGTTGCGCAGAAGCCAGGACGCGGCACAGGAAATCGGCTTTGACCCAGGCCTTACGCTACGCGCCATGCTCAGTGCGGTGGTGCAGCAGAGCAAGGGTGTGCGCAGTTTTGAAGACCTGGCCGACGAGCTGCAATACCTTGCAGAGAACCTCGACGACCAGCAGGAGTACGCCTTTATGCGGCCTTAGTGGCG
Organism: Pseudomonas sp. Xaverov 259; assembly: GCF_019352915.1. NCBI lineage: Bacteria > Pseudomonadati > Pseudomonadota > Gammaproteobacteria > Pseudomonadales > Pseudomonadaceae > Pseudomonas > Pseudomonas sp. Xaverov 259. Next base: position 254,950 of record NZ_JAAAFV010000021.1, on the reverse strand, counting down.
CGGCGGCAGGTCTTCAGAGAACAGCTCGTCCTCGGCATCCGGGCTCACCGGAATCTTGTGTTCTTCCGCGGCCCAGGCGCCGAGGTCGATGAGTTTGCAACGGTCCGAGCAGAACGGCCGGTTGAGGTTGTCTGTTTTCCATTCTACGGGTGCGCCGCAGGTTGGGCAGTCGACGGTCAAGGGTTGGCTCATGATCGGCCTCCACGCAAAGTAAGGTAAAAGTGGTGCAGTCGCTCGACCTCGCTGTGCAGCCAGGCGAGGTCCTTGTCGTTGACCAGCACGTCATCGGCATGGTTCAGGCGGTCTTCGCGGCTGGACTGAGCCTTGAGGATCGCCTGCACCTGTTGTTCGCTGATGCCGTCGCGCTGCAGGGTACGCTGAATCTGCAGCGATTGCGGCACGTCGATCACCAGGATGCGCTGGGTCATGCTGTACTGGCCGGACTCGATCAGCAGCGGCGACACCAGGATCGCGTAAGGCGATTGGGCGCGCGCAAGATGGCTGCGAATTTCCTCGCCAATCAACGGGTGCAGCAGGGCTTCCAGCCAGCGACGTTCTTCGGGGTCTTCAAAGATCAGCTTGCGCAGGGCCGCGCGGTCCAACTGGCCGTCCGCCTGCAACACGCCAGCACCAAAATGCTCGGCAATGCGTGCAAGTGCCGGCCGGCCGGGTTCGACCACCCAACGTGCGGCATGGTCGGCATCGACCAGGTCAATGCCCAGGTCGATAAAGTGCTGGGCGGCCGCGCTTTTACCGCTGCCGATGCCGCCGGTGAGGCCTAGAATCCAGGGTGTTGCGACACAAGTGGTCATCTGAAACCGACAGACTGCAAATAGAAGTCGGTTATTTGACCACCCCAGAGCAATGCAATCCAGCCGGCAATTGCCAGGCATGGGCCAAATGGCATCGGCACCGATGCCTGGGACTTGCGCAAACGCATCAGGACAAGGCCCGCGAACACGCCCAGCAGCGACGCTATCAGCAGCGTCATTGGCAGGATCTGCCAACCGCCCCAGGCACCGAGCAGGGCCAGTAGCTTGAAGTCGCCATAACCCATGCCGTCCTTGCCGGTGATCACTTTGAACACCCGGAACACGCTCCACAGGCTCACATAACCTATGACTGCGCCCCACAGCGCATCGGGCAGCGTCGCCAACAAGTCGCCGCTATTGAGGATCAGCCCCAGCCATAGCAGCGGCAACACCAGCACATCCGGCAGCAGTTGATGATCGACGTCGATCAGGCTCATCGCCAGCAGGCCCCAACTCAACAGCATAACGGCGCCAGCTTGCCAGCCGAAGCCAAAATGCCAAGCGACAGTGGCCGAGAGCAGCGCACAGGCCAGTTCGGTAAAGGGGTAGCGGGCGCTGATAGGCTCGCGGCAATGGGCGCAGCGCCCCTTGAGTGCCAGGTAGCTGAGTACCGGGATATTTTCCCAGGGGCGAATCGGCTGGCTGCAATGCGCACAGCACGAGTTGGGACGCATCAGGTTGTAGGCAGGGCCGGCTGGGTCGGCTGGCAGGCCGAGTATTTCCTGGGCCTGGGCGCGCCATTCGCGCACGAGCATCTTCGGCAGACGCCACACCAGTACGTTGAGAAAGCTGCCGACGATCAGGCCGAGCACCAGCGCCATCCCGACAAAGACCCAGGGTTGCTCACCTAGCAGCAGGCTCAAAACGCCGACCCCAACTGGAACACCGGCAGGTACATCGCAATCACCAGTGCGCCGACAATGCCCCCCAACACCACCATGATCAGTGGCTCCATCAGGCTGGTGAGGTTATCGACCAGGTTCTCCACATCGGCTTCATAGTGGTTGGCGACTTTTTCCAGCATGCGGTCCAGGGTGCCCGACTCTTCACCGATGGCCGTCATCTGGATGGCCATGCCAGGGAACAGCCCGCTGCAGGCCATGGACTGGTTCAACGGCACACCTGTGGCTACATCGTGTCGCATATGTTCGATCGCCTTTCTGAACAAGCCATTACCTGTCGCGCCTGCCACGGAGTCCAGCGCCTGCACCAATGGCACGCCTGCGGCAAAGGTGGTTGAAAGTGTACGGGCGTAGCGGGCGATGGCTGAGCGCCTCAGCAGTGTGCCCGCAAGGGGCGCGCTCAACAAACTTGCATCCAGCCCGTCACGAAACCCCGGGTAAGCCCGATAGGCATGGCGCAGCGCGGCCAGTGCCATACCCAGCCCCAAGGCAAGCATCCACCAGGCGTGCTGCAGGAAGTTGGACAGCGCAATCACCCGCAAGGTAAAGCCTGGCAGTTGGTCGTTTACCCCGGCGAAGAGGTTCTGGAACTGCGGCACCACGTGGATAAGCAGAACTGCACTGACCACGCAGGCGACCACGATCACGGCGAAAGGGTAGGTCATGGCTTTTTTGATTCGCGCCTTGAGCTGCTGGCTTTTCTCCAGGTGAATCGCCACCCGCTCGAGCAATGTTTCCAGGGCGCCTGCCTGTTCGCCTGCGGCAATCAGGTTGCAATACAAGTCATCAAAGTGACGCGGCTGTTTGCGCAGCGCTGCTGCCAGGCTGTTTCCGGCGGCAATTTCCTGCTTCAAGCCTTTTATCAGCGCGCGCATCTGCCGGTTTTCGAAACCCTCGCAGATGATGTCGAACGCCTGTAGCAGCGCAATGCCTGCCTTTAACAGGGTGGCCAATTGGCGTGTGAACAGCGCGATGTCAGCAGGTTTTATCGGCGCTGCAAAAGGTGGAAGGTGCGAAGCCTTTTTGCGCACGCGGCCGGGGCAAATTCCCTGCTGGCGCAGTTGCGCCTTGACCAGTGCCAGGTTATGCCCGGTGGTTTGCCCGCACACCCGGCGGCCTTTGCGGTTGGTGCCTTCCCAGGCGTAGATCGTTGAAGCGTCATTCATGGCACAGGTCCGCACACAGGTCGTCGTAGATTTATAGCTTAGTCAGATGACGGATTCGGACCGCTCGTTGGCGCACGATAAAATGTCAGAATGTGCGTCTTACCCACAATTGGCCGCTCACGGATGAGTACACTGGCGCCGCTGCACACTGCGGGGCGCAGGACGCGCCTTGATAAGGTTTTTATTCTGGAGAGTGAATGTGATGCGTCAGAAAGGCTTTACCTTGATCGAGTTGTTGATCGTCGTGGCAATCATCGGCATTTTGGCCACCATCGGTCTGCCCATGTACACCAAGCACCAAGCCAAGGCCAAGTTCACAGCGGGGCTGGCTGAAATTGCAGCGTTGAAGGCGGGTTTTGAAGACACCCTTAACCAGGGCACCGTTCCGAGCCTGGCGTTGATCGGTGGCACCAGCCCGACCGCCAACTGCACGATCACCGTAGCCGGCGATGTGGCCACGGGCGCCGGTTCCATTACCTGCGAAATCCTCGACGCGCCGGCGCCGGTACTGGGCAAGACCATCACCCTGACGCGCAGCGCCACTCAGGGTTGGGCCTGTGCCACCACCGCCGAGGCGCAGTACGTTGCCAAGGGTTGCGGCGCTGACGGGGCGTAATGCCTGCCGGGCGGTCAGCGAGTTTGTTGCTGCCTGCCCAATGCGGTGCTAGCTTTAGCCCACCGCCCGTGTAGCTCAGTTGGTAGAGCAGCGCACTCGTAACGCGAAGGTCGCAGGTTCGACTCCTGTCTCGGGCACAAGGCAACACTGTTTCAACGGCGACACTGTTTCAAAGGCAACGTTTTCAGATGATCCCAGAATGGTTCTGAAGGCCAGACGAGGCGGCATTCGTGCCCACTCTTTTGTATCTGCGCAACCTTGATGACCCAGATGCATCCCCATTCCATGATCTAAGAGAACAACATGACCACACAAGAAATAACCCAGGAACAGCGGCACGAAGCAGCCCTCAAAAAATACGTCGCGGAGTCGCCGGAACTGCTCGACGAGATCAAGGACCTGAGCGCCGATGATCAGAAGGACCAGATCCAGTGGGCATTCGAGGATGAGGCCGAGGCCCAGGGCCTGCAGCCGTGGGAATTGAGCCTCAAGTACACCTCCACGCCGCAAGAGTTCGAAGCGGCGCGCCTGGCCTTGCACAAAGAGGCCGCCGAGGTGCTTGGCGTTGATTGGAACGAGTATTGCGGGATGAATAATCTCGCGATCTGAGCGCGAAATTGAAGGAGCGAGCAACCTCGCTCCTTTCCCTCGGATGTTGCTTGCTCAGAGGCTCAGGCGCATCGACAAATCCACCGCCTTCACATCCTTGGTCATCGCACCGATAGAGATGTAATCCACCCCGGTTTGCGCGATAGGCAGCAGGGTGGTTTCATTGATCCCGCCGCTGGCTTCCAGCTTGGCCTTGCCGGCATTCAGGCGCACGGCCTCGCGCATGTCATCCAGGCTCAACTCGTCGAGCATGATGATATCGGCGCCCGCCGCCAGTGCTTCGCGCAGTTCTTCCAGGCTTTCCACTTCGATTTCCACCGGCTTGCCCGGTGCGATCTTCTGGGCGGCGGTAATCGCTTCGGCAATGCCACCGCAGGCGGCGATATGGTTTTCCTTGATCAGGAACGCGTCATACAAACCGATGCGATGGTTGTGACAGCCGCCGCACGTCACTGCGTACTTTTGCGCCAAGCGCAGGCCCGGCAAGGTTTTGCGGGTGTCCAGCAGCTTGACCTGAGTGCTGGCGACAAAGTCCGCCAGGTACTGCGCGCGCGTGGCGACGCCCGACAACATCTGCAGAAAATTCAGCGCACAGCGTTCGCCGCTCAGCAGTGAGCGTGCCGGGCCTTCCAGGTGGAACAGCACTTGATTGGCGCTCACACGCTCACCGTCGGCCACCTGCCAATGCACCGCAACCCGTGGGTCGAGCTGGCGGAACACCGCGTCCACCCAGGCGGTGCCGGCGATAACGGCGGCATCGCGGGTAATGATGGTGGCCTTGGCCAGCCGTTCGGCCGGGATCAGTTGCGCAGTGATGTCGCCACTGCCGATGTCTTCCAGCAGTGCGCGGCGCACGTTGGCTTCGATTTCGGCGGTGAGGTCGGCAAGACGGAGATTCGGCATAACAGGCTCCACAAACAAAGTGCCTCGATTATAGGGGCAGCGCGCCGCTGAACCCATACTCGCCACTCATTTACAGCGCATTGGTAGAGTTCGCTGGCGCAACAGCCCCCATTTGCAAGATAATCTCGCGCCTTGCAATTGGCGTCATAGCTTTGACGTCCCGGAGATAACCGGTGTTTGCAGCCCGATAGGGCCTGTCGCCGATTTTTCGCCAATTCAACACCGCCGTTTCAGGAGGCCAGGATGCACATTGACGGAAAGGTGGTGCCCATCAATCGGGCACAGGCCACGCCATCGCCGCTCGCGCGCCTGCCGGTGGTGTTGCTGCAAGTTCGCGACAAGGCTGCGCAGCAATTGCAGCAAGGTTTGCAGGAGCTGTTCGATAACGCGGACGACACCCTGTTCGAAATGGCCGACAAGGCCCGCAGCAACGTTGATCATCATATTTTCTTCGAAGCCATGCGTGACCTGCGCCTCAAGCGCAAGAATTTCGAGCGCGTGTTCATGGAGCAATTGTTCGCCGCGTTTGTCGACCTGGGCCAGGCGGAACGCGGTGAATTGCAGCTGGTGCCGGTGGTGTCCTATGAGGCGGCGCCGGGCACGTCCAGAGATGCACTGGAAAAAGCCGTCGCGCTGGAAGCTATGCTCGGCCGCGTTCGACATCGCGATGGCCTGGCGCTGGGGCAATTGACCGCGCGCCTGGGGGCGTTGCTCGGCAACCCCCTGGATGAACGCGATAACCCGCTCGGCCCGGCACTGCTGTGCGAGTTCTTCCTGCGTGCGGGGCGCAGCTTGGGGGTGGAGATTCGCGTCAAGTTGATCATGCTCAAGCTGTTCGAGAAGTATGTGCTCAGTGACGCCGACCAACTGTACGCCGAGGCCAACCAACTGTTGGTCGCGACTGGCGTCTTGCCGCAGCTCAAGGCCGTGCCGTCACGCCGCCCTGGTGGGCGTGAAGCCCGCGAGCAACAGCGCGAGGGCAGTGTGCAGGCCGTGGATCAGCCCTTGGATGAAAACGGCCAGCAAGCCTTCGCCGCGTTGCAGAAGCTGCTCGCTGCCGTGCGTGGCAGCGTCGCACCCACCCTGGAGGCCTGCGCCGAACCTCTGCCCATCGCCACCCGTGATTTGCTGCGCCTGCTCTCCCACCTGCAGCAATATGTGCCGGAGCCCGAGGCCGAAGACGACTTCGACCTGCGTAACCAGCTTGAGCAATTGTTGACCCGCGTGAGCGTCAAGAGCGGCAAATCCCGTGTGGTGGAAGACGCCGATGAGGATGTGATCAACCTGGTCGCGCTGCTGTTCGAGTTCATTCTTACGGATCACAGCGTGCCTGACGTATTCAAGGCCTTGATCGCACGCTTGCAGATTCCGCTGTTGAAAGTGGCGGTGCTGGACAAGAGTTTTTTCAGCCGCGCCAGCCACCCGGCGCGACGTCTGCTCAATGAGATCGCCAGCGCCGCCATGACATGGAGCCCGCGCGATGACTACCCGCGTGACAGCCTGTACCTGCGCACTGAGCAGGTGGTGCAACGGCTGTTGAATGAGTTCGTCGAAGACCTGGCGATTTTCCCCCAGGTGCTGGCGCAGTTCAGCGCCTTTACCGCCGACGAGCGCCAGCGCAGCGAATTGCTCGAACAGCACACCTGTGAGGCCGAAGCAGGCCGGGTGCGCACAGACGCGGCGCGCCAGCGGGTGGCCGAGGTGCTCAATCGACGGTTGATGGGCCGCGTGTTGCCGCAGACCGTGGTGCAGTTTGTTCAGCAGGCCTGGAGCCAGGTGCTGTTGCTGGCCAGCCTCAAGCAGGGCGAGCAGTCAGTGCAATGGCAGGCGGCTGTGCGCACCCTGGACGAATTGATCTGGAGCGTCAGCCTGCAAAAAGACACCGAGGCCGGCCGGCACTTGCTCGAACAACTGCCCGGCCTGCTCAAAGCCTTGCGTGATGGGTTGACCAGCGCAGCGTTCGATCCCTTCAGCACCCGCGAGTTTTTTGTGCGTTTGCAGGCCATGCACCTGCAGTCGTTCGAAGGCGAGGGCCTGGACACGTTGATCGAGGTGCGTGAGCCGTTTTCACTCAGTAGCGACGGGCCTGACGTGATCCCGAGACTGCCCAGTGATGATCCGGAATTGCTCAAGGTCCAGCAGTTGCGCATTGGTAACTGGTTTGAGTTCCAGCAAGACGACGGCAGCCAGCTGCGTTGCAAGCTGAAGGTCATCATGGCGCCGGCCAACCGCTATATTTTTGTCAGCCGCACCGGGCTCAAAGCGCTGGAGAAAAGTGCCGGCCAATTGGCCATGGCCCTCAAGCAGGGCGCGCTGCGCAGCCTTGATGAGGGGCTGCTGTTCGACCGCGCGCTGACGTCGGTGATTGGCACGCTGCGCCAACTCAATCGCGGCAAGTGATCGCAACCGCAGGGCTGAACGCGGCATACTGGTAACACCTCGTCTCATTCAAGGAACCCGTATGCAGTTGGACCCCACCAGCGGTTGGTGCCAGGGCATCCGTCATTGCCCGTCGCCCAACTTCAACGAGCGCCCCGCCGGCGAGATCTCACTGTTGGTGGTGCATAACATCAGCCTGCCACCTGGGCAGTTTGCCACTGGCAAGGTGCATGAGTTTTTCCAGAATCGGCTGGATGTCACGGAACATCCCTACTTTGAAAGCATTGCCAGCCTACGGGTGTCTGCGCATTTTCTGATTGAACGCGACGGCTCGGTGACACAGTTTGTCTCCTGTCTGGACCGTGCCTGGCATGCCGGGGTGTCCAGCTTCGAGGGGCGCGAAGTGTGCAATGACTTTTCCCTCGGGATCGAACTGGAAGGCACAGACGAGCTACCGTTTACCGATGCCCAATATGGAGCGCTGATCGACCTGACCCGGCAACTGTTGGCGGCCTACCCAGGTATTACCCCGCAGCGTATTTGTGGCCACAGTGATATCGCCCCGGTGCGCAAGACCGACCCGGGCCCGGCTTTTGATTGGACGCGCTTTCGCAGCGCCCTGCAGGATGGAGGACACGCACGATGAGTTTCCTGGTGTTGGTGCTGGCGGTGTGGATCGAGAAGTTTTCGGCCCTGCGTCGGCGGTTGCAACGTGACGGCGGATGGCTGCGCGAGCTGGTCAAGCTGGAGTCGAGCCCGCGCATGGGCAAGCAGCCTTGGCTGATCCTGGTACTGCTGGTGTTATTGCCGGTGGCCTTGCTGGGGTTGTTACTGTTGGTGCTGGAACCCGTGGCTTATGGCCTGTTGGCACTGCCGGTGCATTTGCTGGTGGTGATCTACAGCCTGGGGCGCGGCGACTTGCTGGGCGAGCTTGGGCCGTTTCGCGACGCCTGGCGGCGCGGTGATCTGCAAGCTGCCGAGCATGTGGCCGAGCGCGACCTGAAGGTGGCCGCCGACAGTGGCGAGCAACTGCTGGAGCGGGTTCAAGGCCATTTGTTGTGGCAGGCCTACCAAAGCTTTTTTGCGGTGATTTTCTGGTATTTCCTGCTGGGTCCGGTTGCGGCCCTGGCTTATCGCTTGTTGGCATTGGCCAGCGAGAACAGCCAGAACCCGCTGGTCGCCGAACGTGCCGGGCAATTGCGTCACGCATTTGATTGGCTGCCGGTGCGTCTGCTGGCGGCCAGCTTTGCCTTGGTGGGTAACTTTGTTGCGGTCAGCCGTGTGATGCTGCATGAGCTGTTGAGCTGGGACATCAGTGCTGAGCAACTGATGGAAAAGGTCGGCTTGGTGGCGGCTGAGATTCCACCGCCGGTGGTGGGGGCCGATGGCATCAACAGCTTGGATCGGTTGTGGGAACTGCTGCTGCGGGCCGCAGTGCTGTGGTATGCGGGGTTTGCGATTTGGACGGTGTTGCCTTAGCCCTGAGCAACAGGAAGGCTGCATGTGGTCAAAATGTGGGAGCTGGGTTGCCTGTGATGGCGGGTTGTTGGTGGTGGTGTACATATCCGTTGCTGCGGTGAT
>NZ_JAAAFV010000021.1:80558-245898 GCF_019352915.1 Pseudomonas sp. Xaverov 259 | reverse complement strand
TGCCCGCAATCCGACAGTGATTTGGGGGGCCGCCGCGATGGGCCATCCTTGGCCCAGCGCGGCTAAACCGGCATCCCTGCCGGTTTACCCCCCAAATCCCTGTCGAATTCCGGCCATCGTGTTTGACGGGGCGATTTCAGATCAAGGTCAAAAGCGCAGATCAAAAGACCGCTGACTTCGTCATCGAAAAGGATGTAAGGGCCAGGGCAACAGCAACAGCAACAGCAACAGCAGACCGCATCGTTCAAACTGTACTCGGTCAAATGTGGGAGCTGGCTTGCCTGCGATAGCATCAACTCGGTATGCCTGATACACCAAGGTGCCTGGATCCCCACATTAGGTCTGTGGTGATTTTTCAAGCCATTAACCTTACGTTACAAAACTCCCTTTCAAATTGAGCTATACAGTCAGAGCGCCAAATAGTGGCTATCTGCCGCCGCCCTGCGCCTCAATAAAAATAAGAAAGGGAGATCACCCGTGAAGCGCTTGCTCTATCCCGCTGTCGCCCTGATGAACCGTCTGAGTTTCGGCATGAAATTCAGCCTGATCAGTGTGTTGTTCTTGCTGCCGATGCTGGCGACCAACTACTTTTTGGTGCGTGACTCGTGGTCGCAATTCCAGGGCACCCGCATCGAGCTGCAAAGTCTCGATTTGCTTGGCAGCAGCCTGGCGCTGCGGCGCGACTTGGAAACCCTGAACAATCAGGTGCAAATCAACGCGGTGCTGGGGCAATCAGGCAAGGCGGGCGATCTTGAAGGCAAGATCAGCGCCCTGGAGCAGAGTGTGCTGAGCCGCTTGCAAAGCCTCAACGCCATGACCGCCGACCCCGAGCAAGCCAGTGCCTTCGAGGGCAAGCGCGACGAGTTGACCGCTGCATTCAAGGCCCAGCAGCAGGAAACCTCGCTGCTGAGCAAAAGCGCATTGATCGGCAAACTTCTCAACAAGGCGCAAATGTTGAGTCAGATCATCGCCAGCCAGTCCGGCTTGAGCCGTGACCCTCAGAGTGATTTGCGCCAGCTCACTGAACTGCTCACCAGTGTCACCCCACAAGTCACTCAAACCCTGGGCGAGGGGCGGGCCATGGGCGCGTACTCCCTGGGCCAGGGCTTTCTTAACTCATCCTCCAGCACGCGCTTTGATGAGCTGTTGCAACAGTTGGAAAAACTCCAGGCTGAATACGCCTTGAAGTTGCAGGATGCGCTGGGCGCCAGCACTGCCGCGCACGCGGCGCTCGACAGTCAGGCCCAGGCCAGCGGCGCCAGCCTCAAGCAAGGCAGCGAGTTGTTTGAAGAGCAGGTGGTCATGGCGCAAACCCTCGACGCCCCATGGCAGGGTTTCTACGAGGATGTCAGCCAGTTGATGGCCCAGACCTACCAGCTCAATGAAGCCACCCTGACATTCCTTGAGCAGCAACTGCAGCAGCGCCTGGCGCAAAACCGCACGCATATGGTGGTACTGGTGTGTGCCCTGGTGGCGGTGTTCCTGCTGATCTTCTATTTGTATGCCGGCTTCTATGCCTCCACCCGCACCACCTTGCGTCGCCTGGGGGCGATGATGGACAAGGTGGCGGCCGGCGACATGACCGTCACGTTTGTGGCCCAAAGTCGCGATGAACTGGGCGACCTGGGCCAAGTATTCAATGGCACGGTGGCCAAGATCCACGACCTGATCGAGCGTGTCGGGCATACCGTCAGCCAGGTCGAGCTGCAAGCCGGCCAGGTGCAGGCCGTCTCTTCGCAAAGCAATCAGGCGGTGTCCGGCCAGCGCAGCCAGATCGAACAGGTAGCCACGGCAATGAACCAGATGTCTTCCACGGCCCAGGAAGTGGCGCGCAGTGCGGCAGCGGCGGTCAGCAGTGCCCATAGTGTCAACGACGAAACCGTTACCGGCCGTGGCCTGGTGCAATCCCAGCAGGGCAGTATTGCGCGCCTGGCGTCGGAGATTGATGAATCGGTACGGGTGATCAATCAACTGGCCACCGACAGCCAGTCCATCAGCAGCGTGCTGGAAGTGATCAAAAGCATCGCCGAACAAACCAACCTGCTGGCGCTCAATGCGGCAATCGAGGCGGCGCGTGCCGGTGAGCAAGGGCGTGGTTTTGCGGTGGTGGCCGATGAGGTGCGCACCCTGGCCCGACGCACCCAGCATTCCACCGAAGAAATCGAACAGATGATTAGCCGTTTGCACAGCGGAGTGGGCGCGGCGGTGAAGGCCATGGGCACCAGCCATACCATGGCCAATGGCACCGTGGCCCAGTCGGAAAAGGTCCAGCAGGCCCTGGAAAATATCCTCGGCGCCGTGGGCATGATCGTCGACCAGAACCAGCAGATCGCCGCCGCCGTAGAGCAGCAAACCGCCGTCGCTCACGATATCGACCAGAACATCGTCGAAATCAATCGAGCCGGCGAACATGCGGCCCAGGGCGCGCAGCAGACCGAAGCCGCCAGCCGGCAGTTGTCATTACAGGTCATCGAGCTGAAGCACTTGATTGGGGCGTTTCGCGTGTAAGACCTGTGCGTAGGAATAGGCTTGATGGTTTGTGGTGCCGGTCCTGATTTTTTGCTGCGCCTGTTTTGAGGCTGTGGTTGGGTGAGAATTTGTTTCACCCACTCAGGGGTCTCGGGAGGCAACGCGATGACGGCGGTTATCGGCATCAAAGGGCACTGCGCCCATTGCGACATCACCTTCGAACTCAAGCCCTGGCAATTGAACGCCATTGCTATCCATGAGCCGTTTGATTGCCCGTATTGTCAGTGGGTCCTGGAATTGAACTGCCCCAGACAACTGCGCCAGTTCAAATCACTGGATCACTGGGCCATGGTGCACCCAAGTTTGATGGTATTGACCAGCGTGGTGCTGATCGTGGCGATGGTGGCCGAGTGGCTGGGCCTGATCAGCATGATCGGGCAGCTCAACGTCTCATTGCTGGTGGTGCTGATCCACTTTCTGATGCTGCGTTTTGTGCGTCACCGGCAGCGGCTGACCTTGGAACTGCAAGCAGTCAACGTGCTACCAGTTGAAGAGCTCGCACGCATTGCGTGTGCTCGTTTCGGCCAGCACTGAAGGGCTGATGCCCATGCGTTCGGCCAAGGCGTTGCAGATATCCGGCAGGTGTTGCGGGCTGTTGCGCTGGCCGGGGTACATGGCGGGTGCCATGTCCGGCGAATCGGTTTCCAGCACCAGCGCCTCAAGCGGCAGTTGGGTCAGCACCTTGTGCATGCGCAGCGCCTGGGGCCAGGTGGCCGCGCCGCCCAGGCCCAGTTTGAAACCGAGCTTGATGTATTCGCGGGCTTCCTCAACGCTGCCGGCAAACGCATGAATGATGCCGCCGCGCGGCAGGCGCATACGCTTGAGCGTGGCGATCACTGCCGCGTGGCTGCGGCGCACGTGCAGCAGGGCTGGGAGCTGGAACTCCACCGCCAGTTTCAGCTGCGCTTCAAACAGGCTTTGCTGACGTTCGCGGTCCAGCTGTTCGAGGAAGTAATCCAGGCCGATCTCACCGACGGCGCACAATTGCCGATGGCCCTGTAGACGGGTCAGCCAATCACCCAGTTCGATCAGGTCGGCGGGGCGATGGTCCTCAAGGTACACCGGGTGCAGGCCGAAGGCGGCGAATAAGCCGTCATCTTCCTGTACCAGATCCCACAGCCGTTGCCAGTTCTGCTGATACACACCCAGCACCACCATGCGCTGCACGCCGAGTTGGCGGCTGTGGGCGAGGACTTCCCGGCGATCCATGTCGAAATCCGGGAAGTCCAGGTGGGTGTGGGTGTCGATCAGCTTCACGCTCAAGCCTCGTGAATGCGCTGCTTGAAGGTCCGGCCGATGGCATGTACACCGGGCTCATACTGTTCTTGTTCGATGGCGGCCAGGGCCAGGCGCAGGGCGGTGTCGGCGATCAGTTGATGTTGCTGGGCCATGGCGTTGACTGGCAAGGGCAGGAAGTCGAGCAGTTGGGTGTCGCCGAACGTGCCCAGGCGCAACGGCCGGGATTTGAGCGGGAAGTCATGCAACGCATCGAACACACCTTGCAGCAGCACGTAGGAAGTAGTCACCAGCGCGTCAGGCAAATGCCCCAGGCGTTGCAGGAGTTCTTCCATCAACTGGCGGCCACAGTCACGGCTGAAGGCTTCACCCTGTTCGATCAGCACCTCGCCCTTGAAGTCTCGCAAGGCTTCACGGAAACCGGCGGCGCGTTCCTGGCTGATGCTCAGTTCCGGGTGCGCACCGATCAGCGCGATCTGCTTGGGCTGCGGCTGCAGCAGGCTGCTGGTGAGTTGCTGGCAGGCCTGGCGGTCGTCGCTGACCACCGAGCAGAACTGCCCGGGTTCCATCACCCGGTCGATAGCAATCACCGGCAGGCCCTTGGCTTGCAGCTCGCGGTAGCTGTCATCGCTGGCCGGCAAGCAACTGGCCACGAACAGCGCATCGCAGCGCCGCGCGCGGAACAGTTGCAGCAGTTGGCGTTCGCTGTCGGCTTCGTCATCGGAGCTGGCGATCAGCAGTTGGTAGCCGCGCGCCCGCGCGCCTTGTTCCAACAGTTTGGCAATGCGCGCGTAACTGGGGTTTTCCAGGTCGGGCAAGATAAAGCCCAAGGTGCGCGTGTGCCGACTGCGCAGCCCGGCGGCCTGAGGGTTGGGCGTAAAGCCATGGGCTTCGACCACAGCACGCACCCGTTCGACGGTGGCGTTGCTGATGCGTTGCTGTTCGGCCTTGCCGTTGATGACATAGCTGGCGGTGGTGACGGACACACCGGCCAGACGGGCGATATCACTAAGTTTCAAACCGGGATTTCCTTGTTTTTTGGAGCTTGCCCCGACATTTTGTCCAATCGTAACCGATTCCTGCACACGACTATTGTCTGAGCTCAAGCGCCGAGTGGTCCTTCAGGCTTGCATAATTAGCGCATAATCTGCCATAAATTCTAGATTAAACGTTTCAGCAAGCGTATTTTTACGATGTTCGCCACTGAGTGACTACTGCCAATTGACCACTCAGTCAGCTATTTTTGAACGCGCCTGCGCTGATTTATTCAAAACAATACCTAGTGCCCACAGTGCACTAACTAGGAGAACGGCATGCTTGAGCTCACTGTAGAGCAGATTTCCATGGGCCAGGTGGCCGTGGATAAATCTGCTGCCTTGCACCTGCTCGCGGACAAACTGGTGGCCGATGGCCTGGTCGCCGAGGGTTATCTGAGCGGCTTGCAAGCCCGTGAAGCCCAAGGCTCGACCTTTCTCGGCCAAGGTATTGCCATCCCCCACGGTACCCCGGAAACCCGCGACCAAGTGTTTTCTACGGGCGTGCGCCTGCTGCAATTCCCCGAAGGCGTGGATTGGGGCGACGGCCAGATCGTCTACCTGGCAATTGGCATCGCGGCCAAATCCGATGAACACCTGCGCCTGCTGCAACTGCTCACCCGCGCCCTCGGTGAAACCGACCTGGGCCAGGCGCTGCGGCGTGCCGGCAGCGCCGAAGCCTTGCTGAAACTGCTGCAAGGCGCACCACAGGAACTGGCACTGGATGCGCAGATGATCAGCCTGGGCGTGTCGGCCGACGATTTTGAAGAGCTGGTCTGGCGTGGCGCACGCCTGTTGCGTCAGGCCGATTGTGTGAGTAATGGTTTCGCCGCCGTGTTGCAGCAAGTCGACGCGCTGCCGTTGGGCGATGGCCTGTGGTGGCTGCACAGCGAGCAGACGGTGAAGCGCCCAGGCCTTGCGTTCGTGACGCCGGACAAACCGATGCGCTACCTCGGCCAGCCCCTGAACGGCCTGTTCTGCTTGGCCAGCCTTGGGGAAGCTCATCAGACCTTGCTCGAGCGCCTGTGCGCGTTGTTGATTGAAGGGCGCGGCCAGGAATTGGGCCGTGCTACCAGCAGCCGTGCAGTGCTTGAAGTATTGGGCGGTGAACTGCCGCCGGATTGGCCGAGTGCGCGCATTGCCCTGGCCAATGCTCATGGCTTGCATGCGCGCCCGGCGAAGATCCTCGCGCAGTTGGCGAAAAGTTTTGACGGCGATATCCGCGTGCGCATCGTTGATGGCCCGGTAGGCGCGGTGTCGGTAAAAAGTCTGAGTAAATTGCTGAGCCTCGGCGCCCGTCGCGGCCAAGTGCTGGAGTTTGTCGCCGAACCTGCGATTGCCGGTGATGCGTTGCCCGCGCTGTTGGCAGCGGTGCAGCAAGGCCTTGGCGAAGAAGTCGAGCCGCTGCCGACCGCCAGTGCCCAGCCTGCCATCCTTGAGATTGAACCTGCGATCAGCGCGCCGGTGTCCGGCAGTCAGGTCCAGGCCATCGCCGCCGCGCCTGGCATTGCCATTGGCCCGGCGCATATCCAGACCCAACAGGTTTTCGATTACCCGCTGCGCGGCGAGTCTGCGGCGATTGAGCGCCAGCGCCTGCATGCCGCGCTCACCGAGGTGCGCGCAGATATCCAGGGCTTGATCGAGCGCAGCCAATCCAAGGCGATCCGCGAGATTTTCATCACCCACCAGGAAATGCTCGACGACCCGGAGCTGACCGACGAAGTCGACACGCGCCTCAAGCAAGGCGAGAGCGCGCAAGCGGCGTGGATGAGCGTGATCGAAGCCGCCGCCAAGCAGCAAGAGTCGTTGCAGGATGCCTTGCTCGCCGAGCGCGCCGCCGACCTGCGCGACATTGGCCGTCGGGTGTTGGCGCAATTGTGCGGTCTGGAAACCGCTCAGGAGCCAAGCGAGCCTTACATTCTGGTGATGGACGAAGTCGGTCCCTCTGACGTTGCACGCCTGGACCCAACCCGCGTCGCCGGCATCCTCACCGCCCGTGGCGGCGCCACGGCCCACAGCGCCATCGTTGCGCGTGCTCTGGGCATTCCTGCGTTGGTCGGCGCCGGTGCGGCGGTGTTGTTGCTGGCTGCGGGTACACAGCTATTGCTCGACGGCCAGCGCGGCCGGCTGCATGTCGATCCCGACGCGGCCACGCTGCAACGCGCCACGGTCGAGCGCGACACCCGCGAACAGCGCCTGCAAGCAGCCTCGGCGCAGCGCCATGAACCGGCGCTGACGCGTGATGGCCATGCCGTGGAAGTGTTCGCCAATATCGGCGAAAGCGCAGGCGTTGCGGCGGCGGTGGAGCAGGGCGCCGAAGGCATTGGGCTGCTGCGCACCGAATTGATTTTTATGGCTCATCCGCAAGCACCGGATGAAGCCACCCAGGAAGCCGAATACCGCCGCGTGCTCGACGGCCTCGGCGGTCGCCCGCTGGTGGTGCGCACCCTGGATGTGGGCGGCGACAAACCGCTGCCGTATTGGCCGATTGCCGAGGAAGAAAACCCCTTCCTCGGTGTGCGTGGCATTCGCCTGACCTTGCAGCGCCCGCAGATCATGGAGGCGCAACTGCGTGCGCTATTGCGCTCGGCGGACAACCGCCCGCTGCGCATCATGTTTCCCATGGTCGGCAGCGTCGATGAATGGCGTGCCGCCCGAGATATGACTGAGCGCCTGCGCCTGGAAATCCCGGTGGCCGACTTGCAGCTGGGCATCATGATCGAAGTACCGTCCGCCGCCTTGCTCGCGCCGGTACTCGCCAAAGAAGTCGACTTTTTCAGCGTCGGCACCAACGACCTCACCCAGTACACCCTGGCCATCGACCGTGGCCACCCAACCCTGTCGGCCCAGGCCGATGGCCTGCACCCGGCCGTGCTGCAACTGATCGACATCACCGTGCGCGCCGCCCATGCCCATGGCAAATGGGTCGGTGTGTGCGGCGAACTGGCGGCAGACCCGTTGGCGGTGCCGGTGCTGGTCGGCCTGGGTGTGGATGAGTTGAGTGTGTCGGCCCGCAGCATTCCCGAAGTGAAGGCGCGGGTGCGTGAATTCAGTCTGAGCGAGGCCCAGGGCCTGGCGCAAAAAGCGCTCGTGGTGGGCTCGCCCGCCGAAGTGCGAGCCCTAGTGGAGGCCGTGTAAATGGCGAAGATTCTAACCCTGACGCTGAACCCGGCGTTGGACCTTACGGTACGTCTGGCACACCTGGAACCGGGTGCTGTCAACCGCAGCGAAACCCTGCTGACCCATGCTGCCGGCAAGGGCGTGAATGTCGCCCAGGTGCTGGCGGACCTCGGGCATGACGTGAGCGTGGGCGGTTTTCTCGGCGCGTCAAACCCTGAGGCTTTCGAGGCACTGATCGCCAGCCGCGGGTTTGGCGACGCGTTCATCCGCGTGCCGGGCGAAACCCGTAGCAACATCAAGATTGCCGAGCAGGATGGTCGGGTCACCGACATCAATGCGCCGGGGCCGCTGGTGAGTGAGCAGGCGCAAAAACAACTGCTCAAAATGGTCGCGATCATCGGCCCTGAATTCGATGCGGTGGTGGTCGCCGGCAGTTTGCCGCGTGGCGTCAGCGCGCAGTGGTTTCAGGAACTGATATACGAGTTGAAAGACCTCGGTTTGAAAGTCGCCCTCGACACCAGCGGCGAAGCCTTGCGCGCCGGCATCAAGGCCGGCCCGTGGTTGATCAAACCCAACACCGAAGAACTCGCCGAAGCCCTCGATTGCGCCACCGACTCCATCGCACAACAGGCCGAGGCCGCCGAGCGTTTGCATGCTCAAGGCGTGGAGCATGTGGTGGTTTCCCACGGCGCCGACGGTGTGAACTGGTTCAGCCCGGGCACCGCGCTGCAGGCCACGCCGCCCAAGGTCAGCGTCGCCAGCACAGTGGGTGCGGGTGACTCGCTGCTGGCCGGGATGCTGCACGGCTTGCTCAGTTTTGATCTGCCGGAAACCACCTTGCGCCGGGCCACGGCGATTGCCGCCATGGCGGTCACGCAGATCGGTTTTGGCATCAGCGATGACGCGCAGTTGGCGCGCCTCGAAAGCGGCGTCCATGTGCGCACGCTGACAGAACAATAAGAGGGTTTGTGATGAAGTTAGCCATTGTTACTGCCTGCCCGAATGGCATGGTCACCAGTGTGCTGTGCGCCCGCTTGTTGGACGCCGCCGCGCAGCGCCAGGGCTGGAGCACCAGCACCGAAGTCGTGGATGTGCAGCGCCCGGAACGGGCCTTGTCCCAAGCGACTATCGATGCGGCCGAGTGGGTGTTGCTGGTCAGCAGCACACCGGTGGATATGCAGCGGTTTGTCGGCAAGCGTGTCTTCCAGAGCACGCCGGCCCAGGCGCTGGCGGATGTCGACGCGGTGCTGCGCCGTGGCGCCGAAGAAGCCCAGGAATACGTCGCCAGCCAAGCGCCGGTGGCGGCGAAGAATGCCCCGCGCATCGTCGCCATCACGGCCTGCCCGACCGGCGTGGCCCACACCTTCATGGCCGCCGAAGCCTTGCAGCAAACGGCCAAGCGCCTGGGCTATGACTTGCAGGTCGAAACCCAGGGTTCGGTGGGCGCACGCACGCCGTTGAGCGCGCAGGCCATCGCCGATGCCGATGTGGTGTTGCTGGCGGCGGATATCGAAGTCGCCACCGAGCGTTTTGCCGGCAAGAAGATTTACCGCTGCGGCACTGGCATCGCCCTCAAGCAGTCTGAGGCCACGCTCAATAAGGCACTGGCCGAAGGCGCGGTAGAAAGCGCTGCCAGCGGTGCGGTCGGCAAAAAAGAAAAAACCGGCGTGTACAAACACCTGCTCACGGGTGTGTCGTTCATGTTGCCGATGGTGGTGGCGGGCGGGCTGCTGATCGCCTTGTCGTTTGTGTTCGGCATCCATGCTTTTGAAGAAAAAGGCACTTTGGCCGCCGCACTCAAAACCGTCGGTGATCAAGCCTTTATGCTGATGGTGCCGTTGCTGGCGGGCTATATCGCTTACTCGATTGCCGACCGTCCGGGCCTGGCGCCGGGCATGATCGGCGGCTTGCTGGCGGGCACCTTGGGGGCCGGGTTTATCGGCGGCATCCTCGCCGGTTTTCTGGCCGGTTACTGCGTCAAGCTGATCACCCGCGGGGTGCAGTTACCGCAAAGCCTGGAGGCACTCAAGCCGATCCTGATCATCCCGCTGCTGGCGAGCTTGTTCACCGGCCTGGTGATGATCTATCTGGTCGGCCCGCCCGTGGCGCGGTTACTCACGGGCCTGACGGATTTTCTCAGCACCATGGGCACCACTAATGCGGTGCTGCTGGGTATTTTGTTGGGCGGCATGATGTGTGTGGATTTGGGCGGGCCGATCAACAAGGCAGCGTATGCGTTTTCGGTCGGCCTGCTGGCCGCGTCCAGCGGCGCACCGATGGCGGCGACCATGGCTGCCGGCATGGTGCCGCCGATTGGCATGGGCATCGCCACCTTGCTGGCGCGGCGCAAGTTCGCCCAGACCGAGCGCGAGGCCGGCAAGGCTGCGATGATCCTGGGCCTGTGCTTTATCTCTGAAGGCGCGATTCCGTTCGCGGCCAAAGACCCGCTGCGGGTGATCCCATCCAGCATCGCCGGTGGCGCGTTGACTGGCGCGTTGTCGATGTATTTCGGCTGCAAACTCGCCGCGCCCCATGGTGGTTTGTTTGTGCTGGTGATTCCAAATGCGATGAACCATGCGCTCCTGTATTTGCTGGCGATTGTGGCGGGCAGCTTGGTGACCGGGTTGGTGTATGCGCTGATCAAGCGCCCGGAGGCGAGTGAGCTGACGGTAACGCCAACTCACGCCTGACACTGTTCAAAAATGTGGGAGCGGGCTTGCTCGCGAATACGGTGTGTCAGCCACTACATCTGTAACTGACACACCGCTTTCGCGAGCAAGCCCGCTCCCACATTTGATCTTCATTGGCCTGTGGGCGGTGTCACACGGGCTTCATGCTCCCGTGTTTAAGTTGCCCTTTTGATACTCAAGAGGGCACCTGCATGAGCCACTTCGATCTCGGCCGTCGCCGCGTGATGCAAGCCGTTGGCGCCGGGTTGTTGCTGCCGGGCCTGGCGCCGGCAGTGATCGCCTCGGTCAAAGACCGCCCGCAACTCACCGACGGCGTGCAGTCCGGCGACTTGCTGGGCGACCGCGCGATGATCTGGAGCCGCAGCGACCGCCCGGCGAAGATGGTGGTGGAGTGGGACACCCGCAGCGTGTTCAGCAACCCGCGCAAATTTATCTCGCCCCTGGCCGACAGCCGCACCGACTTTACCGCCCGCGTCGAACTCACCGGGCTGCCGGTCGATCAGGCGATTTTCTACCGTGTGCATTTTGAAGACGCCCAGACCGGCGTCGCCAGCGAGCCGTGGTTCGGCCACTTGCGCAGCGTGCCGCAGCAACGTCGCGACATCCGTTTTGTGTGGAGCGGCGACACTGTCGGCCAGGGCTTCGGTATCAACCCGGACATCGGCGGCATGCGCATTTACGAAGCCATGCGCCTGCGCTTGCCGGACTTTTTTATCCACAGCGGCGACACCATCTACGCCGACGGCCCGGTGCCGGCGCAGCTGACCGTTGAAGACGGGCGCATCTGGCGCAACATCACCACTGAAGCCAAAAGCAAAGTCGCCGAAACCCTCGACGAATATCGCGGCAATTACCGCTACAACCTGCTGGATGAAAACGTGCGCCGCTTCAATGCCGAAGTGCCGCAGATCTGGCAATGGGACGACCATGAGGTGATCAACAACTGGTCGCCGAGCAAGGTGCTCGATGAGCGTTACCAGACCAAGGACATCAACACCTTGGTTGGCCGCGCACGCCAGGCCTGGCTGGAATATTCACCGATGCGCCGCCAGAGCGCCGATGGCGGTGGGCGCATCTATCGCAAGCTCAGCTACGGGCCGTTGCTGGATGTGTTCGTGCTGGACATGCGCAGCTATCGCGGGCCTAACGACGACAACCTGGGCGGCGAAAAGCCTTTTATGGGCCGTGAGCAACTGGACTGGCTCAAGCGCGAACTCAAGGCCTCCCAGGCACAGTGGAAAGTCGTCGCCGCCGACATGCCAATCGGCCTCGGCGTGCCCGACGGCGAAGTCAGCCCCGGCGTACCGCGTTGGGAAGCCATCGCCAACGGCGACCCAGGCCCGGCCCAGGGGCGTGAGTTGGAAATTGCCGAACTGTTGGGCTTTTTACGCGCTCAGCAGGTGCGCAACCATGTGTGGCTGACGGCGGATGTGCATTACTGCGCGGCGCATCATTACCACCCTGACCGCGCGGCGTTTCAGGATTTCGAGCCGTTCTGGGAGTTTGTGGCGGGGCCGCTGAATGCGGGGAGTTTCGGGCCTAATCAGCTGGACAAGACCTTTGGGCCAGAGGTGGTGTTCCAGAAGGCTCCGCCTGCGCAGAACACCTCGCCGTTTGCCGGTTTTCAGTTTTTTGGTGAGGTGCAGATTGATGGGCAGACGGCGGAGTTGACCGTGATCTTGCGCGACCTGGATGGGGTCTCAGTGTTCGAGCAAAAGCTGCAGCCCGCCTGAGGACGATCGTTCCCACGCTCTGCGTGGGAACGCCGCCATGGACGCTTCGCGTCCGCTTTTAGGGCGGTGACGCGGAGCGTCACAGGATGCATTCCCACGCAGAGCGTGGGAACGATCAGTGTAGGGGCTTAGTACACATCCCGACGATAGCGGCCCTGCTCGATCAAGCGCTCCACCGCTTCGCTGCCCAGAATATCGTGGAGTGCCTGATCCACACCCGTGGCCATGCCCTGCAAGCTGCCGCACACATAAATCGCGGCGCCTTCGGCCAGCCATCGACGCAGTACGTCTGCCGACTCGCGCAGGCGGTCCTGTACGTAGATTTTCTCTGCCTGGTCGCGGGAAAACGCCAGGTCCAGCAGGGCCAGGTCACCGCTGGCCAGCCAGCCTTGCAGCTCGTCCTGGCACAGGTAGTCGTGGGCGATATTGCGTTCGCCGAACAGCAGCCAATTGCGCTGTTGGCCATCGGCAATGCGCGCTTTAAGCAGGCTGCGCAGCCCGGCCAGGCCGGTGCCGTTGCCCAGCAGGATCAGCGGCACCGGCGCTTCGGGCAAGTGGAAGCCACTGTTGCGGCGCAGGCGCAGGCTGATGCCGGAGCCGATGGCGGCGTGCTCGGTCAGCCAGCCGGAGCCCAGGCCCAGGCTGCCGTCGGGGTGTCGCTCCTGGCGCACGATCAGCTCCAGCACGCCATCGCTGGCGATCGAGGCGATGGAGTATTCGCGCATGCCCAACGGTACCAGCGCGTTGACCAGCGCTTGTGCGTGCAGGCCCACCAAGTGTGTGCGGTTGTCCGGCAGTTGGCGGCTGGCCAGTGCCTGGTTAAGGGTTTGCGCCAGACCGTCGATCATTACGCCATCGCTGCCGGCCAGGCCGAGGCCGGCGAGGAAGTGCTCGATGGCCCACGGGCAATTGCGCGGCAGCACTTCCACCAGGTCACCGGCCAGCCAGCTTTGCGGCGCAGGCGGTGTGAGGCCCAGCAGGTAGACTTCCGAGCCGGCGCTGTCGCGGTTGAGCAGGGTGCGATGGCTGAGGGTCCAGTTTTCAAACTGAGGCGCTTGCCAGGTCGCTGCCGGTGCATGGCCGGTGAGTTGGCCCAGTTGCTGTTGCCAGACCAGCAGCGCTTCGCTGTCGCCGCTGTCGACTTCCACCGGCGCGAACAACGGCGTGCCGCCCTGGTGGGTCAGCCAGAAGTGCAGGCGCCGGGCAAAGCCGCAGAAGTGTTCATATTGACGATCACCCAGGGCCAGCACCGAGTAGTTCAAGCCTTTGAGCGACAGGTCCTGGCCGAGCACGCTGCGCTCAAAACCGCGGGCGCTGTCCGGGGCTTCGCCGTCGCCGAAGGTGCTGACCACGAACAACGCATGCTGCGATTGGCTCAAGTCATCCTGGCTGACGCTGGCCAGCGGCTGCACCTTCACCGGTAAGCCGGCGGCCTGCAATTGCCCGGCGGTTTGCCAAGCCAGTTGCTCGGCAAAACCGCTCTGGCTGGCAAAGCCGATCAGCCAGGCCGGTGCATCGCTGTGGTTGGCGCCGAGGCCTTTGCGTGCGTCGCGCACCTGGCGTTTTTTGCGTCGACGGTCCAGGTACAGCAGCCAGCCGGTGATAAAGAACAGCGGCATCATCAGCGAGCTGAGCGTGAGGATGATCCTGCCCGTCCAGCCAAAGTAGCTGCCGGTGTGCAATGCATAAATGCTGGTGAGCAGTTGGGACTTGAGCGTCTTGCTCGCGTATTGGTCGTGGGATTTGACCTCGCCGGTGGCCGGGTCCAGGTTGATCTGGTTCAGCGCGCGGTCGTGGGGCGACGATGCAAGCAGGTAATACACGATGGCCGGCTGCCCGGCGACGGCCGGCATGCGGATGTTGTAGGCACTCAAGCCTGGGCCGGCGTTGGCGTAGATGCTGCTCCAGATCGCGTCATAGTTGGCCACCGGTGCCGGGCCTTCGGGCGGCGGGCCACGTTTGCGCAGGCGCTCGTTTTGCGGCGCGTCGGACAGCAGTTTGTTCAAGCCCTGGCTGTACCAGTCGTAGGACCAATACAGGCCGGTGAGCGCCGAGAACAGATAGAACAGCAGGCACCAGGTGCCGAACACCGAGTGCAGGTCCCAGTTGAAACTGCGGCCTTTTTTGCGCCAGTCCAGTGTCAGCCAGGCGCGCCAGCTTGCCACTTGGCGTGGCCAGCGCAGGTACAGGCCCGAGAGGCAGAAGAACACCAGGATAAGGGTGCAGGCGCCGGTGATGTTGCGCCCGGTTTCGCCCATGGCGAGGAAGCGGTGCAGCTGCAAGATAAAGCCGAACACATCCTGGCCGACGGCGTCGCCCATGTAGTCGCCGGTGTAGGGGTCGAAGTAGCGCATCTGGCCGCGACGTTCGCCCGGCGGGGCGGTGAAGAACACGCGCGCGGCGTTGCCGCTGTCGCTCTCCACCCACAGCATCGAGACGGTCTTGCCTTCGGTGGCCTCAAGTTTGCGCACCAGTTCGGCGGGCGGCAGCACACCGGCTTCGCGTTTTTCGACCTTCAAGACTGTGGGATTCAGCGCCCGCAGAATTTCATCCTGAAATGAGACCGCAGCCCCGGTCATCCCCATCAACGCCAGCACCAGCCCGGCAGTGATGCCGAAGAACCAGTGCAACTGGAACAGGGTTTTCTTCAACACGTCGGACCGCCTCGCTCATCTGGATGGTGTTGTCACGGCGCGCATTATGCCGTGGGTTAACGAGAAATATTCTGTTTTGCACGCAAAAGCCCCACGCATCCGATGCGTGGGGCTTCTGGCTGAACGTTGACCGCGTTTAGAAGTGGAAACTGGTGGTCAACAGCGCCGTACGCCCGGCCGCCTGGTTGGCAAAGTGCGCCGCATAGGCCTTGTCGTAGTAGGTCTTGTCGGTCAGGTTTTGCACGTTCAATTGCAGGTCGACGTTCTTGGTCAGCTTGTAGCTGGCCATCGCGTCGTAGCGGGTGTAGGCCGGTACGTACACGGTGTTGGCCGGGTCGCCGTACACCTGATCGACGTAGAACGCGCCGCCGCCGATGGTCAGTTTTGGCGTGATGTCGTAAGTGGTCCACAGGCTGAAGGTGTTCTTCGGCGTGTTAGGCATTTGGTTGCCTTTGTTGGAGCCGGCCGACACTACGTTTTGACGGTTGCCGATCTTGCCTGGGTCGACCAGCTCGCTTTTCAGGTAGCTGTAACCGGCGAACACCTGCCATTGGTCGGTGAGCTTGCCGCTGGCCGACAGTTCCAGGCCATCGACACGGGATTCGCCGCCGTTTTCGAAAGTGTTGGAGTCCACCAGGATTCGCGTGTTTTTCTTCTCGGTACGGAACACTGCTGCCGTCAACGACAGGCGGTTGTGGAACAGGTCCCACTTGGTGCCCAGCTCGTAGTTGACGGTCTCTTCGGGTTTCAGGTCGCTGGTGTTGATGCCGGTGACGAAGCCATTGGTTTCTTGCCCTTCACCCACCAGGCCGCCAACCGGCTGCGCCGACGTGGCATAGGAGGTGTAGATGCTGCCGTTTTCCAGGGGCTTCCAGACCAGACCCGCCTGCCAGTTGAAGAATTGGCTGTCGTCCTTGAGTTTGCTGCGGCCGGCTACGGCGTTGGTGTTGGCTTGCGTATCAAAAGTGTCGTAACGCAAGCCGACGTTCAGCAGCCATTTCGGGTCCAGCTCGATGGTGTCGAACACATAGGCCGCGCGGCTGGTGGCCTTGGTGTTGGTGCCCAGGTAGTTGCGTGCCACGCTGCCGGTCCAGGCGTCATCCGGTGTCGGGTTGCTCAGCGAGGTGCACTGTCCGCCGAGGCTGCCTTTGGCCACGGTACAGGTCGGGTTGCTGTTCGGGCTGACGGTGTAGCCGCTGACGCGGGTTTCTTCACCGGTGAATTCCAGGCCGGTGGAGTACGAGTGTTTCATGCCCGCCAGTTGGAAGTTGCCGAACAGATCGGTCTGGTTGGTGGTGGTGTCGGTGGTCGACACGCGGGTGTTGGCGCGGCGCCACACGGTGCCGAAACGGTTGACGTTGCGCTGGCTGTCATCCGGCTGCGTGAGTACGTAATCCTGGCCGGTGCTGCCATGGCGCAGGGTGTTCTTCAGGGTCATGTTGTCGTTCAGGTCGTGCTCGATGGAGAACGTGCTGATGTCGGCGCGGGTCTTGCGAAAATCGCGATCTTTCAAGCCGTAGAAGTTGTTGCTGTCGCCGCCGTCGGTGGGTTTGTCATGCCCGTGGGCAGTGGCGGTCGGCGAGCTGTAGCCATAAGGAATGCCCGAGTCCGGCAGGTCGTTGCTTTCCAGGTGGTAGTAGCTGAAGTTGACGCGGGTCGGGGTGCCCAGGCCGAAAGTCAGCGACGGTGCCACGCCCCAACGGTCGTAGTTGACCACATCGCGGCCGGCCACATTCTGCTCGTGGCTCATCAGGTTCAAACGGAACGCGGCGTTGTCGAGGAACTGACGGTTTACGTCGAGCACGTAGCGGCGGGTCTGGTCGGAGCCGTAGGTGAAGCCGCCGTTGGTGAAGTCGCGCGCCTGCGGCGTCTTGCTCACCAAATTGATGCTGCCGCCGGCCGAACCACGACCGCCGAACGAGGAGTTGGGGCCTTTGCTGACTTCGATCGATTCGATGTCGAAGATCTCGCGGCTCTGGCCGCCAGTGTCGCGCACGCCATCCAGGTAGGTGTCGCCCTGGGCGTCGAAACCACGGATAAACGGGCGGTCGCCCTGTGGGTTGCCGCCTTCACCGGCGCCAAAGGTGATGCCCGGTACGGTGCGCAAGGCATCCTGCAGCGAGGTGGCTGCGGTGTCTTTCAACACTTGCTGCGGCACCACGGTGACCGAGCGCGGGGTGTCCACCAGCGGCGCGGTGTACTTTTGCGACGAGGCTTTTTCGACCTGGTAGGAGGTGCTGTCCTGTTCCTGGCCGGTAATGCTGGTGGCGCCGAGGGAGATGCTGTTGCGCTCGCCTTTTTGTTCGGTGCTTTCGGCCGCTTGCGCCAGTTGGGCGGCAGAGCTGGCACTGAGTGCAACGCCGATGGCCGAAGCCAGCATGCGTGGTGAACTGGCAGGTGTTTTTAGAGTAGTGCGCGACATAACGAGTCCTTTCCCCAAGGAGGTGAGGCCGCGGAATATAGGGTCAACAAGACTTTCTATCAATTGCGATACATTACTATTCGCACTGAATTTACATTCTTTACACTTTTGCCTTACGGTTTTTACAAACTCATTCGTCTGCCGTGTTTTACAGGGCGGATAAGAATCAATACCATTGGCCCTCTCTGTTTTCAGGTATTGCCTCATGTTGCTGCATATTCCCGGCCTGTTCTCTCGCGAGGAGGTGCTGCGCATTCGCCAAGCCCTGGAAAACACCGAGTGGGCCGACGGTAAAATCACCGCCGGGCACCAATCCGCCAAGGCCAAACACAACCTGCAATTGCCCGAAGGCCACCCGCTGGCCAAGGAAATCGGCGCGGCGATGCTGGAGCGTTTATGGAACAACCCGCTGTTTATGTCAGCGGCGTTACCGCACAAAGTCTTCCCGCCGTTGCTCAACTGCTACACGGCCGGTGGCAGTTTCGACTTCCATATCGACAACGCCGTGCGCCAGGCGCGCGGCAGCCACGAGCGGGTGCGCACGGATTTGTCGTCCACGCTGTTCTTCAGCGACCCGGAGGAATACGACGGCGGCGAACTGGAGATTCAGGACACTTTCGGCTTGCAACGGGTAAAACTGCCGGCCGGCGATATGGTGCTGTACCCAGGCTCCAGCCTGCATAAAGTCAACGCCGTGACCCGTGGCACGCGCTACGCCTCATTCTTCTGGACCCAAAGCCTGGTGCGCGAAGACAGCCAGCGCACCTTGCTGTTCGAGATGGACGGCGCCATCCAGCAACTGACCCGTGACGTACCCGACCACCCGGCGCTGATCCAGCTCACCGGCACCTACCACAACCTGCTGCGCCGCTGGGTTGAGGTGTAAGCATGGGTTTTTTATTGCGCCGTGAAGAAGTGCTCAACGTCGAGCAACTGCAAAGCATGCTCGACGACTCCCCGGTGCGTGCCGCCCAGGCGATTTTAATGGCAGCCAAGGAAGGCGTGGTCGACGCTCAAGCGTTGCTCGGGCAAATCCTGTTGGAAGGGCGCGGCATTGCACGCGATGAAGCGCTGGCGCTGCGCTGGTTCCAGATCGCGGCCCATGCCGGGCATTGGATGGCGCGCAATATGGTCGGGCGTTGCCTGGAGCATGGCTGGGGCTGCGCCGTCGATGAAGCAGCGGCGGCGCAGAATTATCGCCTGGCGGCAGAAGCTGGGCTGGATTGGGGCCAGTACAATTACGCGAATCTGCTGGCCACCGGCCGGGGTATTGCTGAAGACCGGCCGCAAGCGCTGGCGCTCTACCGGCTGGCCGCAGAGCAGGGCCACGCCAAGTCGATGAACCTGCTGGGGCGTTATCTGGAAGACGGCCAGTATTGCCCTCAGGATCTGGATGCGGCCGTGGCGTGGTATCGACGCTCAGCCGAAGGCGGGGATTTTCGTGGGCAGTTCAGCTATGCGGCGGTGCTGGCTGACAGAGGCCAGATCGAGGAGGCGCTGGGTTGGTTGCGCAAGGCGCTGGCCGGCGGGAATCTCAAGTTTTTGCGCACGGCGCACAAGGCGCTGTTAAATGCAGCGCAGCCGCAAATCAGGTATTTAGCTAAGGATTTCGAGCAGCGAGTGGCTCAATTAAACGATGAGCGGCATGGGTTAGTAGTTGCTGCACCACTCTAAATCACTATGATTGAAGCTGATTCAGATTTAATCATATGTTTCGCACTGCTGCGAAGAGAGGATTTATGGGCGCCGACACTAAAGTACTGACCGCTCACGTCCCAACGGCCCTGGCGCAAAAAGTCGATCAGATGGCGGCGCGGATGGATCGTTCGCGTGGCTGGATCGTTAAGCAAGCGCTCGCCGACTGGGTGGATATGGAGGAAGAGCGCAGTCGGCTGACACGAGAGGCCATGGCCGATGTTGATGCCGGTCGGGTGATTGATCAGCAAGCCGTTCAAGCCTGGGCGGATAGTTTAAGCACTGATACGCCGCTGCCGGTCCCTCGCTGATGGAGTTGAAGTGGACCAATAAGGCCTTATCAGACCTGGCTCGACTTTTCGACTTCCTGGCCGTTGTAAATCGCATGGCGGCGGCGCGCACAGTGCAGTCACTTTCCCAAGCACCTTTGAGCTTGTTGAATAACCCGCGCATCGGTGAACGAGTTGAAGAATTTGAACCGCGGGACGTAAGACGACTGTTGGTGGGTCATTACGAAATGCGCTACGAAATTCAAGAATCAACACTTTATATTTTGCGCTTATGGCACGTGCGCGAAGATCGTTGAAATATAGACACCCATAAAAAAACCCATGACATGTCATGGGTTTTTTGTGTGCGCGGATCTTACACGTAGTAAGACTTCAGCGGCGGAAAGCCGTTGAACTCAACCGCGCTGTAGCTGGTGGTGTACGCACCGGTCGACAACCAGTACAAACGGTCACCAATCGCCAGGTTCAGCGGCAGGCCGTACTTGTAGTTTTCGTACATGATGTCGGCGCTGTCGCAAGTTGGGCCGGCGATGACCACTTCTTCCATCTCGCCTTTCTTCTCGGTCCAGATCGGGAACTTGATGGCTTCGTCCATGGTTTCGATCAGGCCGGAGAATTTGCCCACATCCGTGTATACCCAACGCTCGACGGCGGTGCGCGATTTACGCGCAACCAGCACCACTTCGCTGACCAGGATACCGGCGTTGGCGATCAACGAACGGCCCGGCTCCAGGATGATTTCCGGCAGGTCGTCGCCGAAATCTTCCTTGAGGAAGCGAATGATTTCTTCGGCGTAGGTTTCCAGGCTGTTGGTGCGGGTGATGTAGTTGGCCGGGAAGCCGCCGCCCATGTTGATCAGCTTGAGGTGGATGCCGTCTTCTTCCTTCAGGCGTTCGAAGATCACTTTGACCTTGGCGATCGCTGCGTCCCACACGCTGATGTCGCGCTGTTGCGAGCCGACGTGGAAGGAGATGCCGTAAGGCACCAGGCCCAGGTCACGGGCGAGGATCAGCAGGTCCATGGCCATGTCGGTCTGGCAGCCGAATTTGCGCGACAAGGGCCAATCGGCCGTAGTCGAGCCTTCGGTGAGAATACGCACATACACTTTCGAACCCGGCGCGGCCTTGGCGATGTTGCGCAGGTCGGCTTCGGAGTCGGTGGAGAACAGGCGCACGCCCTTCTCGTAGAAGTAGCGGATGTCTTTGGACTTTTTGATGGTGTTGCCGTAGCTGATACGGTCGGCGCTCACGCCACGGTCCATGACCTTATCCAGCTCGTAGATCGAGGCGATGTCGAAGCTCGAGCCCTTGTCTTTCAACAGGTCGATGATCTCGACGGCCGGGTTGGCCTTGACCGCGTAATAGACTTTGGCGAATTCGAAACCGGCGCGCAGGTCATCGTAGGCCTGGCTGATCATCGCGGTGTCGATCACCACGAACGGGGTTTCTTGCTTGTCGGCGAACGCCTTCATTTTGTCAAAAGTGGCGCGCGCGAAATAATCTTCGACGTTGATCGACATGCTGGGGAACTCCTAAGGGCAAACTTTAATAAACAATGGGTGCAAATGAACGTCCTCCGTATCCCCACTTTGGTTCGCCTACTTCCCAAGGCATGTCGCCGAAAGCAAAAAGGCCATGGGAATTACCGCTTCCCTTGGCCTTGCTGTCTCGTCGTCAGTACTTGAGCCGGATGGATCGTTTCCAGCATGGACGTTCGGCGCGAACTTTAGGACGTGAGGGGCCATAGATCAACTAAAAATGTCGCGTTTTTGCACGCGTTCGTCGCGAGGTCACGTGCAGCTACTTATGTAACCGACAGGTGTGACGGATTGATGTTCCCCGGACGGGGCAATTTGAGGTGTCTAAGGCACAGTGAAGACCCAATGTGGGAGCGGGCTTGCTCGCGAAGGCGGTGTATCAGCCAATGCATCCGGTGACTGACACTCCGCCTTCGCGAGCAAGCCCGCTCCCACATTTTGACCGCAGCGTTTCAGGTCATGCCAGTGCTGTCTCGGCAGGCGACACAATGCTGGTCTTGCCCCCACGCGACTTACCGGAACTCAGGTACTCGGCAATCGACTCTTGCGTCACTTCACCGAGGAACACCCGCTCCGCGTCCATCACCGGCAACCACGAACGGTTGAACTCATACATACGCGACAGCAGGATGCGCAAATGCTCGTCATACGCCGCCGTGGCGTTGAACTCGCGCAGGTACTGGCCGCATGTACCGGTCTGACGGTGCAGATCGCGGCGTCGTACATAACCCAGAGCCTTGTTCTCGGCGCAGGTGACCACCACATAACGGCGGTCCGTCTCGTCCATCAGCTCCAGGGCCTCGGCCACCGGGGTTTCCGGGCTCACCGACGGGGCGTTGTCCGCCGCATCTTCGGCTTTCACCAGGAGCAGGCGCTTGAGGGTGCTGTCCTGACCAACAAAGTTACTCACAAACTCGTCAGCCGGGTGCGCCAGCAGCGTGTCCGGGTGGTCGATCTGCAGCAGCTTGCCGGCGCGGAAGATCGCAATCTTGTCGCCCAGCTTGATGGCTTCATCGATGTCGTGGCTGACCATGATCACAGTCTTGTTCAGCGCCCGTTGCATCTCGAAAAACTCGTTCTGGATCATCTCGCGGTTGATCGGGTCGACCGCGCCGAACGGCTCGTCCATCAGCAGCAGCGGCGCATCGGCCGCCAGCGCGCGGATCACGCCGATACGCTGTTGTTGGCCGCCCGAGAGTTCACGCGGGTAGCGATGCAGGTACTGCTTGGGTTCCAGCTTGATCATGCTCATCAACTCGCGGGCGCGGTCGTGGCATTTCTGTTTATCCCAACCGAGCAGCTTGGGCACCACCACGATGTTTTCTTCGATGGTCATGTTCGGGAACAGGCCGATCTGCTGGATCACATAGCCGATGTTGCGACGCAGGGTCACTTCGTCGAGGTCAGTGGTGTCTTCGCCGTTGATCAAAATCTTGCCCGAGGTGGGCTTGATCAGGCGGTTAATCATTTTCAGCGTGGTGCTCTTGCCGCAGCCCGACGGGCCGAGGAATACGCAAATCTCGCCTTCGTTGACGGTCAGGCTTACGTCGTTCACGGCGGAGACAGTCTTGCCGTTGCTTTGAAAAGTCTTGGTCAGGTTTTGAAGTTCGATCATTTGAGCAGTCCTTTTGGAGTCAGCGAGCGTTGCAGCCATTGCAGAAGCAGGTCGGCGAAGATGGCCAGGAGACTGACCAGCACGGCGCCGACAATCAGCATCGACATGTCGCTGCGGCTGATGGAAGCCAGAATAAGTACACCCAGGCCACCGGCGCCGATGGTGGCGGCGATGGTCATCACACCAATGTTCATCACCACGGCGGTGCGCACACCGGCGAGGATTACCGGCACGGCAATCGGCAGTTCGACCATGCGCAGGCGCTGGCCGAAGGTCATGCCGATGCCTTTGGCGGCTTCGCGAATCCCCGGCTCGACGCCGGTCAGCGCCAGGTAGGTGTTACGCATGATCGGCAGCAGCGAGTAGAGGAACACTGCAGTGATCGCCGGCATCGGCCCCAGGCCTTGGCCGAACTTGGAGTAGAACGGCAGCAGCAGGCCGAACAGCGCGATGGACGGCACGGTCAGCAGCACCGTGGCGCTGGCTTGCAGTGGGCCGGCCAGGGTTGGGAAGCGGGTCATCAGCACGCCGAGGGGCACGCCCACGACGATTGCCAGGATGACCGCGATCCCGACCAGCGTGATGTGCTGCCAGGTCAGGTGCAGGACCTGTGCCCAGTCAAGATGGGAAAAGGCGTTTAAAAATTCCATGTCTTCTCCTCTTATTGATTGATCGGGTGTTGGCGCAGGAAATCGGCGGCAACAGCGGACGGGCTTTCATGGTCGACGTCGACCCGCGCGTTCAGCTGGCGCATGGTTTCGTCGTCGAACAGGTCGGCCAGCGGCTTAAGGTCGGCGGCCAGTTGCGGGTGAGCGTCGAGGTAAACCTGACGCACCACGGGCGCGGCGGTGTAGTCCGGGAAGTAGTGCTTGTCGTCTTCCAGCAGCTTCAGTTTGAAAGCATTCAGACGACCGTCGGTGGTGTAGACCAGGCCGGCAAACACCTGGCCATTACGCAGCGCGGTGTAGACCAGGCCGGCGTCCATCTGCCGGGTATTTTTGCGGGTGAGGTTCATGTCGTACAGCTTGACCATGCCACCCATGCCGTCGGAACGGTTGGCGAACTCGGTATCGAGTGCCACCAGGCGGTTCTGTTTGCTGTCCTCGGCGAGGGCCTTGGTCAGATCGCTGATGCTGTTGATCTGCGGGAATTCCTTGGCCACCTTGTCGGGCAGCGCCAACGCGTAGGTGTTGCTGAATTTCGACGGCGACAGCCAGACCAGGCCTTTTTTCGCGTCGAGTTCTTTCACGCGGGCGTAGGTTTGTGCGCTGTCGAGTTTCTCGTCAACATGGTTGTAAGCCACCAGCGACACGCCGGTATATTCCCAGAGCATATCCAGCTGCCCGCTTTCCTGGGCACTGCGCGCCAGGTTACTGCCCAGGCCGCCGGTCACCCGGGTGTCGTAGCCCTTGGTGCGCAGGTATTGGGAAGTGATTT
This sequence comes from Pseudomonas sp. Xaverov 259, assembly GCF_019352915.1. Taxonomy (NCBI): domain Bacteria; kingdom Pseudomonadati; phylum Pseudomonadota; class Gammaproteobacteria; order Pseudomonadales; family Pseudomonadaceae; genus Pseudomonas; species Pseudomonas sp. Xaverov 259. The sequence goes on along the minus strand of NZ_JAAAFV010000021.1, from coordinate 221,906 downwards.
CGGCGAGCAGGGTCTGTTCGGTGAACACCCGGGCGCCGATGCGAATTACCGGTTTTTCGGCGGCTTGCGCAAACCCTGCAAACAGCAGGACGCAGCTCAATATCAAGGTCAGTTTTTTCATGTGATTTCCTTTGCCAAGCCTTAAGACGGACGCAACCCGCGTTCCAGCCAGAGGCGGCTGGCCATGGTCACAAGACCGTCGAGCAGCAATGCCAGCAGCGCGGTGCACGCGGCGCCGAGCAGCAGTTGCGGCTGATTGTTCAGGGCGATGCCGGGGAAAATCAGGCTGCCCAGGCTGTTGGCGCCAATCAGGAACGCCAGCGGTGCGGTGCCGACGTTGATCGCCAGGGCCACACGCACGCCGCCGATGATGATCGGCACGGCGTTGGGCAGTTCCACCCGAAACAGCACCTGGCGCGGCGTCATGCCGATGCCGGTGGCGGCTTCTTTGAGTGAGCCTTGAACGTTTTTGAGGCCTTCGTAGGTGTTGCGCACGATGGGCAGCAACGAGGCGAGGAACAACGCGAAGATGGCCGGGCCACTGCCGATGCCGAGGACGCCGAGGGCGATGGCCAGTACGGCCAGGGGAGGGACGGTGTTGCCGATGTTGAAGATCTGCATGAAGCGTTCTGCGCGCCCGACCATGTTCGGTCGGCTGAGCAGGATACCGGCGGGGATGCCCACAACAAGGGCGGCCAGCATGGAGACTAGAACGAGGATCAGGTGTGCTTGCAGGTAAAACAACAAATCGTCGCGGTACAGTTCGATCGTGTTGATGCCGATCCAGTGGACCAGCAGGGCCAGGAGCGCGACGACAACCGCACCTCCTATCAGCCCTTTGCCATAGCGAATAGCCACAGGCGGACTCCTTTTTTTCTTTTGTCGGCGAACACATTCTCCGGCGGCAATGCCATTCCTGGCTGTCGGCGAATAGGTTCGCGAAAAGCAGCTCGCCGATACCGGCAACGCGGTATGCGATCGAGCCATGAGCGCAGCCTCGTCAGGCTAACTTGCTGATTTTTCAGCCCCTGTTCCGAGTGCGGTAGCAGGGGAGTGGACGTCTCTACCTTTTAAAAGGTTCCATACTTGGCAGCATTTAGCCACCCCCAATCGGGTGAACGGTGGTCCGGCGCCAGGGGTTTGCGCTATACTCGCCGCCCTTTTTTGACTCACCTGCCAGGCGATTTCCCATGACCCACCAGGCCGCCGAAGTCGCGAAACGCCGCACTTTCGCCATTATTTCCCACCCCGATGCCGGTAAAACCACCATCACCGAGAAGCTGTTGCTGATGGGCAAGGCAATCGCTGTGGCCGGCACGGTGAAATCCCGCAAATCCGACCGCCATGCGACATCCGACTGGATGGAGATGGAGAAGCAACGGGGTATTTCCATTACCACGTCGGTCATGCAGTTCCCGTATCGCGACCACATGGTCAACCTGCTCGACACCCCGGGCCACGAAGACTTCTCTGAAGACACCTACCGCACCCTGACCGCGGTGGACTCGGCCTTGATGGTCCTCGACGGCGGTAAGGGCGTTGAGCCACGTACCATCGCGCTGATGGACGTGTGCCGCCTGCGTGACACGCCCATCGTCAGCTTCATCAACAAACTCGACCGCGATATCCGCGACCCGATCGAGCTGCTGGATGAAATCGAAGCTGTCTTGAAGATCAAGGCCGCGCCGATCACCTGGCCGATCGGCTGCTACCGCGACTTCAAGGGTGTGTACCACCTGGCCGACGACTACATCATTGTTTACACCGCCGGCCACGGTCACGAACGCACCGAAACCAAGATCATCGAGAAGCTCGACTCGGACGAAGCCCGCGCCCACCTGGGTGACGAGTACGACCGTTTTGTCGACCAGCTGGAACTGGTGCAGGGCGCCTGCCACGAGTTCAACCAGCAGGAATTCCTCGACGGCCAACTGACGCCGGTGTTCTTCGGTACGGCTCTGGGCAACTTCGGTGTCGACCACGTGCTCGACGCCGTGGTGGATTGGGCGCCGAAGCCCCTGGCCCGGGTTGCCAACGAGCGCACCGTGGAACCGGTCGAAGAGAAATTCACCGGCTTCGTGTTCAAGATCCAGGCGAACATGGACCCCAAACACCGCGACCGGATCGCCTTCATGCGCATCTGCTCCGGCCGATACGAAAAAGGCATGAAGATGCGCCACGTGCGCACCGGCAAGGATGTGCGCATCGGCGACGCCCTGACGTTCTTCTCCTCTGAGCGTGAACAGCTCGAAGAAGCCTACGCCGGCGACATCATCGGCCTGCACAACCACGGCACCATCCAGATCGGCGACACCTTCACCGAAGGCGAAGCCCTGGGCTTCACCGGCATCCCGCACTTCGCCCCGGAACTGTTCCGCCGCGTACGCCTGCGCGATCCGCTCAAGTCCAAGCAACTGCGCCAAGGTTTGCAGCAGTTGGCCGAAGAGGGCGCCACCCAGGTGTTCTTCCCCGAGCGCAGCAACGACATCATCCTCGGCGCCGTCGGTGTGCTGCAGTTCGATGTGGTCGCCAGCCGCTTGAAAGAGGAATACAAGGTCGAATGCTCTTACGAGCCAATCACCGTGTACTCCGCGCGCTGGATCGATTGCGGCGATAAGAAGAAGCTGGAAGAGTTCTCCAACAAAGCCGTGGAAAACCTGGCGATCGATGGCGGTGGTCACCTGACCTACCTGGCGCCGACCCGGGTTAACCTGGCGCTGATGGAAGAGCGCTGGCCGGATGTGAAGTTCCGTGCGACGCGCGAGCACCATTAAAAACGAGACGGGCCATACAATACGTATGGCCCGGCTTGGCGTGTTGAGTATCAGCAACTGATACTGAAACCACTCAGGCCAGCATTCAATTGACTATCGTTTAGTTGGAAAATAACTGTGGGTCGTTGCCTCAACGACAAAGCGGTCATATTCGGGCCGTGAGATAAAGCTGTTATTGTCTTTGTCGGCCGCCTTGAAGGCAGCGCTGTCAAATTCTGATTTATTCGAATAACCCAGGTCTGTTGCTGTTTTAACGTAACGATCATCCATGTATAAACTCCACTCTTGCCTTGAAAGTTGCTGGTCTTTGTTGCGGTCGGAATAATCCCAGTTGTCATTGTAGGTGCTGTTGTAGAGGCCTCCGCAGGCGGTGGTGTTTACTACGACAGCGAAGAGTACACAGGTGGCGAGAAGAGGTTTCACTTTACGTGTCTCGAGAGTAGTTAGTGGAGTCAGGACTTTAGTGATCGGTATTCGCTGGATGCAATAAACTCGGTTGTAGCATTAAGATTTTCGGAATATTCCTACGCTCGGGGCAGAAACGGTCACCGCGTAATATCAAAGGGCGAAGCTGTCATGGCTTCGCCCTTTTTTGTGGACACGACGCTGCTCAACTGTGGGAGCAGGCAAGCCAGCTCCCACAGTTTGACCTTCATAGTGACAGTGGCATTGGCGCGAAGCGCGCATCCGGACTAGCGTATTCAAATACTTCACCCATTCACCGACGGATCAGGAGGCGACCTTGCGTATAACTCAACGTGCCGTCCAGCTGATGTTGCTGGCGGCTTTGGGGCTGGCCGGCACCGCGGCGCTGGCGGATACCGGCACGCCACAGTGGAAAGACACTGGCCCGGTCACCAAGAAAAAGCAGAAGGAGGTCAATTCCGGCAGCTGGCAGCCCCAGGCACAGCCGGCCCCCAAGGAAGATCAAGAAAACCCCTATAACGAAGGTGAGGACAGCGAAACCTACGATGACGGCGATACGTGAGGCCTGATTGGCATAAACGCGAGAACGGAACTAGCTTCATTCACAGCGCCGGACGAACGCCGGCGCACGTGTTTCACTGACTGGACGGAAATCGACCATGACTATCTTTCAACGTTTGGTGCTGTTGCTGAAAGTGTTGGTGATGTTATCGCTGGGCGCTTCATCGGCGTGGGCCAGTACGGCCGTGCAGAGCCAGGCGCCGGGCTATGTGGCGGCGAAGTCGGCGCAGGTGGGTGGTTTACAGTTGGCCAAGAGCGAGGCAGAGCCTGGTGATGAAGACCAGGGCGGTTCCAAGGATGATGATGACCAGCAAGCCCCGCCAGATGACGATGACACCGAAGGCGATAGCGATACGTAAGACGTTCTGAAAAAGTCCTTCCCGCTGAACGGCGCGTCATTTGGCGGGAAGGGTTGCCGTTCAGCCGATGTCTTTGAAATAGTCGTTGTTGGGAATATGTTCTGTTGCAAGCCCAGGTTCCGGGGCATAACTGGCACTGCTTGCTGCCGTGAAGTTGATTTCTTTACTGCCCTTGGTAATGCTGCGTTCACCTGCTATTTGAGTCGGTGTGGTGTAAACCGTACGACGCATCGTTATATAAGCGCTCAAGTCATTTTTCATTTTTGTGAGAAGGTCATTTATCTGGTCTGCGGCCAGGTCGAGTTTCTTTTCCAGCCGAACACCCCAGCGTGTCAGGCATGTTTCTGCAAAGTGACGAACGATCTGACCGGGTTCTGCATAGACCTTCGCACCTTGATTACCATCCGCAGCAGCATTGCCCACTAAGGTCGCGTGGCGGCCTGGCAATGGGTAAATATTAACCTTGGTCGCTTTATCAAACTCAGGAACAACACACGCGAAGCCGAGTGATCGCTCATCCCTTGCGTAAAAGGCCACATACTCTTTGACGTTGCTGCCGAGCTTTACGCGGTTGTCTTGAAAGTTCAACAACCCCGGAACAGGGTCAACAGCAAAGATGTTGACGGGCACATTCTTCAAGGTGCTGTCATTGCGCATGGCATTGGCCAGCATATGGCAACTGATCCCGCCACGGCTCCAACCGACCAGATTGACTTGGGTAGGAATGATGCCGTCTTTTCGAAAGGTCTTGATGATCTGCTCTTGCAACTGCTGTTGGGTCACTTTGCGTGTGCCGTAATCATACGTGCGCCAATACCAGCTTCCCGTGGCTTTGACTTCTTCAATGGGGACGCCGGCTTTCTGTAGTTGGTTGTAGTTCTCTTCGGTCAGTTTTGTCCGCTGCCATGTGAAGGTGCCCTTCATGATATTGAGGGCGTGAGTCACATTTTCCTCCCAGCCGGAACCCAAGGCTGTTCCTGTTAGCTGTAAATGGTTGCCCGACGCTGTGAACATTTCATCGGCTTGCAGGTTGCCGCTGCCGGGCCCGTCGATAACGATCCATTCGGCAAACTCTTTACTGAGGCTTGAAGTGTTTTGCGCGAGGGTGGAAATGAGTTCGCCGTTCCAATAGTTGGCGTTGCTGTCATCAAATTTGGTTGAGCCGGTGCCGCAGAAAAAAACTGTGAAAGTGGTCATGAGCGCTTACCCGTCCGCTGGATAAAGTGTGTGGGCCCATGAAAGTGCAAACAGGATTGACTGCCTACTGTGAGAACTCACAGTTCGTTAGATTGCTTTTGAATACCTAACGGGGGGGAGTGGTAGAAAAGCGTCGGTGATACACCAAAAAGAAAGCCCCTCCCGCCAGGCTGATGCGCAACCTGATGGGAAGGGCTGTAAAACTCAGTTTGATCGTTCCCACGCTCCGCGTGGGAATGCATCCTGTGACGCTCTGCGTCACGCCTTTGCCGAGCAACGGGACGCAGAGCGTCCTAGGCGGCATTCCCACGCAGAGCGTGGGAACGATCCAGCGTTCTCGTCAGGCCACAAACTGCTCCGCATAGTGGCAAGCCACCTGACGGTTATCCAACGCGCGCAACTGCGGCTCCTCACTGCTGCACCGCGCCGTGGCATACGGGCAACGCTTGTGGAACGCGCAGCCAGGCGGTGGGTTCAGCGGGTTGGGCAGTTCGCCGACGATCTTGATCTTCGGCTTGTTCGGGTCCGGGTGGATGGTCGGGGTGGCCGACAGCAGCGCCTGGGTGTACGGGTGCAGCGGGCGCGCGTAAATGTCTTCCTTGGGGCCGACTTCCACCGGGCGGCCGAGGTACATCACCATCACGTCATCGGCGACGTGCTGTACCACAGCCAGGTTGTGGGAGATGAACACGTAGGCGGTGTTGAATTCCTGCTGCAAATCCATGAACAGGTTAAGTACCTGGGCCTGGATCGACACGTCGAGCGCCGAGGTCGGTTCATCCGCCACCAGCACTTTAGGCTGCAACATCATGGCGCGAGCCAGGGCGATGCGCTGGCGCTGGCCACCGGAGAACATGTGCGGGTAGCGCTGATAATGCTCAGGGCGCAGGCCCACTTGCTTCATCATCGCCTGCACTTTTTCGCGGCGTTCGGCGGCGGACAGGTTGGTGTTGATCAGCAGCGGCTCGCCGAGCTGGTCACCGACCTTCTGGCGTGGGTTCAATGAGGCGTATGGGCTCTGGAACACCATCTGCACGTCTTTGCGCAGTTGCTTGCGCTGGGCCTTGTCGGCGCCGGCAACTTCCTGGCCGGCGATTTTCAGGGAGCCGGACGACGGTTCTTCGATCAGCGTCAGCGCACGCGCCAAGGTGGATTTGCCGCAACCCGACTCGCCTACCACGGCGAGGGTCTTGCCGGCTTCCAGTTCAAACGACACACCATTAAGCGCGCGTACCAGTGCATGGCCCTTGAACAGGCCACGGGACACTTCGTAGTGACGGGTGAGGTCGCGGGCGGTAAGAACGACGGCCATTACGCCACCTCCTGGTTCAAGGGGTAGAAGCAGCGCGCAAGGCTGTTGCTTTTCGGGTCAAGGCCGGGGCGCTGGGCACGGCAGGATTCCTGCACATACGGGCAGCGTGGCGACAGCAGGCAACCCTGCGGGCGGTCATAACGACCGGGTACGATACCCGGCAGTGTGGCCAGGCGCGTGGCGCCCAGGCTGTGCTCGGGAATGGCCTTGAGCAGTGCTTCGCTGTACGGGTGTGCCGGGATGTCGAACAGTTGCGGCACCTGGCCGACTTCCACGGCTTGGCCTGCGTACATCACGCACACGCGTTGGGCGGTTTCAGCCACCACCGCGAGGTCGTGAGTGATCAGCACCAAACCCATGTTCTGCTCTTTTTGCAGGGCCAGCAGCAGTTCCATGATCTGCGCCTGGATGGTTACGTCCAGTGCAGTGGTCGGCTCATCGGCGATCAGCAGTTTCGGTTCGCCAGCAATTGCCATGGCGATGGCCACACGCTGGCTCATACCGCCGGACAATTGGTGCGGGTAGGCATCCATACGGCTGGCAGCGCCCGGGATTTCTACCTTTTCGAGCAGTTCGATAGCGCGCTTGCGTGCTTGCTTGTCGGACATTTTCAGATGCAGGCGCAGCACTTCTTCGATCTGGAACCCCACGGTGTAGCTGGGGTTCAGCGCGGTCATCGGGTCCTGGAACACCATCGCCAAGTCTTTGCCGACGATTTGGCGGCGCTGGCGGTTGCTCAACTTGAGCATGTCCTTGCCGTCAAAGTTCAGCGCGTCGGCGGTGACGATGCCGGGGTGCTCGATCAGGCCCATCAGCGCCATCATGGTCACGGATTTACCCGAGCCCGACTCGCCAACGATCGCCAGTACTTCGCCTTTGTCGACGGAAATGTCGAGGCCATCGACCACCGGTACGGCAGTCTTGTCGCCGAAGCGGACGTTGAGATTCTTGATTTCTAACAGTGACATGGGAATCTCCTCAGGCGGCGTTCTTGAGTTTCGGGTCCAGCGCATCGCGCAGGCCGTCACCCATCAAGTTGATTGCCAGCACGCTGAGCAAAATGGTCAAACCAGGCAAGCTCACCACCCACCAGGCGCGTTCGATGTAGTCACGGGCCGAAGCCAGCATGGTGCCCCATTCAGGGGTTGGCGGTTGTACGCCAAGGCCCAGGAAGCCCAGGGCTGCGGCATCGAGGATCGCCGAGGAGAAGCTCAAGGTAGCCTGTACGATCAGCGGCGCCATGCAGTTAGGCAGCACGGTGATGAACATCAGGCGTGGCAGGCCGGCGCCGGCGAGGCGGGCAGCGGTCACGTAGTCGCGGTTCAGTTCGCCCATCACCGCAGCGCGGGTCAAGCGCACATAAGACGGCAGCGACACGATAGCGATAGCGATGACGGTGTTGATCAGGCCAGGGCCGAGGATCGCGACAATGGCAACAGCCAGCAACAGCGACGGCAGAGCCAGCATGATGTCCATCAAGCGCATGATGGTTGGGCCAAGCATGCGCGGGAAGAACCCGGCGAACAGACCCAGCAGGATGCCCGGGATAAGCGACATCACCACCGACGACAAACCGATCAGCAACGACAGGCGCGAGCCCTGGATCAGGCGTGAGAGCAGGTCACGGCCCAGTTCATCGGTGCCCAGCAGGAACTGCATCTGCCCACCTTCCAGCCAGGCTGGCGGGGTGAGCAGGAAGTCACGGTATTGCTCGCTCGGGTTATGCGGTGCCACCCACGGGGCGAACAGCGCGCAAAACACCACCAGCAACATGAACAGCAGGCCGGCAACCGCGCCTTTGTTCTTGGAGAAGGCTTGCCAGAATTCTTTGTACGGGGACGGGTACAGCAGGCTTTGATCGACTGCTGACACTTGAGTAGGTGTGGTCATGGTCATGATCTCAGCGCTGGTGACGGATGCGTGGGTTGGCGAAGCCGTAGAGGATATCCACCACGAAGTTCACCAGGATCACCAGGCAGGCGATCAACAAAATGCCGTTTTGCACCACCGGGTAGTCCCGCGCACCAATGGCTTCGATCAGCCATTTGCCGATGCCGGGCCACGAGAAGATGGTTTCGGTCAGGACCGCACCGGCCAGCAGGGTGCCGACTTGCAGGCCGACTACGGTGAGTACCGGGATCAGCGCGTTACGCAGGCCGTGTACAAATACCACGCGCGCCGGCGACAGGCCTTTGGCCTTGGCGGTGCGGATGTAGTCTTCGCGCAGTACTTCGAGCATCGACGAACGGGTCATCCGCGCGATAACGGCCAACGGAATGGTGCCAAGCACGATGGCCGGCAGGATCAGGTGGTGCAACGCATCCCAGAACGCGTCCGGCTCGTCAGCCAGCAGGGTGTCGATCAGCATGAAGCCGGTGCGCGGCTCGATGTCGTAGAGCAGGTCGATACGCCCGGAAACCGGGGTCCAGCCCAGGCTCACCGAGAAGAACATGATCAGGATCAGGCCCCACCAGAAGATCGGCATCGAATATCCCGCGAGGGAGATGCCCATCACCCCATGGTCGAACAGGGATCCTCGTTTAAGGGCCGCGATCACCCCGGCCAACAGGCCCAGGATACCGGCGAACAACAGGGCGGCCATGGACAGTTCCAGGGTCGCAGGGAAGAGGGCGGTGAATTCGGTCCACACGCTGGTGCGTGTGCGCAGGGATTCGCCGAGGTCGCCATGGGCGAGCTTGCCTACGTAATCAAAGTATTGCGCATAGAGCGGCTTGTTCAGGCCAAGGCGTTCCATTGCCTGTGCGTGCATCTCGGGGTCGACACGGCGTTCGCCCATCATGACTTCTACGGGGTCGCCGGGAATCATGCGAATCAACGCAAACGTCAGCAACGTGATGCCGAAAAACGTGGGGATCAATAACCCCAGTCGGCGGGCAATAAAACTAAACATCTTGTTGTGTACCTCAATCAGCCGGTTAGGCAGGTTCGGCACCGTCAATGTCGACGGTGCCGAGCGTCTTCTCTTATTTACTTCACCTGGGTGGTGGCGAAGTTATTGGTGGTCAGAGGGCTTTGGGTAAAGCCTTCGACGTTTTTACGCATGGCGGTGAACATTTTCGGGTAAGCCATTGGAATCCACGGTTGGTCTTTTTCGAAGACATCCATGGCTTGTTCGTAGAGTGCGGCCCGTTTCGAGGGTTCCTCGATGGCGCGCGCTTTGTCGATCAAGTCTTGAAACTCTTTGTTACACCAGCGGGCGTAGTTTTCGCCGTTTTTGGCAGCATCGCAACTCAGGTTTGGCGTGAGGAAGTTATCCGGGTCCCCGTTATCCCCTGCCCAACCGGCGGAAACCATGTCGTGCTCGCCGTTTTTTGCACGCTTGAGCATCTCGCCCCATTCCATGACCTTGATGTTCACCTTCAGGCCGATCTGCGCCAGATCCGCCTGCATGCGCTGGGCGCCGAGCATCGGGTTCGGGTTGGTCGGGCCGCCGCCGTTACGGGTGAACAGGGTGAACTCGGTGCCTTCCGGCACGCCGGCTTCCTTGAGCAGGGCGCGGGCCTTGTCGAGGTCACGTGGCGGGTTTTTCAGCTTGTCGCTGAAACCCAGCAGCGTTGGCGGGTACGGGCCGGTGGCATCAATGGCATTGCCTTTGCCGTACAGGGATTCGTTGTAGCCTTTTTTGTCGAACGCGATGTTGATCGCGTGGCGCACGCGGGCGTCGCTCATGTATTTGTGAGTGGTGTTCAGCGCAGTGTAGGCGGTGGTCATCGCCGCCAGCTCCGCAACCTTCAGGTTCGGGTCAGCCTTCATGCTCGGCACGTCATCCGGTTTCGGATACAGCGCGATCTGGCACTCGTTGGCCTTGAGCTTCTGCAGGCGCACATTGTTGTCGGTGGTGATCGCCAGGATCAGCGGGTCAGCTGGCGGCTTGCCACGGAAGTAATCCGGGTTGGCTTTGAAACGCACCTGGGCGTCTTTGGCGTAACGGGTGAAGATGAACGGGCCGGTGCCGATAGGCTTGGCGTTCAGGTCATCGGTCTTGCCGGACTTGAGCAATTGGTCGGCGTATTCGGCGGAGTGAATCGAGGAAAACGCCATGGCCAGGTCGGCCAGAAACGGTGCTTCAGGACGGGTCAGGGTAAAGACGACGGTGTGATCGTCGGTCTTCTCTACGCTTTTGAGCAGTTCCTTGAAGCCCATGCTTTCGAAATACGGGTAGCCCACGACGGACTTGTTGTGCCAAGGGTGATTCGGGTCCAGCTGGCGCTGAAAGCTCCAAAGCACGTCGTCGGCATTCATGTTGCGCGTGGGTTTGAAGTAGTCGGTGGTGTGGAACTTTACATCGTCACGCAGGTGGAACGTGTAGGTCAGGCCGTCGGCGCTGATTTCCGGCAGGGCCTTGGCCAGCGCGGGGATCACTTCGGTGGTACCGGGCTTGAAGTCCACCAGGCGGTTGAACATGGTTTCCGCCGCGGCATCGGCCGTTACGGCAGTGGTGTACAGGACCGGGTCAAAACCTTCCGGGCTGGCTTCGGTGCAGACCACCAGCGGTTTGGCCGAAACGCCGATCGCAACGCTCAACAGCGCAGCGGCAATGGCAGCTTGTAGCGGGAGCATTTTCATTCAGAGCCCTCTGCAATCGATTAAACCAGACAAGCGTAGACGGCGGGCTCGTGATGAGCCCGCCGTCTACCTGGCGCTAATTAAAGAATGTTGAACGGGATGGTGGTCACCAGGCGGAACTCACGGATGTTGCCGTCAGCCTGGTTGGCGCTGGCACGGTGAGTCACGTAGGTACCACGGATGGTGGTGGCCTTGAGTGCGCCGCTCTGAATGGCGTACGAAGTGCCTACACCGTATTCCTGGTGTTTCTCGCCATCTTGGGTCTGGATGCCGTTGTAAGCGAAGCCGGCACGGCCGCCGTCGCCGGTGTAGTGAGTGCCGTCGATGCCCCAGCCGCGAGCCGAGTAGATGTTGAACTTCAGGCCCGGCACGCCGTATTCGGCCATGTTGATGCCGTAAGCGATCTGGAACGATTTCTCGTTCGGACCGTTAAAGTCGGACGTCAGGGAGTTGGCCAGGTAGATGCCGTTGGTTTCGTGCAGGTAGTCGAAGTACTCGTTACCGTTAACTTCCTGGTACGAGAAGGTCAGGCTGTGAGCCTGGTGAGTCAGGCCCAGCGACAGCGAGTAAGTGTCGTTGTCGATCTTGCCCATCAACTTTTTGCCTTCGTCCACGGTCTTGTAGTAGTTCAGGCCGGTGGTCAGGGACAGGGTCTGAGCATCACCCAGTTCGTGGGTAGCGCCGAAGTAGTACTGGTTCCAGAAGTCTTTGACCTGAGCGCCGAAGAAGCTGGTTTTCAGGCTCTTGAACGGCTGGTAGTTCACACCTGCGGTGTAGACGTGATCCGCTTCCTGGCCATTGCCGTATTCGCTGCGGAATTTCGACAGGCTTTGTTCGGTACGTGGCGACACGCGGTCGAAGTAAGCACCCTGGAACGACAGGTTGCTGAATTCTTCGCTGTTCAGGGCGAAACCTTCGAAGCTCGATGGCAGCGCACGGTTGCCGATGGTGTCGACGATGCCGCTGCTGAAGTTCTGACGACCGGCGGTCAAGGTGGTGTTCGAAACACGGAACTTCACGTTGGCCAGGCCCAGTTTGCTCCACTGATCGACTGCATCACCGTCGGAGTCGGCCAGGGTACGGTTGGAGCCACCCTTGATGTCGCGCTTGCTGCGGTCCAGCACGATAGCGTTGTAGGCCGCGACTTCGGTAGCGACGCCCACGGTGCCTTGGGTAAAGCCCGAGCTCAGGTTGAGGATGGTGCCTTGTACCCAGTTGGTACGGTAAGCGTCAGTGCGCGCTTCGCCGTGCTTCTGGTAGGTGAACTTGCCGCCACGGAACTTCTGTTCGTTGGAGAACCAGTTACGGGTTGTACCGCCCAGGCTTGCGCCGTCGACAAAGCCCTTGGCCTCGCTTTGGGCGCTGGTGCCGGCCAATGTGGTAGGAACGAAGTCCTGGCTCTGGGTTTCCGCAAATGCGGTTGCCGTGATGCTGCTGATGGCCAGGGCCAGAAGCGCTTTGCTACTCAGTTTCATGGGTGAAGCTCCTTTGGTTCTCTTTTTAATGCCGGTCTTTTTAGGTGAACCGGCTATTGGGTGTGTAACTCGTTCAAGCTAATGCAAACGTTTGCAGTAGGAAAATTCCCAACAAAAGGCTGCACGTTTGCGAGAGAGCCAATTTGGCTCCCCACCATCCGGTTATTTTCTTATGGGTTGATACTGACGCCCGAGAACACGTTGCGGCCGAAGGGGCTGACTTTGAAACCTTCGACTTTGGCGCTTAACGGCTGGTTGACCGTCGAGTGGGCGACTGGCGTGATCGGCACTTGCTGTTTAAGCAATTGCTGCGCCTGTTTGTACAGAACAGTCCTTTGTTCGCGGTCGGTCACGACCTTGGCTTGCTTGATCAGCTTGTCGTACGCCGGGTCACACCACATGGAGTAGTTGTTCCCGCCGATGGCGTCGCAGCTGTAAAGAGTGCCCAGCCAGTTGTCCGGGTCACCGTTGTCGCCGGTCCAGCCGATCAGGCTGATATCGTGCTCACCGTTCTTGGTGCGCTTGATGTATTCGCCCCATTCGTAGCTGACGATCTTGACCTTGAGGCCGATCTTGGCCCAATCGCTTTGCAGCATTTCGGCCATCAGCTTGGCGTTGGGGTTGTACGGGCGCTGCACCGGCATGGCCCACAGGGTGATCTCGGTGCCTTCTTTAACACCGGCGGCCTTGAGCAATTGCTTGGCTTTTTCCGGGTTGTAGGCAGCGTCCTTGATGCTGTCGTCGTAGGACCACTGGGTCGGCGGCATGGCGTTGACCGCCAGTTGGCCCGCGCCCTGGTAAACAGCATTGAGGATGCTCTGCTTGTTCACCGCCATGTCCAGCGCCTGGCGCACTTCGAGCTGGTCGAAAGGTTTGTGGCGTACGTTGTAGGCGATATAGCCGAGGTTGAACCCCGGCTTGGTCAGCAGTTGCAGGTTCGGGTCGGCCTTGAGCGCATCAACATCGGCAGGACGCGGGTGCAGGGTCACCTGGCACTCGCCAGCCTTGAGCTTCTGCACGCGCACCGATGCATCGGTATTGATCGCAAAAATCAGTTGGTCCAGCTTCACGCGGCTCGGATCCCAGTACTGTTTGTTGCCCACATAACGGATCTGCGAGTCTTTCTGGTAGCGCTGGAATACAAACGGGCCAGTGCCGATCGGCTTCTGGTTGATGTCGCTGGGCTTGCCTTCTTTTAGCAACTGTTCGGCGTATTCGGCCGACAGGATCGAGGCAAAGCTCATGGCGATGTTCTGCACAAACGCGGCGTCAACCGTGTTCAGGGTCATCACCACGGTGTAGGGGCCGGTCTTTTCGACCTTGGCGATGTTCTTGTTCAGGCTCATCCCGTTGAAGTACGGAAACTCGGTGGGGTAGGCCTTGCGAAACGGGTATTCAGGGTCAAGCATGCGGTTGAAGGTGAACAGCACGTCGTCGGCATTGAAGTCGCGCGTCGGCTTGAATTCCTTGTTGCTGTGGAACTTCACCCCTTCACGAAGGTGAAAGGTGTAAGTCAGGCCGTCTTCGGAAATATCCCACTTGGTTGCTAGCCCAGGCACCACGTTAGTCGCACCTTTTTCGAACTCAACCAGGCGGTTGTACAACGGCTCCGCCGCGTCGTTGTCGGTGGCGGTGGTGTACTGCGCGGTGTCGAACCCGGCCGGGCTGCCTTCAGAGCAGAACACCAGGCTCTTCTTGTCGGCGGCTTGGCCCATCGTGGCCACAGCCAGCAGGCTGGTGCCAAAAATTGCGGATAGAACAGTGGTATGGCGCATGACGATCCCGATCCTTGTTTGTTGTTGTCATCAGCAAGCAATCACCCAGGCGTCAGGCCTGGGGGACATCACTGATCCCACATACAGCAAGTGCCTTTCCTGGATTGGAGCTTCTGCTGTCCTACGACGTTATGGGTCGCGGAGCTTGCAGTAAATGCGCCAAAACGGATTGACCTTGTAGGCAACGGATGCACAAGTCGCAGTTCATTGCTGTAGGACGGCAATGTTGCGGGTGTGGTCCGTTTCCTATGGTCTAGGCGGATGCAATAACGGCGACGTTATGAAACGTCGCCGCTACTGAGCCTTACTTGCCGCTTACGCTCACGCCGTAGAAGGAGTTCAAGCCAAACGGGCTGATCTTGAAGTCCTGCACGGTGTTGCGCATGGGTTGATACACCGTCGAGTGCGCGATAGGTGTCATCGGGACTGCATCTTTGAGGATATGTTGCGCCTGCTTGTACAGCTCGGTGCGTTTGGCGACATCCGATGTGGCCTTGGCTTCTTTGACGATGCCGTCGAATTTCTTGTCGCACCATTTGGAGAAGTTGTTACCGGCCAGCGAGTCGCAGCCGAACAGCACGTTCAGCCAGTTGTCCGGATCACCATTGTCACCGCTCCAGCCAATGATCATGGCCTGGTTCTCGCCACCTTTGGAGCGCTTGATGTACTCGCCCCACTCGTAGCTGACAATGTTGACCTTCAGGCCGATCTGTTTCCAGTCGTTCTGCAGCATCTCGGCCATCAGCTTGGCGTTCGGGTTGTATGGACGTTGAACCGGCATGGCCCACAGGGTGATCTCGGTGCCTTCTTTAACGCCGGCTTCCTTGAGCAGTTCCTTGGCTTTGGCCGGGTCGAACTTCGCATCCTTGATGGTGGTGTCGTAGGACCACTGGGTCGGAGGCATGGCGTTGACGGCCAGTTGGCCTGCGCCCTGATACACGGAGTCGATGATCTGCTGCTTGTTCACCGACATGTCCAGCGCTTCACGAACGCGCAGGTCAGACAGTGGGTTGGCGGCGGTCTGGCCCTTGAGTACCGGCATAACGTTGTAAGCGATGTAGCCCAGGTTGAAACCGGCCTGGTGCGGCAGTTTCAGGTCCTTGTCTTCGCCCAGTGCCTTAAGGTCGGCCGGACGTGGAAATAGGGTGATCTGGCATTCGTTTTTCTTGAGCTTCTGGATACGCACCGACGGGTCAGTGGTGATGGCGAAGATCAGGTTGTCGATCTTCACGTCATCCGGCTTCCAGTAATCCTTGTTGCCGGTGTAACGAATGTTCGAATCTTTCTGGTAGCTCTTGAATACGAACGGGCCAGTGCCGATTGGCTTCTGGTTGATGTCCGCAGGTTTGCCTTCCTTCAACAGCTGGGCGGCGTATTCGGCCGACTGGACGGAAGCGAAGCTCATCGCCAGGTTCTGGATGAAAGCGGCGTCCACGGTGCCAAGGGTGAACTTGACGGTGTGGTCATCGACTTTCTCGATGTTCTTGATGTTGGTGTCCATCCCCATGTCCGTGAAGTACGGGAACTCGGTGGGGTAGGCTTTGCGGAACGGGTCGTCCTTGTTGATCATGCGGTTGAACGTGAACAGCACGTCATCGGCATTGAAGGTACGGGTCGGCTTGAAGTACGAGGTGGTGTGGAACTTCACGCCATCACGCAGGTGGAAGGTGTACGTCAGGCCATCCGGGGAAACGTCCCAGCTGGTGGCCAGCCCAGGAATCACAGCAGTGCCGCCGCGTTCGAACTGGGTCAGACGGTTGAACATGGTTTCGGCCGAGGCATCGAAGTCTGTTCCGGTGGTGTACTGGCCTGGGTCGAAACCGGCCGGGCTCCCTTCAGAGCAGAACACCAGGTTAGTCGCCGCTTGGGCGAAAGGAGCTGCGGCCATAAGGCCAGCGCTAACAAGTAACGGAAGGACTGCGTGTTTAAGCATGTTGGCCTCATGATTTGTTGTCATTTTTGGTGGTGAGGGCGACCTCGTGAGTCGGCCTGCGGATACTTATGCAGGGGCCATACCCATTGCAAGATGCTGAACCGTTGCAAGAGGAAAACTGTGGTACGAACGTACAGGAATGTCGCATTTATGAAAGTTTGTACATAAATGCATATATATATAGGGTTTTTTCGGTGCATTACGCGCACCAAAAAAGCCCAACCGAGGCGTCTGGCGCACTCGGTTGGGGCGACCTTGTTACTTATCTAGACTGACACCGTAGAACGGCGTCAGCCCAAACGGGCTGATCTTGAAGTCTTGCACTTCTTTACGCAGTGGCTGGAAAACCGTCGAGTTCGCAATAGGCGTTATAGGTACCTGTTCCTTAAGGATTTTTTGCGCCTGTTGATACCACTTGATGCGTTGCTCGCGGTCGTTGCTGACCTTGGCCTGCTGCACCAGTTTGTCGTACGCGGGGTTACACCATTTGGCGTAGTTGCTGCCTTTGACGGCGGCACAACTGTAGAGCACGCCGAGCCAGTTATCGGGGTCGCCGTTGTCACCGGTCCAGCCGTAAATCATCGCGTCATGCTCGCCATTTTTGGCGCGTTTGATGTATTCGCCCCATTCGTAGCTGATTATGTTGGCTTTAATACCGACCTTCGCCCAATCCTGCTGGATCATTTGTGCCGACATGCGCGCGTTGGGGTTGGAAGCGCGCTGTACGGTCATCGCCCATAAATTGATGGTGGTACCTGGTGCAACCCCTGCTTCTTTTAGTAGCGCCCGGGCCTTGGTCGGATCGTAGTGCGCATCCTTGATCGTCGGGTCATAAGACCACTGCGCGGGTGGCAGCGCGTTCTGCGCCAATTGTCCGGCGCTTTGGTAAACAGCCTTGATAATTGCCGGCTTATCGATGGCCATGTCCAGCGCCTGTCGCACCTTGAGCTGGTCCAGCGGCGGATGGGTCACGTTGTAGGCCAGGAAGCCCAAATTGAAACCGGCCTGTTGCAGCACGCGCAGGTTGGGGTCTTGTTTCATTATTTCAATGTCGGACGGGCGCGGGTAACCGCTGACCTGGCATTCCCCGGCCTTGAGTTTTTGCAGGCGCGCGGCCGCGTCCGGAGTGATGGCGAATACCAGGTTGTCGAGCTTCACATCCTCGGGGTTCCAATACTGTTTATTGGCCACGTAGCGAATCTGCGAGTCTTTCTGGTAGCGCTTGAACACAAACGGCCCGGTGCCTACCGGCTTCTGATTGATTTGCTCGGCTTTGCCTTCTTTTAACAGCTGGGCGGCGTACTCGGCTGATTGCACCGAGGCGAAGCTCATGGCCAGGTTCTGTACGAACGAAGCGTCGACGTTGTTCAGGTTGAACTGCACTGTGTGCTCGTCGAGTTTTTCGACACTTTTGATCGTGGTGTTCAACCCCATGTCGGTGAAGTACGGCGACTCGGACGGGTAAGCCATGCGAAACGGGCTGTCGGCATCCAGCAGGCGATTAAAGGTAAACAGCACATCATCCGCGTTGAAGTCGCGGGTGGGCGTGAAGTAATCGGTGGTGTGGAATTTGACCCCGTCGCGCAGGTGGAAAGTGTAGGTCAGGCCGTCCTTGGAGACATTCCAGCTGGTTGCAAGGCCAGGTTCTACCTCGGTGCCGCCGCGCTTGAACTGAGTCAGGCGGTTAAAGACGGTTTCAGCGGAGGCATCAAAGTCGGTGCCGCTGGTGTACTGGCTGGGGTCGAAGCCGGCGGGGCTGGCTTCGGAGCAGTAGACCAGGGTGCTGGCCGCCTGAGCCATCGGCATAAAAGCCAGGAGGCCTGCGGCAAGGAGCAACGGTTTTAAGGTGATTCTTTCCATGGAGACCCCTGAAGTGGCCGCGCTATGAGGCAGCCCAAACGAAAACGGCGGTCACCGAGGTTACCGCCGTTCAGGGTTGTCAGGTAGGGGTCACTGCATCTGGACTTCAATCACCCCATCAGCACTCATGTTGACCTGGCTGGTGCCAGCTTCTACTTCCGGAGTCGGCGCCGAATCTGCCATGGCGGCTTTCATCATCATGCCGCCATTTCGTGCGTACGGCATCGGGTAACCATTGGTGTTGAAGTTCAGGTTCACAATCTTGTAGCCCTTGCCACCCAGCGCATCCGTTGCGAGCTGCGCACGGGCCTTGAACGCGGCGACCGCATCCTTGAGCAACGCATCTTCGCTGGACTTGCGCGTGGCGTCGGCAATGGCGAAGTCCATGTTTTCCATTTTCAGGGTGTTCAGCAGCTCGCCGGTGAGCTTGGACAATGCCGGGAAGTCGGCACTTTCCAGGCGCAGTTCAGCGCGCTCGCGCCAGCCGGTGATCTTCTGGTTCTTGCTGTCGTAGATCGGATAGCTGTTGCGGCTGCCTTGGCGCAGGGTTACGCCTTTTACTTCGCGTGCCTCGCCCAGCGCCTTGTTCATGGTGTTGGTGATTTCGGCAGCGAGTTTAGCCGGGTCGGCATTTTGCGACTCGGTATAAAGAGTCACGATCATCTTGTCGCGGGCAACCTCCTGGCTGACCTCGGCGCGCAGGGAAATCTGGTTGTAGTTCAGCCCTTCGGCTGCCAGCGCAGGCAGGCTGGCCAGGGTAGCGACGCCGAGAGTGATAACAGCTGCACTGCGAGTAAAACGAGACATGGAAGCTCCTTAAGGGATTCGTGTTCGGTATGACTGTAGACGGTGGCATCGGGTTCTTCGGGTTTACACATTACCTACAAGTGGACCGGGTGCCGACGAACGGTCATGTGCTCGACCTGCGTCAAAGAGCCACACGCGCCGTGCCGGCGGGTCTGCTTCGTTTATACTCGTGCCGATCCGCCTGCAGCGCTCACCGGGAGAGCTCATGCTCGCCGCCGTAAAACTGACTTCCGCCACACGCCAGAACCTTTGGCGCCTGACGTTCATCCGCACCTTGGTACTGGCCGCGCAGGCTGGCTCCGTCGGCCTTGCCTATTGGTTCGACCTGCTGCCGCTGCCCTGGCTGCAATTGGGTGTAACCCTGGCGTTTTCCACGGTGCTTTGCGCGTTCACTGCCATCCGCTTGCGCACCACGTGGCCGGTGACTGAACTCGAGTATGCGCTGCAGTTGGCCTGCGACTTGTTTATCCACAGTGTGTTGCTTTATTTCTCCGGTGGTTCCACCAATCCTTTCGTTTCTTATTACCTGGTGCCACTGACCATCGCCGCCGTAACCTTGCCCTGGCGCTACTCGGTGGTACTGTCGGGTATTGCGCTGACGCTCTATACCTTGCTGCTGGCGCAGTTTTATCCGCTGCAAACCTTCCCCATTGCCCGCGAAAACCTGCAGATCTACGGGATGTGGCTGAGCTTCGCCTTGTCTGCCGCAGTAATCACCTTCTTCGCTGCACGCATGGCCGAAGAGCTGCGCCGCCAGGAAGAACTGCGCGCCATTCGCCGCGAAGAAGGCCTGCGCGACCAGCAATTGCTCGCCGTCGCCACCCAGGCTGCCGGCGCCGCCCACGAGTTGGGCACGCCGCTGGCGACCATGAGCGTGCTGCTTAATGAAATGACCCAGGACCATCACGACCCGGTGCTGCAAGAAGACCTCGGCGTGCTGCGCGAACAGGTCAAGCAGTGCAAGCAGACCTTGCAGCAACTGGTGCGCGCCGCCGAAGCCAATCGCCGCCTGGCGGTCGAGATGCAGGACGTGACCCAGTGGCTCGATGAAGCCCTGAACCGCTGGCACCTGATGCGCCCCGAAGCCAGTTACCGCTTTAACCTGCTGGGCCAGGGCACTGTTCCGCGCATGGCGCCGCCGCCGGACCTGACGCAGGCCTTGCTCAACCTGCTGAACAACGCCGCCGACGCTTGCCCCGAAGGCCTGGGCGTACAGCTGGACTGGGACGCCGAAAACGTCACCATCAGTATTCGTGACCACGGCGCGGGCGTGCCGCTGGCCATTGCCGAGCAGATTGGCAAACCCTTTTTTACCACCAAGGGCAAAGGCTTCGGCCTCGGCCTGTTTTTGAGCAAGGCCAGCGTGACCCGCGCGGGCGGCTCAGTGAAGCTCTATAGTCATGAGGAAGGTGGCACGCTCACCGAGCTGCGCCTGCCCCGTGTCGCACGAGGAGATATCGATGAGTGACGAGATCCAAGTCGAAGGCGAAGAACTGCCGCACCTGTTGCTGGTAGATGACGACGCTACCTTTACCCGCGTGATGGCGCGCGCCATGAGCCGTCGTGGCTTTCGCGTGAGCACCGCAGGCTCGGCTGAAGAAGGCCTGACCATCGCCCAGGCCGACCTGCCGGACTACGCCGCGCTCGACCTGAAAATGGACGGCGACTCCGGCCTGGTGCTGCTGCCCAAGCTGCTGGAACTCGACCCGGAAATGCGCGTGGTGATCCTCACCGGTTACTCCAGCATCGCCACCGCCGTCGAGGCCATCAAGCGCGGCGCCTGCAACTACCTGTGCAAGCCGGCGGACGCCGACGACGTGCTGGCTGCCTTGCTCTCCGAGCACGCCGACCTCGACACCCTGGTGCCGGAAAACCCGATGTCGGTGGACCGCCTGCAGTGGGAACACATCCAGCGCGTGCTGACCGAACACGAAGGCAATATCTCCGCAACCGCCCGCGCGTTGGGCATGCACCGCCGTACCTTGCAGCGCAAGTTGCAGAAGCGCCCGGTACGCCGCTGAGTAGACGGGGCCCGCCTGCTGAAATACCCGGGAAATATGCGGTTATTTCAGCAGTGCCTGCAGTCATTCCAGCGCTGTATTAATCGGGCTTCAACCGAAATAGTTGGGGAACTTATTTGGGCCCAGGTACAGGAAGTTCGACGGTTTCAGCTTGATGTTCTTGGGCATCCTTAGTTCGACGAACGGGCTCCCGGTAGTAATTGCGCCGAGTTGCTCCGGGATTTGGTCGGTGCTGAAGATCACCATGTAGTCACCCCTGCCCACATAACGCTCGTTACCTAAAAACAACAGGTCTTCGACGTTCTCGCTGTTGAATTGCTGACCCGGGGGATTGACGTACACGCCTCCCTTCGAACCCTCGCGCGTTGCGCCACGCGCTGCATCATTAATGGCTTGCCCCCGAGCAATCGCTTCTGCTCCTGCCTTGTCGGTGTAGTGGATATAAACCGGTTGGCCGTTGTACATGCCCGAATCCACTATCGATTGCCAATCCTGATGATTGATCAGTGACTGATCTGTCGTGGCGGGTGGAATAGTATTGTCTTGCTGAAGTGGTTTTTTCCGCGGCGCAGGCTTGATGGTTTTCTTGCCACCGCCCTTCATTTTGTTTAAACGCCACTCGCCGTTGCCCGCCGACTCCAGGAACATCGCTGTTTTCCCAGTGGCTGGGTCAATGACCCGAACGTATCCATTCTCGACTTTATAGTTCCGGCTGATTTCAAATACCCTGCTGATATCTGTGCCATCCGTGTAACGGACAAAGAACCGGTCGCCCACTTGATAGGTGCCGTCCCCCCTTAAAGTGCGGCCCTCAAGGAAGTTATCAGGCATGGCGTGAGCGCTGAAGTCGGGCAACTGTGGAGACATGACCTGTGGTTGTAGAGGCGACGGCTCCGGGGTGGTCGGTGCAGGTTTATCATCGACGTGGAGCGTATTGGACTCGATGTTGTCGGCGACGCCTTCTACTGACTTGCCCGCTCTGACGAGTTGCGGGACCACGACGGTAGCGGCATTGAATACACCGAATACGATGCGCTCGGTGCCAGTGGTTTTGCCGTGCATTGTGTCGTCAATGCCTATCGCCGTGGTGGCTAAGCCATCTGCCAGATAAAAGGCATCCAGTGCCAATGCCACTTCAGGCATCACCAGTGCCAGCGGGGTGAGAAACAGGGCGACTTTTTCGGCTTTTTTCAGGGCTGATAAAATGGCCTTTTTGGTTTCGTCTGCATCGCTGGTTATCTGGACATCGGCATCGGCATAGGAACGATCTTTCTGACGTTTCGCGATTTCATCGAACGGCAGGTGGCAGGGTTCTGTGGTGATGAACGCTTGCGGATCCCAAAAGCCGCTGAAGGCCCTGTGGTCGTAATTGAATAAACCGCCTGGGGTTTCACGTTTTTCAGGCCAGGTACCGAGGCCCGCCAGCGTCTCGTCCAGGCCCGCGCTTGTGAAACCGTTGGGTTTGTCTTTCAAGGCAAAGTGCAAAGCCATCGCAGCACGTTTAGCCGGGTCGGCCATTTGTTTTGCGATCCATTCCTTCATGTCCGCCTGGCTGCTGAAGCTGTGTATAGCGGAAGAGTTCCCGGGTATGTAAAGCAGGGTCAGCGCAGGTGTGCTCTTGGTATCCGTTATGTACATAAGGTCGGTGGATTGATAGTCACCAAGCTTGATTAAACCCAGTTCAATGGTGGGATCATTGGCTGGATTTTTCAGTAAGTCTTCGTACTTGATGTCCGGCCATGACGCCTGATTACCGGGCATTCCTGCCGCTCGCATGATCAGCTCGCGGCCTTGCGAGGTCAGGCTGCCCTCTTGATGCTGGGCCATCGCGGATTGGATGAATGAGGCTTTGGCCATCACGGGGTATTTGCCTAGGTGGCGGGTCCAGAAGTCATCCAGAAACGCCTTGTAAGGCTGTTGAAAGTCAGCCTTCCAAATCAGTTTCTTGAACTCGGCAGGCGTGAGCGAACTCTGGTTTCCACCGTTGTAGACCGGTGCAGGTTCTTCGGAGGACTCTTTATAAATACCTTGAAAGGTGTGGGTGGTGTTGGCCAGTTCCCGGTAGGGATTGAAACGAGTTAAAAGGTCGAACGTCGCCGGTTTGAGTGTTTCCAGATCAGGCTTGACGATGACTTCCGGCCCTCCCGCGTAGAAGGGCACTGCATACCCTTGCCCCGAAGGGGTGGCCTGTGCATTTTGAATGAGTGCCTGTGTCAGCGAGATCCTTTGGATCACTTTTGCGGGGTAAGGCCTTTGGCCTGTGGTGTTGTAATCGAACGTCACCAGAAAAGTGCTATCAGGGTCGATATCCCACTGTTCTTTTTCCGCCGGGGTCTTTGCCTGTTTCGCGAACTCTGCAAATTTGTTCTTGAGGAACTGTGCAGCCTCTTGTTCGACACTGTTAAACGAGTCGGTGATTTCTTGCGTGGCCAGCTCAATGTTGATGTTGCGGCCCAGATTGGTCTGGAGCGGTATTTTCTCACCCGGCCCTATACGTTTGTCTGGATCAGGATTGACGCTGACTGTTTCGAAGCCGCTCTCTGGCGACCCGTCAAGCAACCTGACTTGCGGCACAAGTTCTTGATATGCAGGCGAGCGGGAGTCGATCGCACGCTTTTGGCGAACACCAGGGTTGATTGGGTCGCACTCGTTTTCGGGCGGCAGCTTTGGCTCTGTCAAAGCCGGGTAAGGGCTGACGCTTCGGTTTGCAATGTGCATAGAGGAGCCTCGAACAGGAATGTTTATTGACTGTTTCCTGTGTGGTGCGGCTGTAGGCAACGTTCCATGGCCTATGTGACCTGCTTTTTCTTACGCAATAAAACGAGGTATCACGGCGCGTACTGCATCAAGCCAGTAATGCATCCTTTACGGCGCTGAACAAAGTCTGAACAATCCGCTTCAGGCTGCACGGAGCCCTGAACCGATCGTCTATGATCGGTTCAAACGCCTGTCACATTTTCTTACAGAGCCTGAACGATGAATCAGAACGCTGAGTATTCCGCGGTCAACGACGCGGTGCGTGGGCATTTTTTCCGCCGAACCTGGGCGCTGATAGCGCCTTACTGGCGCAGCGAAGAGAAGGGCAAGGCCTGGGTGTTGCTGGCAGCAGTGATTGCTCTGTCGCTGTTCAGTGTGGCCTTTTCCGTGTGGATCAACCATTGGTACAAGGACTTCTACAACGCCTTGGAGAAGAAGGACACGGCCGCCTTCTGGCAACTGATCGGCTATTTCTGCATGCTCGCCGCCGTGGCGATTGTCGCTGCGGTCTACCGCCTGTACCTGACTCAGATGCTGACGATTCGCTGGCGTGCCTGGCTCACCGAAAAGTATTTCGCGCGCTGGCTTAGCCACAAGAACTACTACCAGTTGGAACAGGGCGGCTATACCGATAACCCGGACCAACGTATCTCCGAAGACCTCAATAACTTCACGTCGACGACGTTGAGCTTGAGCTTGGGGCTGCTGCGCAACGTCGTCAGCCTGGTGTCGTTTTCGATCATCCTGTGGGGTGTGTCGGGCAGCATCGAAGTCTTCGGTATCACCATCCCCGGCTACATGTTCTGGTGCGCGCTGCTGTATGCCGCGGTCGGCAGTTGGCTGACGCACCTGATCGGCCGTCGTTTGATCGGCCTTAGCAACCAGCAGCAACGTTTCGAAGCAGACTTGCGTTTCTCCATGGTTCGCGTGCGGGAAAATGCCGAAAGCATTGCTTTGTACAATGGCGAGCCAAACGAAAATCAGCGTTTGAGCGCGCGGTTCGGCAAGGTCTGGCACAACTATTGGGACATCATGAAGGTGTCCAAGCGCTTGACCTTCTTCACCGCCGGTTATGAGCAGATCGCCATCGTCTTTGCGTTTATCGTGGCGGCACCGCGCTATTTCTCCGGCAAGATCGAACTGGGCGAGCTGATGCAAATCAACTCGGCGTTCGGCAATGTGCAGGGCAACTTCAGCTGGTTTATCACCGCTTACTCCGACCTCGCCAGCTGGCGCGCGACCAGTGACCGTTTGCTGAGCTTCCACCAGGCCATGAGCGAAAACGAGCAACGTGCTCCGGCCATTGATGTGCGCCCGCAAGGCGAGCAACTGGTGGTGAAAGACCTGGGCATGGACCTGGCCGACGGCCGCCACCTGCTCACCGACGCGGATATGACCGTAGAGCCTGGCCAGCGCGTAATGCTCAGTGGGCGTTCCGGTAGCGGCAAAAGTACGTTGCTGCGCGCCATGGGCAACTTGTGGCCAGCGGGCCACGGCAGTATTCGCCTGCCGGCGGCGCGTTATCTGTTCTTGCCGCAAAAGCCTTACTTGCCGATTGGCAGCCTGAAGGCGGTGTTGAGTTATCCACAAGATGACAGCGCCTACCCGGCCGAACGTTATGCACAGGTCCTGGAAACCTGCCGCTTGCCGCATCTGGTCAGCCGTCTGGATGAGGCCAACCATTGGCAGCGCATGCTCTCGCCCGGAGAGCAGCAACGCCTGGCCTTTGCCCGCGCCTTGTTGTTCGCGCCACAGTGGATGTACATGGACGAAGCCACCTCGGCCATGGATGAGGAGGATGAGGCGAGCTTGTATCAGGCGTTGATCGATGAACTGCCGGGGCTGAGCATCGTCAGCGTCGGCCATCGCAGCAGCCTTAAGCGTTTTCATGGGCGGCATGTGCGGATTGAGGGTGGATTGTTGCAGGAGCAACCCGTGTCCTGAGGTCACACTCGATCAAAACGTGGGAGCGGGCTTGCTCGCGAATGCGGCCTGTCAGTTGCAGTTATTTTGCCTGATCCACCGCTTTCGCGAGCAAGCCCGCTCCTACAGTGGATCTCCATTGTTCTGGAGAGTGAGCACCCACAAAAAAGCCCGGCTGATCATCGATCAGCCGGGCTTTTTATTGCTTGAAAATAACTTACTTTTTCAAACCGTAATGCTCATCCAGCATGCCTGGGGCGTTCGGCGTTTTTGGCGCGTAGTCCCGTGGTGGCTCCTGGTTTTCCCGCGGTGGCGTCAGGCGCTCCCGTGGGGCTTGCGGTGCATCGGAATGCAGCGCGGCCAGCAGGCGCTGGCGGGTGATGTCGTCGAGGGCGAGGCGGTTGGCGCCATCGGCGAGATGATCCTGTACTTCCTGGTAGCTCTGGGTGAGCTTCTTGACCAGGGTCGCGGTGCTGTTGAAGTGGGTAACAACCTCGTTCTGATAACTGTCAAAACGTTCCTGAATGTCATCCAGCTGACGTTGCGTGCGGTTAGGCGCGGCATTCGGCAGCAAGCGGGCAACCAGGAATCCAATGGCGACACCGGCAACCAGGGCAAGAGTCGGCAACAACCAAACTAAGAGCGAGTGTTCCACGAGTCCTTCCTCTATAAACGGCTTTGCTTTACGTTAACGGCTCAAACCTGCGCTGTATACCGCGATTAAGCTCGCAATGATGCCATGCACAGACTTTTAGCTAGACGAGTCGACCCTTTGAGAGGTCACGGAGTTCATTCCTTGCTCATGCGTGAAACCCCCGTTTTGATCGCTGGCCCGGTGGGCCAATTGGAAGCCTTGTACCTGGATCACCCCGAGCCACGTGGCCTGGCGCTGATCTGCCACCCTAACCCGGTGCAAGGCGGGACCATGCTCAATAAAGTCGTTTCGACCCTGCAGCGCACTGCCCGCGATGCTGGTTTGATTACTTTACGTTTCAATTACCGCGGCGTCGGCGCAAGTGCCGGTACTCACGACATGGCCACCGGTGAAGTGGATGATGCCGAAGCGGCTGCTACCTGGCTGCGGGAAAAACACCCCGACCTGCCGATCACCTTGCTCGGTTTCTCGTTTGGCGGCTACGTCGCGGCCAGCCTCGGCGGTCGTCTGGAAGCCAAGGGCGAAAAGCTGTCGCACTTGTTCATGGTCGCCGCTGCGGTGATGCGCCTGCGTGATACCGACGTGCTGCCCCAAGGTTGCCCACTGACCCTGATCCAGCCGGAAACCGACGAAGTGGTCGACCCGCAACTGGTCTACGACTGGTCCGCCGCCCTCAAACGCCCCCATGAGCTGCTGAAAGTGGCAGAATGCGGACACTTTTTTCATGGCAAGCTCACCGATCTCAAGGATCTGGTGCTGCCGCGCCTCTCGAATTGATAGCAGTCTGATAAGCGATTACCCATGACGACTCGTACCCGTATCCTCACCGGCATCACCACCACCGGCACGCCGCACCTGGGCAACTACGCCGGTGCGATCCGCCCGGCGATCCTCGCCAGCCAAGACGCGAATGCCGATTCCTTCTACTTCCTGGCCGACTACCACGCCCTGATCAAGTGCGATGACCCGCAGCGCATCCAGCGTTCGCGTATGGAAATCGCCGCGACCTGGCTGGCCGGTGGCCTGGATGTGAACCGGGTGACCTTCTATCGCCAGTCCGACATCCCGGAAATTCCCGAGCTGACCTGGTTGCTGACCTGTGTTGCCGCCAAGGGCCTGCTCAACCGCGCCCACGCCTACAAGGCCTCAGTGGACAAGAACGTCGAAGCCGGCGAAGACCCGGACGCGGGCATCAGCATGGGCCTGTACAGCTACCCGGTGCTGATGGCGGCGGACATCCTGATGTTCAATGCGCACAAGGTGCCGGTCGGCCGTGACCAGATCCAGCACGTGGAAATGGCCCGCGACATTGGCCAGCGCTTCAACCACTTGTTCGGCAACGGTAAAGAATTCTTCACCATGCCCGAGGCGTTGATCGAAGAAAGCGTCGCCACCTTGCCGGGCCTGGATGGCCGCAAGATGTCCAAGAGCTACGACAACACCATCCCGTTGTTCACCAGCGCCAAGGACATGAAGGACGCGATCTCGCGGATCGTCACCGATTCGCGCGCGCCTGGCGAAGCCAAAGACCCGGACACCTCGCATCTGTTTACCTTGTTCCAGGCATTTGCCAGCAAGGCTCAGGAACAAGAGTTTCGCGCCGAACTGCTGCAAGGCCTGGGCTGGGGTGAAGCGAAGAACCGCCTGTTCCAACTGCTGGACAGCCAGTTGAGCGAGCCGCGCGAGCGTTACCACCAGTTGATGTCGCGCCCCTCGGACATGGAAGACCTGCTGCTGATCGGCGCCAAAAAAGCCCGCGCCGTGGCTGCGCCGTTCCTTGCCGAACTGCGTGAAGCCGTGGGCCTGCGCTCGTTCGTCAACCAGGCGGCTGCGCCGGTTGCGGCCAAGAAGAAAGCTGCGAAAGCTGCGCGCTTCGTGAGCTTCCGTGAAGACGACGGCAGCTTCCGCTTCCGCCTGCTGTCGGCCGACGGCGAGCAATTGCTGTTGTCGCGCAATTTTGCCGACGGCAAGGCGGCAGGGGCTGTGACCAAGCAACTGCAAAGCGGCGACGCGCTGGATGTACGTACTGAGGCCGCAAGCTTCAGCGTATGGCTGGACGGTGCGGCCGTGGCCGACAGCGCCGAATTTGCCGACGAAACGTCGCGCGATGCAGCCATCGCCGCCTTGCGCGTTGCGTTGACCCCCATCGAGGATTAACCCGACCAAGGGTTGATTGCCATTATCCAGGGCCGTCGTTACAGTGACGGCCCGTTTTTGTTGCCTTGCTAACGAAATTATGACGCCCCTAGAACGATATCAAGCTGATCTGAAACGCCCTGAATTCTTCCATGACGCGGCCCAGGAAAACGCGGTGCGTCATTTGCAGCGCCTGTACGACGACCTGGTCGCGGCCTCGCACAACAAGCCGGGGATGTTCAGCAAGCTGTTTGGCAAGAAAGACCACACGCCGGTCAAAGGCCTGTACTTCTGGGGTGGTGTGGGCCGCGGCAAGACCTACCTGGTCGACACCTTCTTCGAAGCACTGCCCTTTAAGGAAAAGGTGCGTACGCACTTCCACCGCTTCATGAAGCGTGTACACGAAGAGATGAAGACGCTGCCGGGCGAGAAAAACCCGCTGACCATCATCGCCAAGCGCTTCTCCGACGAGGCGCGGGTCATCTGCTTCGATGAATTCTTCGTCTCCGACATCACCGACGCCATGATCCTCGGTACCTTGATGGAAGAGCTGTTCAAGAACGGCGTGACCCTAGTCGCCACCTCGAACATCGTGCCTGACGGCTTGTACAAGGACGGCCTGCAACGTGCGCGCTTCCTGCCGGCCATCGCGCTGATCAAGCAGAACACCGATATCGTCAACGTCGACAGCGGCGTCGATTACCGTTTGCGGCACCTTGAGCAGGCCGAGTTGTTCCACTTCCCGCTGAACGAAGCGGCGCATGAAAGCCTGAAAAAGAGCTTCCGCGCGCTGACGCCGGAATGCACCCAGGCGGTGGAAAACGACAAGCTGATGATCGAGAACCGCGAAATCATCGCCCTGCGTACCTGCGATGACGTGGCCTGGTTCGAGTTCCGCCAGCTGTGTGACGGCCCGCGTAGCCAGAACGACTACATCGAGTTGGGCAAGATCTTCCACGCGGTGATCTTGAGCGGCGTGGAGCAGATGAGCGTTACCACCGATGATATCGCGCGACGTTTCATCAACATGGTCGATGAGTTCTACGACCGTAACGTCAAGCTGATCATCTCGGCGGAAGTCGAGCTCAAGGACCTCTACACCGGCGGTCGCTTGAACTTCGAATTCCAGCGCACGCTGAGCCGTTTGCTGGAAATGCAGTCCCACGAGTTCCTGTCGCGCGGGCACAAGCCGTAAGCGATGTGATCAAAATAATAAGGTCCACGGATGTGGACCTTATTACGTTGGGATGAAGGATCAGTATTTGATCTTCTTGTCATCCGACGCCGACGGTGACTCTGATACCTGGACCCAGGCGCCTTCTTTCTTTTCATACTCCGCGCCGTCTTCACCTATCTTGCGTTCCAACGGTTCTTCCTTCTTTTTCTTCTTTTTTTCTTCCTCTGTTTCGCCCGGCTTGTCTGTGGCGCCTGACTCGTTCATTGGTTGTGGCGGGGTGTAAGGGCTGCTTTGTATGGATGACATGGGAAATCTCCGGTGCAAGTCCGAATCAAATGGATTAGAAAAGTCCTTTCTGCGTCTAAGCTGTAGCCCTACAGAAATAGCGGACTTTTTCTAGCGCATAAGGTGGCAGCTCCCTAGGCCCAGTGAGTTCATCCTTATCTTTTTTCGTTGTAGGAAGAAAAGGTTTTGACGCGCAGATATACCTGACGTCGACTGGAATTCAGCCCGACCCTGCACCCTTACGGGTGACAGGGTCGCTTGCCTCTCTAGCGTGCGTACCTACGCGGCCTGCTGGAACTGCTGCCGATACTGGTTTGGCGACAGCTCGGTGTGCTGCCGGAACAGCCGCGCAAAGAAGCTCGCATCGTCGTAACCCACCTCATAGCTGATGGTCTTGATGCTCTTGCGGCTGCCGGAGAGCAAACCTTTGGCCGTCTCGATGCGCAGCCTTTGCAGGTAATGCAGCGGCTTGTCGCCGGTGGCTGTCTGGAAGCGGCGCATGAAGTTGCGGATACTCATGCCATGTTCCCGGGCGACGTCTTCGAAGCGGAACTTGTCGGCGAAGTGTTCCTCGAGCCAGTGCTGGATCTGCAGGATGATCACGTCCTGGTGCAGCTTCTGCCCGCCAAAACCGATGCGCCCTGGCGCGTAGTTGCGCTGCACTTCGTAAAGGATGTCACGGGACACGGCCTGGGCGATGTTGGCGCCGCAGAAACGCTCGATCAGGTAGATGTAAAGGTCGCAGGCTGAGGTAGTGCCGCCGGCGCAGTAGAGGTTGTCGGCGTCGGTGAGGTGCTTGTCCTGGTTGAGTTGCACCTTGGGGAAACGCTCGCTGAAGGCGTTGAAGAAGCGCCAGTAGGTGGTCGCCTCCTTGCCATCGAGCAGCCCGGCTTCGGCCAGCCAGAATACCCCGGTGGCTTCGCCACACAGCACCGCGCCACGCGCATGTTGCTCGCGCAGCCACGGCAGCACTTGCGGGTAGCGGGTGCACAGCGCTTCGAAGTCATCCCAGAAGGCCGGCAACACAATGATGTCGGCGTTTTCCAGGCCGCCGTCTACCGGCATGATCACATCGCTGAAGCTGCGTACCGACTGCCCGTCGGGGCTGACCAGCCGCGTTTCGAATGCCGGAGTAAGGCCCAGGCCTTGCTGCTTGCCGTAACGCAGGCTGGCGAGGTGGAAGAAATCCTTGGCTTGCATGAGGGTGGAAGCGAATACCCGATCAATGGCCAAAATGCTGACGCGCCGCAACGGCGTGGAGATTTGGTTAGACATAATTTCATTTATTCTTATAGGGGAAAGTGGTCACCAGACGGCTGGATCGTCTTATTTTTTGTCGCATGTGTCCAGTGTCCTGTGACGCCTTCGCGGCATAGGCTCTGTGGTCTGGTCTTTGTCCGACAATCCACGCAGGTGACCCATGATCCCCAGAACCTTGTTCAGCTCGGAGCACGAACTCTTCCGCGAGAGCGTGCGCACCTTCCTCGAAAAACACGCCGCGCCGTTCCATGGGCAGTGGGAAAAGCAGGGTTATATCGACCGTAACCTGTGGAGCATGGCGGGGGAGGCGGGGATGCTGTGTTCCCACTTGCCGGAAGAATACGGCGGGCTGGGCGCGGACTTTTTATACAGCGCAGTAGTGATCGAAGAGATCAGCCGCCTGGGTCTTACCGGCATTGGTTTTTCCCTGCACTCGGACATCGTCGCGCCCTACATCCTGCATTACGGCAGTGAGGCGCTGAAGCACAAGTACCTGCCCAAATTGATCTCTGGCGAGATGGTCACGGCCATCGCCATGACCGAGCCGGGTGCCGGCTCCGACCTGCAAGGTGTGAAGACCACCGCTGTGCTGGATGGTGATGAGTATGTGATCAACGGCTCCAAAACCTTTATCACCAACGGCTACCTTGCCGAGTTGGTGATCGTGGTGGCCAAGACCGACCCCAAGGCC
Organism: Pseudomonas sp. Xaverov 259; assembly: GCF_019352915.1. Lineage (NCBI taxonomy): Bacteria > Pseudomonadati > Pseudomonadota > Gammaproteobacteria > Pseudomonadales > Pseudomonadaceae > Pseudomonas > Pseudomonas sp. Xaverov 259. Next base: position 189,935 of record NZ_JAAAFV010000021.1, on the reverse strand, counting down.
GGGGCCAAGGGCACCAGCCTGTTTCTGGTGGAAGCCGATACGCCAGGCTTCGACAAGGGCAAGCGCCTGGAGAAGGTGGGCATGAAGGCCCAGGACACCTCGGAGCTGTTCTTTCAGGATGTACGCGTGCCCAAGGAAAACCTGCTGGGCCAGGCGGGCATGGGCTTCGCCTACTTGATGCAGGAGCTGCCTCAGGAGCGCCTGACGGTGGCGATTGGCGCGCTGTCATCCGCCGAAGCCGCGCTGGCGTGGACCCTGGAATACACCCGTGAGCGCAAGGCGTTCGGCAAGGCGATTGCGGATTTCCAGAACACTCGGTTCAAGCTGGCGGAGATGGCCACCGAGATTCAGATCGGCCGCGTGTTTGTCGACAAATGCATGGCGTTGCACCTGGAAGGCAAGCTCGACGTGCCCACCGCCGCGATGGCCAAGTACTGGGCCACCGACCTGCAATGCAAAGTGCTCGACGAGTGCGTGCAGTTGCACGGCGGCTACGGGTTTATGTGGGAGTACCCGATTGCGCGGGCTTGGGCGGATGCGCGGGTGCAGCGGATTTATGCGGGGACCAATGAGATCATGAAGGAGATTATTGCGCGGGCGCTTTGATGGTTTTGTGGTGCTGCTAATGGCCCCATCGCAGGCAAGCCAGCTCCCACACTTTGAACTGTGAACACCGTCAAATGTGGGAGCTGGCTTGCCTGCGAAGGCGGCCTAAAGATCAATCAAGGCGCTGGGTTCGGATGATCCTTCTGAATCGCCTCAATCCCGTCCAGCACTTCCTTGGACAGCTTCAGGTCAGCACTGGCAATGTTGCTGTCCAGCTGTTCCAGGCTCGTGGCGCCGATAATGTTGCTGGTCACAAACGGCTGCTGTGTCACAAACGCCAGCGCCATCTGCGCCGGGTCCAGGCCATGCTCGCGCGCCAGGGCCACATAACGGCTGCACGCGGTTTCCGACTGCGGGTTGAAGTAGCGGCTGAAACGGCTGTACTCGGTCAGGCGCGCCTTGGCCGGGCGTGCGCCATTTTCGTATTTGCCGCTGAGCATGCCGAAGGCCAGCGGTGAATAGGCCAGCAAGCCGCATTGCTCACGAATCGCCACTTCCGCCAAGCCCACCTCAAAGCTGCGGTTGAGCAGGTTGTAGGGGTTCTGGATCGACACGGCGCGGGTCCAGCCACGGGCTTCGGCCAGGGCGAGGAACTTCATGGTGCCCCACGGGGTTTCGTTGGACAGGCCGATGTGGCGGATCTTGCCGGCCTTGACCTGTTCGTCCAGCGCTTCGAGGGTTTCTTCCAGCGGGGTCAGGTTGTCTTCGTCCTTGTGTTTGTAGCTCAGTTGGCCAAAGAAGTTGGTGCTGCGCTCCGGCCAGTGCAGTTGGTAGAGGTCGATCCAGTCGGTTTGCAGGCGCTTGAGGCTCGCATCCAGGGCTTCGACGATGTGCTTGCGGTTGTGGCGCAGGTGGCCGTCGCGGATGTAATCAATGGTGTTGCCGGGGCCGGCGATCTTGCTGGCGAGGATCCAGTCGGCACGGTCGCCACGGCTCTTGAAGTAATTACCGATGTAGCGCTCGGTGGTGGCATAGGTGTCGGCCTTGGGCGGCACCGGGTACATTTCGGCGGTGTCGAGGAAGTTGATCCCTGCGGCCTTGGCCCGTTCGATCTGTGCGAAGGCCTCTGCCTCGCTGTTCTGCTCACCCCAGGTCATGGTGCCCAAGGCGATCGCGCTCACGTTCAGATCGGTGCGGCCCAGCTGTCGATAATCCATCGGGTACTCCTTCGGGGAAAACAATCATAAAAGCAGGTTGAATTTTTTTTCGCAATCTGCATAATTGCCCACCTCTTTCTGCAGTGGAAGTGATGCGCCGCCTGCCGAAGAATCTTGCCGTTGAACGGACGCGCCGACCCGAGCCCCCGATAGCGTCTGTATCCGGCTGCCTTTGACTTGTCAAAGTACGCACTATTCAGTAAGATCCGCCGTCTAATTTACAGGGCGGCCCCTGAGGCTATTAAAGAATGACAACTTTTACTGCAAAACCGGAAACAGTTCAGCGCGACTGGTTTGTCGTCGACGCCGCTGGTCAGACCCTGGGTCGTCTGGCCACTGAAGTCGCCAGCCGTCTGCGTGGCAAGCACAAGCCTGAGTACACCCCTCACGTTGACACCGGTGACTACATTGTCATCATCAACGCCGAGCAGGTACGTGTTACCGGCAACAAAGCGCAAGACAAAATGTACTACCGTCACTCCGGTTTCCCAGGCGGTATCAAGTCTTCGAACTTCGAAGGCCTGATCTCCAAGAAGCCTGAAGCCCCGATCGAAATCGCGGTCAAAGGTATGCTGCCTAAGGGCCCACTGGGTCGCGATATGTTTCGCAAGCTGAAAGTCTATGCGGGCGCTGTACACCCTCATGCTGCTCAGCAGCCCCAAGAACTGAAGTTTTAACGGAATAGTTCATTATGTCGGCGACTCAAAATTACGGCACTGGCCGTCGCAAAACCGCTACCGCTCGCGTTTTCCTGCGTCCGGGTACTGGTAACATCTCGATCAACAACCGCACTCTGGAAAATTTCTTCGGTCGCGAAACTGCCCGCATGGTAGTTCGTCAGCCGCTGGAACTGACCGAGACTGTTGAAAAGTTCGACATCTACGTCACCGTTATCGGTGGCGGTGTAAGTGGTCAAGCTGGCGCAATCCGCCACGGTATCACTCGCGCTCTGATGCAGTACGACGAAACCCTGCGTGGCGCTCTGCGCAAAGCTGGCTTCGTAACTCGCGATGCTCGTGAAGTTGAACGTAAGAAAGTCGGTCTGCGTAAAGCGCGTAAGCGTCCGCAGTACTCGAAGCGTTAATTCGCTTTACGTTCCACAAAAACGCCCAACTCCTCACGGAGCTGGGCGTTTTTTATTGCCTGCGATTTATGCATAAATTTCGCCGTGACAACTTGCCACATCCGTAGACCCCCTATACTACAAGGCCTGGAGGCTGAGCCCAGGGCAATTCCCTTGTCATACGTGGGGCTTTTCATTACCATCCGACAAAATTTTTATAAGTAAAGATTCAACACTTAGTAGACGCCTGATTTAACAGGCCAAAAAGCTGATGGGAGAGGACTGAATGAGCAATGACGGCGTGAATGCAGGCCGGCGTCGCTTCTTGGTAGCAGCCACATCCGTGGTGGGTGCTGCAGGAGCGGTGGGGGCTGCGGTCCCGTTCGTGGGGTCATGGTTTCCCAGTGCCAAGGCGAAAGCCGCAGGTGCACCGGTGAAGGTGAATGTCAGCAAGATCGACCCAGGCCAGCAGATGATTGCTGAGTGGCGCGGTCAGCCGGTCTTCATCGTTCGTCGTACTGAGGAGATCCTGGGGAATCTGAAGAAAATCGAAGGTCAGCTGTCTGACCCCGACTCGAAGAACTCCGACCAGCCCGCCTACGTCGATAAGGAAATCCGTTCGATCAAGCCAGAGATCCTGCTGCTGATCGGTATCTGCACCCACTTGGGTTGCTCGCCTACCTTCCGCCCGGAAGTTGCTCCTGCCGACCTTGGCAAGGATTGGGTCGGTGGCTACTTCTGCCCTTGCCACGGCTCCCATTACGACCTCGCCGGTCGCGTCTACAAGTCACAACCCGCACCACTGAACCTGCCAGTGCCGCCACATCACTACGAGACTGACAGTGTCATTGTCATTGGCGTCGACGAGGGGGAGAAAGCCTGATGAGCAAGTTCATGGATTGGGTGGATGCGCGCTTCCCCGCCACTAAAATGTGGGAAGACCATCTCAGCAAATATTACGCGCCAAAAAACTTCAACTTCTTCTACTTCTTCGGCTCGCTGGCCTTGCTGGTGCTGGTCAACCAGATCGTCACCGGTGTGTGGCTGACGATGAGCTACACACCGTCGGCGGAAGAGGCGTTCGCCTCCGTCGAGTACATCATGCGTGACGTCGAGTACGGCTCGATCCTGCGTCTGCTGCACTCCACCGGCGCTTCAGCGTTCTTCATCGTCGTGTATATGCACATGTTCCGTGGGCTGCTCTACGGTTCGTACCAGAAGCCACGCGAGCTGGTGTGGGTCTTTGGCATGCTGATCTACCTGGCGCTGATGGCCGAGGCCTTCATGGGCTACCTGCTGCCATGGGGCCAGATGTCGTACTGGGGCGCCCAGGTGATCATCTCGCTGTTTGGTGCGATCCCGGTGATCGGCAACGACCTGACTCAGTGGATCCGTGGTGACTACCTGATCTCCGGCATTACCCTTAACCGCTTCTTCGCCCTGCACGTGGTGGCACTGCCCATCGTGATTCTGGGCCTGGTGGTGCTGCACATCCTGGCGCTGCACGAAGTGGGTTCCAACAACCCCGATGGCGTCGACATCAAGAAGCACAAAGACGAAAACGGCATACCGCTGGATGGCATTCCGTTCCATCCGTACTACACCGTCAAAGACATCGTCGGCGTGGTGGTCTTCCTGTTCATCTTCTGCTCGATCGTGTTCTTTTTCCCGGAGATGGGCGGTTATTTCCTCGAGAAGCCTAACTTCGAACAGGCCAACGCCTTCAAGACGCCTGAGCACATTGCACCGGTCTGGTACTTCACGCCGTTCTACGCGATCTTGCGTGCTATCCCCGACAAGCTCATGGGCGTAATGGCCATGGGCGCGTCGATTGCGCTGCTGTTCGTATTGCCATGGCTCGACCGCAGCCCGGTCAAGTCGATGCGCTACAAAGGCTGGCTGAGCAAGATCTGGCTGTGGGTGTTCTGCATTGCATTCGTGATCCTGGGCGTGCTGGGCGTATTGGCCCCAACTCCTGAGCGCACGCTGCTGTCGCAGGTCTGCACCTTCCTGTACTTCGCCTACTTCATTCTGATGCCGTTCTACACCCGGCTCGAGAAGACCAAACCGGTTCCGGAAAGGGTGACTGGCTGATGAAAAAGTTATTTGTTGCTTTGATCCTTGCGGCGCTGCCGCTACTGTCCTTCGCCGCCGAGCACGGCGCGGAGCTGGAAAAAGTCGATATCGACGTGTCCGACAAGGCCGCCATGCAAGATGGCCTGCGCACGTTCACCAACTACTGCATGGGCTGTCACAGCGCCAAGTTCCAGCGTTACGAGCGTGTCGCCGATGACCTGGGCATTCCCCATGAGGTGATGCTCAGCCACGCCGTGTTCACGGGAGCCAAGATCGGCGACCACATGAACATAGGCATGCAGCCGGCAGATGCCAAGGCCTGGTTCGGCGCTGCGCCGCCCGACCTGACCCTGGTGGCGCGCGTGCGCGGTACCGATTGGCTCTATGGCTACCTCAAATCCTTCTACGAAGACCCGGCGCGCCCTTACGGCGTGAACAACAAAGTCTTCCCGAACGTCGGTATGCCTAACGTTCTGGTCGGCCTGCAGGGTCGCCAAGTGGTAGGATGCAAGCAGGTTCAGGTCGTTGAAGACGGCAAGAAGCAATATGATCCGCTGACCGGCACGCCTCTGACACACGAAGCGTGCGATCAACTGACCATCGTGCCCAAGACCGGTACGCTGAATGAAGAGCAGTTCGACGAGAAGGTCAAGAATCTGGTGACCTTCCTGGCCTACTCGGCCAACCCGGTCAAATTGCAGCATCAGCGCATCGGTACCTATGTGTTGCTGTACCTGGCCTTCTTCTTCGTATTCGCCTATCTGCTCAAACGCGAATACTGGAAGGATGTGCATTGATCCAACCGTAAGCAATTGCTGTTAATCTTGCGCGCCCAGCGGCATCTCTGAATACGTAGCAGTCTGGTTGAACCGGGCACTACAGGGATGCTCTCTGGGCGCGCTCGTTTTTGAGCTTTCCATAATTTCAACAAGCGAGGAGGACCGCCATGGGCGTGACCAATCGGTTGGCCTGTTACTCCGACCCCGCCGACCACTATTCCCACCGAGTACGCATCGTGCTCGCAGAGAAGGGTGTCAGCGCCGAGATCATCAGTGTGGAGGCAGGTCGTCATCCGCCGAAACTGATCGAAGTGAACCCTTACGGCAGCTTGCCCACCCTGGTCGATCGTGACCTGGCGTTGTGGGAGTCAACCGTGGTGATGGAATACCTGGATGAGCGTTACCCGCATCCGCCTTTGCTGCCGGTGTATCCGGTGGCGCGTGCCAACAGCCGCCTGCTGATCTCTCGGATCCAGCGTGACTGGTGCGGGCTGGTGGATGTGATCCTGGATACCCGCAGTAAAGAAGCCGTTCGGGTGCAAGCGCGCAAGGAATTGCGCGAGAGCCTGACCGGCGTTTCGCCGCTGTTCGCCGACAAGCCTTTTTTCCTCAGTGAGGAACAAAGCTTGGTGGATTGCTGCCTATTACCCATACTCTGGCGCTTGCCGATCCTGGGCATTGAACTGCCACGGCCGGCCAAGCCGTTGCTTGATTACATGGAGCGCCAGTTTGCGCGTGAGGCTTTCCAGGCGAGTCTGTCTGGTGTCGAACGCGACATGCGCTAAGGCTTAAGGAGCCGCTGATGAACTCCAGTCGACCTTATTTGGTCCGCGCGCTCTATGAGTGGATTGTGGACAACGATTGCACCCCGCACATGCTGGTCAACTCTGAGTTTCCCAAAGTTGACGTGCCGCAGGGTTTTGCCAGTGACGGGCAGATCGTACTGAACGTTTCGCCAAGTGCTGTGCGCCACCTGCACATGGACAATGAAGCCGTCAGCTTCGAAGGGCGTTTTGGCGGCGTGCCGCATACGCTGTTTGTGCCGATTGGTGCCATCCTCGGGATCTATGCCCGGGAAAATGGCCAGGGCATGGTGTTTGATCTGGAGTCGCCTTTCGAGGATGACGAAGCGATCGACGGCGAAGACGGTGATGATGTACCGCCACCGGACTCCGAGCCGCCGCGTCCAAGCGGTCGGCCGAGCCTGAAAGTGGTGAAGTAAGCGGCGTTCACCTTCGTGTGAGCCCTAAAAATGCCTCGGCCTGTGCCGGGGCATTTTTTTGCGCAAAGGATATGGATGAAAGTCGTGTCAGAACGGTGATCGTACAACCGCCATGGGCTATGATGCGGGCTCAAGTTCGCCGAGAAAGATCATTCGTCATGGAAAACGCCAACACCGCCCCTCGTCTTCCCCGCAAGCGCCGCAGCCTTGCCCAGGAATTGGTCACGGTGTTGTCCGAGCAGATCCGCGACGGCCAGCTCAAACGCGGCGACAAGTTGCCCACCGAGTCGGCCATCATGGAAGCCCATGGGGTCAGCCGCACCGTGGTGCGTGAGGCCATCTCGCGCTTGCAGGCGGCGGGCCAAGTGGAAACCCGTCACGGCATCGGCACCTTTGTGTTGGACACGCCCAGCCCGAGCGGTTTCCGGATCGACCCGGCCACGGTAGTAACGTTGCGTGATGTGCTGGCGATTCTGGAGCTGCGTATCAGCCTGGAAGTGGAATCCGCCGGCCTTGCTGCGTTGCGCCGCAGCGACGAACAACTGGCGGCCATGCGCGCGGCGCTCGATGCGCTGAATGAAAGCGCGGCCCACGCCGGCGATGCGGTGGCGTCAGATTTTGCGTTCCACTTGGAAATCGCACTGTCCACCGGCAACCGCTACTTCACCGACATCATGACCCACCTGGGCACCAGCATCATTCCGCGTACCCGGCTGAATTCGGCGCGCCTGGCCCATGATGATCAGCAGCACTACATGGGCCGCCTGAGCCGCGAACACGAAGAGATTTATGAGGCGATTGCCCGCCAGGATTCGGACGCGGCCCGCGCGGCCATGCGCCTGCATTTGACCAACAGCCGTGAACGGCTGCGCCATGCCCATGAAGAGGCGCAAGCGCAGCGCAGTTAACCGCCAAACACGCTCTAGTGTGAGAGCTGGCTTGCCTGCGATGGCTGAGTGTCAGGCAACTGATACTGTGCGCAAGCACCGCTATCGCAGGCAAGCCAGCTCCCACATTTTGATCTCCCGGGCCTGGAGTTGATCGTTCCCACGCTCTGCGTGGGAATGCCGCCCTGGACGCTCCGCGTCCCGATGTGCGCGAGTATCTCAAGCCCCGTGCAAGGTGACGCAGAGCGTCACGGGATGTATTCCCACGCAGAGCGTGGGAACCATCAGTGGCAGGTCAGTTGGAACGATCAGTGTCAGGCCGGCTGGTTGGGCTTATAGTCCTTGAGCAGCAGATAAGTGCTCCAACCCCACCAATCATTGGTCCAGTGCTTGTCGTTCAGGTCATTCACGTCCTTGCGGCGCAGTACCTTGTCACCCTCCATCTTGAACAGCGGCGAAAAGTTGTTCGCCGGGTTCTGCGCAGCATTCAGGTCTGGCACGTACAGCGGCGCTTTGAAGCTGGCCGGGGAGGGCGCGATACCGCTGATAAAGGTCTCGAAGATCTCATCGGCCGAGGCCTGCACCGCACGTTTGACCATGGCCCGATTGTCCGCGTCGATAGCATCGAAGTAGCGTTTGTCCCCATAGGCATGCCATTGATCACCCTTGGCATTGCGTACATTGAGCCCGAATTTGCTGTCTTCGTCGTGCATGAAGCGGCTGATCAGCGAGCCCAGTTCTCCCGGTGTGACAACCGCCGCCAATTGCTTGCGTGGCACGCGCAGGTGGCCGGCAGAAAACAGATCAGTCAAAAAGTGATCGGCAAAGCTGTTCATCGCATACGCCAGTTCCAGCGCCTGGTCGGTGGCGGTCTGGTGCGCGATGACCGCCTGTTGCAGCGCTGCCGTATGGCCGGCCAGGTACGCCGACAGCGCCCATTCGCCAAAGTGGTCGGCGTTGTCGGCTGCCAGCTTCAAGTAACGGCCCAGGGGAATCAGCGCCGAAACCGCACTGCCGCCGCCGGTGATGCGGTTCCATTCCTCGGACAACGTATCACCCAGCGCGTCATAGGCTTCATGGGGTTGTTTGCCGTCGCGGATTGCCTGGTTGACCGCGTTGATCTCCTTTTGCATGACCGCGAGGATTTTCCCGGCCTCTTCACGCGAGGCGGGTAGCACCGCCAGGGTGTTGAAGGCGGCGGTAAAGCGTTGCACACGCTCGGCCGGGGAGGCGCCGTCGCTGATGGGCTGGCCGGGAATGCCATAGAAGTCGCCGCCCAGGGCAATCACTTGGCCGTAGGTCAGCGCCAGGCCGTTGGGCAGGTGCAGTTCAACTTGTCGCGCAGGAATCGCCGGAGCGTCCTTGACGAAACGCAGTAGGGTGTCATCGCCGATGGCAGTGTGTTCACCGCCTTCAAAACGTAGGGTGGGTGGGTTTTTTTCGGGTGCTGCGAGTTCAAGACCTGACATGTTAGCTCCTTGCTATGTCGTAGGAATCTTCCGTAATAACTGTATGCATATACAGTCTTTCGGAGCATAGAGGAATAATTTCCTACGTCAAGAAGCCGCGTTTAAACGCATGCCTGCGTATGAGGCCCGATGAATTGCAGTTGACGAATCTTTTTATAGTTGTACGATGACGTACGACATCACCAAAACCAACAACAACCTTTCGACAGAAAGTCTTCATCCAGGGTGTTCGAATAATGAATCCACAAGAACTGAAGTCCATCCTCTCCCACGGTCTGCTGTCTTTTCCGGTAACCGATTTCAATGCCCAGGGTGACTTCCACCAGGCGGGCTACATCAAGCGTCTGGAATGGTTGGCCCCTTACGGCGCCACCGCCTTGTTCGCCGCCGGCGGCACCGGTGAGTTTTTCTCCCTGGCCGCCAGCGAATATTCCCAAGTGGTGAAGACTGCTGTTGATACCTGCGCCACCAGCGTGCCGATTCTGGCCGGTGTCGGCGGTTCGACCCGTCAGGCCATCGAATATGCGCAGGAAGCCGAGCGTCTTGGCGCCAAAGGCTTGCTGCTGTTGCCGCACTACCTGACCGAAGCCAGCCAGGACGGCGTTGCCGCCCACGTTGAGGCCGTGTGCAAGTCGGTCAAAATCGGCGTAGTGGTCTACAACCGCAACGTTTGCCGCCTGACTGCGCCCTTGCTCGAACGTCTGGCCGAACGCTGCCCGAACCTGATCGGTTACAAAGATGGCCTGGGCGATATCGAACTGATGGTGTCGATCCGCCGCCGTCTCGGCGACCGTTTCAGCTACCTCGGCGGCCTGCCGACTGCAGAGGTTTACGCCGCAGCCTACAAGGCCCTGGGCGTGCCGGTGTACTCCTCGGCGGTGTTCAACTTCATCCCGAAAACCGCGATGGACTTCTACCACGCGATTGCCCAGGACGATCACGCCACTGTTGGCAAGATCATCGACAACTTCTTCCTGCCTTACCTCGATATCCGCAACCGTAAAGCCGGTTACGCGGTGAGCATCGTCAAGGCTGGCGCCAAAATTGTTGGTTACGACGCGGGCCCGGTGCGCACGCCGCTGACCGACCTGCTGCCGGAAGAATACGAAGCCCTGGCCGCGCTGATCGAAAAGCAAGGTCCGCAGTAACTTATCCACAAGGCCGCTGAGCAATCAGCGGCCTTTTGCGTCAGGAGAGAATGTGTGTCCCAAGCCAAACGTTTTGAAAACTACATTAACGGCGAGTGGGTGGCCGGTGCCGACTACTGCAACAACATCAACCCGTCGGAGTTGTCCGATGTCATTGGCGAATACGCCAAGGCCGATGTAGCCCAAGTCAACGCTGCGATCGATGCCGCCCGCGCCGCGTTCCCGGCCTGGTCGACGTCCGGCATCCAGGCGCGCCACGATGCGCTGGATAAAGTCGGCAGCGAAATCCTCGCCCGCCGCGAAGAGCTCGGCACCTTGCTGGCCCGTGAAGAGGGCAAGACCCTGCCCGAAGCCATCGGCGAAGTGACCCGCGCCGGTAACATCTTTAAGTTCTTCGCCGGCGAATGCCTGCGTCTGTCTGGCGATTACGTGCCTTCGGTGCGCCCGGGCGTCAATGTGGAAGTCACCCGCGAAGCCCTCGGTGTGGTCGGCCTGATCACGCCGTGGAACTTCCCGATTGCCATCCCCGCGTGGAAAATCGCCCCGGCCCTGGCCTACGGCAACTGTGTGGTGATCAAACCGGCCGAATTGGTGCCGGGTTGCGCCTGGGCGTTGGCCGAAATCATCTCCCGCGCCGGTTTCCCGGCCGGTGTGTTCAACCTGGTGATGGGCAGCGGCCGTGTGGTTGGCGATGTGCTGGTCAACAGCCCTAAAGTCGACGGCATCAGCTTTACCGGTTCGGTTGGCGTGGGTCGCCAGATCGCCGTCAGCTGTGTCTCGCGCCAGGCCAAAGTGCAGTTGGAAATGGGCGGTAAAAACCCGCAGATCATCCTCGATGACGCCGACCTCAAGCAGGCCGTCGAGCTGTCGGTACAGAGCGCGTTCTACTCCACCGGCCAGCGTTGCACGGCGTCCAGCCGTTTAATCGTCACTGCCGGTATCCACGACCAGTTCGTCGCGGCCATGGCCGAGCGCATGAAGTCGATCAAAGTCGGCCACGCGCTCAAAAGCGGCACTGACATTGGCCCGGTGGTTTCCCAGGCCCAACTGGACCAGGACATGAAGTACATCGACATCGGCCAAAGCGAAGGCGCGCGGCTGGTCAGCGGTGGCGGCCTGGTGACCTGTGACACCGAAGGCTACTACCTGGCGCCGACGCTGTTTGCCGACAGCGAAGCCGCCATGCGTATCAGCCGTGAAGAGATCTTCGGCCCGGTGGCCAACGTGGTGCGCGTCGCGGATTACGAGGCGGCGCTGGCCATGGCTAACGACACCGAGTTCGGCCTGTCGGCGGGCATCGCCACCACCTCGCTCAAGTACGCCAACCACTTCAAACGCCACTCCCAGGCCGGAATGGTGATGGTCAACCTGCCAACCGCGGGTGTGGATTATCACGTGCCGTTCGGTGGCCGTAAGGGCTCGTCCTATGGTTCGCGTGAGCAAGGTCGTTATGCGCAAGAGTTCTACACAGTGGTGAAAACCAGCTACATCGGTTCGTAATACCTGCGAGCCCCGCTTATGTGGGAGCTGGCTTGCCTGCGATAGCATCACTGCGGTGTACCTGACACACCGCGGTGCCTGTATCGCAGGCAAGCCAGCTCCCACATAAAGCCGGTCTCGCAAATAACATGATCATTACCCGCAAAAAAAATAATTAGTGGGAGTACTTCTTCATGCAAGCGACCAAGCCGACTCACGTCCGCTATTTGATCCTGCTCATGCTGTTCCTGGTGACCACGATCAACTATGCCGACCGAGCCACTATCGCCATCGCCGGCTCCAGCCTGCAAAAAGACCTCGGCATTGACGCGGTCACCCTTGGTTATATCTTCTCTGCATTCGGTTGGGCCTACGTGGCCGGGCAAATTCCCGGTGGCTGGCTGCTGGACCGGTTCGGCTCGAAAAAAATCTATGCGCTGAGCATCTTCACCTGGTCGCTGTTCACCGTGCTGCAAGGCTATGTCGGTGAGTTCGGGGTCTCTACCGCGATTGTGGCGCTGTTCATGCTGCGCTTCTTGGTGGGCCTGGCTGAGGCGCCTTCGTTTCCCGGAAACGCCCGTATTGTGGCAGCGTGGTTTCCTACGGCTGAACGCGGCACAGCGTCGGCGATCTTCAACTCGGCGCAGTACTTCGCCACGGTGCTGTTTGCACCGCTGATGGGCTGGATCGTCTACACCTTCGGCTGGCAGCACGTGTTTATTGTGATGGGTGGCATCGGCATCCTGTTCTCGCTGATCTGGCTCAAACTTATCCATAGCCCGCGCCAGCATCCGATGATCAACGAAGCTGAGTTCAACCATATCGCGGCCAACGGTGCGATGGTCGACATGGATCAGGACAAAACCAAAGGCCAGAAAACCGACGGGCCGAAGTGGGATTACATCCGCCAACTGCTCACCAACCGCATGATGCTCGGGGTGTACCTGGGCCAGTACTGCATCAATGGCATCACCTATTTCTTCCTGACCTGGTTCCCGGTGTACCTGGTTCAAGAGCGCGGCATGACCATTCTCAAGGCGGGCTTCATTGCCTCGTTGCCAGCCATCTGCGGCTTTATCGGTGGTGTGCTGGGCGGGGTAATTTCCGACTACCTGCTGCGCAAAGGCCATTCGCTGACATTCGCGCGCAAGGCGCCGATCATTGCCGGCTTGTTGGTTTCCAGCAGCATCATCGCGTGTAACTACGTTGACGTTGAATGGATGGTGGTGGGCTTCATGGCCCTGGCCTTCTTCGGTAAAGGCGTTGGCGCACTGGGTTGGGCGGTGGTGTCCGACACCTCACCGAAACAAATCGCCGGGCTCAGTGGCGGTTTGTTCAATATGTTTGGCAACCTGGCGTCCATCAGCACGCCGATTGTGATTGGTTACATCATCGCCACCACCGGCTCGTTCAAGTGGGCCTTGGTGTTCGTCGGCGCCAACGCGCTGCTGGCGGTGTTCAGCTACTTGGTGATCGTTGGCCCGATCAAGCGCGTGGTGCTCAAAGAGCCGCCAAGCAAAGGGCCGGAACTGACTAACCTTACCCAAGCGCACTCCTGAGGGGCGATGTAATGCAGTTGATTGAACATGCCGACTCGCCGCGCTCGATTCGTTTGCACGCGCGCGACAATGTGGTAATCGTGGTGAACGACCAGGGCGTGCCGGCCGGCACCGAGTTCCCGGACGGCCTGGTCACCGTGGATTTCATCCCACAGAGCCACAAGGTGACCCTGGAAGATATCCCCGAAGGCGGTGAGATTATTCGCTACGGGCAGACCATCGGCTACGCGCTGGCGCCGATTCCGCGCGGTAGTTGGGTGCAGGAAGACCAGTTGCGCATGCCCACTGCGCCACCGCTGGACAGCTTGCCGCTGTCCACCGAGGTGCCTGCCACCCAGGCGCCGTTGGAAGGCTTCACGTTTGAGGGTTACCGCAATGCTGACGGCACCGTCGGCACGCGCAATATCCTCGGCATCACCACCACGGTGCAGTGCGTCACCGGTGTGCTGGACCATGCGGTCAAGCGCATCAAGGACGAGTTGCTGCCCAAGTACCCGCACGTTGACGACGTGGTGGCGCTGACCCACAGCTACGGCTGTGGCGTGGCCATCACTGCGACCGATGCCTACATTCCGATCCGCACCGTGCGCAACCTGGCACGCAACCCGAACCTGGGCGGCGAAGCGCTGGTGATCAGCCTGGGCTGCGAGAAGTTGCAGGCTGGGCAGGTGATGCACGACAACGACAGCTCCGTCGACCTCAGTGAGCCTTGGCTGTACCGCTTGCAGGACTCCAGCCACGGGTTTACCGAAATGATCGAGCAGATCATGGCGCTGGCCGAAACCCGCTTGAAGAAACTCGACCAGCGCCGCCGGGAAACCGTGCCGGCGTCCGAGCTGATCCTGGGGATGCAATGCGGCGGCAGTGATGCGTTTTCCGGTATCACCGCCAACCCTGCGCTGGGCTATGCCTCGGATCTGCTGTTGCGGGCCGGGGCGACGGTGATGTTTTCCGAAGTCACCGAAGTACGCGATGCCATCTACCTGCTGACATCGCGTGCCGAGAGCAAGGAAGTCGCCCAGGAACTGGTCAGGGAAATGGACTGGTACGACCGTTACCTGGCCAAGGGCGAGGCCGATCGCAGCGCCAACACCACGCCGGGTAACAAGAAGGGCGGGTTGTCGAACATTGTCGAGAAGTCCCTGGGCTCCATCGTCAAATCCGGCAGCAGCGCGATCAATGGCGTGCTTGGCCCAGGTGAGCGGTTCAAGGGCAAGGGCCTGATCTTTTGCGCCACGCCGGCCAGCGACTTTGTGTGTGGCACGCTGCAACTGGCGGCCGGGATGAACCTGCATGTGTTCACCACCGGGCGCGGTACGCCCTATGGGCTGGCGATGGCGCCGGTGGTGAAGGTGTCGACGCGTACGGAACTGGCGCAGCGCTGGCCGGACTTGATCGATATCGACGCCGGGCGCATCGCCACCGGGCGTGCGAGTATCGAGGAGTTGGGCTGGGAGTTGTTCCACTTCTACCTGGATGTGGCCAGCGGCAAGAAACAGACCTGGGCGGAGCGGCATAAGCTGCATAACGACATCACCCTGTTCAACCCCGCGCCCATTACCTGAGACCGACGACTGATCGTTCCCACGCTCTGCGTGGGAATGCCTCTTTGGACGCTCTGCGTCCGCTGTGAATGGGACGCGGAGCGTCCCGGGCTGCATTCCCACGCAGAGCGTGGGAACGATCCAGGTGAATCTGGCTTATCATTAGCCACCTGACGACACCACCAAGGTTCTCCCCGGCATGCTGGCTATCTTCCTCACCACCCTGACCATCACTGCGCCGGTGTTTGCCATGCTGTTTTTGGGGGTGCTGCTCAAGCGCATCAACTGGATCAACGACAACTTCATCCACGTTGCGTCGTCCCTGGTGTTCAACGTCACCATGCCGGCGCTGTTGTTTCTCGGCATCCTCCACGCCGACCTGCATTCGGCGCTCAAGCCCGGTTTGCTGATCTACTTTGCCGTCGCCACGCTGTTGAGCTTTGCCCTGGCCTGGGGCTGGGCGATCTTTCGCTGCCCGCGTGAAGATCGTGGCATCTATGCCCAAGGTGCGTTTCGCGGCAACAACGGGGTGATCGGCCTGGCGCTGGCGGCCAGCATGTACGGCGACTACGGCATCTCCCTTGGTGCCATCCTCGCGGCGCTGGTCATTCTGTTTTACAACACGCTGTCGACCATTGTGCTGGCGGTGTACAGCCCGGTGATCAAGTCCGACCCGTGGAGCATCTTCAAAAGCGTGATAGCCAACCCGCTGATCATCAGCGTGATCGTCGCCGCGCCATTCGCGATCTTCAAGCTCGGTTTGCCGGGGTGGCTGGAGTCGTCCGGGCAGTATCTGGCGGACATGACCTTGCCGCTGGCATTGATCTGCATTGGCGGCACCTTGTCATTGGCGGCCTTGCGCAAAAGCGGGAGCATGGCCTTGAGTGCCAGCCTGGTGAAGATGATCGGCCTGCCGCTATTCGCGACGTTGGGCGCGTGGCTGCTGGGCTTTCGCGGGCCGGAGCTGGGGATTTTGTTTTTGTATTTCGGCGCGCCGACGGCGGCCGCGAGTTTTGTCATGGCCAGGGCGGCCGAGGGCAACCATGAATTGGCGGCGGCGATTATTGTGATCACCACCTTGATGGCGGCGGTGACCACCAATATCGGGATTTTTGTGTTGCAGGCGGGTGGTTGGATCTAAGGTTTGTGGTGTGTCTTAGGGCCAATCGCAGGCAAGCCAGCTCCCACATTTTGAATGTATTCACAGCTCAAATGTGGGAGCTGGCTTGCCTGCGAAAGCTATCTAACTGTCACTGCTTATCTGCCTGATACGCCTCTATCACTTCCTGCGCCGCCCGAAACGCATCAATCGCCGCCGGTACACCGGCATACACCGCACAATGCAGCAACGCTTCGCGAATTTCCTCCACCGTGCAGCCATTGTTCAGCGCGCCGCGCACGTGGCCCTTGAGTTCCTGCGGGCACTTGAGTGCGGTCAGGGCTGCCAGGGTGATCAGGCTGCGGGTCTTCAAGGGCAGGCCCTCGCGATTCCACACGCTGCCCCAGGCATGTTCGTTGACAAAATCCTGCAGCGGCTGGGTGAACTCGGTGGCGTTGCCCAGTGCGCGATCGACGAACACGTCGCCCATCACCTGGCGACGCATCTCAACCCCGGGCTTTTTCTGATCGGTCATTGCGCTTCCCTCTTGTGTTGGCGGCGCCAGGCTCGCAGCGTGCTCAGTAGCAAAAACGCCACCAGCGCCGGCAGGACGTAATACAGCATCAGTTTTTCCAGCCGGGTGGCCAGGGGCATGCCGAACGTGAACGACACCACATGCAGGGCGTACACCAGGTACAGGCCCAGCAATACCAGGCCTTCGGCGCGGGTGACCCGGTAACCGGTGTAGAACACCGGCAGGCACAGCACCACCACGCCGAGCATCACCGGCAAGTCAAAATCGAGGGCGTTGGGCGATACCGACAGCGGTGACGGCGCCACCAGCGCGGTAAACCCCAGTACGCCGAGCAGGTTGAACAGGCTGCTGCCGATCACATTGCCTACGGCAATCTCGCGCTCGCCGCGCAGGGCGGCAATCAGCGAAGTGGCCAGGCACGGCAACGAAGTACCGACGCCGATCAACGTCAGGCCAACGATGCGCTCCGACAGGCCCAGGTCACTTGCCACGTCCACCGCCGCGCCCAGCAGCAAGTGCCCGGCCAGCACCAGAATCAGCAGCCCGCCGAGCATCAGCAACACGCTGCTCAACCACGGCGCCCTGGCCACGGTGTCCAGCGTGCGCGGGCGCCGGGAATGGCGGGTTTGGTAATGCAAAACACCCAGGTAGGCCACCAGCGCCGCGAGCAGTACCAGCCCATCAACGGGGGTCAGCTCTTCATTGGTCGATAGGATAAACACCAGCAGCGCGGCGCAGATCATCACCGGGATGTCCAGGCGCACCAGCTGGCGCGATACCCGCAGCGGGATGATCAACGCAGACAGGCCCAGGGTGACGAGGATGTTGAAAATGCTGCTGCCGATCACGCTGCCCACGGCAATGTCGGTATTGCCGGCCAGGGTGGCTTGCAGGCTGACGGTCATCTGCGGCGCGCTGCTGCCGAAGGCGACGATGCTCAAGCCGATAATCAACGGCCGCACCTTGAGGCTGGCCGCCAGGCGCACGGCGGCGCGCACCAGGATTTCGGCACCAAGAATCAGCAGCAGCAGGCCGCTGACCAATTCGAGCAGGCTGAAGGGTGAAAGGGCGGTGAGTGCGGAAATGGCCAAGGCTCCTGTCAGTTGCTCAGCGCTTGCACGCGAACCCGTGCGGTGCCGCTGCCCAGCATACCGAGTTGCTCAGCCGCTTTGCGCGAAACATCGATCAGGCGACCACGGGTGTGCGGGCCACGATCATTGATACGCAGCACGACGGATCGGTTGTTGTCGAGATTGGTCACCTTGACCCGCGTGCCGAAGGGCAGGCGCCGATGGGCGGCGGTCAGGGCGTTCTGGTTGAAGGGTTCACCGCTGGCGGTTCTATTGCCATGGTGCTTGGCGCCGTAATAGGAGGCGGTGCCGGTTTCGTCGTAGCCGTTGGGGTCGATGAGGCCGCTGGCGCAACCGGCCAGTAGAGAGAACAGGGCCAGGAGGCCGAGTAGACGCTTCATGTTGAGCAAACCCCCAATTGATCGTTCCCACGCTCTGCGTGGGAATGCAGCCCGTGACGCTCCGCGTCACAAAAGCGGACGCGGAGCGTCCAGTGAGGCGTTCCCACGCGGAGCGTGGGAACGATCAAGTGTCAGCCTTCGAGCTTGCTTTTGAGCAGTTCGTTCACCTGTTGCGGGTTGGCTTTGCCTTTGGAGGCTTTCATCGCCTGGCCGACAAAGAAGCCGAACATCTTGCCGCGTTTGGCTTCGTCTGCCGCACGGTATTGTTCAACTTGCTCGGCATTGGCCGCCAGCATCTCATCGAGCACGGCCGAAATAGCGCCGCTGTCGGTGACTTGCTTGAGGCCCCGCTTCTCGATGATCTCGTCGGCGCTGCCTTCGCCTGCGGCCATCGCTTCAAACACAGTCTTGGCGATTTTGCCGGAGATGGTGTTGTCCTTGATGCGCAGCAGCATGCCGCCCAACTGCTCGGCGGTCACCGGGGCTTCGTCGATCTCCAGGCCCTGTTTGTTCAACAGGCTGCCCAGCTCAACCATCACCCAGTTGGCCGCCAGCTTGGCGTCGCCGGCAATGCTCACGACTTTTTCGAAGTAGTTGGCTTGCTCACGGCTGGAGGCCAATACGCTGGCATCGTAGACCGACAGGCCGAACTGTTCCTGGAAGCGCTCGCGTTTTTGCGGCGGCAGTTCCGGCAGCGTGGCGCGCACGTCATTAAGGAAAGAGTCCTCAATGATCACCGGCAACAGGTCCGGGTCGGGGAAGTAACGGTAGTCGTTGGCTTCCTCTTTGCTGCGCATGGCGCGGGTTTCGTCTTTGTTCGGGTCGTACAGGCGCGTTTGCTGGATCACCTTGCCGCCGTCTTCGATCAATTCGATCTGGCGACGCACTTCCGTGTTGATCGCCTTTTCGATGAAACGGAACGAGTTGACGTTCTTGATCTCGCAGCGAGTGCCGTATTCGGCCTGGCCTTTTGGCCGCACCGACACGTTGCAGTCGCAACGCAGCGAGCCTTCGGCCATGTTGCCATCGCAGATACCCAGGTAACGCACCAGCGCGTGGATGGTCTTGACGTAGGCCACGGCTTCCTTGGCGCTGCGCATGTCCGGCTCGGACACGATCTCCAGCAGCGGCGTGCCGGCACGGTTCAGGTCGATGCCGGTGGCGCCGTTGAATTCTTCATGCAGGCTCTTGCCGGCATCTTCTTCCAGGTGCGCACGGGTCACGCCGACACGCTTGATGGTGCCGTCTTCCAGGGGGATGTCCAGGTAGCCCTTGCCGACGATCGGCAATTCCATCTGGCTGATCTGGTAGCCCTTGGGCAGGTCCGGGTAGAAGTAGTTTTTGCGCGCGAACACGTTGTGCTGGCCGATCTCGGCGTCAATCGCCAGGCCGAACATCACCGCCATGCGCACCGCTTCCTCGTTCAGCACCGGCAGTACGCCGGGCATGCCCAGGTCAACCAGGCTGGCCTGGGTGTTGGGCTCGGAGCCGAACGTGGTGGCGCTACCGGAGAAAATCTTCGATTGGGTGGCGAGCTGGGTATGAATCTCCAGCCCGATCACAACTTCCCATTGCATAGTGTTCTCCTCAGAAGCCGGTAGGGGTGCGAGTGTGCCAGTCGGTGTGCAACTGGTACTGGTGCGCCACATTGAGCAGGCGGCCTTCCTGGAAATACGGGGCGAGCAACTGCACGCCGACCGGCAGGCCATCGACGAAACCTGCGGGCATGGACAAGCCCGGCAAGCCCGCGAGGTTGGCGGTGATGGTGTAGAGGTCTTCCAGGTACTCGGCGATCGGGTCGCCGGTCTTGGCGCCGATCTTCCAGGCCGGGTTTGGCGTGGTCGGGCCGAGGATCACGTCTACTTCTTCAAAGGCAGCCATGAAGTCGTTCTTGATCAGGCGACGGATTTTTTGCGCCTTGAGGTAGTACGCGTCGTAGTAGCCGGCGGACAGTGCGTAGGCACCGACCATGATCCTGCGTTGTACTTCGGCGCCGAAGCCTTCGCCACGGGAGCGTTTGTACAGGTCAGTGAGGTCTTTAGGGTTTTCGCAGCGATAACCGAAACGCACGCCGTCGAAACGCGACAGGTTCGAGGAGGCTTCTGCCGGCGCGATCACGTAGTACGCAGGAATTGCGTGCTGGTTGTTCGGCAGGCTGATTTGCTTGATCACGGCGCCGAGCTTTTCCAGCTCTTTGATGCTGTTGTGCACCAGTTCGGCGATACGCGGGTCGAGGCCGGCGCTGAAATACTCTTTCGGCACGCCGATACGCAGGCCTTTAAGCGAGGTATTAAGGCTGGCGCTGTAGTCCGGCACCGGCTCATCGATGCTGGTGGAGTCCTGTTTATCGAACCCGGCCATACCTTGTAACAATATTGCGCAGTCTTCCGCAGTGCGTGCCAGCGGGCCGCCCTGATCGAGGCTGGAGGCGTAGGCGATCATGCCCCAACGGGAAACGCGACCGTAAGTCGGCTTCAAACCAGTGAGGTTAGTGAACGCGGCGGGTTGGCGGATCGAGCCGCCGGTGTCGGTGGCAGTGGCCGCCGGCAGGAAACGCGCGGCAACAGCAGCAGCCGAACCGCCGGAGGAGCCGCCGGGTACGTGCTCCAGGTTCCACGGGTTTTTGACCGCGCCGTAGTAGCTCGACTCGTTGGCCGAACCCATGGCGAATTCGTCCATGTTGGTCTTGCCCAGGGTCACGGCCCCGGCGGCAGCCAGCTTGGACACCACGGTGGCGTCGTAGGGCGCTTTGAAGTTGTCGAGCATCTTCGAGCCGCAGCTGGTGCGAATGCCCTGGGTGCAGAACAGGTCTTTGTGGGCGATCGGGGCGCCCAGCAGTGCGCCGTTTTCACCGTTGGCGCGACGTGCGTCGGCGGCCTTGGCCTGGCTCAGGGCCAGCTCCTCGGTGAGGCTGATAAAGCTGTTGACCTTGGGGTCCAGCGCGGCGATACGCGCCAGCAGGGTCTGGGTCAGCTCTTCGGAAGAAAACTTTTTGTCGGCGAGACCGCGGGCGATCTCGGCCAGAGTCATGTGATGCATGAAAGGCTCTTTCCCTTTAGTCGATGACTTTCGGAACCAGGTACAGGCCGTTTTCGACCGCTGGCGCGATGGACTGGTAGGCCTCGCGATTATTTCGCTCGGTCACAACGTCTGCGCGCAGGCGCTGGCTGGCTTCCAGCGGGTGAGCCAGGGGCTCGATGCCGTCAGTATTGACGGCCTGCATTTGGTCGACCAGCCCGAGAATGCTGTTCAGGGCTGCGGTGGTCTGTGGAAGATCGGCGTCATTCAGGCCAAGCGAGGCCAGATGCGCGATTTTTTCCACGTCGGAGCGTTCAAGCGCCATGGGTTTCTCCAGTGGAAAACAGAACGGAGGGCATCCGTGTGTTAGATTGTCGGAACACTACCGCATTTCTACGGTCATAAGGCCGCGATTGTGGGGGTTGGTGCACAGAAAGTCGGCCAATTTAGCACATTGGCGCCTTGCCCAAAATCCCTGTCGTTGTTAGAGTTTGCCGCACTTTTTTACCCACGCGTTGCCTAGGGTCCTTTCCCCATGTTCAAGAAACTGCGTGGCATGTTTTCCAGCGATCTTTCCATTGACCTGGGCACTGCCAACACCCTTATTTACGTGCGCGAGCGCGGTATCGTTCTGAATGAGCCATCGGTTGTGGCCATTCGGACCCATGGTAATCAGAAAAGTGTCGTTGCCGTCGGCACCGAGGCCAAGCGCATGCTCGGCCGTACACCAGGCAATATTGCTGCCATTCGTCCGATGAAAGACGGCGTTATCGCCGACTTCAGCGTCTGCGAAAAGATGCTGCAGTACTTCATCAACAAAGTTCACGAAAACAGTTTTCTGCAGCCCAGCCCACGTGTGCTGATCTGCGTTCCGTGCAAGTCCACCCAGGTGGAGCGTCGTGCCATCCGTGAATCGGCCCTTGGCGCCGGTGCCCGCGAAGTGTTCCTGATCGAAGAGCCTATGGCTGCCGCAATCGGCGCCGGCCTGCCGGTTGAGGAAGCGCGCGGTTCGATGGTGGTGGATATCGGTGGTGGTACTACCGAGATCGCCCTGATTTCCCTGAACGGTGTGGTGTATGCCGAATCCGTGCGTGTAGGCGGCGACCGCTTCGACGAAGCGATCATCACGTATGTGCGTCGTAACTACGGCAGCCTGATCGGCGAATCTACCGCTGAGCGCATCAAGCAGGAAATCGGCACCGCTTACCCGGGCGGCGAAGTTCGCGAAGTGGATGTTCGCGGTCGCAACCTGGCCGAAGGCGTTCCACGTGCCTTCACCCTGAACTCCAATGAAGTGCTGGAAGCTCTGCAAGAGTCTCTGGCCACCATCGTTCAGGCTGTGAAAAGCGCCCTGGAGCAATCGCCGCCGGAACTGGCTTCCGATATCGCCGAGCGTGGCCTGGTGCTGACCGGTGGTGGCGCCTTGCTGCGCGACCTCGACAAGCTGCTGGCCCAGGAAACCGGCCTGCCGGTGATCGTCGCCGAAGACCCGCTGACCTGCGTTGCCCGTGGCGGTGGTCGTGCACTGGAAATGATGGATAAACACACCATGGACCTGCTCTCCAGCGAATAAGATCGTTGGTTGCACCATGCTTCGCTCGCAGGCAGCACTTTGCAGTGCTGCCTGTTGGCGTTTATCTTCTTCAATCTGCATCCAGGCCGGTTTGATGCCGTATGAATAAAGAGAACATTTGCCTGGGAGGAGCGGCTTATTAAACCGCTTTTCGCCAAAGGCCCCTCATTGGGCGTGCGCTTATTGGTGCTGGTCGTGCTTTCGGTCGCGCTGATGGTGGTCGATGCCCGCTTTGCACTGCTCAAGCCCGTGCGCAGCCAGATGTCGCTGGTGTTGATGCAGACTTACTGGATCACCGACCTGCCGCAACGTCTCTACCAGGGCGTGGCCAGCCAATTCGGCAGCCGCACTGAACTGGTCGCCGAGAACGAAAAACTCAAAACTGAAAACCTGCTATTGCAGGGGCGCATGCAAAAGCTCGCGGCCCTCACCGAGCAGAACGTTCGGCTGCGCGAGTTGCTCAATTCTTCGGCATTGGTCAACGAGAAGGTCGAAGTGGCCGAGTTGATCGGCATGGACCCCAACCCCTTTACCCACCGCATCATCATCAACAAGGGTGAGCGCGACGGTGTGGTGCTGGGCCAGCCGGTGCTTGATGCCCGTGGCCTGATGGGCCAGGTGGTCGAGCTTATGCCCTACACATCGCGGGTATTGTTGCTGACGGACACCACCCACAGCATTCCGGTACAAGTCAACCGTAACGGCCTGCGCGCGATTGCCAGCGGCACCGGTAACCCGGAGCGTCTGGAGTTGCGTCACGTTGCCGATACCGCCGATATCAAGGAAGGCGACCTGCTGGTCAGTTCCGGTTTGGGTCAGCGCTTCCCGGCGGGTTACCCGGTGGCGACGGTCAAGGAAGTGATCCACGATTCCGGCCAGCCGTTCGCGATCGTTCGCGCCGTGCCGACCGCCGCCTTGAACCGCAGCCGCTACCTGTTGCTGGTATTCAGCGACAACCGCACCCCGGAAGAACGCGCCAACGACGCCGCCCAAGCCCAGGAAGCGGAAGACAAGCAAAACGGCACAGCGCCGATCGTTCCTGCCACGGTGCCCAAGCCTGCATTCGTTGGGCCGCCGGCGCCGGTGGCAACGCCAGCAGCGCCAGTGGCGACGCCCGTCAAACCCGCCGCCCACAACGCCCGCCCGGCTAAACCCGCCGCAGCCAAACCGCCTGCGTCAACGCCCGCCGCCACGCCGGCCGCCCGGCCAGCGACCGCAGCCCCGGCAACCACGCGGCAGAGGGAGGAATAATGGCCGGTACTCATTCGCGTAATGGCTGGATCGTCTGGCTGACCTTCGCCATCGGTTTGCTGCTCAGCGTTTCGCCGCTGCCGCAATTCATGGAGATTCTGCGACCGCTCTGGCTGGCGTTGCTGCTGGCTTTCTGGTCACTGACCCTGCCGCATAAAGTCGGGATGGTCACGGCGATGTGCCTGGGCTTGGCGGAAGACGTGCTCTATGGCACCTTGCTGGGTCAGAACGCATTGATCCTCACGCTGATTACCTTTTTGGTGCTGTCGTTGCAGCAGCGTTTGCGCATGTTCCCGATGTGGCAACAATGCCTGGTGATCCTGGTGATCTTCGGCCTGGCGCAGTTGGTACAGTTGTGGCTCAGTGCCTTGACCGGCAACCGCCAACCGACCTTGGCACTGGTGTTGCCGGCGTTGGTCAGCGCGCTGCTGTGGCCTTGGGTCAGTTTCGGTCTGCGTGGGTTACGTCGTCGCTATAAAATCAATTGAATGGATTGCGAGGCTCTGCCTGGTTATCGAACCCTACAGGGAGAGTCTGCAATGAATTCGCTTTACCTGGCCTCGGGCTCCCCGAGGCGGCGTGAACTGCTGACCCAGATCGGTGTGCCTTACACCGTGGTCAGCGCCGCCATTGATGAAACCCCTCTTACCAATGAACCTGCGGTTGCCTACGTCGAACGCCTTGCGCGCGGCAAGGCCACGGCGGGTTTTGCTGCGCTTGCACATTCCTCGGGCGCCTGTGTGTTGGGTGCCGATACGGCCGTGATCGTGGATGGCCAGATCCTGGGCAAGCCAGTGGACCAGGCCGATGCCCTGGCGATGCTGATGGCGCTTTCCGGCCGTGAGCATGAAGTGCTCACCGCGATAGCCCTTACCGACGGCCAGCGTTGCGAAACTCGATGTGTAAGCAGCCGTGTTCGTTTTCGCGGTATTTCTGTCGAGGAAGCTACAACCTACTGGCACAGTGGCGAACCTGCGGACAAGGCGGGCGGCTATGCTATCCAGGGCCTGGGTTCGGTGTTTGTCGCCGGGCTCAATGGCAGCTATTCCGCTGTGGTCGGCCTGCCGGTGTGCGAAACCGCGCAACTGCTCGGCCAATTCGGCATACCCTGTTGGCAACATCTTACCGCGCGCTGAACGCCGTCCTCCAGCGCCCAGCCTTAAGCGATCGGTCACTATTGTGAAAACGCCTGAACGAGACCCAGCCATGAGTGAAGAGATTCTGATCAATATCACGCCGATGGAATCGCGCGTGGCGGTGGTAGAAAACGGTGTTCTGCAAGAAGTGCACGTCGAGCGCACCCAGAAGCGCGGGATCGTCGGCAATATCTATAAAGGCAAAGTGGTGCGCGTATTGCCGGGCATGCAGGCGGCATTCGTCGACATCGGCCTGGACCGCGCTGCGTTTATCCACGCCTCGGAAATCTCTCTGCGTGAAGGGCCAGCGGTAGAAAGCATCAGCGCCCTGGTGCACGAAGGGCAGAGCCTGGTGGTACAAGTCACCAAGGACCCCATCGGTTCCAAAGGCGCGCGGCTGACCACGCAACTGTCGATTCCGTCGCGCTATCTGGTGTACATGCCGCGCACCGCGCATGTGGGTATTTCCCTCAAGATCGAAGACGAAGCCGAGCGCGAGCGCCTGAAAAAGGTGGTCAGCGACTGCGTGGCGGCCGAAGGCATCAAGGAAGCCGGCGGGTTTATTTTGCGCACCGCCGCAGAAGGTGCCGGTGCTGACGAAATCCTCATGGACATCCGCTACCTGCGCAGGCTCTGGGACCAGATCGGCGCACAGATCAAAACCATTGGTGCGCCGAGCGTCATCTATGAAGACCTCGGCCTGGCGTTGCGTACCTTGCGTGACCTGGTCAGCCCGAAGATCGAGAAAATTCGCATCGACTCGCGGGAAACCTTCCAGCGCACTACGCAATTCGTGGCCGAGCTGATGCCGGAAATTGCCGACCGCCTTGAGCATTACCCTGGCGAGCGGCCGATTTTTGACCTGTATGGCGTAGAGGATGAAATTCAGAAGGCCCTGGAGCGCAAAGTACCGCTCAAGTCCGGCGGCTATCTGGTGGTCGACCCGGCCGAAGCCATGACCACCATCGACGTCAACACCGGCGCGTTCGTGGGCCATCGCAACCTCGAAGAAACCATCTTCAAGACCAACCTCGAAGCGGCCACCGCCATTGCTCGCCAGCTGCGCCTGCGCAACCTGGGCGGCATCATCATTATCGACTTCATCGACATGGAAGATGAAGAGCACCAGCGCCAGGTATTGCGCACCCTGGAGAAACAGCTGGAGCGCGACCACGCCAAGACCAATATTATCGGGATCACCGAGCTTGGCCTGGTGCAAATGACCCGCAAACGTACCCGCGAAAGCCTTGAGCAAGTGCTGTGTGAGCCGTGCAGCAGTTGCCAGGGACGCGGCAAGTTGAAGACCCCGGAAACGGTTTGCTACGAGATTTTCCGCGAAATCTTACGGGAGGCACGTGCCTACCAGGCGGAAGGTTATAGAGTGCTTGCCAACCAGAAAGTGGTCGACCGATTGCTGGATGAAGAGTCCGGTAACGTCGCTGAGCTGGAGGGTTTTATCGGGCGCACCATTCGTTTCCAGGTCGAAACCATGTATTCCCAGGAACAATACGACGTGGTGCTGCTCTGATCCCCAATCGCTTTCTTTATTCGAGACCGGCAGGCATTGATCTGCTGTCCGCTAACTGCCTTGAGGGTCGCCTGACATGGAGCGTCTGACACGCTTTTTTGCCGCCTTGACCCGTTGGGGCCTGGGCCTGTGCGCCTTGCTGCTGGTATTGGCGGCGGTGTACGTGAGCCTGGGTCGTGAGTTGGTCCCATTGGTGGCGGAGTACCGCGCCGAAGTTGAAGCCAAGGCGCAAGCCGCGGTGGAGATGCCCCTGCACATCGGTAGCCTTGAAGGGCGCTGGAGCGGTTTCGCGCCGATATTGATGGCTCACGACGTGATGGTCGGCGAGGGCAACAGCGCCTTGCGCCTGGATCAGGTCGAAGTGGTGCCGGATATCTGGGCCAGCCTGATGGCCCGCGAAGTGCGTATCGCCCATCTCGAAGTCAGCGGCCTGCAGTTGAGTGTCAAGGAAGACCAGGACGGCCACTGGGCGCTGCAAGGCTTGCCGGTGCAGGATGACCAGCCGCTGGACCCACAGCAGTTGCTTACACGCATGCAGATGGTCAAGCGCGTATCGTTGCTCGACAGCCAGGTGACGTTGCAGCCGTTCGACCAGGCGCCGTTGACCCTGACCTATGTGGGCCTGAGCCTGCATACCGGCAACACCCGCCAACGCCTGGATGCACGCCTCACCTTGCCGGACGGCCAGCCCCTGGCCCTGAGCCTGCGCAGCCGCATTCGCGCCAGTGAGTGGAAGGAGGGCGAAGTCGAAGCCTACCTGAGCCTGCCCCAAAGTGATTGGGCCAAATGGATTCCCGCCAGGCTGACCCAGCAATGGAAACTCTCTCAATTCAAAGCCGGTGGCGAGTTCTGGCTCAATTGGGGCAAAGGCACCGTGCAAAGTGCCGTGGTGCGTCTTAACTCACCGCAAGTAAAAGGCAGTTACGCCGATCGCAAGCCTGTGCATATCGAAAACCTCGCCCTGACCGCCTACCTGCAACGCAGCGACAGTGGCCTTAAGGTGTTGTTCGATTCGCTGGCGATGAACATCGGCGATACTCGCTGGGAATCACACCTGCAATTGCAACAAAGCCTGGCGACCGACAAAGACCAGGAAACCTGGAAGCTTCAGGCTGACCGTCTTGACCTGACCCCTATTACCCCGCTGTTGAATGCCTTGGCGCCATTGCCGGAAGGTTTTGCCAAAACCATCGAGCACCTGAAGGCCACGGGTGTGCTGCGCAATGTGTTGGTGGATTTTCGTCCGCAGGACACCACCGACAAAAAAGTCAGCTTCGCCGCCAACCTTGAGCGCATCGGTTTTGACGCGTACTTCGGTGCGCCAGCCGCACGTAACGTATCCGGGAGCATCAGTGGCGATTTGGGCCAGGGTGAGTTGCGTATGGACAGCAAGGATTTTTCCCTGCACCTGTACCCGATCTTCGCCAAGCCCTGGCAGTACATCCAGGCCAACGCGCGCCTGACGTGGAAGCTGGATAAGGAAGGCTTCACCCTGATTGCCCCGTACATCAAGGTGCTGGGCGAAGAGGGCAAAGTGGCTGCCGACTTCTTGATTCGCCTGCATTTTGACCATGCCCAGGAAGACTACATGGACCTGCGGGTCGGTATGGTCGACGGCGATGGCCGTTTCACGCCCAAGTATTTGCCGGCCGTGTTGAGCCCGTCCCTGGATGAATGGCTGCGCACCGCAATTCTCAAGGGCGCGGTGGACCAAGGGTTCTTCCAGTACCAGGGTTCGCTCAACCATGACGCGCTGCCCGCCGCGCGCAACATCAGCTTGTTCTTCAAGGTGCATGACGCCGAACTGGCCTTCCAGCCGGGTTGGCCGCATGTGAGCAAGGTCAATGGCGAAGTGTTTGTCGAGGAGAGCGGCGTGCGCATCCTGGCCAGCAAGGGCCAGTTGCTCGACACCAAGGTCAAGGACGTCTACGTCAATATTCCCCACGCTCCGGCCGGTAAAGACAGCCACTTGTTGATAACCGGTGGGTTTGCGGGCGGCCTGGGCGATGGTTTGAAGATCCTTCAGGACGCGCCGATAGGCACAGGCTCGACCTTTGCCGGCTGGAAGGGTGACGGCGACCTGCAAGGCAATCTGGACCTGGACATTCCGCTGGTCAAAGGTACCGAGCCCAAGATCGTGGTGGACTTCAAGACCGATAAAGCCCGTCTGCAATTGGCGGAGCCGACCTTGGACCTGACACAACTCAAGGGCGACTTCCGCTTCGACAGCGGCAAGGGCTTGAGCGGCCAGAACATCTCGGCCCAGGCATTCGATCGGCCGATTACCGCGCAAATTGTTGCCGATGGCAAGCCGGGCAACATCAGTACCCGCGTCACCGCCAAGGGCCAGGTTACGGTCAAGCGCCTGACCGATTGGTTAAAAATCAGCCAGCCGTTGCCGGTGTCCGGTGATATTCCGTACCAGCTGCAGCTCACGCTGGACGGCGCCGACAGCCAACTGATGGTCAGCTCCACTATGAAAGGCGTGGCGGTAGACCTGCCGGCGCCCTTCGGCATGCCCGCCAGCCAAGGCCGTGACAGCGTGTTCCGCATGACCTTGCAGGGGCCGGAACGGCGTTACTGGTTCGATTATGGCGAACTGGCGAGCTTCACCTTTGCCTCACCGCCGGACAAATTCAATGACGGGCGCGGGGAGTTGTTCCTGGGCGATGGCGATGCCGTGTTGCCGGCAGCCAAAGGGTTGCGCATTCGGGGTGTGTTGTCGGAACTGGACATTGACCCGTGGAAAAAACTCGCCAACCGCTACGCCGGTAACGACCCAGGCGGCAGCGCCAAGCAATTGCTCAGTGGCGCCGACTTCAAAGTGGGCAAGCTGACCGGCTTTGGCACCCAGCTTGATCAGGCCAACCTGCAACTGGATCGCAAGCCAACTGCCTGGGGCTTGCAGCTCGACAGCCAGCAGGTCAAGGGTGCGGTAAACCTGCCGGACGCCAAGGGCGCGCCGATTGCGATCAACCTGCAATACGTGAAACTACCGGCGGTGGACCCGACCGTGCAGGCCGACGAAAACGCACCGGACCCGTTGGCGGATATCGACCCCAAGGACATCCCCGCGTTGGATATCGCGATCAATCAGCTGTTCCAGGGCCCCGATCTGGTGGGAGCCTGGTCGCTGAAGATCCGCCCGACCGCCAAAGGCCTGGCCTTCAACAACCTCAACCTCGGCCTCAAGGGCATGCAGCTTAATGGCGCCGGTGGTTGGGAAGGCGCGCCGGGGGCCAGCAGCAGCTGGTACAAGGGCCGCCTGGACGGCAAGAACATCGCCGATGTGCTCAAGGGCTGGGGCTTTGCGCCGACGGTGACCAGCGAAGAATTCCACCTGGATGTGGATGGTCGGTGGCCGGGTTCGCCGGCGTGGGTTGGCCCCAAGCGTTTCTCCGGCAGCCTGGATGCGTCATTTCGCAAAGGCCAGTTCGTGGAGGTGGAAGGTGGCGCCCAGGCCCTGCGGGTGTTTGGTTTGCTCAACTTCAATTCCATCGGCCGCCGGTTGCGCCTGGACTTCTCGGACCTGCTCGGCAAAGGCTTGAGTTATGACCGGGTCAAAGGCTTGCTGGCCGCCAGTGATGGGGTGTTCGTGACTCGTGAGCCCATCACCATGACCGGCCCGTCCACCAACCTGGAGCTCAATGGCACCCTGGATCTGGTGGCTGACCGTGTCGACGCCAAGCTGCTGGTCACGTTGCCGGTGACCAACAACCTGCCGATTGCCGCGCTGATTGTCGGTGCGCCTGCCATTGGTGGCGCGTTGTTCCTGATCGACAAGCTGATCGGTGACCGTGTTTCGCGCTTCGCCAGCGTGCAATACAAGGTGCAAGGCCCGTGGAAGGATCCAAAAATCACCTTCGACAAGCCATTTGAAAAGCCAAACTGAGAGCCTGTGGAGTAGCATGGCCGCATGCCTATTACGGAGTGTCGGCCCATGTCCTTTGCGGTAATTCAAATGGTCAGCCAGAGCGATGTGCTGGCCAACCTGGCCCAGGCCCGGCGCCTGTTGGAGCAAGCGGCAGCGGGCGGGGCGAAACTTGCGGTACTGCCGGAGAACTTCGCCGCCATGGGCCGCCGCGACGTGGCCGATATCGGTCGTGCCGAAGCCTTGGGCGAAGGCCCGATCCTGCCATGGTTGAAACAGGCCGCCCGCGACCTCACCTTATGGATAGTGGGCGGCACTTTGCCGTTGCCGCCCCAGGACCAACCGCACGCCAAGTCCAACGCTTGCTCGCTATTGATCGATGATCAGGGCGAAATCGTCGCCCGTTACGATAAATTGCACCTGTTTGATGTCGATGTTGCAGATGCCAGAGGTCGTTATCGTGAATCCGACGACTATGCTTTCGGCAGCAATGTGGTGGTGGCCGACACGCCGGTGGGGCGCTTGGGCCTGACGGTGTGCTACGACCTGCGGTTCCCCGAGCTGTACAGCGAACTGCGTGCAGCGGGAGCGGAGTTGATTACCGCGCCTTCGGCCTTTACAGCGGTGACCGGCGCTGCGCATTGGGATGTACTGATTCGAGCACGGGCCATCGAAACCCAATGCTACTTATTGGCCGCCGCTCAAGGCGGTATTCACCCGGGGCCACGGGAAACCTTTGGCCATGCAGCCATTGTCGACCCTTGGGGGCGTGTGCTGACACAACAGGATCAAGGCGAAGCGGTGTTGTTGGCCGAACGCGATAGCAGTGAACAGGCGTCGATACGGGCGCGCATGCCGGTGGTCAATCATCGGCGCTTTTTCTCGCAGGGCGCGCAGCGGCCTGCTTCAGAACGATGAATTTAAGGCCAAACCTATGAGCGAGTTGTTGTCCTCAGTCAGTGAACACCTCCTGGCACCCGGTGGCGTGACCATCGAAAGTCTGCAAACCGTGCTCGGTGATCTGGCCGGGCCAGGCATCGACGCGGCCGACCTGTATTTCCAGGGCCAGATTTCCGAGTCGTGGGCTCTTGAAGATGGAATCGTCAAGGAAGGCAGTTTCAACCTTGACCAAGGCGTAGGCGTGCGCGCGCAATCCGGTGAAAAGACCGGCTTTGCCTACAGCAACGCCATCACCCTGGAAGCCCTGGGCCTGGCGGCGCGTGCAGCGCGCTCGATTTCCCGCGCTGGCCAGAACGGCACCGTGCAGGCTTTCAGCACCCAGGACGTGGCCCAGTTGTACGCACCGGATAACCCGCTGGAAGTGATCAGCCGCGCGGAAAAGGTTGATTTGCTTAAGCGTATCGACGCGGCCACTCGTGCGCTCGATCCGCGTATTCAGCAAGTCACGGTGAGCATGGCTGGCGTGTGGGAACGCATTCTGGTGGCGTCCACGGACGGCGGGCTGGCGGCAGATGTGCGGCCGCTGGTGCGTTTCAACGTGAGTGTCATTGTTGAACAGAACGGTCGCCGCGAGCGCGGTGGCCATGGCGGTGGCGGGCGTACCGACTACCGTTATTTCCTCACTGACGACCGCGCCATGGGTTATGCACGTGAAGCGCTGCGTCAGGCGCTGGTCAACCTGGAAGCCATTCCGGCGCCGGCTGGTACCTTGCCGGTGGTGTTGGGCTCGGGCTGGTCCGGCGTGCTGCTGCACGAAGCCGTTGGCCATGGCCTGGAAGGTGACTTCAACCGCAAAGGCAGTTCGGCCTACAGCGGGCGCATGGGCGAGATGGTTGCGTCCAAGCTCTGCACCATCGTCGATGACGGTACCCTGGCCGGCCGGCGTGGCTCGCTGAGTGTCGATGACGAAGGCACGCCGACCGAATGCACCACGCTGATTGAAAACGGCGTGCTCAAGGGTTATATGCAAGACAAGCTCAACGCCCGCCTGATGGGTGTGGCACGTACCGGCAACGGTCGTCGCGAGTCTTACGCGCACCTGCCGATGCCGCGCATGACCAACACCTACATGCTCGGTGGCGAAAGCGACCCCGCAGAAATCATCGCTTCGGTAAAACGCGGGATCTACTGCGCCAACCTCGGCGGCGGCCAGGTCGATATCACCAGCGGCAAGTTTGTGTTCTCCACCAGCGAAGCGTACCTGATCGAAGACGGCAAGATTACCGCGCCGGTCAAAGGGGCGACGTTGATTGGCAATGGGCCGGAAGCCATGAGCAAGGTGTCGATGGTCGGTAATGATCTGTCGCTGGACAGCGGCGTAGGCACTTGCGGTAAGGATGGGCAGTCGGTGCCGGTCGGCGTCGGTCAGCCAACCTTGAAAATCGATGCGATCACCGTGGGTGGCACGGGGTCGTAATGGCCGGAGCTTCGGGTGGCGAAGACCGCCACCCGGGGAAGAGGGTCAACGCAGGCCGCGTTGAGTCTCGTCCAGCTCACGGATGTATTTGAAGATTTTACGGTTGGTGGCCGGCGCCTTGTTATGCGCCTGCTCGTGCTGGGCCTGACGGATCAGGGAGCGCAGTTGCTGGCGGTCCGCGTCCGGGTAGTCCAGCACGAATTTCTCCAGCACTGCGTCATCGCCCGAGATCAGGCGGTCACGCCAGCGCTCCAGGTTATGGAAGCGTTCGTTGTACTGGCGAGTGGAGGCATCGGTTTGATCGAGCAAGGCCAGAATGGCATCAGTGTCCTGATCGCGCATCAGCTTGCCGATAAACATGATGTGCCGTTTACGCGCGATATTCGCGGTGTGCTTGGGAGCATCCGCAAGCGCCCGGCGCATTTCGTCGGTCAGTGGCAATTTGGCAATCAAGTCTTTCTTGAGCGTTGTAAGGCGCTCGCCGAGGTCAACCAGCGCATGCAGCTCGCGTTTGACCTGGGTTTTGCTTTTCTCCCCATCGAGGGAGTCGTCGTAAGAATCAACCATGGTGGCAGTCCGCAAAGAAACGCCGCCATGATAACCAGTCGGGGGCCGCTTGTCCGGCCCGGTCGCTCGATGGCCTTAACCGAAAGCAGAATTTGAGTGGAGAAAACCATGAGTGCAGCCCAAAGCGTCGGTCCGCAAGCGTTACCGGCACTGCAGGAACAAGTCGAGCAGATCCTTGCCGAGGCCAAGCGTCAGGGGGCCAGCGCCTGTGAAGTAGCCGTGTCGCTGGAACAGGGGCTGTCGACGTCGGTGCGCCAGCGTGAAGTGGAAACCGTCGAATTCAATCGTGACCAGGGTTTTGGCATCACGTTGTATGCCGGGCAGCGCAAAGGCTCGGCCAGCACTTCCGCCAGTGGGCCGGAAGCCATTCGTGAAACCGTCGCAGCGGCGCTGGCGATTGCCAAGCACACCTCCGAGGACGAAAGCTCAGGCCTGGCCGACAAAGCGCTGATGGCCAAGGACTTGAAGGACTTTGATCTGTTCCATGCCTGGGACATCACACCGGAGCAGGCGATCGAAAAGGCGCTGATCTGCGAAGCGGCGGCGTTCGACGCCGATGCCCGCATCAAGAACGCTGATGGCACCACGTTGAGCACTCATCAGGGCTGCCGTGTCTACGGTAACAGCCATGGTTTTATCGGTGGTTATGCCTCCACTCGCCATAGCTTGAGCTGCGTGATGATCGCCGAAGCCAATGGCCAGATGCAGCGCGATTACTGGTACGACGTGAGCCGCCAGGGCGAATTGCTGGCCGATCCGGTCAGCATTGGCCAGCGCGCGGCGCAACGTGCAGCCAGCCGCCTGGGCGCGCGCCCGGTGCCTACGTGCGAAGTGCCGGTGCTGTTTTCGGCTGAGCTGGCCGGTGGGTTGTTCGGCAGTTTCCTGGGCGCGATTTCCGGCGGCAATCTGTACCGAAAATCTTCGTTCCTAGAAGGCGCGATTGGCCAGAAGCTGTTTCCTGAATGGCTGACGATTGATGAGCGCCCGCACCTGATGCGTGCCATGGGCAGTTCCGCATTCGACGGTGATGGCCTGGCCACCTATGCCAAACCGTTCGTCGAGAACGGCGAGTTGGTGTCCTACGTGCTGGGCACTTACGCCGGTCGCAAGCTCGGCCTGCCAAGCACGGCGAATGCTGGTGGCGTGCACAACCTGTTCGTCACCCACGGCGACGAAGACCAGGCGGCGCTCTTGCGCCGTATGGGCCGCGGCCTTTTGGTCACCGAATTGATGGGCAGTGGCCTGAATATGGTGACCGGTGATTACTCACGCGGTGCGGCGGGTTTTTGGGTAGAAAATGGCGAGATTCAGTTCGCTGTCCAGGAAGTGACGATCGCCGGCAACATGCGCGATATGTTCAAGCAGATCGTCGCAGTGGGTAATGACCTGGAACTGCGCAGCAATATTCGCACCGGCTCGGTGCTGATTGAGCGGATGACCGTCGCCGGCAGTTAACGGCACCGGGCTTCATAAAAAGGCACGCCATCCTCGAGATGGCGTGCCTTTTTTTGTGGCTGCGATTTGCCACTCTTGTTTTGATTCTCAATATCATTTAATAATAAATATCATTACCGAATGAGCGTGGATCATGAGTTCTGTCCTGCATGAGGATCCGTACCTGGAAAGTTGGCGTTGGATGAGTCGTCAGATTCGCTGCGGCCTTGATCCCAATGAGCCGCGCCTGATCGAGCATTACCTCAACGAAGGGCGATACCTGGCGTGCTGCACCGCGACCCATCCGTGGACGATCGCCGAAACGTCATTCCGCCTTTTGATCGACACCGCCAGCGACATCGCCTTGCCCTGGCACTGGCGATCCATGTGCCTGGACCAGGCCTGGCGCCCACTGCGCGATCTGGAAAAACTTTCCCACTGTGCGTGCCGCCTCAAGCGCTGGCAGACCTTTGCCTGGCAATTGGCGACCTGCGAATTGCTGCCTTCCCTTTCTGTTTCTGACCTGGTGCAAGGATCTAACGATGAGTAACACCCGTATCGAACGCGACAGCATGGGCGAGCTGCAAGTGCCTGCCGAGGCCTTGTATGGCGCACAGACCCAGCGCGCGGTGAACAATTTTCCGATCAGTCATCAACGCATGCCGGCGCAATTCATTCGCGCCCTGATCCTGGCCAAGGCCGCCGCTGCCAAGGTCAACGTCGACCTCAAGCAAATCAGCGAAGGGCAGGGCAAAGCCATCGTCGATGCAGCCCAAGGCTTGCTCGAGGGCGATTTCATGCCGCACTTCCCGGTGGATATTTTCCAGACCGGCTCCGGCACCAGCTCGAACATGAATGCTAACGAGGTGATTGCGACCCTGGCCAGCCGTTTGCTGGGCGAGCCGGTCAACCCCAATGACCACGTGAACTGCGGCCAAAGCAGCAACGACATCATTCCGACCACCATCCACGTCAGCGCAGCGTTGGTGTTGCATGAGCAAACGCTGCCGGCCTTGCTGCATTTGGTACAGGTCATCGAGCAAAAGGCCGAAGAGGTCCACCCGTTCATCAAGACCGGCCGCACGCACCTGATGGACGCCATGCCGGTGCGCATGAGCCAGGTGCTGAATGGCTGGGCGCAACAGCTCAAGGCCAATATCGGCCACTTGCAGGATTTGCTGCCGAGCTTGCAGGCGCTGGCACAGGGTGGCACGGCGGTTGGCACCGGGATCAATGCACACCCGGAATTTGCTGCGCGTTTCAGTCAGCAACTGAGCAGCCTGACCGGGGTGAAATTCACCCCGGGCAAAAACCTGTTCGCGCTGATCGGCTCCCAAGACACCGCCGTTGCCGTTTCCGGCCAGTTGAAAGCCACTGCGGTATCGCTGATGAAAATCGCCAACGACCTGCGCTGGATGAACTCCGGCCCGCTCGCAGGCTTGGGTGAGATCGAATTGGAAGGCTTGCAGCCGGGCTCCTCGATCATGCCGGGCAAGGTCAACCCAGTGATTCCGGAGGCCACCGCCATGGTTGCCGCCCAAGTCATCGGCAATGACACGGTGATCACGGTCGCTGGGCAGTCCGGCAACTTCGAGCTGAACGTGATGCTGCCGATCATCGCCCAGAACCTGCTCAGCAGCCTCGAACTGCTGGCCAATTCCAGCCGCCTGCTGGCCGACAAGGCCATTGCCAGCTTCAAGGTCAACGAAGCCAAGCTGAAGGAAGCGCTGTCGCGCAACCCGATCCTGGTCACCGCACTCAACCCGATCATTGGTTACCAAAAGGCCGCTGAAATCGCCAAGAAGGCCTATCAGCAAGGCCGCCCGGTGATCGATGTCGCCCTCGAGCACACCGACTTGCCACGTAGCCAACTGGAGGTCCTGCTGGACCCGGAAAAGCTCACGGCCGGCGGCGTGTAATCACCGACCCTGCTTTGGAGGCTCACCATGGAGCACTGGAAACGCACGATCGAACGGGCCAATCGCTGCTTTATGGCGGGCGAGCTGGTCGACGCTCGTGAGGCCTATTTGCAAGCCCTGGCCCTGGCGCAAGTGTTATTCGAGCGTTGGGCGGATGCCGACGAAGCAGTGGCGGCTTGCGTCATTTCCCATCACAACCTGGCGGACCTGCACCTGCGCCTGAACCAGCCGGAAGAAAGCGCGGAATACCTGTGCGCCATTCACCAACGGCTGTTGCAGACCATGCAGGACCCGCGCCTGAGCCCGCCATTGCGCGAGGCGGCGCTGCGCCAGAGCAGCAAGACCTATGTCGAACTGTTGAATTTCATCAGCGATCACGGCGAATACCCGCGTACTCATCGCCTGCTGGGCGGTACTGCGGCGCAACCGATCACTCCACACTACGGAGCACATTGATATGACCTACACCTTGCCTGCCTTGCCTTACGCCTATGACGCTCTGGAGCCGCATATCGATGCGCAAACCATGGAGATTCACTACACCAAGCATCACCAGACCTACATCAACAACCTCAATGCTGCGGTCGAGGGCACGGAGTTTGCGGGCTGGCCGGTAGAGAAGCTGGTGTCCAGCGTGCAGCAATTGCCGGAAAAACTGCGTGCTGCCGTGATCAACCAAGGCGGTGGTCATGCTAACCACTCGCTGTTCTGGGCGGTGATGTCACCAAAGGGTGGCGGCAAACCCGACGGCGCACTGGGCAAAGCCATCGATGAACAATTAGGCGGCTTCGACAGTTTCAAAGAGGCCTTCACCAAGGCCGCCTTGACCCGCTTCGGCAGCGGCTGGGCCTGGCTGAGCGTGACCCCGCAGAAGACGCTGGTGGTGGAAAGCAGTGGCAACCAGGACAGCCCCTTGATGAGCGGCAACACGCCGATCCTCGGCCTGGACGTGTGGGAGCACGCCTACTACCTGCTGTATCAGAACCGTCGCCCGGAATACATCAACGCCTTTTATAGCGTGATCAACTGGCCGGAAGTCGCCGCACGCTACCAGGCCGCCCTGGCCTGATATTCAACCTATAAAAAGATCTAAGGCCGACTATGGGCACTGAAACACTGGCGATCAGCAGCGGGCGAATGTTTCGTTATGCGTTTGGCTCGCTGTTGCTGTTGGCAGGAACTGCATTG
Organism: Pseudomonas sp. Xaverov 259; assembly: GCF_019352915.1. NCBI lineage: Bacteria > Pseudomonadati > Pseudomonadota > Gammaproteobacteria > Pseudomonadales > Pseudomonadaceae > Pseudomonas > Pseudomonas sp. Xaverov 259. Next base: position 151,979 of record NZ_JAAAFV010000021.1, on the reverse strand, counting down.
CTGGTGGCCCACGGGCTGGCCTGGCTGAACCTTGAACCACGGATCCTGCGCGCCTTGCAGGGCGGCGCTATCTGCGCGCTCGGCACGGCACTGGGCGCGGTGCCCGTGCTGGTCATACGCCGCATGCCGGTAGCGCTGAGCGATACCTTGTTGGGCTTTGGTGCCGGGGTAATGTTGGCGGCGACGGCATTTTCGCTGATCGTGCCCGGTATTGCGGCCGCCGAGGACCTGGGTCTTTCGCCTTGGGGTGCCAGTGGCTTGATCAGCTTCGGCATCATGCTCGGCGCGTTCGGGTTGTATCTGGTTGACCGCAAGGTTTCCGGCGCGAGCCCGGAAATGCTGGTGGGCACGCCGGATAAACCGGTTATCCCGCCGCGTATCTGGCTGTTTGTGTTTGCCATCATTGCCCACAACATTCCGGAAGGCATGGCGGTGGGCGTTTCCGCCGGTGGCGGCATGCCGGACGCCGACAGCCTGGCCATGGGCATTGCCTTGCAGGATGTGCCGGAAGGTTTGGTGATTGCACTGGTGCTGGCTGGGGCGGGCATGTCGCGGGTCAAGGCGTTCTTGATCGGCGCCGCGTCAGGCCTGGTCGAGCCGGTGTTTGCCGTGCTGTGTGCGTGGCTGGTGAGCCTGGCTGAGGTTCTATTGCCGCTGGGGCTCGCGCTGGCGGCGGGGGCGATGTTGTTGGTGGTGACTCACGAAGTGATCCCGGAATCGCGCCGCAACGGTCACGAAAAGCTTGCCAGCCTGGGTTTGTGCATCGGGTTTTGCTTGATGATGGTGATGGATACTGCATTAGGGTGAGGCCATTGCAGCCTCACACCTGTCTCAAAGGGTGGGTTTACTCACCCTCGTCAAAGTAGTTATTGATCAACTTGACCAGGGCGTCCATCGCTTCCTGCTCTTGTTCGCCTTCGGTCTTCAAATGAATCCTGGTGCCCTTGCCCGCAGCCAGCATCATCATGGCCATGATGCTTTTGCCGTCTACCATCGACTCTGGCGTGCGCCCCGCGCGAATCTGGCAAGGGAACTGCCCGGCAACGCCGACGAATTTAGCTGAGGCGCGGGCGTGCAGGCCCAGCTTGTTAATGATTTCAATTTCCAGAGCGGGCATCGCGGGGGTGTTCCTTTCAGCTAAGGTCGCGGTGGCGAACCTGGACGTTCTTGAGGGTTTGTTGCAGCACCTGGCCCAGGCGTTCGGTCAGGTAGACGGAGCGATGGTGGCCGCCGGTGCAGCCGATGGCAATGGTGACATAAGCCCGATTACTTGCGGCAAAGCGCGGTAACCATTTGAGCAGGTAGCTGGAGATATCCTGGAACATTTCCTCGACATCCGGTTGCGCAGCCAGGTACTCGACCACCGGCTGATCCAAGCCAGACTGATCACGCAGTTCAGGTTTCCAGTAAGGGTTGGGCAGGCAGCGCACGTCGAACACCAGGTCGGCATCCACCGGCATCCCGCGCTTGAACCCGAACGACTCAACCAGAAAGGCCGTGCCGGGTTCCGGCTGGTTCAGCAGGCGCAGCTTGATCGCATCGCGCAATTGATACAGGTTCAAGCCGGTGGTGTTGATCTCGAGGTCAGCGAGGTCAATGATCGGCCCCAGCAGCGTGGTCTCGTCCTCGATGGCTTCGGCCAGAGAGCGATGCGGGCTGCTGAGGGGGTGACGTCGACGGGTTTCGGAGAAGCGCTTGAGCAGCGTCTCCTCGTCGGCATCCAGGTACAGCACATCGCAATGAATATGCTTAGCACGCACTTCCTCAAGCAACTGGGGGAAGCGCTCAAGGTGGCTGGGCAGATTGCGGGCGTCAATCGAGACGGCCACCAGTGGCTGCGCCAGTTCAGTATGGATCAGGGCACGCTCGGCCAATTCCGGCAGCAGGCCTGCCGGCAGGTTGTCGATGCAGTAGAAACCGTTGTCCTCAAGGACGTTGAGGGCGGTGCTTTTACCCGAGCCGGAGCGGCCGCTGACGATGATCAAACGCATGATTACTGCCCGCTTTGCTCATCGAGTACAACCTGATAAAGCGCCTCGTTGCTGCTGGCGCTGCGCAGTTTGTCGCGTACGTCCTTGCGGTCGAGCATGCTGGCGATCTGCCGAAGCAGTTCCAGGTGTGCATCGGTGGCGGCTTTCGGGACTAGCAGAACGAACAGCAGGTCAACCGGGGCGCCATCGATGGCGTCGAAATCGATTTTCTCCTGCAGGTGCAATAGCGCACTGACGGGAGACGTGCAGCCTTCAAGGCGGCAGTGAGGAATGGCGATGCCGTTGCCAAAACCGGTGGAACCCAGTTTTTCACGGTCAATCAGGGCCTTGAACACGGCTTGCTCATCCAGCTCAGGCACTTCACGGCTGATCAGGTTGGCGATGTGTTCGAGAGCTTTTTTCTTACTGCCACCCGGCGCGTTCACAAGGGAACGGCCGGGGGTCAGGATGGTTTCAAGTCGAATCATGGGTGGGGAGTATTAGCGGCCAGTGCCTTGAAGAAGGCTCTGCTGCTTTTCCTTATGCTTTTTAAGTTGGCGGTCAAGCTTGTCAGTCAAGGCATCGATAGATGCATACATGTCTTCATGCTCGGCATTGGCGACCACTTCGCCACCGGGTATCTGCAAGGTCGCTTCAATTTTCTGCTGAAGCTTATCGACCTTCATGATCACCTGCACATTTGTGATCTTGTCGAAATGACCCTCAAGCCGTTTCAGCTTCTGCTCGACGTATTCGCGCAATGGAGGGGTGACTTCTACATGGTGTCCACTGATGTTGACTTGCATACAGCTTCTCCTTCGTTGCCAGTGCATAAAGCGGTGGGTAGGAATACCCACCACTGGAACGCTATGGCCCGCCCGTCACATCAAACGCTTACGCTCGCTGGAAGGCGCGATCCCGAGGGACTCGCGGTACTTGGCGACGGTTCGACGGGCGACCTGAATGCCTTGTGCCTCCAGTAAACCAGCGATCTTACTGTCACTCAATGGCTTTTTCTGATTTTCCGCCGCAACCAGTTTTTTGATGATCGCGCGGATCGCCGTGGACGAGCATTCGCCGCCTTCGGAGGTGCTGACGTGGCTGGAGAAAAAGTATTTCAGTTCATAAATGCCCCGTGGGGTATGCATGAATTTCTGCGTGGTCACCCGTGAAATCGTCGATTCATGCATACCTACCGCTTCGGCAATGTCATGCAGAACCAGTGGCTTCATCGCCTCATCGCCATATTCCAGGAAGCCGCGCTGGTGCTCGACGATCTGGGTGGCCACTTTCATCAGGGTTTCGTTGCGGCTTTGCAGGCTCTTGATGAACCAGCGCGCTTCCTGCAATTGGTTGCGCATGAAGGTGTTGTCGGCGCTGGTGTCGGCGCGGCGTACAAAGCCTGCGTATTGTGGGTTGACCCGCAGGCGTGGCACCGACTCCTGGTTCAACTCCACCAGCCAGCGCTCGTTATCTTTGCGCACGATCACATCAGGCACGACATACTCGGCTTCGCTGGACTCGATCTGCGAGCCCGGACGCGGGTTGAGGCTCTGCACCAGCTCGATGACCTGGCGCAGGTCGTCTTCCTTGAGCTTCATGCGGCGCATCAACTGGCTGTAGTCGCGGCTGCCCAGCAAGTCGATGTAGTCGGTGACGAGGCGCTGGGCTTCGGCGAGCCAAGGGGTCTTGGCCGGCAGTTGGCGCAGTTGCAGCAACAAGCATTCGCTCAAGGTACGAGCGCCAATGCCGGCAGGCTCGAACTGTTGGATGCGATGCAGGACGGCTTCGATTTCGTCCAGCTCGATGTCCAGTTCCGGGTCGAACGCTTCCAGAATCTCGTCGAGCGTCTCGTCCAGGTAGCCCTGGTTGTTGATGCAGTCGATCAGGGTTACGGCGATCAGGCGATCGGTGTCGGACATCGGCGCCAGGTTCAGTTGCCACAGTAAATGGCTCTGCAGGCTTTCACCTGCGGACGTGCGGGTGGTGAAGTCCCACTCGTCGTCGTCATTGCTGGGCAGGCTGCTGGCGCTGGTCTGGTACACGTCTTCCCAGGCGGTGTCGACGGGAAGCTCGTTGGGAATGCGTTCGTTCCATTCGCCTTCCTCAAGGTTATCCACCGTAGGGGCGGTTTCCTGATAGGACGGTTCCTGCACGTCGGCGTTGGGTTTTTGCTCGATGTTGTCGGCCAGCGGGTCTGCATTATCGAAGTCGTCGCCTTCTTCCTGGCGTTCGAGCATCGGATTGGACTCCAGGGCCTCCTGGATTTCCTGTTGCAGGTCCAGGGTCGACAATTGGAGCAGGCGGATGGCCTGTTGCAGCTGCGGTGTCATCGTCAGCTGCTGGCCCATTCTCAGGACTAGCGATGGTTTCATGGCAGGGGCTTAACACCTTATTCGCCGGCGCAATGCGCCATCCACGACAGGGCGCGTGAGCGCCAAACATAAGCAAATTATATGCCTGATATCAGGGGCTTTGCCTAGAGCGCGGTAACAATAAAAAAACTGAGGTTTTTATTGACTTGCGCGCGCCCCGGGCAACGGCCTGATACCACCGTGTTTACAGGCGGAACTCGTGACCCAGATACACTTCCTTCACCAGTTCATTGGCCAGGATAGTCGCGGAATCACCTTCTGCAATCAGTTGCCCATCGTTGACGATATAGGCGGTCTCGCAGATATCGAGGGTCTCACGCACGTTGTGGTCGGTGATCAGTACACCGATACCCTTGGCCTTGAGGTGATGGATGATCTGCTTGATATCGCCGACCGAGATCGGGTCGACACCGGCAAAAGGTTCGTCCAGCAGGATGAACTTGGGCGCGGTGGCCAGGGCGCGGGCGATTTCCACACGGCGACGCTCACCACCGGACAAGCTCATGCCGAGGTTGTCGCGGATGTGGTTGATGTGGAACTCCTGCAACAGGCTTTCCAGCTCTTTGCGACGGCCGTCACGGTCGAGTTCCTTGCGGGTCTCGAGGATCGCCATGATGTTGTCGGACACCGACAGTTTGCGGAAGATCGATGCTTCCTGGGGAAGATAGCCGATACCTGCGCGTGCACGACCGTGCATGGGCTGGTGGCTTACGTCCAGGTCGTCAATCAATACACGGCCCTGATCCGCCTGGACCAGGCCAACAATCATATAGAAGCAGGTGGTCTTGCCGGCGCCGTTGGGGCCGAGCAAGCCGACGATCTGGCCGCTGTCGATCGACAGGCTGACGTCGCGTACGACCTGACGGCTTTTATAAGCTTTGGCCAGATGCTGGGCTTTCAGGGTTGCCATCAGTTCGTCTTCTTCGCAGCGGGTTTTGGCGCAGGGGCGGCAGCGTCTTTCTGCTTCGGCTGGATAACCATGTCGATGCGCGGCTTCGGTGTGCCGATTTTTGTGCCATTGGCGCGACCGGCGGTAGCGATCTGCTTGACGGTGTCGTAGGTGATTTTTTCACCTTCGGTGGTATTGCCGTCAGTACTGACAACCCGTGCCTGGTCAATCAGGATAATGCGGTTCTGCTGGGCGTGATACTGGATGGTCTTGCCGTAGCCTTTCATTGGTGCTGGGTCAGCCGCCGCCTGCTTCTGTTCGAAGTAAGCCAGGTTGCCCACCGAAGTCACCACGTCGATGTCGCCAGCCGGGGTGCGAGTCAGCGTTACCGTGTTGCCGGTAATCTTCATCGAGCCTTGGGTGATGATCACGCCACCGGTGTAGGTCGCGACGCCTTGTTTATCATCCAACTGCGCATCGTCAGCCGAGATATGGATCGGTTGCTGGCTATCGTTCGGCAGAGCCCAGGCGCTCACGCTTCCCAGTGCTGCGCCCAGACCGAGCAAAATAGGGAGGGTTTTAACGAGCCTCATACTGTCCTCTTACGTTCGATAGCAGGTGTATCCTGCTTTCTTTCAAATACGCTTTCATTCCCTTGCCAGTCGATACACCGCCAGCGCCGTCAATTCTAACGTCTTGCTCGGTCTGCGCATATTGCTGTTGTGGGAAAACGGTCATGCGACTGCTGGTGATGATGGTGTCACGCTTCTGTTCATCGGTGCGCGCAACGCGTACCGAGTCGATCAACTCAACCTGGGTGCCGTCCGCGTTAACCTCGCCACGTTTGCTGGTGACGTGCCACGGAAAGTCGGTGCCGCGGAACAGGTTCAGGTCCGGGTTGGTCAGCAGGCTGACGTCGGAGGCTTTGACGTGCTCCACCTTGTCGGAGGTCATCTCGTATTGGACCTTGCCGTCAGGCATGAACTGCACCGTATAGGCATTGGTGGCGAAATTGTCGATCAGGCCCTCGTCAACCTGTGCTACAGGCTTGTCGAGAAAGCGCTCCGGGCTGATATTCCAGTAGCCCACCGCCAGGAACAGCGCGGCGATGACCCCGAATAACAGGAAGTTGCGAATCTTTTTGCTCAGCATAAAACGCTCTATAAGTAGGCGGCGTGGGCCGCTTCAAGACTGCCCTGGGCACGCAGGATCAATTCGCAGAACTCGCGGGCGGCACCTTCGCCGCCACGTGCGGCAGTGATGCCATGGGCGTGTTCACGAACAAATGCCGCCGCATTGGCGACGGCCATGCCCAGGCCGACTCGGCGAATGACCGGCAGGTCAGGCAGATCATCACCCAGGTACGCAACCTGCTCATAGCTTAGGTTGAGTTGGCCAAGAAGCTCGTCCAGAACCACCAGTTTATCCTCACGGCCTTGATACAGGTGAGGAATCCCCAGGTTTTGTGCGCGGCGTTCCACAACCGGTGTCTTTCGACCACTGATAATCGCCGTTTGCACACCGGCGGCCATCAACATTTTGATGCCCTGGCCGTCGAGGGTGTTGAAAGTCTTGAATTCGCTGCCATCTTCGAGGAAATACAGGCGGCCATCGGTCAGCACGCCGTCCACGTCGAAAATCGCCAGTTTGATGTTTTTGCCGCGTTGCAGCAGGTCGCTGGTCATTTACATCACTCCTGCACGCAGCAAGTCGTGCATGTTCAGGGCGCCGATCGGGCGGTCGTCACCATTGACCACCACCAGCGCGCCAATCTTATGGTCTTCCATGATCTTCAGCGCTTCGGCTGCAAGCATCTCGGGGCGGGCGGTCTTGCCGTGGGGCGTCATCACCGCGTCGATAGTCGCGGTGTGGATATCGATGGTGCGGTCCAGGGTGCGGCGCAGGTCGCCGTCGGTGAAGACTCCGGCCAGGCGCCCGTCGGCTTCCAGGATCACGGTCATGCCCAGGCCCTTGCGGGTCATTTCCATCAGTGCGTCTTTGAGCAGGGTGCCGCGTTGTACGTGGGGCAGTTCATCGCCCGAGTGCATGACGTTTTCCACTTTGAGCAGCAGGCGACGACCCAGCGCGCCGCCCGGGTGCGAAAACGCGAAGTCTTCTGCGGTAAAACCACGGGCTTCCAGCAACGCCACGGCCAGGGCGTCGCCCATGACCAGGGCGGCGGTGGTGGAAGAGGTCGGTGCCAGGTTGAGCGGGCAGGCTTCGTGGGCCACATGCACGTTCAAATTGACTTCGGCAGCCTTGGCCAGCGTGGATTCCGGGTTGCCGGTGAGGCTGATCATCTTGATGCCCAGGCGCTTGATCAAGGGCAGCAAGGTCACGATTTCGTTGGTGGTGCCGGAGTTCGACAGCGCCAGGATGATGTCATCCTTGGTGATCATGCCCATGTCGCCGTGGCTGGCTTCGGCCGGGTGCACGAAAAACGCCGTGGTCCCGGTGCTGGCCAGGGTGGCGGCGATCTTGTTGCCGACGTGGCCGGATTTGCCCATGCCGACCACCACAACGCGGCCCGTGCTGGCCAGAATCATCTCGCAGGCGCGCACGAAATCTGCGTCGATATGGGCCAGTAAACCTTCTACGGCTTCAAGCTCGAGGCGGATGGTGCGTTGTGCGGATTGAATAAGGTCGCTGGATTGGCTCATGTCTGAAATCGTATAGCCTGACGAAAAGTCGGCGATTATAGCGGTAATGATCAAATCCCTCACGCTAGTTATTCTGCAGGTGCCTGGGATTTATGCTCAGTCACGTGTTTTCCCTGTCCCGAATCTGAACAAGGGCAGTTCCGGCCTTGGGGGCTCTGTACCAGCAGTGATATAGTTCGCCGCCAGTTCGGTCGGCCCAACCCATGCCGCTAACTTTTGTGCATCTGTTGCAAACGAAAGTCGCAAGCATGGTGTCTGAGTGAAAGGCTGCATCCCAAGGAGATTAGATGAGTGCCGATAACGCCTACGCGGTCGAGCTGAAGGGTCTTACCTTCAAGCGCGGTTCGCGCAGCATCTTCAATAACGTCGATATTCGCATTCCCCGCGGCAAAGTCACGGGCATCATGGGGCCTTCCGGTTGCGGCAAGACCACTCTGTTGCGCCTGATGGGCATGCAATTGCGGCCCAGCGCCGGCGAAGTGTGGGTCAACGGCCAGAACCTGCCGACGCTGTCGCGCAGCGATCTGTTCGATGCGCGCAAGCATATGGGCGTGCTGTTCCAGAGTGGTGCGCTGTTTACCGACCTCGACGTTTTCGAAAACGTAGCGTTTCCGCTGCGGGTGCATACCCAGCTGTCCGATGAAATGATTCGTGACATTGTGCTGCTCAAATTGCAGGCCGTGGGCCTGCGCGGCGCCATCGACCTCATGCCTGACGAATTGTCCGGCGGCATGAAGCGTCGTGTTGCGCTGGCGCGGGCCATTGCCCTTGATCCGCAGATCCTCATGTATGACGAGCCGTTCGTAGGCCAGGACCCGATCGCCATGGGCGTGCTGGTGCGTCTGATCCGCCTGCTCAACGATGCGTTGGGGATCACCAGCATCGTGGTTTCCCACGACCTGGCCGAAACTGCGAGCATTGCTGACTACTTATATGTTGTCGGCGATGGTCAGGTGCTGGGGCAGGGTACGCCTGAAGAGCTGATGAACGCTGATAACCCGCGCATTCGCCAATTCATGACCGGCGATCCCGATGGCCCGGTGCCTTTTCATTTTCCGGCAGCGGACTACCGCTCAGATCTTCTGGGGAAGCGCTGATGCGCAAGACATCTTTACTCGAGAAGGTTCGCCTTTTCGGCCGCTCCGGCATCGACTTGGTCGAGGTCCTGGGGCGTTCAACGATTTTCCTGTTTCACGCGCTGCTCGGGCGTGGCGGCATTGGCGGCGGGTTTGGTCTGTTGTTGAGACAGCTGCATTCGGTGGGCGTGATGTCCCTGGTCATCATCGTGGTGTCCGGGATCTTCATCGGCATGGTGCTGGCGTTGCAGGGCTTCAATATCCTCTCCAGCTACGGTTCGGAGCAGGCGGTAGGGCAGATGGTTGCCCTGACGCTGCTGCGTGAACTGGGGCCGGTGGTCACCGCCTTGCTATTTGCAGGGCGTGCGGGTTCTGCGTTGACCGCCGAAATCGGCAACATGAAGTCCACCGAGCAGCTGTCCAGCCTGGAAATGATCGGCGTGGACCCGCTCAAATATATTGTTGCCCCGCGCCTGTGGGCCGGCTTCATATCCCTGCCGCTGCTGGCGATGATTTTCAGCGTGGTGGGCATCTGGGGTGGTTCGTGGGTGGCGGTTGACTGGTTGGGCGTCTATGACGGCTCGTACTGGGGCAACATGCAAAACAGCGTGACCTTCAGTGGCGACGTGCTCAATGGCATCATCAAAAGCATCGTTTTCGCCTTTGTAGTGACCTGGATCGCCGTATTCCAAGGCTATGACTGTGAGCCCACTTCAGAAGGGATCAGTCGCGCCACCACCAAGACCGTTGTGTACGCCTCGCTGGCGGTACTGGGCCTTGACTTCATTTTGACCGCCTTGATGTTTGGAGATTTCTGATGCAAAACCGCACTGTGGAAATCGGTGTCGGCCTTTTCTTGCTGGCTGGCATCCTGGCTTTACTGTTGCTGGCCCTGCGGGTCAGTGGCCTTTCGGCCAGCCCCACCGCCGATACTTATAAACTTTACGCGTACTTCGACAATATCGCCGGTTTGACGGTCAGAGCTAAAGTGACCATGGCCGGTGTAACCATCGGCAAGGTCACGGCAATCGATCTGGATCGCGACAGCTTCACTGGCCGGGTGACCATGCAAGTCGACAAGAAGGTAGATAATCTGCCGACTGACTCCACTGCATCTATCCTCACCGCTGGGCTGCTGGGCGAGAAGTACATCGGCGTCAGCGTGGGTGGGGAAACAGCCCTGCTCAAGGATGGTTCGACAATCCACGACACACAGTCGTCGTTGGTGCTTGAAGACTTGATCGGTAAATTCCTGCTCAATACGGTCAATAAAGACGCCAAATGAGGAATCTGTTCATGATCTCTACCTTGCGACGTGGCCTGCTGGTGCTGCTGGCAGCATTGCCGCTGATGGCCAACGCGGCGGGTTCTGCGCACGATCTGGTGCAGGACACGACCAACAAGATGTTGGCTGACCTGACTGCCAACAAAGAGCAGTACAAGCAAGACCCCACCAAGTTTTACGATGCGCTCAATACCATTGTGGGGCCTGTGGTCGATGCCGAAGGCATTTCCCGCAGCATCATGACGGTCAAGTATTCGCGCAAGGCTACGCCTGCGCAGATGCAGACCTTCCAGGAAAACTTCAAGAAGGGCCTGTTCCAGTTCTATGGCAATGCCCTGCTTGAGTACAACAACCAAGGCATTACCGTCGCTCCTGCCGGGGATGAGTCGGGTGACCGCACCAGCGTCAACATGACCGTCAAAGGCAACAACGGCGCGGTTTACCCGGTTCAGTACACGCTGGAGAAGGTCAACGGCGAGTGGAAACTGCGCAACGTGATCATCAACGGCATCAACATCGGCAAGCTGTTCCGCGATCAGTTCGCTGATGCGATGCAGCGTAATGGCAATAACCTGGACAAAACCATCAATGGTTGGGCCGGTGAAGTCGCCAAAGCCAAGGAAGAAACCGACAAACAAGCCGGGAAGCCTGCGCAATGACCGAGTCGGCTGTTCGTCTTGGTGACGCCGGCGAGTTGTTCCTCAGCGGCGTGCTGGATTACCGCACCGGGCCTGAGCTGCGCAAGCAGGGCCAGGCGCTGATCAACAGCAGCAACGCGCCTGCGCTGGTGCTCGATTGCTCGGCGGTTACCAAATCCAGCAGTGTTGGTCTTTCGTTGTTGCTGTGCTTCATGCGTGATGCGCAAGCGGTCAAAAAGCCGGTCAGCATCCGCGCACTGCCCGAAGACATGCGTGAAATCGCTCAGGTTTCCGGTATTACCGAGCTGTTGGCGCATCCTTAATACACATTATTAAAGAAGCCCCCCGTCAGAGTCCTGCTATGCGGGGTTCGCAGGCGCGGGGCTTTTTTGTATGATGTGCGACCCGTGCGCACTGGGCGCCGATAGAGGTTGAGCATGCAGGCCCTAGAAGTTAAAAGCTTCCTTGAAGGAAAGCTGCCGGAAACGATCGTAGAAGTTGAAGGCGAAGGCTGCAATTTCCAGCTGAACGTGATTAGCGATGAACTGGCAAATTTAAGCCCGGTCAAGCGTCAACAGCAGATCTATGCCCATTTGAACCCGTGGATCACCGATGGCAGCATCCACGCGGTTACTATGAAATTTTTCAGCCGCGCGGCCTGGGCCGAGCGTACCTGAGCCCCCAAGGCGTCGAGATTCTTATGGATAAATTGATTATTACCGGTGGTGCCCGCCTTGATGGCGAGATCCGCATTTCCGGTGCAAAAAACTCCGCCTTGCCGATCCTGGCAGCGACCCTGCTGTGTGATGGCCCGGTAACCGTGGCCAACTTGCCGCACCTGCACGACATCACCACCATGATCGAGTTGTTCGGTCGCATGGGCATTGAGCCGGTGATCGACGAGAAGTTGTCTGTCGAAATCGACCCGCGCACCATCAAGACCCTGATCGCTCCGTACGAACTGGTGAAAACCATGCGTGCCTCGATCCTGGTGCTGGGCCCGATGGTTGCCCGTTTCGGCGAAGCTGAAGTAGCACTGCCTGGCGGTTGCGCCATTGGCTCGCGGCCTGTCGACCTGCACATCCGTGGCCTTGAAGCCATGGGCGCGGTCATCGATGTCGAAGGCGGCTACATCAAGGCCAAGGCGCCGGAAGGCGGTTTGCGCGGTGCCAACTTCTTCTTTGATACCGTCAGCGTTACCGGTACCGAGAACATCATGATGGCTGCCGCCCTGGCGAACGGTCGCAGCGTGCTGCAAAACGCTGCGCGCGAGCCTGAAGTGGTCGACCTGGCCAACTTCCTGATCGCCATGGGTGCCAACATCACCGGCGCCGGCACTGACACCATCACTATCGACGGTGTGAAGCGTCTGCACTCGGCCACCTACAAAGTGATGCCGGACCGCATCGAGACCGGCACCTATCTGGTTGCCGCCGCCGTTACCGGTGGCCGCGTCAAGGTCAAGGACACCGATCCGACCATCCTGGAAGCCGTGCTGGAAAAACTCAAGGAAGCCGGTGCTGAAATCACTACCGGTGAGGACTGGATCGAGCTGAACATGCACGGCAAGCGGCCAAAAGCCGTCAACGTGCGCACGGCTCCGTACCCGGCGTTCCCGACCGACATGCAGGCGCAGTTCATTTCCTTGAACGCGATTGCAGAAGGCACAGGCGCCGTGATCGAGACCATCTTCGAAAACCGCTTCATGCACGTGTATGAACTGCACCGCATGGGCGCCAAGATCCAGGTCGAAGGCAACACTGCCATCGTTACCGGCATCGACAAGCTCAAGGGCGCGCCAGTCATGGCAACCGACCTGCGTGCTTCGGCCAGCCTGGTGATTTCGGCGCTGTGCGCCGACGGCGATACCCTGATCGACCGCATCTACCACATCGACCGTGGTTACGAGTGCATCGAAGAAAAGCTGCAGATGCTCGGCGCTAAAATCCGCCGCGTACCGGGCTAGTTCCTGAAGCAGCAAACACCGCCACTGGGCTGTGTTTGCTGTTAGCTGAATTTGTTTCAAATCGAGGCTGTAATGGCCTCGATCTGTGTCTGGCGCCGCTTGCGACCGGACAGCAATAGCCTGATGAAGGACTGACGTTTCCCATGTTGACCATCGCACTGTCCAAGGGCCGCATCCTTGACGACACTTTGCCGCTTCTGGCTGAAGCGGGCATCGTGCCAACCGAGAATCCGGACAAGAGCCGCAAGCTGATCATCCCCACGACCCAGGACGATGTGCGCCTGTTGATCGTGCGGGCTACCGACGTGCCAACCTACGTTGAACATGGCGCTGCCGACCTCGGTGTTGCCGGTAAAGACGTGCTGATGGAATACGGTGGCCAGGGCCTGTACGAGCCCTTGGACCTGCGTATTGCCCTGTGCAAGCTGATGACCGCCGGCCGTGTCGGTGACGTCGAGCCTAAAGGCCGCCTGCGCGTGGCCACCAAGTTCGTCAACGTCGCCAAACGCTATTACGCTGAGCAAGGCCGTCAGGTCGACATCATCAAGCTCTACGGCTCGATGGAGCTGGCGCCGCTGATCGGCCTGGCCGACAAAATCATCGACGTGGTCGACACCGGCAACACCCTGCGTGCCAACGGCCTCGAACCTCAGGATTTCATTGCCGACATCAGTTCCCGCCTGATCGTCAACAAAGCATCGATGAAGATGCAGCACGCCCGTATCCAGGCGTTGATCGACACCCTGCGCAAGGCAGTGGAGTCTCGACACCGCGGTTGACTCACCCGCGCGGCCTTAGGTCGCGCCCGTCTATCCGCCTCATAGCCAGAATTCTCAGGTGCCCAAGCGGAAATGACTGCTAGTTTAGGGCGCCTGAGTTTTTGCCAATTCTATTGAGGCCCTCGCTATGACCACGTCCACTGCAATTGCCCGACTCAACGCTGCCGACCCGGATTTCGCCCATCATCTGGATCATCTGCTGAGCTGGGAAAGCGTGTCCGACGACTCGGTCAACCAGCGAGTGCTCGACATCATCAAGGCCGTGCGCGAGCGCGGTGATGCGGCGCTGGTGGATTTCACCCGTCAGTTCGATGGTCTGGACGTGAAGTCCATGGCCGACCTGATCCTGCCCCGCGAACGCCTGGAACTGGCGCTGACACGCATCACTGCACCCCAGCGTGAAGCCCTGGAAGTGGCGGCGGCGCGGGTGCGCAGCTACCACGAAAAACAGAAACAGGATTCCTGGAGCTACACCGAAGCCGATGGCACCGTGCTGGGCCAAAAGGTCACGCCGCTGGATCGCGCCGGCCTGTACGTGCCGGGCGGTAAAGCTTCGTATCCGTCATCGGTGCTGATGAACGCCATCCCAGCCAAAGTGGCAGGCGTGACCGAAGTGGTCATGGTCGTGCCGACCCCGCGTGGTGAAATCAACGAGCTGGTACTGGCCGCTGCCTGCATCGCCGGAGTCGACCGCGTGTTCACCATCGGTGGTGCGCAAGCCGTTGCGGCCCTGGCCTATGGCACCGAAAGCGTGCCGAAGGTCGACAAGGTGGTTGGCCCTGGCAACATCTATGTCGCCACCGCCAAGCGCCACGTGTTTGGCCAGGTCGGTATCGACATGATCGCCGGCCCATCGGAAATCCTCGTGGTATGCGATGGCCAGACCGACCCGGACTGGATCGCCATGGACCTGTTTTCCCAGGCCGAACACGACGAAGACGCCCAAGCGATTCTGGTCAGCCCCGACGCCGAGTTCCTCGACAAGGTCGCCGCCAGCATCGACAAGCTGCTTCCGACCATGGACCGCGCCGAGATCATCGAGAAGTCGATCAATGGCCGTGGTGCATTGATTCTGGTGCGCGACATGGAGCAAGCCATCGAAGTGGCCAACCGCATTGCGCCGGAGCACTTGGAGTTGTCCGTAGCTGACCCACAAGCCTGGCTGCCATCGATCCGCCACGCCGGTGCGATCTTCATGGGCCGCCACACCAGCGAAGCCCTGGGCGACTACTGCGCCGGCCCCAACCACGTGTTGCCGACGTCCGGCACCGCGCGTTTCTCGTCGCCGCTGGGGGTGTATGACTTCCAGAAGCGTTCGTCGATTATCTTCTGCTCGCCACAAGGCGCCTCTCAACTGGGCAAGACTGCCTCGGTGCTGGCCCGTGGTGAATCGCTGAGTGCCCATGCACGCAGCGCCGAATATCGCATCCTTGAACAGGGGAAATGAGGCATGAGCAAATTCTGGAGCCCCTTCGTCAAGGACCTCGTGCCTTACGTGCCCGGTGAACAACCGAAGCTGACCAAACTGGTCAAGCTCAACACCAATGAAAACCCCTACGGCCCATCGCCCAAGGCGCTGGCGGCGATGCAGGCCGAGTTGAACGACAACCTGCGTTTGTACCCGGACCCCAACAGCGATCTGCTCAAGCAGGCCGTGGCCAAGTATTACGGCGTTGACGCCGGCAAAGTGTTCCTCGGCAACGGCTCCGACGAAGTGCTGGCGCACATCTTTCACGGTTTGTTCCAGCACGACTTGCCGCTGCTGTTCCCGGACATCAGCTACAGCTTCTACCCGGTGTACTGCGGCCTCTATGGGATCAAATCTGATCCGGTGCCGCTGGACGAGCAATTCCAGATCCGCGTGGCCGACTACGCCAAGCCCAACGGCGGGATCATCTTCCCCAACCCGAACGCGCCGACCGGCTGCGTGCTGGCGCTGGATGCAGTGGAACAGATCCTCAAGGCCAGCCCGGATTCAGTGGTGGTGGTGGATGAGGCCTATATCGACTTCGGCGGCGAAACCGCCATCAGCCTGGTGGATCGTTACCCGAACCTGCTGGTGACCCAGACCCTGTCCAAATCGCGCTCACTGGCCGGTTTGCGTGTGGGCCTGGCCGTGGGCCACCCGGACCTGATCGAGGCGCTGGAGCGGGTCAAGAACAGCTTCAATTCCTACCCGCTGGATCGCCTGGCGATTGTCGGGGCGGCGGCGGCGTTCGACGACCGTGAGTACTTCGAGAAGACCTGCCAATTGGTGATCGACAGCCGCAACAAGGTGGTCGCGCAACTGGAGGGCAAGGGGTTTGAAGTGTTGCCGTCAGCGGCCAACTTCATCTTTGCCCGCCACCCACGCCACGACGCTGCGGGCCTGGCAGCCAAGCTGCGTGAGCAAGGGGTGATTGTGCGGCACTTCAAGCAGGAGCGGATTGCCCAGTTCCTGCGGATCAGCATCGGTACGCCGGAGCAGAACCAGGCGCTGATTGATGGCCTCGGTGAGCTCTAAGCCACACTGAAGATAAAAAATGTGGGAGCGGGCTTGCTCGCGAATGCGGTGTATCAGTCACATGTTTATCGACTGACACTCCGCATTCGCGAGCAAGCCCGCTCCCACATTGGGTTTTGCGGTGCTAATCAGATCAACGGTTCATCCGGCTTCTTGTTCTTCCAGCCGTCATTGCCCGGCAG
This sequence comes from Pseudomonas sp. Xaverov 259, assembly GCF_019352915.1. Taxonomy (NCBI): domain Bacteria; kingdom Pseudomonadati; phylum Pseudomonadota; class Gammaproteobacteria; order Pseudomonadales; family Pseudomonadaceae; genus Pseudomonas; species Pseudomonas sp. Xaverov 259. The sequence goes on along the minus strand of NZ_JAAAFV010000021.1, from coordinate 135,656 downwards.
CAGCAGGTTCAAACCAATCGCTACCACCGCACACAGGGCGATGCCCTTGAGGCCGAAGTCATCCGGGCCAGTGCCGGTGCCGACCAGTACACCGCCAATGCCGAACACCAGGGTCACCGACACAATCACCAGATTGCGCGCTTCGCCCAGGTCGATCTTGTGGCGGATCAGCGTGTTCATGCCCACCGCCGCAATCGAGCCGAACAGCAGGCACAGAATCCCGCCCATCACCGGTACCGGGATGCTTTGCAGCAACGCGCCGAACTTGCCGATAAACGCCAAGCTGATGGCAAACACTGCCGCCCAGGTCATGATTTTCGGGTTGTAGTTCTTGGTCAGCATCACGGCGCCAGTCACTTCGGCGTAAGTGGTGTTTGGCGGGCCGCCGAACATACCGGCAGCGGTGGTGGCAATCCCGTCACCCAGCAGGGTGCGGTGCAGGCCAGGCTTCTTCAGGTAGTCGCGACCGGTCACACTGCCTACCGCAATCACACCGCCGATATGCTCGATCGCCGGGGCCAGGGCCACCGGGACGATAAACAGGATGGCCTGCCAGTTGAACTCCGGCGCAGTGAAGTGGGGCAGGGCGAACCACGGCGCGGCGGCGATCTTCGCCGTGTCGACCACGCCAAAGTAGAACGACATGGCAAAACCCACCAGCACGCCGGAGATAATCGGCACCAGGCGGAAAATGCCTTTGCCGAATACCGCGACGATCAGGGTGGTCAGCAGCGCCGGCATCGAAATCAGCATTGCTGTCTGGTAGTGGATCAGCTCACTGCCATCCCCGGCTTTGCCCATCGCCATGTTGGCGGCAATCGGCGCCATGGCCAGGCCAATCGAGATGATCACCGGGCCAATCACCACCGGCGGCAGCAGGCGGTCGATGAACCCAGTGCCTTTGACCTTCACGGCCAGGCCCAAAAAGGTATAAACGAAACCGGCCGCCATCACCCCGCCCATGGTCGCCGCGAGGCCGAACTGGCCCTTGGCGAGAATGATCGGGGTGATAAACGCAAAGCTCGATGCCAGGAATACCGGCACCTGTCGCCCTGTCACCACCTGGAACAGCAACGTGCCCAGGCCTGCGGTGAACAGTGCGACGTTTGGATCAAGACCTGTGATCAGCGGCATCAACACCAGCGCGCCAAATGCTACAAAAAGCATCTGTGCGCCAGACAGGATCTGGCGCCAAAGCGGGTCGTTGAAATCATCCTGCATGCTTACGCGTCCTTCTGCTTGGTGCCGAAGATCTTGTCACCGGCATCGCCCAGGCCTGGGATGATGTAGCCATGTTCGTTCAAGCGCTCGTCAATGGAGGCGGTGTAGATCTGCACGTCCGGGTGCGCCTTTTCGACAGCGGCGATACCTTCGGGGGCAGCCACCAGCACCATGGCGCGGATGTCCTTGCAGCCGGCTTTTTTCAGCAGGTCGATGGTGGCAACCATGGAACTGCCGGTGGCGAGCATCGGGTCGATGATCATTGCCAGGCGCTCGTTGATTTCCGGGACGAGTTTTTCCAGGTAGGTGTGGGCCTGCAAGGTTTCTTCATTGCGGGCCACGCCCACGGCGCTGACTTTGGCGCCCGGGATCAGGCTGAGCACGCCTTCGAGCATGCCGATACCGGCGCGCAGGATAGGCACTACGGTGATTTTCTTACCGGCGATTTTCTCAACTTGTACGGGACCGGCCCAACCGGGGATCTCGTAGGTTTCCAGCGGCAAATCCTTGGTCGCTTCATAAGTCAGCAGCGCTCCGACTTCCTGAGCAAGCTCACGGAAATTCTTCGTGCTAATGTCGGCACGGCGCATAAGGCCGAGTTTGTGTCGGATCAGCGGGTGGCGGATCTCGCGAGTGGGCATGGGAAAGGCTCCGGCGGCGGGCAAAAAAACCGGCCTAGATTAATCTATCCGAGGGTGTTGTCCTATAGACATCTAGTACGTTAGTCCATTAAGGCTTGATCGTTGCGCCTCACATGCGTACCTTTGCCCGCTTTTCTTGCCACAGCACCCCCTTGGAGAGCGCCATGTCCGCTGATCTCGAGCATATCCGTCAAATCATGCGCGAGGCTGACTGCCTGTACACCGAAGCGCAAGTCGAAGAAGCGATCGCCAAGGTCGGCGCACACATCAGCCGCGAAATGGCCGACACCAACCCGGTGGTCTTCTGCGTGATGAACGGCGGCCTGATTTTCGCCGGCAAATTGCTGACTCATTTGCAATTCCCGCTGGAAGCCTCCTACCTGCACGCCACCCGTTATCGCAACGAGACCAGCGGCGGCGACCTGTTCTGGAAAGCCAAACCGGAAGTGTCGTTCATCGACCGCGACGTGCTGATCATCGACGACATCCTCGATGAAGGTCACACCCTGGGCGCGATCATCGACTTCTGCAAACACGCCGGCGCGCGCAAAGTACACACCGCTGTGCTGATCGACAAAGACCACGATCGCAAAGCCCGCCCGGACCTCAAAGCCGATTACGTCGGCCTGCCGTGCATCGACCGTTACATTTTCGGCTACGGCATGGACTACAAAGGCTACTGGCGTAACGCCAATGGCATCTACGCGGTTAAAGGGATGTAAACCATGGCGCGCTTTCTTGATCAGACGCTCTTCGCGCAATTGGCCGAGAAAGCGGCCGCCAGCCCTCGCGGCCGGCACCATCACAACTTCCATCAGATGGAAGAACCCTGCCATCGCCTGGCCGTCGGCCTGCAACCCGACACCTATGTGCCGCCGCATCGGCACCTGAGTGCCGACAAGGCGGAAACCCTGCTGGTGCTCAAGGGCAGCCTCGGCTTGCTGGTGTTCAACGACACCGGCGAGGTGATTGCCAAACGCATTCTGCAGGCGGGCGGCGAGTGCGCAGGCGTCGATCTGCCGCCAGGCGTGTTTCATGGCCTGGTGGTGCTGGAACCCGACAGCGTGATGTTTGAATGCAAGGCCGGGCCGTATCGCCCGATAGGCGAGGGCGAGTCACCCGACTGGGCGCCCCGCGAAGGCGAGGCCGGTGTGGCCGAGTATCAGCGCTGGATGCTCGCCCAGTTCGATTGAGCTACAGTGCTCGGCCATCTGCTACGGAGCGGCCCATGAGCCTGTTGACACGCACCTGCGCCGCCCTGGCGTTGACCCTCAGTTTGCCACTGGTTGCCGCGCCCGCGCCGATGCACAGCCAGTTCCTGCCACCCGATGACCAGACCCTGCGCGCCGAGACGCCCGACCAGCAGCAACTGCTGCAAATCACCGAATATGCGGTGGTGGTGGGTAATCAGCGGCAGTCAACGCAACAACCGATCCCGGTGACCTCGCCGTTGATGATCCGCCTCAAGGGCAAATCCTTGAACAAAGGCGCGACCATCGCTCAGGTGGTGCTCAATTTCGACGCCGAAAGCAAAAGCCTGAAAAAGCCAGTGTTCGATGACGCCAGCAAAACCCTGACCCTGTCCTATCCGGTTGCCCAGTATCGCGTGATTGTCGACCTGCTGCGCAATGACACGGTGTATGTACAGTTCCTCAGTTATGCCAACGGGCATATCTGGGCGGATCTGCATACCGGTGCCGTACGCGCAAAGTAATTGAGCCGAATGCATTCAAGGTGGGAGCTGGCTTGCCTGCGATAGCGGTGGGTCAGTTGGCCCAACTGTCACTGATGCACCGCCATCGCAGGCAAGCCAGCTCCCACATGCGTGTTTGGTTGTTTTCGAAGGTGGTGTCTGGCAGGTAGACTTCCTCTCCCGTGTAAATGTCTGCAGGCTGGAGTCGGTAATGCGTAAAGATAAGAAACAGGTGATTGGTGACGAGATCGGCGACGACCAGATCAAGTTGTTCCTGGATTTTGAGCCAATTGACGCCACTTCACCGTCCCTGCACAAGCTGATCAAGGCCTACCGTGGCCTGCGTATCGACGATTTCGAGCGCTTCCTGGGCTTTTTCAAGGAAGCAGGCCTGGACCTGGACGGCAAGGACGAGCATGGCCAGACCTTCGTCGAGCTGATCAAGGACCAGCGCAACGCACCTGAGTACATCGAGCTGATCAAAAACGCTCGCGGCTGATTATCCCGGCCACAAAAAAACGCCCCTCGGGGCGTTTGATCGTTCCCACGCTCCGCGTGGGAATGCCTCCACTGACGCTGCGCGTCAAGACCTCAAGCGAAGCTCTCAGCCTCGTTGCTTTGCTCAACCAGCTCCAGGCTGATGTTGTTCTGCGCATTGATCTTGCGATACAGCTCGGCATCCGTCTCCAGCACTTTTTCCCGGGCCGGGAAGATCTCGTGCAGCTTGGCCGCCCACTCACCGGCAGCCTTGGCCGGGAAGCAGCGCTCGATCAGTTCCAGCATGATCGAAACCGTCACCGAAGCACCTGGGGACGCGCCCAGCAGGGCTGCCAGCGAGCCGTCTTTAGCCGCGACCAGCTCGGTGCCAAATTGCAGCACGCCGCCTTTTTTCGGGTCTTTCTTGATGATCTGCACCCGTTGGCCGGCCACTTCCAGGCGCCAGTCTTCGGCTTTGGCTTCAGGATAGAAGCGGCGCAGGGATTCCAGGCGCTGCTCCATGGACTGCATCACTTCGCTGACCAGGTACTTGGTCAGGTCCATGTTGTCGCGCGCGACCGCCAGCATCGGGCCGATATTGCCGGCGCGAACCGACAGCGGCAGGTCGAGGAACGAGCCGTGCTTGAGGAACTTAGTGGTAAAACCGGCGTACGGCCCGAACAACAGGGATTTTTTGCCATCGACCACGCGGGTGTCCAGGTGCGGCACCGACATCGGCGGCGAGCCCACGGCGGCCTGGCTGTAGACCTTGGCCTGGTGGTGCTTGACCACTTCCGGGTTGTCGCAACGCAGCCACTGGCCACTGACCGGGAAACCGCCGAAGCCTTTGCTTTCTTCAATGCCCGAGGCTTGCAGCAGCGGCAGGGCCGCGCCACCGGCACCGAGGAACACGAACTTGGCGTCCACATCACGGCTGTTGCCGCTGTTGACGTCCTTGATGCTCACGGTCCAGCCCACGCCGTTGCGCTTGAGGCCGGTAACGCGCTTGCTGTACTTGACCTGGGCATCCGGTGCGCTGGTCAGGTGCGACAGCAGTTGGTTGGTCAGGGCGCCGAAGTTGACGTCGGTGCCGTTCATCACGCGGGTGGCGGCGATTTTTTCGTCGAGCGGGCGGCCCGGCATCATCAGCGGCATCCACTCGGCCATCTCATTGCGGTCTTCGGTGTAATGCATGTCCGAGAACGCATGGTGCTGGCTGAGGGTTTCAAAGCGTTTCTTGAGGAAGGACACGCCTTTGTCGCCCTGCACGAAGCTCAGGTGCGGCACCGGGCTGATAAAGGACTTGGACGAGCCAAAGGTGCCCTTTTTGGTCAGGTACGCCCAGAACTGCTTCGACACCTCGAATTGGGTGTTGATGTGCACGGCTTTCTTGATGTCGATGGAACCATCGGCGGCCTGCGGTGTGTAGTTCAGCTCGCACAGCCCGGCGTGGCCGGTGCCGGCGTTGTTCCACGGGTTGGAACTCTCCGCGGCACCCGAATCCATCAGCTCAACGACTTCCAGCTTGAGGCCGGGGTCGAGCTCTTTGAGCAATACGGCCAGGGTGGCACTCATGATGCCGGCCCCTACCAGTACTACGTCGACTGCTTCGTTATGCGCCATTTAACGCGTCTCCAAAATCTGCAGCACCAAATTGACGGCATGGCTGCCAGGAGTGACGGGGCGGTTCACGTGTTGCCCCAGGTTACCCATGGCCAGGATCGCCATGTCCGTTTCGCAATTCTTTGCAACTTCAGCACACGCTTCCTGCCGGGCTAATCTGCCTATGAACGCATTCATGGGCGCCTGAGGCAATTCGACTTATGGTCAAAGCGTGTGATTCGTGCAATCAATCCGTAGCGGACAGGCTCAAGCTCCGGTGTTTGAGGAGTACTCGGTCCTGTGTGGTTGGGCTGTTCCAGACGCTGATGGTGCTTGTACAAACGCCAAACTATTCATTTGCTCGCCACACTCTTGTGAAGTTGTGAAAACCCGTTTTTTCACGCTCTTTTGAAGACGTGAACCTCAAAAAAGGGCTGCCCCAGCCTGGCACCTGGCCCGTAAACCTCTGCCGACACGCGGCAAAACGGGCAAACAACTCAAGTGGCCGAGCGCAATGGCAGCTCTGGCAGATTCGGTAAAGAGAGGTGGTTTGCAAAGAAAACAGCAAGCGCGCCAGCTTCACTCGATCTGTGTGGGCGGCTCTCTGTGGGCGATTGGGGGGTTAATACCGAGGCATTAACGATGCTGCGAGGCCCGATCAGGAGACGTCCTTATAATCGGGGGGAGATTGTAGCGAAGAACGTCAGGGAAATGGGCGTGTTTTGTGACTTTTATTAGGGCGTTCAGGAAGCCAGTGCATGCCGCGAGTGCGTGTGCACAACCTGCGGGCTGATTCGGGCACTCATTGGCAGTGGGCGGTGCATCCAGCCCAGGTGGGGCTCCGAGACTTCCACCCAGCCGTCGCCCACGGGTGGCAGGCTGCACTGCTTGAACGCCACGCAATGGCCATTGGCATCAAGCCGTGCGTAGTGGCGATGGCGGGGCTGGGACATGAACAATGATTTAAGAAGGCGCATGGCTTTGTACCTGTTACGTTACATGCTTGAAGGTTGCCAGTGTGCCATGACAGTGGAGTGACGAAATTATGCGAAATTGTAATTTGAGCAAGCCTTCAGCTGACGTTCAGGATGGCTGGTGAGAGGCCCGCGTGCGCCGTTATACTGGCGGCCTGTTTGCACCTAGTCCTGGAGAAATGAGTATGTTGCAACGCCTGTTGTTTGGTTTGATCACTGTGACCAGTCTTACCCTGGTTGGCTGCGCCAACAGCCCGCAACAACTCAGCCCGCAACCTAAAGTCACGGCGCAACTGGCGCCTGTCGGCCATGGCCAGCCGGTGTCGGTGCGCGTGGTAGATGGTCGTCCTTCGCCCACCCTGGGCTCCCGTGGTGGCTTGTACCCTGAGACTGCGCTGATTTCGGTACAAGGTCAGGACGTGCTGCCCAAGCTGCAAGCCCAGGCTGAAGCCGCCGTGCGTTTGCTGGGCTTCACCCCGGCCAACTCGCCGGGCGCGCCGCAGTTGACCATCACCCTGGCTGAGCTGAAGTACCAGTCGCCCAAAGAAGGCCTGTATGTGACGGAAGCCTCCATCGGCGCAACCTTCAAGTCCGACGTCAGCGCCGGCACACGCCGCTACAGTGGGCGCTACGGCGCGTCCCTGAACCAGCGCTTCGGCATGTCGCCGAACCAGGAAACCAACACCAAGCTGGTCAGCGACGTGTTGAGCGATGCCCTGACGCGCTTGTTCAAAGACCCGAGCATCGGTTCGCTTCTCAGCGCACAGTAACCTTCGGGCGGGCGCGGAGCGCCCCGATCGCCGTTACCACGTAGAGCGTGGGAACGATCACCGGGCTCAGCAATGAGCCCGGTTTTTTTATGCCTGTAGCCTTCATGCAGCCGTTTCGACATAAAAGTCCAGCACACTCACGCCAGTGAGCAGGTCCAGCTCCGGCAGGTCGGCATGCTGGTGCCCGCCGAGGGCGCAATACACCAGCCAGTGACGGTCCTGAACGTTGAACGCAAGGCCGCCGACCAGCGCTTCCTGCTCATCGTTCTGGGCGATCAGGTACAGCCGATCCTGGTTTTGTGCGTGCAGCATGACAAGCTCCCAAGCGTTCGAAGGGCAACAGAGTGGCTTGTTAAGGTGACGTTCAGGTGACGCTGTAAATTACTGGATACATTAACCGTACATGGGGGACGGAACGTTTCAGCGGCAGGAGGCCAATATCATTCAGGTTTGTATCTGAATTGATACCAAGACACTCGTCTACCGAGGTTTGCGATGGCGCTGTCCGCACTGCTGATCAATGCTGTGGCTTTATTGGTGGCCTGCCCGGGTGCAGCGCTGCTGTTCATTACCCGCCTGCGCGAGCAGCGAGCGCTGGCCGACCTCACCGCCCAAAGCGAAGATCGCGCAATCGACCAACCAATGTTGTTTCTGGATGTGCGTACCGAACGGTCGCATCGCCTGGCTTACCGCGTCGGGTTTGCCTGCCTGGCTCTGGCGCTGTCCGTCTCATGGCTCAGCACCCACCTCTAAAATCACCGCAAAACAAATGTGGGAGCGGGCTTGCTCGCGAATGCAGGGTGCCAGTCGATACATCTTTGACTGAACCACCGCTTTCGCGAGCAAGCCCGCTCCCACATTTTTTACTTCGGTGTTTACAGGGGAATCCCGGCCTTGACCCGGTATTGATTCCTCACCGGCGTCGCATACTGCGTCACCAGGTACGGCCGGTGCTCCACCGGGCACTCGTTCAAACGCCGCTCCCACTCCGCCTTGGCCTTGGCCAACTCATCGGCGGGGAACACCTCGGCTGCCGCCGGCACCTGCAATTGCGGGTCGGCGTCGCTCCACTGCGCATACGCCAGGTAATGCACCGGGAACAGGCGATAACCGCCGAGAATCTGCCGGTCCATTTCCACGGCCAGCAGCTTGGTGTCTTCAAAACGCTCGGTAATCGGCGGGGCAAAGTTCACGTGCACGCGGCCCTTGTAGCCGGTAATGCCCAGCGCAATACTCACATCGTCTTCGCCCGGTGCCTTGGTGTAGGTGCCGGTGGTCGCGCGGATATACAGCTCGCGGGCCTTGGCACTGTCGCACGGGTCGTATTCATAGCTGATCGACACCGGCGTCAGGTTCAGCGACTGGATCACCTCGGCAAACGGCTCGTCCTTGCGGCTGACGTGGAACATCTTGAGGATCGCCGATTCGGTGCGATCATCGCCATCTTTGGCCCGGCCTTCGGCCTGGGCGATCCAGATCGACTGGCAGTCGTTGCGGATCGAATGGTTGATATAGGCCGACAGCAGGTTGTACGCCGCCATCTTCTCCTTTCGCCCGGTGATCGAGCGGTGCACGATGAAGCTCTTGTTCAGGCGCATCAGGTCGCTGACAAACGGCTTTTGCAGCAGGTTGTCGCCGATGGCGATGCGTGGCGTCGGCAGGCCGGCGTGGTACACGGCATAGTTGACGAAGGCCGGGTCCATCACGATGTCGCGGTGGTTGGCCAGAAACAGATAGGCGGTGCCGGACTTGAGCTGCTCGACGCCGGTATAGGTCACGCCGTCGGTCGCGCGATCAATGGTGTGATCGACGTAATACTCGACTTTGTCCTGCAGCGTGGCCACGGTGGTGACGCCGGCAAATTCACGGCGCAGTTTGCGGGCGATCATTGGCTTGAGCAGCCAGCCCAGGGCGCCGGCAAAGCGCGGGAAGCGGAAGTGGGTCAGGATGTCCAGAAAGGCCTTGTCACTGAACAGACGCGCCAGCACGGCCGGGACTTCGCTGTCGTTGTAAGGTCGGATGGTATCGAATTCGCCCATCATGCTCTCTTGTTAGAAACGGCTAGGGTAAGTAAAGGAAATATCAGGGTGCGGCCGCAATATTGGCGCTGCCGTGAATAGCCCTGTAAATAGACCGGCGATTATACGCACAAGTCACCTGGGAGACCGCGATGCTGGAAACCGAGTCGTACGATTGTCCTTATTGTGGTGAACCGGCTGAGGCGGTTCTGGACCTTTCCGGCGGTGATCAAGAATATATAGAGGACTGTCCGGTCTGTTGCCGGCCGATTATTTTCGACCTGCAAGTGCACGGCGATGAATGGATGCTGACCGTGCGCAGCGAAAACGAGTAACAGGTACACCCCATGCAGCGAATCTACGAACCGGAAAACCTGATGGAAGGCGAGCTGCTGCAACAGATGCTTGCCAGCGAAGGCATCGAGGCGCACCTGGTGGGGCGCCATTTGCTCGGTGGCACCGGCGAATTGCCGATCTTCGGCCTGTTGGGCCTGGAAGTGGACAACGACCAGGCGGCCTACGCCCGTGAATTGATAACGGCCTATAACGGCGCGCAACCCATGCCCGGCGATGAACCCGACAGCTTCCCCGACGTGTTGGTCTGTTAGGCTGTCGGTCGGTTTACCCCAAGAGTCGTGTTGCCCCATGTGTGGACGTTATGCCCTGTTTCGCTGGAACCCTTCCTTTGCTGCCTTGCCGGGCTTCCCGGCCGACCAGCAGGCCCAGTGGAATATTTCCCCGAATGATTCGGTGCTGATCCAGCGCCTGAGCGAAGGCCAGCGCACCCTGGCACGTGCGCGCTGGGGCCTTACGCCACCGTGGCTCACCGACCTTTCGTGCACGCCTGCCCATGCGCGCGCCGAGACCCTGGCCGAACAACCGATGTTTCGCGAAGCCTTGCGCCAGCGCCGTTGCCTGCTGCCAGCCAACGGGTTTTACGAATGGCGTGGCACCCAGCGCAAGCGCCCTTACTGGCTGACGCCGGGTGAAGGCTCGACGCTGTTTTTTGCGGCGATCTGGGAGGCGTATCCGGTGCAGGAGCAGGTGTGGCTGAGTACCGCGGTGGTGACCCAGGCTGCGCAGAGTCAGCGGCGGCCGTTGATTCTGGATGCGGCGGGGCAGGAGGCATGGTTGAACCCCGAGACGCCGTTGCATGTGTTGCAGGGTTTATTGGCCAGCGAGCCCGCCGCGTTGCGCGAGCGGGTGCTGGCCAATATGGTCAATGATCCGAAGTTGAATGGGCCGGAGTGTCTGACCCCAGGTTGAGGTTGGATTCGCGGTCCCCATCGCAGGCAAGCCAGCTCCCACATTTGAATGTGTGAATACATTCAAATGTGGGAGCTGGCTTGCCTGCGATAGCGGCCTTAAAACCACCGAAAATCTTAAACCTTGAACTGATTAATCAACCGCCGCTGCTGCTCCGCCAACTTGGTCAGATCCGCACTCGCCGCGCTGGACTCATCCGCACCACCCGCCACCTCATTCGCCACCTGGCCAATATTGATCACATTGCGATTGATGTCCTCGGCCACCGCGCTCTGCTCCTCGGCCGCACTAGCGATCTGCGTGTTCATGTCGTTGATCACCGACACCGCCTGGGTAATCGTCTCCAGCGCTTCGGCCGCCTTCGCCGCATGTTGCACGCTTTCGTCGGTGCGGTGCTGGCTGTCCTCCATTACTCGCACCACATCCCGCGTGCCTTGTTGCAGCTGCTGGATCATGGTCTGAATTTCTTCGGTGGCCTTCTGGGTTTTCTGCGCAAGGTTGCGCACCTCATCGGCCACCACCGCAAAACCACGCCCTTGTTCGCCGGCACGGGCCGCCTCAATGGCGGCGTTGAGTGCCAGCAGGTTGGTCTGTTCGGCAATCCCGCGAATCGCCGTGAGGATCGCGTTGATGTTCTCGCTGTCCTTGGCCAGGGTTTGCACCACGCCGACGGCCTTGCCTATTTCTTCGGCCAGCGCGCCGATGGAAGTGGAGGTGTCGCGCACAATGCGCATGCCCTGGCTCGCGGCCTGGTCGGCATGGCTGGCGGCTTGCGCGGCCTGGGTGGCATTGCGTGCCACGTCTTGCGCAGTGGCGGTCATTTCGTGCACGGCGGTGGCCACCTGGTCGATCTCGACCATTTGTTTATGCACGCCCTGATTGGTGCGAATCGCGATATCGGCGGTGTGTTCCGACGAGTCGCTGACCTTCTGCACCGAACTCACCACCTGAGTGATCATGCCCTGCAACTTGATCAGGAAGGTATTAAAGCCGTTGGCAATCGCGCCCAGCTCATCGGCGCGATCACTGGTGAGGCGGCGGGTAAGGTCGCCTTCGCCCTGGGCGATATCGTTGAGCATCGCCACCATTTGCTTGAGCGGGCGGGCAATGCCATGGCCCACCAGCCAGATCACCAGCAAACCGATACCGGCGATCAACAGGCCAACCATGGCCATGCCGAAGGTGTCGGTCTTGCGCTGGGCTTGCAGGTCGCTTTGCAGCTTTTGCGAGTCGGCCATTACCGCACTCAGCGGCAGTTGCAGCATCAAGGTCCAGCGCGCTTCGGCCTGGCCGATGTTGAAGGGCAGGAACAGCTCGATATGTCCGTGCTCCTTGTCGATGTCGTAGCGCACTTCGCCGACTTTCAATTGGCTCAGGTTGGCCAGTTCGTTGCTGTCGAGCAGGTCGCTGGCTTTTTCGCCGAGCTTGCTGGCGTCTTTGGTGTAGGCCACCAGGCGACCGTTACTGGAAATCAGCGCCAGTTCGCCAGCGCCGTTGTACAGGTTCTGGTCGGCGCGGGTGAGCATGTCCTGGATGAAGTTCACCGACAGGTCGGCGCCGACGATGCCCTGGAACGTGCCGTCGACCATGATCGGTTCGATAAACGAGGCGAGCATCACCATGGCATTCCCGACTTTATAAGGCGCCGGGTCGATGGCGCAGGGCTTCTTGCTCTCTTTGGAGCACAGGTAGTACTCACTGGCGCGCACGCCGGTGGACAGGATGTTCTGGTCGTTGACGTCGGCGAGTTTGTCCAGGCCCAGGCTGCCATCGGCGTTGCGGTACCACCACGGCAGAAAGCGGCCGTCGGCGGCCATGCCTACAATGGGGGTATTTACGTAGGCAGCGTCGTTATGGTCGATGGCATTGGGTTCCCAGCCAATGTAGGCACCGAGAATTTTCGGGTTGCGCACCACGGTTTCATGCAGCAGGTTGATCAACTGCTCACGGCCGACCTGCAACGCTGGTTCGCCCTTGGTATCTTTCATCGCCAGCAGGGCATTGGCGGTGGCCAGGCCTTTGGCGGTTACCAGTGGCGCTTCCAGTTCGCGCTGAATCAAGGTGGCCTGGGTTTGCGCCAACGCGGTGAGGCGCTGCTCGATGATCTGCTCAAATTGCGCCTGAGTGCGCTCCTGCACCAGCTCTTGGGTGCGCGCACCGGCAAACACTGCATAAAGCACCAGCACTGCGACCACACTCAGCACGATGGCCCCGGTCAGTGCGGCAACAGAAAACTGAATCGACTTGAATTTCATGGAGGCTCCAGGCGCAGGGCAGGTGGGCTGCCTTTTTGTATCGGCCATGGGCTCTGGAGGCTTAAGGCTTGGCGGGCAAAATAGTACGAGATGTCGCAAACGGACTGTTCGCCGCCGCTGTGAGTGTGTGGGATGTATCTGAAAGTTAGCGGTTACACGTCGTGTGTATCTGGCGTTGATACAAATGACCGCCTACGATACGCGCCAGGTTTTCAGGGAGAGTGTCATGAAAAAGTCATTGGCAGTAAGCGTACTCAGTGCAGCGATGCTGCTGGCAGGTTGCCAGTCAGTTAACACCACCAGCGGCGGCGCCGTGGGAGTGGAGCGCAAGCAGTACATGTTCAGCATGCTGTCGAGCCAGGAAGTCGACCAGATGTATGCCCAGTCCTACCAGCAGACGCTGGGCGAGGCGAGTGGCAAGGGCATGCTCGACAAGACCAGTGCCAACGCCAAGCGCGTGCAGGCCATCGCCAACCGCTTGATCGCCCAGGCGCCGACCTTCCGCCCGGACGCGGCGCAGTGGAAGTGGGAAGTCAACCTGATCAAAAGCGATGAGATGAACGCCAACTGCGGGCCTGGCGGCAAGATCTTCGTGTACAGCGGGTTGATCGACAAGCTCAAGCTCACCGACGACGAACTGGCTGCCGTTATGGGCCATGAAATTGCCCACGCCTTGCGTGAGCACGGGCGTGAGGCCATGTCCAAGGCGTATGGCATCCAGATGGCCAAGCAGGGCGCTGGTGCGTTGTTCGGCCTGGGCCAGGACAGCCTGGCGTTGGCCGATACCGTGGCCAACTACGGTATGACGTTGCCTAACAGCCGTGCCAATGAAAACGAAGCCGACCTGATCGGCCTGGAGCTTTCGGCCCGTGCCGGTTACAACCCGAATGCCGCGATCACCTTGTGGAACAAGATGGCCAAGGCGTCGGAAGGCGCGCCACCGGAGTTCATGAGCACTCACCCGGCGTCCGACAGCCGAATCGCCTCGTTGCAGGCGGCGATTCCTAAGGTGATGCCGCTTTATCAACAGGCCAAAAAGTCCTGATATTCCAGGATCGATCATTCCCACGCTCCGCGTGGGAATGCATCCTGTGACGCTCCGCGTCACGCAGTTAAGATCGGACGCAGAGCGCCCAGAGCGGCATTCCCACGCAGAGCGTGGGAACGATCATCGCGCGTCAGATCCAGCCGCTGCTTTGCATGGCCTTGTACACCGCCACCACCGCCAGGATGAAGAACGCCGTAGCCGCCAGTCGACGAATCAAGGTCAGCGGCAGTTTTTCCGCGGCAAAATTACCCGCCAATACCACCGGCACGTTGGCAATCAGCATGCCCAGCGTGGTGCCGATAATCACCAGCCACAACTCCGGGTACTGCGCCGCCAGCATCACCGTGGCGATCTGGGTCTTGTCACCGATTTCGGCGAGGAAGAACGCAATCAGCGTGGTCAGGAACGGCCCGAACTTGCGCGTGGTACTGGCTTCGTCATCGTCGAGTTTGTCCGGCACCAGGGTCCACAGCGCCGTGGCACAGAAGCTCGCCGCGAGGATCCAGTGCAACACCGCATCCGAGAAGAAACTGCCGAACCAGGCCCCCACGGCACCGGCGGCCGCATGGTTGGCCAGGGTCGCGGCGACAATGCCGGCGATGATCGGCCAGGGTTTGCGAAAGCGAGCGGCAAGGATGAGCGCGAGCAGTTGCGTCTTGTCGCCGATTTCGGCCAAGGCAACGATTGCGGTAGGTACGAGTAATGAATCCAGCATCAGGTAAGCTTCCAGGGGCGGGTCGACACGGCTATGACACGTACAGCCTTCCCGCCCCGGGTAAGGTGTTCGTGTCATAGGTCTTGTCAAACCCCGGTCCGTCTGTGCGGACTCCTGGGTCGCATACGCCATGGTCTGTTGACCAAGTATGTTGACGTATGCCGGACGAGCGTGGCGCTCGTGGGAGACTACTCCCCTAGGACGGAGCGGATTCTGCCTAGGCAAAATCCATTCGGCAAGCGTTCTTTTTCAAATCACCATCAGCCGCGTTTGGCACGGTAAATGCGAAAACCATTGCCTTCGGCCTTCACCGCACACACGCCCAGATGCTCCTCGATCAGCGGTTGGTACTTGAGGAAGCTGTTGGCAACCAAACGAAGTTCGCCGCCTTTTGCCAGATGTATCGCCGCTTTTCGCAGCAAGTTCTCCGTGGCGAAATAGTCCGTGTGCACGCCGACATGGAACGGCGGGTTGCTCAAAATCGCGTTCAAACCCATCGGCGCGGCGTCGATGCCATCCCCGGTCAACACTTCGGCTTCCAGGCCATTGGCCGCCAAAGTCAGGCGGCTGCTGGCAGCGGCGAAGGCGTCCACATCGAGCATCGTCACGCTGTTATGCGGGTAGCGGCGTTTGACCGCCGCCCCAAGCACGCCGGCGCCGCAACCAAAGTCGAGCAAATGCCCGCTCGGCAGCTTGTCCAGATGCTCCAGCAGCAACTCGGTGCCGCGATCCAGGCGGCCGTGGCTGAACACGCCGGGCAGGCTCACCACCTTGAGCGGCCCTTCGGCCAGCGGCACCTCGAAGACTTGCGCCAGACTTTCCAGCGCGACCGCTTGCGGAGCATTGGCCACGGTGACTTGCCACAGTTGGCAATGCCGCGCGTTGTCGAGCTTGCGCGGCTTGCCGAACGGGATCATCTGCTTGGCGGCACTTTCGATGCCGGCCTTTTTCTCCCCGACCAGAAACAGCTCGGCACCGGGCAAGCGTGCGGCCACGGCGTTGAGCAGGTAGTCGGTGAGGTCTTTGGATTTTGGAAGGAAAATCACCGCCGCATCAAACCCGCGCTCGGGCACGTTCACGCCGAACTGGCTGCGCTCGGGAAAGCGCGCATCCAGTGCCGCCTGATCGCCGGCATGCCAGCTCCAGCCGTGGGCATTGGGCAGGCGGCCGAGCAAGTCGTCGGCAGGCAAACCTACCAGCAGCAGGTTGCCTTGAAAAAGTTCGGCCTGACGAAGCAGTACTTCACTGCGCGGATCCATAGTCTGCTCCTTGAAAAGGGGCGCAGTTTATCAACTGACGACGCGCAGCGGGGCGCCGCTGAAAAAGCCTCGGGCGTTTTCAGCCAGTTGGCCGACGATACGCTGGCGCGCTTCGCGACTGCCCCAGGCATTGTGGGGAGTGATGATTAAACGAGGAATGTCGCCGGCCAGCAGCGGGTTGCCATTCACGGGGGGTTCCACGCTCAGCACATCGGTGGCCGCGCCGCCGAGATGGCCGTTGCGCAAGGCATCTGCCAGCGCCTGTTCGTTGATCAAACCGCCGCGTGCAGTGTTGACGACAAACGCGCCGGGCTTGAGCAGCGCCAGTTCGCGGGCGCCGATAAAATCGCGTGTGTGTTCATTGAGCGGGCAGTGCAAGGTCAGCGCGTCGACCTGTGCGAGCAGCTCATCCAGCGGCACGCGGTCCGCGCGGGCAGGGCGCCCGGGAATGGCGCCGAGCACCACGCGCATGCCAAAAGCTTCGGCCAGCCTCGCCACCGCCCCACCCAGTTCACCGTGGCCGAGCAGGCCGAGGGTTTTGCCTTCCAGCTCGACAATCGGGTAATCCAACAGGCAGAACTGCCTGGCCTGTTGCCATTTGCCCGCCGCCACATCCTGTTGATAGTCCTTCAGGCGCGTCGCCAGGTTGAGCAACAGCATGATCGTGTGCTGCGCCACCGACGGCGTGCCGTAGCCGTGGCAATTGCTCACGGTAATGCCGTGGGCACGGGCGGCGTCGAGGTCGACGTTGTTGGTGCCGGTGGCCGACACCAGGATAAGCTTGAGCTCGGGGCAGGCCGCCAGGGTTTGCGCGTTAAGGGCGATCTTGTTACTGATCACCACCTGGGCGCCTTGCACACGTTCAAGCACATTCTGTGGCGTGGTGTCGGTGAGCAGCTGCAAGTCACTGAAGCTGTTGCGCAGCTCGCTGAGGTCGAGGTCGTCCAGGTCCAGGGACGGATGATCAAGGAAGACGGCGCGGCGATTGTTCATTCTCAACTGTACCTTTTGCGACGAGGTTCGAAGGCGTAATCTGCCGAGCCTATCAGATGAAATAATCAGTTACTTAATGGAGTGAGCATGTACGTCGCCGAGTTTTTGACCGTAGCCTTGATTCACTTGTTGGCGGTGGCCAGCCCCGGCCCGGATTTCGCCGTGGTGGTGCGCGAAAGTGTTACCCATGGCCGTCGCGCCGGCACCTGGACCGCTCTGGGCGTGGGCTCGGCGATTTTCCTGCACGTGGGGTACTCGCTGCTGGGCATCGGCTTGATCGTGTCGCAGTCCATTGTGCTGTTCAACGCGCTGAAGTGGGCCGCCGCTGCGTACTTGCTGTATATCGGCTTCAAGGCCCTGCGCGCGCAGCCGGCCAAGCCACCCGCCGAGGGCGAGTTGCACCGTGAAGTTGGCGAGCGCACCCCACGCGGGGCGTTTACCGCAGGCTTTGTCACCAATGGCCTGAACCCGAAAGCCACGCTGTTCTTCCTGTCGCTGTTCACGGTGGTGATCAACCCGCACACGCCGCTGGCGATCCAGGCCGGTTACGGTGTGTACCTGGCAGTGGCGACGGCGTTGTGGTTTTGCCTGGTGGCCATGCTGTTCAGCCAGCAGCGCGTGCGCGCCGGGTTTGCGCGGATGGGGCATTGGTTTGACCGGACCATGGGCGCGGTGCTGATTGCCATTGGTGTGAAGTTGGCGTTTACCAGCATGAAATAACGCTGTACCTGAGTGGGCACGGACAAAATGTGGGAGCGGGCTTGCTCGCGAATGCGGTGGGTCAGTCAATTTATCTGTTACTGATACACCGCATTCGCGAGCAAGCCCGCTCCCACATTTCGATCTATGTAAATCCTGGATGCTGGCGCAAAGCTAGCATTCATTGGCCGCTGCAAATCATTCCTTTGGCTGATTTGGCTGAAACATTAGCGCTCTACAGTGCAGGTCTTAGCCAAGACCGTGCAGTCAGATAAGGGATTCGTATGTTGCAGACCCGTGTTATCCCGCCCGCCGAAGGCGCTTACCAATACCCGCTGTTGATCAAACGCCTGTTGATGTCCGGGGCGCGTTACGAGAAGACCCGGGAGATCATCTATCGCGACAAGCTGCGCTACACCTACCCAACCCTGATCGAGCGGGTCGCACGCCTGGCCAATGTGCTGACCGAAGCCGGGGTCAAGGCCGGTGACACGGTTGCCGTGATGGACTGGGACAGCCACCGTTACCTGGAATGCATGTTCGCCATCCCGATGATCGGCGCGGTGATCCACACCATCAACGTGCGCCTGTCGCCGGAACAGATCCTCTACACCATGAACCACGCCGAGGACCGCTTTGTGCTGGTCAACAGCGAGTTCGTGGGGCTCTACCAGGCGATTGCCGGGCACCTGACCACCGTCGACAAGACCCTGCTGCTCACCGACGCTGAGGCCAAGACTGCCGAGTTGCCGAACCTGGTCGGCGAGTACGAAACCCTGCTGGCGGCCGCCAGCCCCAAGTACGACTTCCAGGATTTTAACGAAAACTCCGTCGCCACCACCTTCTACACCACCGGAACCACCGGCAACCCCAAGGGCGTGTACTTCACTCATCGCCAACTGGTGCTGCACACCATCGGTGTGGCGACCATCATGGGCAGTGTCGACAGCGTGCGCCTGCTGGGCACCAACGACGTGTACATGCCGATTACGCCGATGTTCCACGTGCATGCCTGGGGCCTGCCGTATGTGGCGACCATGCTCGGTTTGAAGCAGGTCTACCCTGGCCGTTACGACCCGGAATACCTGGTGGAGCTGTGGCGCAAAGAGAAGGTCACCTTCTCCCACTGCGTGCCGACCATCCTGCAAATGGTGCTCAACGCCAAGGCTGCCCAGGACGTGGATTTTGGCGGCTGGAAAATCGTCATCGGCGGCAGCGCGCTCAACCGCACGTTGTATGAAGCGTCCAAGGCGCGGGGCATTCAGCTGACGGCCGCGTATGGTATGTCGGAGACCGGGCCGCTGGTGTCCTGCGCTCACCTCAACGAAGAGTTGATGGCCGGCACCGAGGACGAGCGCACCACCTATCGCATCAAGGCCGGTGTGCCCGGGCCGTTGGTGGAAGCGGCGATTGTCGACGGCGACGGCAACTTCTTGCCCGCCGACGGCGAGTCCCAGGGCGAACTGGTGCTGCGTGCGCCGTGGCTCAGCGAAGGGTATTTCAACGAGCCGCAAAAGGGCGCCGAGCTGTGGGAAGGCGGCTGGATGCACACCGGTGACGTGGCCACGCTGGACGCGTTTGGCGTGATCGATATTCGCGACCGCATCAAGGACGTGATCAAGACCGGCGGCGAGTGGATATCGTCATTGGCCCTCGAAGATTTGGTCAGCCGTCACCCGGCGGTACGCGAAGTAGCGGTGGTGGGCATCGCCGACCCACAGTGGGGCGAGCGCCCGTTTGCACTGCTGGTGGTGCGTGATGGCCATGTGATAGGTGCCCGCGAGCTCAAGGAACACCTCAAGCCGTTCGTGGAGTTGGGGCACCTGAGCAAGTGGGCGATTCCAAGCCAGATCGCCGTTGTTACTGAAATTCCCAAGACCAGTGTCGGCAAACTCGACAAAAAACGTATCCGCGTTGACATCATCGAATGGCAAGCCAACAACAGCACGTTCCTGTCCACGCTCTGACCCCCTTCGCCGCGCCCGTTCGGGCGCGGCAATGCTCTAACTCGCGGCTTCACTTGTGATTTCAGGATTTTCAGCCATCCTTGCCTCGCCGGCCTTCGTCGGCGTGGCGAAAGGGCTGTGGCAGACGGGTTGGTGATGCAAATCACACTTTAGAGGGATCAAGCGGTACCCCCCTGCTGGCTATAGTCCCACTCAGAGTTTTTCACGGATGTTGCGCTGCGGGCCATGGGGGCCCGGTTGCCGTTCGGCATTGGAATCGTTGTATTCCGGCCGTTACATGCATCCAGACGAAAGAACTCACTGCCATAACAATAATGCACATGGAGTAGCGTCGATGACCTCAGTAAACCAGTTCTGGCGCCGGGCAAGACTGCCCCTGGCCGTCAGTCTCGCTTCTACGCTCGCCGGGCCTGCATTCGGCGTCAGTTTCAACATCGGTGAAATCGAAGGCAGCTTCGACTCATCCCTGTCGGTGGGGGCGAGCTGGTCGACTGCCGGTCGCAATAAAGACCTGATCGGTGCCAACAACGGTGGCAGGGGGTTATCGCAGACCTCCGATGACGGCCACTTGAACTTCGACAAGGGCGATTCCTTCTCGAAGATCTTCAAGGGTATCCATGACCTTGAGTTGAAATACGGCGACACCGGCATCTTTGTGCGTGGCAAGTACTGGTATGACTTCGCGCTGCAAAACGAAGACCTGGACTTCAAGAACGTCAGCAACAACAACCGCAAAGAGGGCGCCAAGTCTTCCGGCGGGCAGATCCTCGATGCCTTCATCTACCACAACTACACCATCGCCGATCAGCCGGGTAACGTGCGGTTTGGCAAGCAGGTAGTGAGCTGGGGTGAAAGCACCTTCATTGGTGGCGGTATCAACTCCATCAACCCGATCGACGTGTCCGCGTTCCGTCGTCCGGGCGCCGAAATCAAGGAAGGCTTGATTCCGGTCAACATGTTCTACGTGTCGCAGACCCTCACCGATAACCTCTCGGCCGAAGCGTTTTATCAGCTGGAATGGGACCAGACCGTCACCGATAACTGCGGCACATTCTTCTCCCAGCCGGACGTCATCTCGGATGGTTGCAGCAATAACCTGCGGGTGCTGAACAAGCGCTCCACCATCCCGGGCGCGGCCTTGCCTACCCTTAACGCCTTGGGCGTGGATGTGAATAACGAAGGTGTGCTGGTACGTCGCGGCGGTGACCGTGATGCACGCGACAGCGGCCAGTTCGGCGTGGCCATGCACTACAACTTCGAGCCGCTGGACACCGAGTTCGGCGCGTACTTTATGAACTACCACAGCCGTGCGCCGATCTTCAGCGCCACCGGCGCGCCAAACTCGGCCTACACCCGTCCGTTGGGGCCGCTGGCGGCGTTGCGCCCATTGATCGTGGCAGGCAGCTCCCAGTACTTCGTCGAGTACCCGGAAGATATCCGCCTCTACGGCTTGAGCTTCTCCACTACGCTGCCTACCGGCACCGCCTGGAGTGGTGAACTGAGTTACCGGCCAAACGCGCCGGTACAACTGAGCACCACCGATATTCTGTATGCGGGCGTCACGCCGATTCCGGGCTATGGCAATGCATCGGTGCTCAAAGGCACACCGGGCCAGGACCTGCACGGCTACAACCGTAAGGAAGTGACCCAGTTCCAGACCACTTTCACGCACTTCTTCGATCAGGTCATGGGCGCCACTCGCCTGACCACCGTAGGTGAAATCGGCGTGACCCACGTGGGCGGCCTGGAGAGCAAAAACCAGGCACGTTACGGCCGTGATCCGGTCTTCGGCCCTGGCACGCTGCCCGGCGGCTTCTGCAATGCGCTTAACAATTCGACAGCCAACGGCGCAGGCCTGCCGAATGCGTCCGGCCTGAACACCAACTGCAATAACGACGGCTACACCACTGCCACGTCCTGGGGTTATCGCGCCCGGGCCATCTGGGAATACCCGGATGTGTTTGCCGGTGTGAACCTCAAGCCCAACGTGGCCTGGTCCCATGACGTTAAAGGTTATTCGCCTGGCCCTGGCGGCAACTTTGAAGAAGGTCGCAAGGCCGTCAGCCTGGGTGTGGATGCCGAGTACCAGAACACCTACACCGTCAGCCTGAACTACACCAACTTCTTTGGTGGCAAGTTCACCACCGTGGATGACCGTGACTTCATCGCGCTGAGCGCCGGCGTGAACTTCTAAGCACAACCTCTTTAAGCAGTCTGTTTTCAGGAAGAACCAGAACATGAAAATAACTAGAAGTTTGTTACATGTGGGTGTGCTTGGGCTGTCGATCCTGGCGAGCAACGTCATGGCGGCAGTCTCGGCGGATGAAGCCGCCAAGTTGGGCACGACCCTGACGCCGATGGGCGCCGAAATGGCCGGAAACGCGGCCGGCACCATTCCTAAATGGTCGCCGCTGCCTACCAATGCCGGCGCCGTGGATGCCCGTGGCTTCCTGGCCAACCCGTATGCCAGCGAACAGCCGCAGTTCACTATCACCGCGCAGAACGTCGAGCAGTACAAAGACAAGCTGGCGCCGGGGCAGTACGCGATGTTCAAGCGCTACCCAGACACCTTCAAGATGCCGGTCTATCCGACCCATCGCGGCGCTACCGTGCCGGCTGAGGTGTTTGCCTCGATCAAGAAGAACGCCACCAACACCAACCTGGTCTCCGGCGGCAACGGCCTGGAAAACTTCGAAACTGCGGTTCCGTTCCCGATTCCGAAAAGCGGTGTGGAAGTCATCTGGAACCACATCACCCGCTATCGCGGCGGCAGCGTGACCCGTCTGGTGACCCAGGCCACGCCGCAAACCAATGGCTCGTTCAGCCTGGTGTACTTCCGCGATCAGTTCGTGTTCCGCGACAAGATGAAGGACTACGACCCGAAAAACCCGGGCAACGTGCTGTTCTACTTCAAGCAGCAAGTCACCGCACCGGCGCGTCTGGCCGGTGGTGTACTGCTGGTGCACGAAACCCTGGACCAGGTTAAAGAGCCGCGTTCGGCGTGGGTCTACAACGCCGGCCAGCGCCGTGTGCGCCGGGCGCCGCAAGTGTCCTATGACGGGCCGGGTACCGCTGCCGATGGCCTGCGTACCTCCGACAACCTCGACATGTACAACGGCGCACCGGACCGCTACGACTGGAAGCTTGAAGGCAAGAAAGAAATCTACATCGCCTCCAACAGCTACAAGATCGACGATCCGAAGCTCAAGTATGCCGACATCATCAAGGCCGGCCACATCAACCAGGACCTGGCACGTTACGAGCTGCGTCGCGTCTGGCACGTGGTTGCGACCCTGAAGGAAGGCCAGCGCCACATTTATGCCAAACGTGACTTCTTCATCGACGAAGACACCTGGCAAGCAGCTGTCATCGACCACTACGACGGTCGTGGCCAACTGTGGCGCGTCGCCGAAGCCCATGCCGAGAACTACTACGACAAGCAAGTGCCGTGGTACGCCATCGAAACCCTCTACGACCTGCAGTCCGGCCGCTACCTGGCCCTGGGCATGAAGAACGAAGAGAAGCAGGCGTATGACTTCGGTTTCACCGCCTCCACCGCCGACTTCTCCCCGGCGGCCCTGCGCCAGGACGGCGTTCGCTAAGCTGCTTTAACTGAGGCCGCATCCTCAGCGTGAAGCCCCGACTGGTTCGGGGCTTTTTTATGCGGGATATTTTTTGTCGCAGTTCTTTTTCAGGCAAATGTCGCAAAGATCTACAAACCCGCTGCTTTTACCGCTAGTCTGCGGACATCTGCAATGCCGACAACAGCCTTCTACAAGAGCCCGGCGATGACTGATCTGTCCCGAATCCAAGGGCCTGCAAGCGCGGTGATTCCGACCCTGGAAGCGCGTTTCTACAGGCCGCCTTTGCCTGATGGCTACGTGCTGCGCCCGCGCCTGTGCGAACGCCTGAGTGCAGGCCTTGCAGGGCGACTGTTGCTGGTGAGTGCCCCGGCCGGGTTCGGCAAGAGTTCGTTGGCGGTGGAGTTTTGTCAGAGCCTGCCGGCGCATTGGCAAAGCCTGTGGCTGGGCCTGAGCCCGCGGGATAATGACCCCGGCCGCTTCCTTGAGCGCTTGCTCGACGGCTTGCAGCAATACTTCCCGCAACTTGGCGCCCAATCCCTGGGTTTGCTGAAAATGCGTCAGCGTCACCAACCCTTTGCCTTTGAAGAATGGCTCGACGGCTTGCTCGACGAGCTGACGCAGCACCTGTCCACACGCGCGCCCTTGCTGCTGGTGCTGGATGACTACCATCTGGCCCAGGGGCCGGTGCTGGACCGCTGCCTGCAATTTTTCCTCAATCATTTACCCGATGGGCTGCTGGTCATGGTCACCAGCCGTCAGCGCCCGGACTGGCACCTGGCGCGGCTGCGACTCTCGCGCCACCTGCTGGAGCTGCATGAACAAGACCTGCGCCTGACCCACGACGAATCGCTGGCCGTGCTCGACAGGCACAGCAGCTCGCTGCGCGGCGAAGCCCTGGACAACCTGATCCGCCGCAGCGAGGGCTGGGTGGCCGGCCTGCGCTTCTGGCTGCTGGCCCTTTCCGAAGCTGGCAATGAAGCCGCGTTGCCGCAACATTTAAACGGTGGCGAAGGGTTGATCCGCGACTATCTGCTCGAAGAAGTCATCGATTGCCTGCCGGCAGAGGTGCAAGCCTTCCTGTACGACACCGCCCCGCAGGATCGTTTTTGCAGCGAGCTGTGCGACGCCGTGCGCGAAGCCCACGACAGCGCGCACATCCTCGGTTATTTGCAGGCCCACCAAGTGTTCCTGGTGCCGCTCGATGAGCAGGGCCACTGGTATCGCTACCACCATCTGTTTTCCGACCTGTTGCGTACCCGCCGTGCCAGCAGCGCCACCGTACCGATTGCCAGCCTGCACCTGCGTGCCTGCCGCTGGTTCAACACCCAGGGCTTGATCGATGAGGCGGTGGAACAGGCGTTGCGCGCCGGCCACCTGGATGTGGCGGCGAACCTGGTGCAGAACCTGTCGGAGGAGCAACTGCTGGCCGAGCAGAACGTCGGCATGTTGCTGCGCTGGAAGATGGACTTGCCCGACAGCCTGCTGATCAGCACGCCGCGTTTGATCGTGCTCTACAGCTGGGCATTGGGCCTGGCCTGCCAGTTGGATGCGGCCGAAGAACTGTCCGGCTACCTCAGCCGCTTCCTGCCGGCGCCGTCGGCCACTGCGCAAAAGTCGATGCTGGCTCAATGGTTGGCGCTGAGCGGGATTATCGCCCGTGGCCGAGGCGATCGTGAATCAACCCTGCGCTATTGCAGCGAGGCGTTGGAAAGCTTGCCGCAAAAACGCTATGGCCAGCGCCTGATGTGCCTGTCGACCTTGTCCAACCTGGCTATCGTCGATGCCGACTTGTGGCGTGCCCGTGGCCTGAATCGCGAATCCCTGGAGCTGGCGCAGCGCGTCGGTAACCCGCTGTTCGAGGCGTTGGCCCATTACGATCGCGCGCGGGTGTTGCAGGCGCGCGGCGAAATCCTGCGTTCCCTGGACGAAGTGCGTCAGGGTTTGCAACGCCTGCACGGCTTGGCGCCGCAGCGGTTGTACGCGGTGCGCGCGCGGTTGTCGCTTTACGAGGGCTACCTGCTGCTGGTGCGCTATCAACCCGAGGCCGGCCTCGTCCGTTTACGCGCGGGTCTGAACGAAGCCCGCGCCTGCCGGGATATCAGCGTGCTGATCGGGCATTGTGTGATTGCCAACTTTGAAGGGCGCCGTGGGGATTTTTCCACGGCGTTTGCCGAGCTTGCCGAAGCTGAGCGCTTGATGCACATCTGGGACGTGCCGCCGATCTACTACTTGGCGATGATCACCCTGATCAAATGCGAGCTGTGGCTGGCGCAAGGCCGCACTGACCTGGCAGAGGCCTGGCTGACCCGGCTGGGGCAAACCTACAACGGTGAACATGCCGCCGCCGCACCGGAGTTTCACCCGCATTTGCCGCAACATATCGGGCTGCAACAGGCTGCGTTGGACGCCACCCGTCATCAGCCGGCCGCCGCGCTGCTACGCCTCGAAGAGCTGGCGCAGCAGGCGCATAACAGTGGGCGGCAAATGATTGCCCTAATGGCCCTGACCCAGCAGGCACAGTTGCTGCTGGAGTGCGGGCAGCAAGACCAGGCCCGACGGGCATTGGCTCGCGCCCTCGAGGCTGGCGCCGGTGGGGCGTTGCAACCCTTTCAGCGGCTGCTGGAAAGTTACCCGGATTGGATGCGTGAACAGCTTGGCCGGGATATTCATGGCTTGCTGAACCAGAGCCTGTTGGCGCTGTTGCCTGCCGCTGCGATCGTTGAGGCATCGCCTAATCATGAAACCTTGAGCGTACGTGAACTGGCGGTGCTGCAACTCATCGCCCAAGGCTGCTCGAATCAGGAAATCAGCAATCAGTTGTTTATCTCACTGCACACGGTGAAAACCCACGCCAGCCATATCAACAGCAAGCTGGGTGTAGAGCGCCGGACTCAAGCGGTGGCGCGGGCCAAGTCGATGGGGCTGCTGGCCTGATAATGCGGCAATTTTCCCGTGGGAGCTGATATGTGTAAGAGCTGGCTTATGTGGGAGCTGGCTTGCCTGCGATAGCATCACCTCAATATGACTGATAGACCGAGTTGTCTGCATCGCAGGCAAGCCAGCTCCCACACAAGCCCGGCTTCTACATTTGACCAAATACAACCTTAGTGGTCTCGCTACGGCGCAGTCGGGCAGGCTTTCAGCGACGTGTCGGCGGTTTTGCTGACCAACGCGGCGAAACGCTTGAGGTTGTTCTGATGCGCCGCCACCAAGTCATCAATGCTCGGGCCAGCGGGTGTCTGCAAGGTGGTGCGGCAGGTCAACGGTGCGGCATCTGCACCGCTGGTGGGCCGCAGGCGCCAGCGCACGTCGAGCAGTGCGTATTGGCCCGGCACCGAGTCGAATCGCTGCACTTCAACGCGCAACGACATGGCTTGCCGGGAGTGACTGTTGGCCAGTTGATCCACCAGCGCGCTTTTCAGTTCATCCGCCAGGGTTGCGGCCCACCATTGGGTTTCCAGGATCGCCACGCCACTGTCGCCCTGGCGAATCACGATCTGCGCGCGATCCACCTGTGGCGGCACGCTGATGCTTTCAATGCGGATATCGCTGGCCTGGGCTTGAGTGTTGTTGTTCCAATGCACCGGCGTCAGGGTGTGGAACGCGATCGGCTCACTGCGACAGGCCGCGAGCAGCACCAGCGCGGCGACCAAGGTGATTTTGAGTGGAAAGGTCATGGCGGCTCCAATGGTCATTTGCGCGGTGGCCCTTGCAGGTCTATAGGCGCGGCGCTGTCAGGGCGACCGCGAATCAGCGATTCCGGATGCCGGCCCAGGTAGTCCGACAGTTCGCGCAAGGAGCGCGACATACGCGCCAGTTCATCGAGGGTCTGGGTCAGTTGTTCACGCTGCGGCGAGTCTTCGGCCAGGGTTGAGTTGGCCGACTGCAAGGTCTTGCTCACGTCACCCAGGGTGGTCTGCACGCCGGGCAGGGTCTTGGCGTTGAACTGGGCAAGGCTTTTGCGCAACTCGACCAGGCTGCCGTCGAGGTTGCCGGCGATGCGCTCGATTGGCAGTTGGTTGACCTTGTTGACGATGCCTTCGAGTTTCTCCTGCAACTGTTCCAGGTTGCCGGGGATAGTCGGAATGTTGACCGGGCGCAGGTTCGGGTCAAACACCACTTTGTCGGCTTTCGGGAAGAAATCCAGGGCGATGTACAGTTGGCCGGTCAGCAGGTTGCCGCTGCGGGCCTGGGCGCGCAGGCCGTTTTCGATGAAGGAACCGATCAGGCGCACGCCGCCCGCTTCATCGTTGGGGTCATGTTTGGTGGCCTTGAGCAGCTTGGTGTTGGCTTCGCCAAGCAATTGCGGGTAAATCACAATGCCGACGTTGATCGGGAAGCTGCGTTTCCTGGCATCGAAATCCAGGTTGATCGACACCACCTTGCCGAACTCGACCCCAAGGAACTCCACCGGCGCACCGACCTTGAGCCCGCGCAGTGCTTGATCAAAACGCAGGGCCATGTATTGCCCTTGACCGTTGGGCGGGGCGAGGGCGCTTTGCTGGTCGTCGAACAGCTCATAGGTGTGATCTTCGCTGGCCGGTTTGTCGTTGGGGCTGTAGGGCGGCGCCTGGAATGCGATGCCGCCGGCCAGCATCGATGACAAGGACTCGGTTTTCAGCGCGAAACCATTGGCGCCGACGCTCAGGTCAATGCCGCTGGCATTCCAGAAGCGTGTATTTTCGGTGACGTACACATCGTTGGGCGCATGCACGAAGACCTCGATCTTCACGCCCTTGCCATCGTCATCCAGTTCGTAGGCCACCACTTGGCCCACCGGGATCTTGCGGTAGTACACCGGCGAGCCGATATCCAGTGAACCCAGGCCCTGGGTGTGCAACGTAAAACGTTTGCCCGGCTCGCCATAGGTGATGGGCGGCGGGTTTTCCAGGCCTTTGAACTGTTTGGCGCGGGTGTCGGATTGGCCGATATCGGCACCGATATAGTCACCGGACAGCAAGGTATCGATGCCGGACACGCCACCCGCACCGATGCGCGGGCGCACCACCCAGAACTTGGAGTCTTCACGGGTGAAGCTTTCCGCCTGCTTGGCCAACTTGATGGTGGCGTTGACGCTTTTCTGGTCATCGCTCAAGGCCACATCCGAGACTTGGCCGATCACCACGTTGCGGTATTTGACCTCGGTTTTATTGGCGACCAGACCGTTGCCGGTCTTGAAGTTGAGGACGATCACCGGCCCCTGTTGCAGCACGTTGTGTACCACCAGTGAGATGCCCACCAGCACTGCCACAATCGGCACGATCCACACCAGCGAAACGCTGAAGCGCCGCGTCTTGATCGCCGGTGAGCCCGCAGGCGTGTCAGTGTTGTGTGAACTCATCCGAGATCTCCTCGTTGTGTGGGTTTTCCCAGATCAGGCGCGGGTCGAAACTCATGGCCGCGAGCATGGTAAACACCACCACCAGGCCAAAAAACAAAATGCCCAGGCGCGGCTCGATGGTGCCCAGCGCCTGGAACTTCACCAGCGCGGCCACCAGCGCCACCACGATCACATCGAGCATCGACCAGTAGCCGATCAGCTCGACGAACCGAAACAGCTTCGAGCGCTCTTTGCGCGCCCACTGGCTGTTGCGCTGCACGGTGACCAGCAGCAGGGTCAGCGAGACAAACTTGATGCCCGGCACCGCGATGCTGGCAATGAAAATGATCAGTGCAATGTCCCAGGCGCCATGCTGCCAGAACTCCAGCACGCCGCTCATGATGGTGCTGTCGGCGCCGGAACCGAGCATGGTGGTGTTCATCACCGGCAATAAATTCGCCGGGATATAAAACGCCAGTGCGGTGAGCATGTAGGCCCAGGTGCGGGTCAGTGAGTGGAGTTTGCGCCGATGCAGCGGCGCACCACAGCGCTCGCACTCGCTGGGTTCGTCGCGCATGTCGCAGGGCTGGCCGCAGGTGTGGCACAGGCACAGGTTGAGTTCGCGCGCGGTCGGTGGTGAATTCATACGGCGTCCCACAAGTCGCGTACGTCACGCCCGGCGATGCGAATCAGCAGCAGGGCGAGGGCGGCGAGGGCAAACAGGCCGGTGCCGGGGATCACGTCGAGCATGCCGGCCAGCTTGAACACCGCGACCATGGCGCCCAGCAGGCAGACTTCGAGCATGCTCCACGGCCGCAGCGCTTCAAGCCAGCGCATGCACAGTTTGAACGCTGGCGAGCGCTTGCCGGTCAGGGCGAAACTCAGCACCCACATCAGCAATAGCAGCTGAAACACCGGGGCGATGATGATCGAGATCGCCGCCACCAACGCAATAAAAGTGATCGGGCCCAGGCTCAGCGCGACCACCGAGTCCCACAAGGTCGCGCTGTTTTTAAGGCCTTGCAGGCTGATGCTCATCACCGGATAGAAATTGGCAAAGGTCCACAACACCGCTGCGGTGACGGTCAGCGCAAGACGCTGTTGCACCGACAACCCGTTGTAGCGCTGCAACACGCCTGCGCAACGGGTGCACAGGGCTTTTTGATGTTTGGCGAGCGTGACCTTTTCGTACACGCAATCGCAGTGTTCGCAGATGATCCGTTGATTGGCCATACGTCTTGCTCCAAACGCGACGCTGCGGTGCGGGTTCCTTGGCGCTCGAGTAGCTTAGCAGTTGCTGCCCTTCGAATCTGGGGCAAGCTCCACCATACTGCGTCTGGAATGTGCCATAGAGCTTGCAGGAACGCCCATGAATATCGAAAAACCCGCGCTGATCCGCGAAACCTTCCCCGTCGGCCCGTTGCAGTGCAACTGCACCATCATCGGCGACCCGATCAGCAAAAAAGCCATTGTGGTCGACCCGGGCGGCAATCACGAGCTAATCCTGGCGCGTCTCGATGCGCTGGGCCTCAAGGTGGTGAGCATTATCCACACCCACGCCCACCTGGATCACTTTCTGGCGTCCGGCCAGCTCAAAGAGAAGACCGGCGCCACGCTGCATTTGCACAAAGAAGACCAATTTCTTTGGGATAACCTGGAAATGCAATGCCAGATGTTTCGTGTGCCCTACACACCGGTGCCGTCGCCGGATCGCTGGCTGGAGGACGACGAGGAGTTGGCCTGTGGTTGCGGGGTGGCGCTGCATACGCCGGGGCACACAGCGGGCTCGATGAGCTTCTGGTTTGCCGATGCCAAGTTGCTGATCGCTGGCGATACGTTGTTCAAGCGCGGCGTGGGGCGTACCGACCTGTGGGGCGGCGACCAGGCGACTATCGTGCGTTCGATCAAGCAGCGTTTGTACACCTTGGACGAGGGCGCAACGGTGGTTACAGGGCACGGCCCGGACACCCGCTTGGGCGATGAGATGCGGGAGAACCCGTTCGTGCGGGCGTGACAGGCGGGGAGGGAATATTTGCGCGGGCGAGGCTGTTCTTCAAAAGAATCGTCCTGGCAGGTCGCGTTCAGCCTTGGCCTGCTACGGTTTATACAGCGGGGATCATGGTCAATGTTTTGTTAGAGGTCGGGAAGTGGCCACGGAATTTTTACCGTTTGTCGCGTTCCAAACTCGGCACAGGCCCATTGCCAATGTCCTTTGCACCACAGAATGCAAAAGTAGGAGCTCCCTTCATGTTTACTCCGCGTCGTCTTCTTGTTGTTGCCACCGCCGTAGCCTTGTTGTCCGGCTGCGCTTCACCTAATCCTTATGACGGCAGCCAGGGACAGGCCAGCAATGGTTCCGAAGGGGGCATCAGCAAAACCGCCAAATACGGCGGCCTGGGTGCTCTGGCCGGTGCGCTGGCAGGTGCTGCCATCGACCATAACAACCGTGGCAAGGGCGCACTGATCGGTGGCGCCATTGCAGGCCTGGGCGCCGCTGGGTATGGCTACTACGCCGACCAGCAGGAAAAGAAACTGCGTGCAAGTATGGCCAACACCGGTGTTGAGGTGCAGCGCCAGGGCGACCAGATCAAGTTGATCATGCCGGGCAACATCACCTTCGCGACCAACTCCGATGCCATCGCCAGTAGCTTCTACACGCCGCTCAATAACCTGGCGGGTTCGCTGAAGCAGTTCAACCAGAACACCATCCAGATCGTCGGCTACACCGACAGCACCGGCAGCCGCCAGTTGAACATGGACCTGTCCCAGCGTCGTGCCCAGAGCGTGGCCAACTACCTGACTTCCCAAGGCGTGAGCCCGACCAACCTGAGCGCTCGTGGTGCCGGCCCGGATAACCCGATTGCCAGCAACGCCGATGTGAATGGCCGTGCCCAGAACCGTCGCGTTGAGGTTAACCTTGGCCCGATCCCAGGCCAGCAATACGGCCAGCCTGGTCAGCAGCAGCAACAGGCACCGCAGCAGAACAACCAGTTCCAGGGCAACCCGTACCAGCAATACCAGTAAACCCTGGGCATTAAAAAGGGCGCCGTGCAGACAATGCACGGCGCCCTTTTTTGTGGCTGGCGATTACATCAGTCGATGTATTCGAAGACCTTCACGATCTTCTGCACACCGGACACGCCCTGAACCAGGTTGGCCGCACGGGTGGCCTCCGCCTGGGTCAGCAGGCCCATCATGTAGACGATGCCATTATC
The DNA here is from genome assembly GCF_019352915.1 of Pseudomonas sp. Xaverov 259. NCBI lineage: Bacteria > Pseudomonadati > Pseudomonadota > Gammaproteobacteria > Pseudomonadales > Pseudomonadaceae > Pseudomonas > Pseudomonas sp. Xaverov 259. Next base: position 103,939 of record NZ_JAAAFV010000021.1, on the reverse strand, counting down.
GGTGACGATCTTGATGCGCGAGCCGGGTACGCCGCTGTCGGTGAGCATCTGCGCCTTGATCTTGGTGGTCAGCAACGCATCGTTGCTGATGGCCAGCAGGGTGATAGGGTCCATGACTTGCAGCTCGTTGTGGACCTTCTTGACCCGCTGAACCGTCGAGGCGGCTTGTTCGGCCTGGGCCTTGAGATCAGCTCGCGGCGTCTGCCCGGCCAACAGCACCACGCCGTTGAAGCTGGTGACCACAATGCGCGAGGCGCCGTTGCCCAGGTCGGTAGCGGCCTTGGCGACGTTGACCTTGACCTTGGTTTCGATCAGCGAGTCGTCGATGGTGCTGCCGAAAGTGCGTGTGCCCCGGTCATCCTGAATGGGTGTGTCACGTGTCGCAGTGATTGCCGTGCTGCAGCCGCTGATGGCGAGGCACAGCGTAATGGCCAAAAGGCTGATGCGGTTAACGGTCATTCTTCACTCCCGAACAGTTGGCTGTCGATCAGATCGCACAGGCAGTGGATCGCCAGCAGGTGGACTTCTTGAATGCGTGCAGTGACGTTGGCGGGGACACGGATCTCCACGTCCTCAGGCAATAACAGCGAGGCCATGCCGCCGCCGTCGCGCCCGGTCAAGGCTACGACAATCATTTCGCGGTCATGTGCGGCCTGGATCGCTTGAATAATGTTCGCCGAGTTGCCGCTGGTGGAAATCGCCAGCAGCACATCGCCGGGTTGGCCCAGGGCGCGAATCTGCTTGGAGAAGATTTCGTTGTAGCTGTAGTCGTTGGCGATCGAGGTGATCGTCGAAGAATCGGTGGTCAGGGCGATGGCCGGCAGGCTCGGGCGCTCGCGCTCGAAACGGTTGAGCAGCTCGGAGGAAAAGTGCTGGGCATCACCGGCCGAACCGCCGTTGCCGCACGAAAGCATTTTGCCCTCGTTGAGCAAGGCATTGACCATGACCTGACTGGCTTGCTCGATGTGCGGTGCAAGTACGTCCATCGCCTGTTGCTTGGTGTCGATGCTGGCCTGGAAAAGCTGGCGAATTCGGGATTGCATGTCCATCTGTGTGACCTTAAGTAGCGCGGCTGTTCGGCACAGAAATGTGCAGCCCGCAAAGCAAAGAGCAAAAGTGTGTGGTGAAGATATCCGGGCAATCAGCTGTCGAAGGCATTCTTGAGCCAGTTCAAATCAGCTGGGCCTGCCGGTGTGCTTTCCATGGCAACCACATCGAAACGGCAGGGGCTGTCAGCCCAGCGATGCTCTTTTTGCAGGAAAAACTGCGCGGCGAGTATCAGCTTCTGACGCTTGCGCCCGTCGATACTGGCGAGCGCGCCACCCCATTGTGCGTGTTTTCTGTAGCGGACTTCGACGAATACTACTGTATCGCCGTCAAGCATGACCAGATCAAGCTCACCGCGTTTGCATAACCAGTTCTGCGCCAGAAGGCGCAGACCCTGTTGTTGCAGGTATTTAAGAGCTTGCAGTTCGGCGTCCTTGCCGCTTTGTGCGCTGGACCGCTCGGGCATCAGCGCGGGGTGTCCGGCAGGCGTTGAATCTCGCCACCGACGAACTTCGCCCATGGCATCTGGCGGTCGACACGCTGGTAGGCGCCGATGCCCAGGTTGCCCGACAGGCCGTCAACGCGGGTGTCCGGCAGGGCCTTGAGCTGGCCCAGGCGCGGTGCCAGGCGGTAAGCGTCCACGCCCATCGCATACAGGCGACCAAGGCTGCCATTGGCCTGTGGCCATTGCGCGGCAACCTGGTTGCGCAGCGGGTCGGTGGTGTTGAGCAGCCATGGGGTTTCGCAGAACATCACGTTGGTCATGTCCAGGTACTGGTTTTTGTCGCCGCTGGCACTGAACACATGGGACGTCGCATACACAGGCACATCACCGGCGTACTGGAAGTTCAGGGTTGGCTTGATCTGCTGGGCCAGTTGCGGGGTTACAGCCAGGAAGATGAACTCGATGTCCTGGCGGCGTGAAGGTTGCGCGGCGACGTCGGTGCCGACCGTGCTTTGCAGGCTCTTGGCGCGACCTTCGCTTTTACGCAGCTGGAACAGGTCGGCAATCTGCTGGGCGAGGGCGACCGGCTGATCGACGTACTCGACGCCCACCACGGTGCCGCCATTGGCTTCCCAGTCCTGACGGAAGGCTTTATAGACACGCTCGCCCCATTCACCACGCGGCACCATGGCGGCGGCGCGGTGCAGGCCGTCGGCACGGGCGCGACGCGAGACTTCGCGGGCTTCGTCTTCAGCGGCCAGGCCGAACTGGAACAGTTGCGGCGGGTTTTCGTTAAGTTCGCTGTAGTTGAGGCCCAGGGTGGTGATTGGCAATTGCCCGCGGGAAGCGAGCTGCTTGACCAGTGGTTTCTCCAGCGGGCCGACTACCAGTTGCACACCGGCGGCCTGGGCCTTGGCGTAGAAGTCGTCGAGGGAGGTCAGGCGCGAGCTGTCATAGAACTCGATGACCGGCGGTTTCTGCCCGGCTTGTTCGGCCTGGAAGTGCGCGGCCATGAAGCCTTCACGCAGCGCCTTGCCGACCGCGGCCAAAGGGCCTTCCTGCGGCAGCAGCAACGCGATTTTGGTCAACGGCTGGCTGGCCAGCTCCTTGAGCTTGGTCAGCGGGGCCGGCAGGTTGACTGCCGCCGGGTGGCCTGGGTTCTGCGCGCGCCAGGTATCAATGGCGGCTTGCTGTTGTTCCAGGGTGCCGGCGCCTTTGATCGCTTGGGCCAGAGTGATCCAGCCGTCAAGAGTCGGGTTGCCGCTGGCTTGCAGTTGCTCGGCAGGCAGCGCGGCGACCAGCGCCCAGATGGCTTCGTGGTTATTCTTGGCGGCATCACCCGTCAGCAAGGAGGCCATGGCAACCCGCTCACGCGCGGCAGCCAGGGTCTGGCCATCGGCTTCATAGGCGCGGGCATGCACGGTGCCGGTACGGATCTGCTGGTCAGTCGGCAGCTCCTTCAGGCTTTGCAGGCTGGGGTGGTTCAGGGCGGCCAGCGCAGCTTTGGGCTGGTTGCGCGCCATGGCCAGTTCCGCGGACAGGGTGCTGGCAAAAACTTGTGCGGCCGGCTTCAGGACATCAAGGGGCACCTGCGCAAGAATCTGCGCCGAGCGGCCAGGGTTGTTCTGGTGGTAGGCCAGGTCTGCCGCACTCAGGCGCAACATCGCGGCCTTTTCTGGCGTACTGGCGTTGGTGGCCTGTTCGAGCAGTTGCTCGATACTGGCATCCGGGGTCCGGGGGAGGTCGCCAAGGCTGGACGAGGGCGAGCTGGCGCACGCGGCCAGTAAGGCAGCGAGGCAGAGGGCGGAGAGCAGCCGCAGGCAAGCGATCATGTAAGTGTTCCTGATACCGATCAAATTAGCGTGGAATTGTACCCAAGCACTGGCCCAGGCGCGATGTTACTGGCGTGAAACCATCGATTTAGGTCGTGTAAATGTTGCGAACCGGCATCGATGGCCGAACCCGAGGGCATATTATCGAGGCGCCTACGCGCTACAATGCGACTTTTCCTAACCATCGAGGTGTGCGTTTTGACTGCTCCAGGTCCTTTGAATTCCACTGCAGGCTCGCTTTTTGTCGTGGCGACGCCCATTGGCAACCTGGACGACATCAGTGCTCGGGCGCTGAAAGTGTTGCGCGACGTAAAACTGGTCGCGGCGGAAGACACGCGGCACTCCCAGCGTTTAATGCAGCATTTTGGTATCAGCACGCCATTAGCTGCGTGCCATGAGCATAACGAGCGCGAAGAAGGCAGCCGTTTCATCACACGCTTGCTGGCGGGTGACGATGTGGCGTTGATCTCGGATGCCGGTACCCCATTGATTTCCGATCCCGGCTACCACCTGGTTCGCCAGGCGCGCGCCGCTGGTATCAATGTAGTGCCAGTTCCGGGAGCGTGCGCGCTGATTGCGGCATTATCGGCCGCCGGCTTGCCGTCGGACCGCTTTATCTTCGAAGGTTTCCTGCCCGCCAAGGCGGTTGGGCGCCGTGCGCGCCTGCAAGCCTTGAAGGAAGAACCGCGCACCTTGATCTTCTACGAAGCGCCGCATCGCATTCTGGAATGTCTGCAGGACATGGAGTTGGTGTTCGGCGGTGAGCGCCTGGCGCTCTTGGCGCGGGAGCTGACCAAGACCTTCGAAACCCTCAAGGGCTTGCCGCTGGAAGAACTGCGGGCGTTCGTCGAGGGCGATAGCAACCAGCAGCGCGGTGAGTGTGTGGTGCTGGTGGCCGGCTGGACCGCACCGGAAAATGACGACGCGGTAGGCAGCGAGGCGATGCGCATCCTGGATCTGCTGCTTAAGGAAATGCCGCTTAAGCGTGCCGCAGCCCTGGCGGCTGAAATTACCGGCTTGCGCAAGAACGTGTTGTATCAAGTCGCGCTGGATAAGCAGAAGGCCGAATAGTTCCGGGGTTAAACCGGTCTCCCGTCTGAACGTGATGGCATTGCTGCACTTTTAATACTTGTCCTGAAGCCGCCGTGCCGTTAACCTGCGCGGCGGAGAGTCGATTGGACAGTCGCTGCCCTCTATGAAAATTAGGGGGGGGAGGAAAGTCCGGGCTCCATAGGGCGAAGTGCCAGGTAATGCCTGGGAGGCGTGAGCCTACGGAAAGTGCCACAGAAAATAACCGCCCAAGCACTTCGGTGCCGGTAAGGGTGAAAAGGTGCGGTAAGAGCGCACCGCACGTCTGGCAACAGTTCGTGGCTAGGTAAACCCCACTTGGAGCAAGACCAAATAGGGTCCCAAGGCGTGGCCCGCGCTGGGACCGGGTAGGTTGCTAAAGATGTCCAGTGATGGCCATCGTAGACGAATGACTGTTCAAGACAGAACCCGGCTTACAGATCGACTCTCCACCTTTTTTCCTTCTGTCCGAATCTCGTACAGAAACCTGGTAGTAACGCAAGAATCCCTCCCTGCCAAATCATTGGCAGATGCATCTTCGTAATACCAAAAAAATCTTACTCTTAATAAATCACTTTAACTTTAAGCCATAGCTCCATGAGCTATTTGCGGTTGTTGAGTCAAAAACATCGCTGAACTCGCGTTTCTCCTCCTTTTACGTTCCTAAATCTCCGTTCTGTAAGGCTTTTCCTTGAATCCGCGCCTTGACGGTGTGGTGGGCGCATTCCTATAGTGTGCGCAAGTGGCGGAAAGTGGCACAAAGTGGGTTTTTTGAACGTAAAACGCTAAAATTTGGAGAAACGCATCTGTGTTTCGCGGAGCTAACGCTATCAGTCTCGATGCAAAAGGCCGTCTCGCCATGCCGAGCCGGTATCGTGACGAGCTCATTTCGCGAAGTTCAGGCCAGTTAATCATCACGATTGACGCCGTTGACCCTTGTTTGTGTGTTTACCCCCTCGATGAGTGGGAGTTGATCGAAACCAAGTTGCGCGCTCTGCCTTCATTGCGTGAAGAAAACCGCCGCCTGCAGCGTCTGCTGATTGGCAATGCCGTCGACCTTGAACTCGATGGCAGTGGTCGTTTCCTGGTGCCGCCGCGCTTGCGCGAGTACGCCAAGCTGGATAAGCGCGCAATGCTGGTGGGCCAACTGAACAAGTTCCAATTGTGGGACGAAGATGCCTGGGATGCTGTTTCTGCAGCAGACCTGGCTGCTATTCAACAACCGGGCGCTATGCCTGATGAACTGCGTGATTTGATCCTGTGACTATTGATAGCGGCTTTAACCACATCACCGTACTGCTTGACGAAGCCGTTGAGGCTCTCGCCGTACGCGCGGATGGCTGCTATGTGGATGGCACCTTCGGCAGGGGCGGGCACAGTCGGTTGATACTCAGCCAGCTCGGGTCCGACGGCAAACTCCTCGGGTTCGACAAAGACCCTCAAGCGATTGCCACCGGGCAAGCGCTAGCGGCCGAAGACGGCCGCTTTGTCGTTGTGCAGCGCAGCTTTGCCGAGCTGGGTGCCGAAGTCGCCGAGCGTGGCATGGCAGGCAAGGTGGCCGGGGTTTTGCTCGACCTGGGCGTGTCCTCGCCACAGCTTGACGACCCCGAGCGCGGCTTCAGTTTCATGAACGACGGCCCGCTCGACATGCGCATGGACCCGACCCGTGGCATCAGTGCTGCGCAGTTCATCGCCACTGCGCCCCATGAAGAAATCACCCGCGTGTTCAAGGAATACGGTGAAGAACGCTTCGCCGGCCGCATGGCTCGCGCCGTGGTCGAACGCCGTGAAATCCAGCCGTTCGAGCGCACCGCTGACCTGGCTGAAGTGCTCAAGGTTGCCAACCCTGCATGGGAAAAGGGCAAGAACCCGGCAACCCGCGCGTTCCAGGGGCTGCGCATTCACGTCAATAACGAATTGGGCGATCTGGAAGCCGGCCTCGAAGCCGCACTGGACGCCCTGGAAGTGGGTGGTCGCCTGGTGGTGATCAGCTTCCACTCCCTGGAAGACCGCATCGTCAAACTGTTCATGCGTCGTCTGGTCAAGGGCGAGTCCGACAACCTGCCGCGCAACCTGCCGGTACGTTTCGAAGCCTTTGTGCCGAAAATCAAAATCCATGGCAAAGCGCAGTTCGCTTCCGAAGCTGAACTCAAGGCCAACCCACGTTCCCGTAGCGCCGTCATGCGCGTCGCGGAGAAGTTGCGGTGAGCAAGCTTTTCGCCAAGCCCCTCCCGGGCGGCAGCTTCTTTATGTTGCTGCTGTTTATCGGCGTGCTGGTGTCCGCGATTGCGGTGTCCTACAGCGCCCACTACAACCGTCAATTGCTCAACACCCTGTACGGGGAGTTGAGCGTGCGTGATAAAGCGCAGGCGGAATGGGGCCGGTTGATCCTTGAGCAAAGCACCTGGACGGCCCATAGCCGTATCGAAGTGCTGGCCACCGAACAGCTGAAAATGCACATTCCGGGCGCGGCCGAAGTTCGGATGGTGGCGCCATGATGAAACTCGAAGGCGCACTCTACCCGTGGCGCTTCCGCCTGATGCTGGGCTTGCTGGCATTGATGGTGAGCGCGATTGCCTGGCGGATCATCGACCTGCAAGTGGTCGACCGTGACTTCCTGATCGGTCAGGGCGACGCCCGTAGCCTGCGGCACATCCCGATTCCTGCGCACCGTGGTCTGATCACCGACCGCAATGGCGAGCCCCTGGCTGTGAGTACGCCGGTGACCACCTTGTGGGCCAACGCCAAGGAGCTGCAAACCGTCAAGGAAAAATGGCCGGAACTGGCCGCCGCCCTGGGCCAGGACCCTAAAGCCTTGAGCGAGCGCCTGGAAGCCCAGGCCAACAAAGAATTCATCTATCTGGTCCGTGGGCTGACGCCTGAGCAGGGCCAGCAAGTGCTCGACCTTAAAGTCCCCGGTGTTTATGGCATCGAGGAGTTCCGTCGTTTCTACCCGGCCGGTGAAACCACCGCGCATATGGTTGGCTTTACCGACATCGATGACCACGGCCGTGAAGGTGTGGAGTTGGCCTACGACGAATGGCTGGCCGGGGTGCCCGGCAAACGGCAGGTCATCAAGGATCGGCGCGGCAGACTGATCAAAGATGTCCAGGTGACCAAAAACGCCAAGGCCGGTAAGCCCTTGGCGTTGTCGATTGACCTGCGCCTGCAGTACCTGGCCAACCGCGAGCTGCGTAACGCGATCATCGAGAACGGCGCCAAAGCCGGCAGCCTGGTGATCATGGACGTCAAGACCGGCGAGATCCTCGCCATGGTCAACCAGCCGACCTACAACCCGAACAACCGTCGCAACCTGCAGCCGGCGATGATGCGTAACCGCGCAATGATCGACGTGTTCGAGCCGGGTTCGACCATGAAAGCCGTCTCCATGAGTGCCGCCCTGGAAACCGGGCGCTGGAAACCAAGCGACAAAGTCGAGGTTTACCCAGGCACCCTGCAGTTGGGCAAATACACCATTCGTGACGTGTCGCGCAGCGAAGGTCCGGTGCTGGATTTGACAGGTATCCTGATCAACTCCAGTAACGTGGGCATGAGTAAGGTCGCCTTCGATATCGGTGGTGAAGCCATCTACCAGCTCGCGCAAAAAATCGGTTTGGGCCAGCCCACAGGCCTGGACTTCCCGGGCGAGCGCGTCGGCAACCTGCCGAATTATCGTGACTGGAAAAAGGCCGAGACCGCCACGCTGTCCTACGGCTATGGCCTGTCGGTGACCGCGATCCAATTGGCGCACGCTTTCTCTGTATTGGCCAATAATGGCCGCATGGTTCCACTGAGCCTGATCCACTTGGACGCCGCGCCGCCGGCCACGCAAGTCATTCCCGAAAATGTCGCCAAGACCATGCAGGGCATGTTGCAACAAGTGATCGAAGCACCGCGTGGCGTATTCCGTGCCCAGGTGCCGGCGTATCACGTGGCAGGCAAGTCCGGTACTGCGCGTAAGACGGCGGTGGGCACCAAGGGCTACGCCGAAAACTCGTACCGCTCGCTGTTCGCCGGCTTCGGCCCGATGAGCGATCCGCGCTACGCCATCGTCGTAGTGATTGATGAACCCAGCAAAGCCGGCTACTTCGGTGGCCTGGTATCGGCGCCGGTGTTCAGCAAAGTGATGTCCGGCACCCTGCGCCTGATGAATATCACGCCGGACAACCTGCCGCCGACTCAACAAGCGAACGCCGGGCCACCGGCCGCAGCTGTCAAAGCCAATGGAGGGCGCGGCTGATGTCTCTTAGCCTGAACAAGATTTTTGCCCACGCCGGACGCGATCTGCTGATTCGTGAACTGAGCCTGGACAGCCGTAACGTACGCGCCGGTGACCTGTTCCTGGCGGTGCCCGGCGGCAAGCTCGATGGCCGTGCGCACATCGCCGATGCCTTGCAGCGTGGCGCGGCCGCTGTCGCCTATGAAGTGGAAGGCGCCACCGTGTTGCCGATCACCGATGTGCCGTTGATTCCGGTCAAGGCGCTGGCTGCGCAACTGTCGGACATCGCCGGGCGTTTTTATGGCGACCCGAGCCGTCAGTTGAACCTGATCGGCGTGACCGGCACCAATGGCAAGACCAGCGTGACTCAATTGGTCGCGCAGGCACTCGACCTGCTGGGCCAGCATTGCGGCATTGTCGGCACCCTGGGCACCGGTTTTTACGGCGCGCTGCAAAGCGGCCTGCATACCACGCCAAACCCGATCGCCGTGCAAGCGACCCTGGCCGACCTGAAAAAGGCCGGAGCCAAGGCGGTTGCCATGGAAGTCTCATCCCACGGCCTCGACCAGGGCCGGGTAACGGCCTTGGCGTTTGACGTGGCGGTGATGACCAACCTGTCCCGCGATCACCTCGACTACCACGGCACCATGGAGGCGTACGCCGCCGCCAAGGCCAAGTTGTTTGCCTGGAATGACCTGAAGTGCCGGGTGGTCAACCTGGATGACGCATTCGGCCGCCAACTGGCTGCCGAAGACAGCGAAGCGCGCCTGATCACTTACAGCCTGGAAGACTCCAGCGCGTATCTGTATTGCCGCGAAGCCCAATTTAATGACGAAGGCGTGCTCGCCACGCTGGTCACGCCCCAGGGCGAACACCACTTGCGCAGCACCTTGCTCGGGCGTTTCAACCTGAGCAACGTGCTGGCGGCTGTGGGCGCATTGCTGGGCCTGGATTACGCCCTGGACGAAATCCTGCGGGTACTGCCCAAGCTCGAAGGCCCGGCCGGTCGCATGCAGCGTCTGGGTGGCGGTTCACAGCCGCTGGTGGTGGTCGATTACGCCCACACCCCGGACGCGCTGGAAAAAGTCCTCGAAGCCCTGCGCCCCCATGCCAAGGGCAAGTTGCTCTGCCTGTTCGGCTGCGGCGGTGACCGTGATCGCGGCAAGCGCCCGCTGATGGCGGAGATCGTCGAGCGCCTGGCCGACGGCGTGCTCGTCACCGACGACAATCCGCGCAGCGAAGACCCGAGCCAGATTTTCGACGACATCCGTGTCGGCTTTAAAGACGCCACCAAGGCCACCTTCGTTGCCGGTCGCGGCACCGCCATTGCCCAATTGATCGCCAGCGCCAGTGCTGACGACGTGGTAGTGCTGGCGGGTAAAGGTCACGAGGACTACCAGGAAATCAACGGCGAACGCCATGCCTTCTCCGATCTGGTTGAGGCTGATCACGCCCTGACTGCCTGGGAGGTCGCCCATGCTTAAGGCGATGAAGTTCAGCGAACTGACTCAGGCCTTGTCGGCCCGCGTAGTGTCGAGCGATTGCCGCTTCGACGGCGTCAGTATCGACAGTCGCAACATCAAGCCGGGGCAACTGTTTGTTGCACTGGCCGGCCCGCGTTTCGACGGGCACGACTACCTGAACGAAGTCGCCGCCAAAGGTGCCGTAGGTGCCTTGGTGCAGCGTGAAGTGGCCGACTCGACGTTGCCGCAATTGCTGGTTGCTGACACCCGTCTGGCCCTTGGTCAGTTGGGCGCGCTGAACCGCGCCGCATTTGATAAGCCGGTTGCGGCCATCACCGGCTCCAGCGGTAAAACCACGGTCAAGGAACTGCTCGCTGGCGTGTTGCGCACGCGCGGGCCGGTACTCGCCACCCGTGGCAACCTGAACAATGATTTCGGTGCGCCGCTGACCCTGCTCGAACTGGCCCCGGAACACACGGCGGCGGTGATCGAGCTGGGCGCTTCGCGCATCGGCGAAATCGCTTACACCGTAGCGCTGACCAAGCCACACGTCGCAATCATCAACAACGCCGGCACCGCCCACGTCGGCGAGTTCGGTGGCCCGGAAAAAATCGTCGAAGCCAAGGGCGAAATCCTGGAAGGCCTCGATGCCTCGGGCACAGCTGTATTGAACCTCGACGACAAGGCCTTCGAGACCTGGCGTGTACGCGCCGCCGGTCGCAAGGTGCTGACGTTTGCCGTGCTCAACGCGGCCGCTGATTTCCACGCAGCCGACATCACTGTCGATGCCCGTGGCTGCCCGTCCTTTACCTTGCACACACCGCAAGGCAGCGAGCATGTGCAACTGAACCTGCTGGGCAACCATAACGTCGCCAATGCCTTGGCCGCCGCCGCTGCCGCTTCGGCCCTGGGGGTGTCGCTGTTCGGTATCGCCACCGGCTTGGGCGCGGTACAGCCCGTGAAGGGTCGCACCGTGGCGCAACTGGCGACCAACGGCATGCGTGTGATTGATGACACCTACAACGCCAACCAGTCCTCTATCTGCGCCGCTATTGACCTGCTCAAAAGCTTCGCTGGGCGCAAGGTGCTGGTGCTGGGGGATATCGCTGAACTGGGCGACTGGGCCGAGCAGTCCCACCGCGAAGTCGGTGCCTACGCGAGCGGCAAAGTCGACGCGTTCTACGCCGTCGGCCCGAATATGGCCCACGCCGTCGACGCCTTCGGCCTTGGTGCGCGGCATTTCGCTACCCAGGCCGAGCTCATCCAGGCGTTGGTGGCGGCTGAACACGACCAACAAACAACCATTTTGATCAAGGGATCGCGCAGCGCGGTGATGGAAAACGTCGTCGCGGCCTTGTGTGGCTCAAGTACGGAGAAACATTAATGCTGCTGCTGCTGGCTGAGTATCTGCAACAGTTCCACAAAGGCTTCGCGGTCTTTCAGTACCTGACCCTGCGCGGGATCCTGGGTGTGCTGACTGCGCTGTCTTTGTCGCTGTTCCTGGGGCCGTGGATGATCCGCACCCTGCAGAACCTGCAAATTGGTCAATCGGTTCGTAATGACGGCCCGCAGTCGCACCTGTCCAAATCCGGCACCCCGACCATGGGCGGCGCGCTGATCCTGTCTTCCATCGGCATCAGCACCTTGTTGTGGGCCGACCTGCACAACCGCTACGTATGGACAGTGCTGCTGGTGACCCTGTTGTTCGGCGCAATCGGCTGGGTCGACGACTACCGCAAAGTGATCGAGAAAAACTCCAAGGGGCTGCCAAGCCGCTGGAAGTATTTCTGGCAGTCGGTGTTTGGCCTTGGCGCCGCGATCTTCCTGTACATGACCGCGCCAAGCGCCGTCGAAACCACCTTGATCATTCCGATGCTCAAGGACGCCAGCATTCCACTGGGCGTTGGCTTCGTGGTGCTGACCTACTTCGTGATCGTCGGCTCCAGCAACGCGGTGAACCTCACCGACGGCCTCGACGGTCTGGCGATCATGCCGACGGTGATGGTAGGCGGCGCGCTCGGCATCTTCTGCTACCTGTCGGGTAACGTGAAATTCGCTGAATACCTGCTGATCCCGTATGTGCCGGGCGCGGGTGAGTTGATTGTGTTCTGCGGTGCGTTGATCGGCGCGGGCCTCGGCTTCCTTTGGTTCAACACCTACCCCGCACAAGTCTTTATGGGCGACGTCGGCGCGCTGGCGCTGGGCGCAGCCTTGGGCACCATCGCGGTGATCGTCCGCCAGGAAATCGTGTTGTTCATCATGGGCGGTGTGTTCGTGATGGAAACCCTGTCGGTGGTCATCCAGGTGGCTTCCTTCAAATTGACCGGGCGCCGTGTGTTCCGCATGGCGCCGATTCATCACCACTTTGAACTCAAGGGCTGGCCCGAGCCGCGCGTGATTGTCCGTTTCTGGATCATCACCGTGATTCTGGTACTGGTCGGCCTTGCCACCCTGAAACTGAGGTAGAAACGAGTGTCCCTGATCGCTTCAGACCACTTCCGCATCGTTGTCGGCCTCGGCAAGAGCGGCATGTCCCTGGTTCGCTTCCTGGCGAACCGGGGCACGTCGTTTGCTGTGGCCGATACGCGGGAAAATCCACCGGAGCTGGTCACGCTGCGCCGTGACTACCCGCACGTGGAAGTGCGTTGTGGCGAGCTGGATGTCGAGTTTCTGTGCCGTGCCGACGAGCTCTACGTGAGCCCCGGCCTGGCCTTGGCGACACCGGCCCTGCAAGCCGCTGCGGCACGTGGCGTGAAGCTGTCCGGCGACATCGACCTGTTCGCGCGTAACGCGAAGGCACCGATCGTGGCCATCAGCGGCTCCAACGCAAAAAGCACCGTGACCACTTTGGTCGGCGAGATGGCGGCTGCGGCCGGCAAGCGCGTGGCCGTGGGCGGTAACCTCGGCACGCCAGCGCTGGACCTGCTCAGCGACGACATCGAGTTGTACGTGATGGAACTGTCGAGCTTCCAGCTTGAAACCACCCACGACCTCGGGGCTGAAGTCGCCACCGTGTTGAACGTGAGTGAAGACCACATGGACCGCTACAGCGGCCTGCCGGCGTACCACCTGGCCAAGCACCGGATTTTCCGCGGTGCCAGGCAATTTGTGGTCAACCGCCAGGATGCCCTGAGCCGTCCGCTGATGGGTGAAGGCATGCCCTGCTGGACCTTTGGCCTGGGCAAACCTGATTTCAAAGCCTTCGGCATTCGCGAAGAGAACGGCGAGAAATACCTGGCCTTCGAATTCCAGAACCTGATGCCGGTGCGTGAGCTGAAAATCCGTGGCGCACACAACCAATCCAATGCCTTGGCGGCCTTGGCGTTGGGTCACGCCGTCGGCCTGCCATTTGACGCGATGCTGTCGAGCCTGCGCACGTTTGCTGGCCTGGAGCATCGCTGCCAGTGGGTACGCGACCTCAATGGCGTGAGCTACTACAACGATTCCAAGGCCACCAACGTGGGCGCCGCACTGGCCGCCATCGAAGGGCTCGGCGCTGATATCGACGGCAAGCTTGTGCTGATCGCCGGTGGCGACGGCAAGGGTGCCGATTTCAAAGACCTTAAAGGTCCAGTGGCTGCACATTGCCGCGCCGTCGTGCTGATCGGCCGTGACTCGGACTTGATCGCCGCCGCACTGGGCGACGCTGTACCTCAGGTACGCGCCACCTCGCTGGACGATGCTATTACCCAATGCAAAGCCCTGGCCCAGCCGGGTGATGCAGTGCTGCTGTCGCCGGCGTGCGCCAGTTTCGACATGTTCAAGAACTACGAAGAGCGCGGCCAGCTGTTCGCTCGCGCCGTGGAGGCCTTGGCATGAATTTCAGAAATATTATCAAGCCGTACCCATCGCCGATCATCACGGGCCGTGGCGTCGACCTCGACTTCCCGATGCTCGCCGGCTGCCTGGCGTTGCTGGGCCTGGGGCTGGTCATGATCACCTCGGCGTCCTCGGAAGTGGCCGCCGTGCAGTCGGGCAACACCCTGTACATGATGATCCGTCACCTGGTGTACCTGGTGATCGGCCTTGGCGCCTGCATCGTCACCATGATGATCCCCATCGCCACCTGGCAGCGTCTGGGTTGGCTGATGTTGATCGGCGCGTTTGGTTTGCTGATCATGGTGATTCTGCCCGGCATCGGCCGTGAGGTGAACGGTTCGATGCGCTGGATCGGCTTCGGCGCGTTCAACGTGCAGCCGTCGGAAATCGCCAAGGTGTTCGTGGTGATCTACCTCGCCGGTTACTTGGTGCGTCGCCAGAAAGAAGTGCGCGAAAGCTGGATGGGCTTCTTCAAGCCGTTCATCGTGCTGCTGCCGATGGCTGGCCTGCTGCTGATGGAGCCCGACTTCGGTGCCACCGTCGTCATGATGGGGGCGGCGGCGGCGATGCTGTTCCTCGGCGGCGTCGGGCTGTTCCGCTTCACCTTGATGGTGGTGCTGGCCGTGGCCGCCGTGACCGTGCTGGTGCAGGCGCAGCCTTACCGGATGGCGCGTCTGATCACCTTTACCGACCCATGGTCCGACCAGTTCGGTTCCGGCTACCAGTTGACCCAGGCGCTGATCGCCTTCGGTCGCGGCGAGTGGCTTGGCGTGGGCCTGGGCAACAGCGTGCAAAAGCAGTTCTACCTGCCCGAAGCACACACCGACTTCGTGTTCTCGGTACTTGCCGAAGAACTCGGCGTAGTGGGCTCGCTGTGCACCGTCGCACTGTTCGTGTTCGTGTGTGTACGCGGCATGTACATCGGTTTGTGGGCCGAGAAGGCCAAACAATATTTCGCCGCGTATGTGGCGTATGGCTTGTCGTTCCTGTGGATCGGCCAGTTCCTGATCAACATCGGTGTGAACGTCGGTCTGCTGCCGACCAAGGGCCTGACCTTGCCGTTCCTCAGTTATGGCGGCAGTTCGTTGGTGATTTGCTGCGCATGCCTGGGCTTGTTGCTGCGCATCGAGTGGGAGAGTCGAACCCATCTGGGCAGCGAAGAGATGGAATTCAGCGAGAGCGATTTTGCCGAGGAGCCGAACCATGGGCGCTAACGTGCTGATCATGGCGGGCGGCACCGGGGGCCATGTGTTCCCGGCCCTGGCGTGCGCGCGTGAATTCCAGAACCGTGGTTACACCGTGCATTGGCTGGGTACGCCGCGCGGCATCGAAAATGAACTGGTACCGAATGCCGGTTTGCCGCTGCATTTGATCAACGTCACCGGCTTGCGCGGCAAGGGCAAATTGTCCCTGCTCAAGGCGCCGTTTGTGTTGCTCAAAGCAGTGTGGCAGGCGCGCAAAGTCATCCGTGAATTGCAGCCGGTGTGCGTGCTCGGTTTTGGTGGTTATGTGACCGGCCCTGGCGGTGTTGCCGCCAAGCTCGCTGGTGTGCCGGTGATCGTGCACGAACAGAATGCCGTTGCCGGTACGGCCAACCGCCTGCTGGTGCCGCTGGCCAGCCGTGTGTGCGAGGCGTTCCCGAAGACCTTCGGCGCTTCGGACAAATTGCGCACTACCGGTAACCCGGTGCGCACCGAACTGTTCATGGCCATTGCCCGCCAGGCCCTGGAAGGGCGCAAGCCGCACTTGCTGATCCTGGGCGGAAGCCTGGGTGCCGAGCCGCTGAATAAATTGCTGCCCGAAGCCCTGGCGCTGCTACCCGTGGACCTGCGTCCCGAGGTGTTTCACCAGGCCGGTAAAAACCACGATGAAATCACCGCTGCCCGCTATCGCGAGGCCGGTGTCGAGGCGAACGTACAGCCTTTCATCAAAGACATGGCCCATGCCTATGGCTGGGCCGACCTGGTGGTCTGCCGCGCTGGTGCGCTGACCGTCAGTGAACTGGCCGCCGCCGGTCTGCCGTCCTTGCTGGTGCCTTTGCCCCACGCCATCGACGATCACCAGACCCGCAACGCCGAATATTTGGCCGGGGAGGGCGCTGCCTTCCTGCTGCCGCAAAGAACGACTGGCGCCGCCGATTTGGCCGCACGCCTGACCGAGGTTTTGATGCAACCGGAACGACTCAACAGCATGGCGAGCACCGCAAGCCGCCTGGCCAAACCTGACGCAACCCGCACCGTGGTCGATATCTGCCTGGAGGTGGCCCATGGTTGAGAATCAGAAAGCCATGCCGCAGCCGGAAATGCGCCGCATCCGTCGTATCCACTTCGTCGGCATCGGTGGTGTGGGCATGTGCGGGATTGCCGAAGTACTGCTGAACCTGGGCTATCAGGTGTCCGGCTCGGACTTGAAAGAGTCGCCGGTGACCGATCGCCTGAAAACCTTCGGCGCACAGATCTTTATCGGCCACCGCGCCGAGAACGCCGCCGAGGCTGACGTGCTGGTAGTGTCCAGCGCCGTGAACACCTCCAACCCGGAAGTGGCCACCGCCCTTGAGCGCCGTATTCCAGTGGTGCCACGTGCCGAAATGCTGGCTGAGCTGATGCGCTATCGCCACGGCATTGCCGTCGCCGGTACGCACGGCAAAACCACCACCACCAGCCTGATCGCCTCGGTGTTCGCCGCCGGTGGCCTGGACCCGACCTTCGTGATTGGTGGCCGCCTGAATGCAGCCGGCACCAATGCCCAGCTCGGCACCAGCCGGTACCTGATCGCCGAAGCCGATGAAAGCGACGCGAGCTTCCTGCACCTGCAACCGTTGGTCGCTGTGGTTACCAACATCGACGAAGACCACATGGCCACCTACGACGGTGACTTCAACAAGTTGAAGAAAACCTTCGTCGAGTTCCTGCACAACCTGCCGTTCTACGGTTTGGCAGTGGTATGCCTGGACGATCCGGTGGTGCGTGAAATCCTGCCATCGGTCAAACGCCCAACCGTGACCTACGGCTTCAGCGAAGACGCCGACGTACGCGCGATCAATGTGCGCCAGGAAGGCATGCAAACCTTCTTTACCGTGCTGCGTCCTGACCGCGAGCCGTTGGACGTGTCGGTGAACATGCCGGGCAACCACAACGTGCTCAACTCGCTGGCGACCATCTGCATTGCTTCCGATGAAGGCGTCAGCGATGAGGCCATCGTCGAAGGCCTGTCGCGTTTTGCCGGTGTGGGTCGGCGCTTCCAGGTCTACGGCCAACTGCCGGTAGACGGCGGCGACGTGATGCTGGTGGACGACTACGGTCACCACCCGACCGAAGTGGCTGCGGTGATCAAAGCCGTGCGCGGTGGCTGGCCGGAGCGCCGCCTGGTGATGGTTTACCAGCCGCACCGCTACAGCCGCACCCGCGACCTGTACGACGACTTTGTGAATGTATTGGCTGATGCCAACGTGCTGCTGCTGATGGAAGTTTACCCGGCCGGTGAAGAGCCGATTCCGGGCGCCGACAGCCGCAAGCTGTGCAACAGCATCCGTCAGCGTGGCCAGTTGGACCCGATCTACATCGAGCGCGGTGTGGACCTGGCGCCGATCGTCAAACCGCTGCTGCGTGCCGGTGACATCCTGCTGTGCCAGGGCGCCGGTGATATCGGTGGCCTTGCGCCCAAGCTGCTCGCCAGCCCGCTGTTTGCGGCGGCAAAGGGGAAGTCGAAATGATCACGCATTACGACGCCCTGTTCTCGACCATCACGCCTGCCGACTTCGGCCGCGTGGCCGTGTTGTTCGGCGGTAAAAGCGCTGAGCGCGAAGTCTCGCTCAAGTCCGGCAATGCCGTGCTCGAGGCGCTGCAAAGCGCTGGCGTAAATGCATTCGGTATCGATGTGGGCGACGACTTCCTCGCCCGCTTGCAAGCCGAGAAGATCGACCGTGCCTTCATCATCCTGCACGGCCGTGGCGGTGAAGACGGCAGCATGCAGGGTTTGCTGGAGTGCCTGGGCATTCCTTATACCGGCAGCGGCATCCTCGCGTCGGCACTGGCCATGGACAAGTTGCGCACCAAGCAGGTGTGGCACAGCCTGGGTATTCCAACCCCGCGTCACAGCGTGCTGTGCAGCGAAGACGATTGTATTTCTGCAGCCAAGGAACTGGGCCTGCCTTTGATCGTCAAACCTGCCCATGAAGGCTCCAGTATCGGCATGGCCAAAGTGAACTCGGCCGCTGAATTGATCGACGCATGGAAAGCGGCAAGTACCTATGATTCGCAAGTGTTGGTGGAACAGTGGATCCAAGGTCCCGAGTACACCATCGCCACCCTGCGTGGCCAGGTATTGCCACCTATCGCATTGGGCACGCCCCACACCTTTTACGACTACGACGCCAAGTACGTGGCTTCCGATACTCAGTACCGGATCCCGTGTGGCCTCGACGCAACCAAGGAACAGGAATTGATGGACCTCACGGCGAAAGCCTGTGAGGCACTGGGTATCGCCGGTTGGGCGCGGGCAGACGTGATGCAGGATGACCAAGGGAATTTCTGGTTCCTTGAAGTCAACACCGCTCCGGGCATGACCGATCACAGCCTGGTACCTATGGCAGCCCGTGCTGCCGGTCTGGACTTCCAGCAGTTGGTGCTGGCGATCCTGGCCGCAAGCATTGAGCCAAGAGGCTAACCCCATGAACGGCGCATCGCTTCGTCATCAGCAACCTCCAGTGCCCAGCCGCAAGCCGGTGCCCCGAGGTGCCAGCCGAATGGTGGCTAAAGAGCCGATGTCGGCGCGCCTGCCGAAAGCCAACTTTGGTTTTCTCAAAGCGCTGTTCTGGCCGGTGTTGCTGGTGGCGTTGGGCTTCGGCACTTACGAGGGCGCACAACGCCTGTTGCCGTATGCCGACCGGCCGATCACCAAGATCAGCGTGCAGGGCGACTTGAGCTACATCAGCCAGCAAGCGGTACAGCAGCGCATCGGCCCGTACCTGGCGGCGAGCTTTTTTACCATCGACCTGGCCGGTATGCGCGCAGAGCTGGAACAGATGCCGTGGATCGCCCACGCCGAAGTCCGCCGTGTATGGCCGGACCAGGTGACGATTCGCCTGGAAGAACAACTGCCCGTGGCCCGTTGGGGTGATGGCGCGCTGTTGAACAACCAGGGCCAGGCGTTTGCGCCGCGTGAAGTGGCCAACTATGAGCACCTGCCGCAGCTCTTCGGGCCGCAGCGGGCGCAGCAGCAAGTGATGCAGCAGTACCAGGCGCTGAGCCAGATGCTGCGGCCACTGGGTTTCTCCATCGCACGCCTGGAATTGCGTGAGCGGGGCAGCTGGTTTTTGACCACCGGGGCAGGCAGTTCCGGCCCGGGCATCGAGTTGTTGCTGGGACGCGACCGCTTGGTGGAAAAGATGCGCCGCTTTATTGCCATCTATGACAAGACCTTGAAAGAACAGATTACGAACATTGCGAGCGTCGACCTGCGTTACGCCAACGGCCTGGCCGTCGGCTGGCGTGAACCAGCTGCGCCGACGACAGCCAAACCCGCTGTCGCGAAGAATTAAGAAGAGGCAGGACCCATGGCAAACGTGCAAAGCGGAAAAATGATCGTCGGTCTCGATATCGGCACCTCCAAAGTGGTGGCGCTGGTCGGCGAGGTCGGGGAAGACGGTGTGATCGAAATCGTCGGTATCGGCACGCATCCGTCCCGGGGCCTGAAGAAGGGCGTGGTGGTGAACATCGAGTCCACCGTGCAGTCGATCCAGCGCGCCATCGAAGAAGCGCAGCTGATGGCCGGTTGCCGGATTCACTCGGCGTTCGTCGGCGTGGCCGGCAACCATATCCGCAGCCTGAACTCCCACGGCATCGTGGCGATCCGCGACCGTGAAGTCAGCTCGGCCGACCTTGAGCGCGTACTCGACGCCGCTCAGGCCGTGGCGATCCCGGCTGACCAGCGCGTGCTGCACACCCTGCCGCAGGACTACGTGATCGACAACCAGGAAGGCGTGCGTGAGCCGCTGGGCATGTCGGGCGTGCGCCTGGAAGCCAAGGTCCACGTGGTGACCTGCGCCGTCAACGCTGCACAGAACATTGAAAAATGCGTGCGCCGCTGCGGCCTGGAAATCGACGACATTATTCTTGAGCAGTTGGCCTCGGCCTACTCGGTACTCACCGACGACGAAAAAGAGCTGGGCGTGTGCCTGGTCGACATCGGCGGCGGCACCACCGACATCGCGATCTTCACCGAGGGTGCGATCCGTCACACCGCTGTGATCCCGATTGCGGGCGATCAGGTCACCAACGACATCGCCATGGCGCTGCGGACACCGACCCAGTACGCCGAAGAAATCAAGATCCGCTACGCCTGCGCCCTGGCCAAACTGGCCGGTGCCGGCGAGACCATCAAAGTGCCGAGCGTGGGCGACCGTCCACCGCGCGAGCTGTCGCGCCAGGCCCTGGCCGAAGTGGTCGAGCCACGCTACGACGAGCTGTTCACCCTGATCCAGGCTGAACTGCGCCGCAGCGGCTACGAAGATTTGATCCCGGCCGGCATTGTGCTGACCGGTGGCACCTCGAAGATGGAAGGCGCGGTCGAACTGGCCGAGGAAATCTTCCACATGCCGGTGCGCCTGGGCGTGCCCCATGGCGTCAAGGGCCTGGGCGACGTAGTGCGCAACCCGATTTATTCCACCGGTGTGGGCTTGCTGTTGTACGGGCTGCAAAAGCAGACCGACGGCATTTCCCTGTCGGGCCCGAGCATCCGTGACAGCTACCGCAACAACGATGACGAAGCGAAAGCACCGTTGTTCGAGCGGTTGCAGGCTTGGGTAAAAGGCAATTTCTAAAGATTTACCGCAACACCGCAGTAAGCAGTAGGCGAAAAAACTAGAGAAAATGAAAGGAGAGGGAACATGTTCGAACTCGTAGACAACATCCCCGCAAGCCCGGTTATCAAAGTAATCGGTGTTGGCGGTGGCGGCGGCAACGCTGTCAATCACATGGTCAAGAGCAACATTGAAGGCGTTGAATTCATCTGCGCCAACACTGATGCCCAGGCGCTGAAAAGCATCGGCGCGCGGACCATCCTGCAATTGGGCACAGCCGTGACCAAGGGCCTCGGCGCTGGCGCCAACCCGGAAGTCGGCCGTCAAGCCGCGCTGGAAGACCGCGAGCGTATTGCTGAAGTGCTGCAAGGCACCAACATGGTGTTCATCACCACCGGCATGGGCGGCGGTACCGGTACCGGTGCGGCCCCGATCATTGCCGAAGTGGCCAAGGAAATGGGGATTCTTACCGTTGCTGTCGTGACGCGTCCGTTCCCGTTCGAAGGTCGCAAGCGTATGCAGATCGCCGACGAAGGTATCCGTCTGCTGTCTGAAAGCGTCGACTCGTTGATCACCATTCCCAACGAGAAGCTGCTGACCATCCTGGGTAAAGACGCCAGCCTGCTGTCGGCGTTCGCCAAGGCTGACGATGTACTGGCCGGTGCCGTTCGCGGTATCTCCGATATCATCAAGCGCCCAGGCATGATCAACGTCGACTTTGCCGACGTGCGTACCGTGATGAGCGAAATGGGCATGGCGATGATGGGCACTGGCTGCGCCAGCGGTCCGAACCGTGCACGCGAAGCCACTGAAGCGGCGATCCGCAACCCATTGCTCGAAGACGTGAACCTGCAAGGTGCACGCGGCATCCTGGTGAACATCACCGCCGGTCCTGACCTGTCTCTGGGTGAGTACTCCGACGTGGGTAGCATCATCGAAGCCTTCGCTTCCGAGCACGCGATGGTCAAAGTCGGTACCGTTATCGATCCGGACATGCGCGATGAACTGCACGTGACCGTGGTTGCTACCGGCCTGGGCGCAAAAATCGAGAAGCCTGTGAAGGTCATCGACAATACCGTTCATACCAGCCACAACAGCCACGCCAGCCAGCAAGCTGCCGCTCCAGCGCCTGCGCGCCAGGAACTGCCGTCTGTGAACTATCGTGACCTGGACCGTCCGACCGTGATGCGCAACCAGGCGCAGGCCGGTGCAGCGGCGTCCCGTAGCCTGAATCCGCAAGATGATCTGGACTATCTGGACATCCCGGCATTCTTGCGTCGTCAGGCCGATTAATGGAATGTATCAGGGCTATGAAGGTGATTGGTGTTCAGCAAAGGTCTGGTCTGTTATTATCGCCAGCCTTTGTTGATACCAGTTCGCAATTTGCGCTGAAGCGGTCCAAGCCATGATTAAACAACGCACCCTGAAGAATATTATCCGTGCCACAGGTGTAGGTCTGCACTCCGGGGAGAAGGTATACCTGACCCTCAAGCCCGCACCTGTCGACACCGGCATCGTGTTTGTTCGTGCCGACCTGGACCCTGTGGTGCAGATTCCTGCTCGCGCGGAAAATGTTGGCGAAACCACGATGTCGACCACGTTGGTCAACGGTGACGTCAAAGTGGACACGGTGGAGCACTTGCTCTCGGCCATGGCTGGCCTGGGCATCGATAACGCCTACGTCGAGCTCTCCGCGTCCGAAGTCCCCATCATGGATGGCAGCGCTGGACCCTTCGTATTCTTGATTCAATCTGCCGGCCTGGAAGAACAGGACGCAGCCAAGAAGTTCATTCGCATTCTGCGGGAAGTGACAGTAGAAGACGGCGACAAGCGCGCCACCTTCGTCCCGTTCGAAGGCTTTAAAGTGAGCTTTGAGATCGATTTCGATCACCCGGTATTCCGTGACCGCACCCAAAGTGCAAGCGTGGATTTTTCCAGCACTTCGTTCGTAAAAGAAGTCAGCCGCGCCCGTACCTTTGGTTTCATGAGTGACATCGAGTACCTGCGCAAGCACAACCTCGCACTCGGCGGCAGCGTTGAAAACGCCATTGTGGTCGACGCGGATGGTGTACTGAACGAAGACGGCCTTCGCTATGAAGACGAATTCGTGAAGCACAAGATCCTCGATGCAATCGGTGACCTCTACCTGCTGGGCAATAGCCTGATAGGCGAGTTCAAAGGCTTCAAGTCGGGCCACGCCCTTAACAACCAG
The DNA here is from genome assembly GCF_019352915.1 of Pseudomonas sp. Xaverov 259. Taxonomy (NCBI): domain Bacteria; kingdom Pseudomonadati; phylum Pseudomonadota; class Gammaproteobacteria; order Pseudomonadales; family Pseudomonadaceae; genus Pseudomonas; species Pseudomonas sp. Xaverov 259. The sequence continues at coordinate 81,035 of NZ_JAAAFV010000021.1, read as the reverse complement.
CTGCTGCGCAAGTTGATTGAGCAGACAGACGCTTGGGAAGTCGTGACCTTCGAAGATGCCAGCACCGCACCGATCTCTTACATGCGTCCCGTTGCGGCGGTGTAAGTAACAACTCTCTTTCTTTAGTTTTGAAAGGCCACCTTCGGGTGGCCTTTTTTTTGCCGATCGTTCCCACGCTCCGCGTGGGAATGCAGCCCTGGACGCTCCGCGTCCCGAAGCCTGACGCAGAGCGTCAGAAGAGGCATTCCCACGCGGAGCGTGGGAACGATCACCTAGCGGGCCGCAGCCTCCACAATCCGATTGCGCCGGGTGTGCTTGGCCTCATACCGCGCCTGGTCAGCATTGCCGATCGTCCCCACGCCTCGCGTACCGATCGTTCCCACGCTCCGCGTGGGAACGCAACCCTGGACGCTCCGCGTCCCGAAGCCTGACGCAGAGCGTCAGAAGAGGCATTCCCACGCAGAGCGTGGGAACGAG